>JAZLMK010000021.1:0-93443 GCA_045598645.1 Fibrobacter sp.
AAGCCGCGTGAAAAGTTCACCAAGGAAGATATCAAGAAGTACATCCGCGAAAACAACATTCGCCATGTGAACTTCATGTACGCCGGTGGTGACGGTCGCTTAAAGACCTTGAACTTCGTCGTGAACGACGCCGACTACCTCGACGAAATCCTGAGCTGCGGCGAACGCGTCGACGGCTCCAGCCTCTTCAGTTACATCGAAGCTTCCTCCTCCGACCTTTACGTGGTGCCGCGCTTCTCTACTGCCTTCATGGATCCGTTTGCAAGCCTCCCGACCCTCTGCCTGCTCTGCAGTTTCTTCAACAAGGACGGCCAGCCGCTCGAATCTTCCCCGGAATACACGCTCCACAAGGCATGCGAAGCCTTCAAGAAGGAAACGGGCATGGAATTCCAGGCCATGGGCGAACTTGAATACTACGTGATTGCCGACGATCCGGGCCACTTCCCGGCCGTGGACCAGAAGGGCTACCACGAATCCGCTCCGTTTGCCAAGTTCAACGAATTCCGCCAGAAGTGCATGCTCTACATCGCACAGGCCGGTGGCCAGATCAAGTACGGCCACAGCGAAGTCGGTAACTTCACCGAAGACGGCAAACTCTACGAACAGAACGAAATCGAATTCCTCCCGAATCCGGCCGAAGACGCTGCAAACCAGCTCACAATCGCCAAGTGGGTCATCCGTAACCTCGGTGCCCAGCTCGGCCTCGATGTGACGTTCGCCCCGAAGATTACTGTCGGCAAGGCAGGCTCGGGCCTCCACATCCACATGCGCCTCATGAAGGACGGCGACAACCAGATGCTCGAAAACGGTGTCATCAGCAATACTGCAAAGCGCGCCATCGCAGGCATGATGGAACTCGCTCCGTCCATCACCGCTTTCGGCAACATGAACCCGACTTCTTACCTGCGCCTCGTGCCGCACCAGGAAGCCCCGACGAACGTCTGCTGGGGTGACCGCAACCGCTCCGTGCTCGTTCGCGTACCGCTCGGCTGGGCCGCAAAGACAGACCTCTGCAAGATGGCTAACCCGAACGAAAAGGGCACGAGCTACAACACGCACCAGAAGCAGACTGTCGAAATGCGTTCTCCGGACGCTTCCGCAAACGTCTACCTCCTCATGGCAGGCCTCTGCGTCGCTTGCCGCCACGGCTTCAGCCTCAAGGACGGCCTGAAGATTGCCGAAAAGACCTACGTGAACGTGAACATCCACAAGAAGGAAAACGCAAAGCTCCTGAAGACTCTCAGCACTCTTCCGGATTCCTGCTGGGCCAGTGCCGACTGCCTCGCCAAGCAGCGCAAGATCTACGAAGAATTCGGTGTATTTAGCCCCGCCATGATCGACGGCATCATCGAACAACTCAAGGCCTTCAAGGACAAGACGCTCCGCGCCCAGGTCACGAAGTCCAAGACTGCCATGCAGAAGCTCGTGAAGACTTACTTCTACTGCGGCTAATCAAGCCTTTTCCTTTTCGGAAAGTCTATTTTAAAAGTAAAACGGTTCTCCAATAGGAGACCGTTTTATTTTATATTCATTTTTACTAAAAAACTAAACAAAAAGAGTCATTCTTTTTCAAAATAATTCTATCTTTTTCGGCCAAATAAGTTATTCACAAAACAATAAACAAGGAATGAAAAATGGCGGAACTCAACGCAGAAAACACAACTTCTACCATAGCCGTAGACTCATCTTCAATGGCCAAAGTCCTTTCTAACAACGAAATGAATGCCATGGACCCTGCCGTAAAGGGAAAAATGATGAAGCACTTTTCAGATATGCAAAAGCAGCACACCATCGATTCCCTCACCGCAGCTCAGGTGCCCGTCTTGCAAAAAAACATCGATTCCCTCGTTATCCAGAACAAGAATCTCCAGCAAGAAATCAATTCTCTCAAGGACTCCATTTCCACAATCAAGCAGCAGCAAACTCTAGTCGGAGCGATTTCGACCATGCCCGGCTGCATTGTTCTGGTAGTTCTCATCATCGCCATCACAGCCATCGCACTTCGCAAGGGCGTAAACATCTCTAAAGGCGACGCCAAGGTATCTATCGGCGGCGACCAGAAGTAAACGAAGACAAGAATCACTATTCGAAGCAAATCCATTTAGCGCTCCTGGTCCGGGAGCGTTTTTTGTTAAATTCTATTCAATGCTGACCGACGATATAAAAAAGACAATCCTTTCCGACAATTTCAGCCAAGGCGAAAAGATTCCTTCTGTTCGCAAGATGGCAGCAAAGTTAGGCGTATCCGCAGGCTCCATCAGCAAAGTTTACAACACCCTAGTCGCAGACGGAATAATCAAGTCGTACCACGGGAAGGGTTATTTTTGGGGGAATTCTCCTCTGGATTTCAGGAATCTGAAAAATACGGAAATTGACACCCTTGAAGAGCAGTTCCAAAAAGACATGGAGAGCGGTTTTCTAGGGGCATTTTCCACACTTCCTTCCTTGAAGGAACTCGCCTGTCGCTACAAGGTATCGCAATACACGATACGGAAATTTTTGAACGACAAGGTATCCAAGGGGCTGCTCAAGAAAAACGGCACCAAGTTTTCGTTTTGCAAAGACGTCAAGACTATCGAAAGCAGCTACATTCTGTTTGTACACAGGTGCGACAGCAACGGGCACCTCATAATTGACACCGAACGCGAAGCCGAAGTATTCCGAACCTTTTCGCGCTTAACTCAAGAGCAAAACATTTCCATCCGCTATATCGGCTATTGCGACAGCACGAACAAATTAATATCCACGGAAGGAATCGAAATTTACGGCATCGAAAAGAATCGTTGCCTAGGAGCATTTCTTTCCACCTGGCTAGTAAGCAATCCGTCCTTGCTGTTTTCACTATTTTCCAAATGTGATTTTCCCATTTCCGTATGGTGGGAAAATTCAGCATCGGTCCTTTCAAAAGTCATAAAGAATCAAAACAAGTGGGCCTACTTCAATGCGGCTTTCGGCAAAAACGCGGGGACCATTGTCGCAAAACACTTAAAAAAGAAGGGTATCGGCCAAGTCAACTACATTTCGCCCTTCCACAACAGCGAATGGTCCCAAAAAAGGCTGGAAGGACTAATCCAGGAAGGGCTCGACGTCAACGCCCTTGTCGATACCGACGTATACAGTCCATCGGAAGTCGCAGAAACGGCACAAAAAAAAGGCTTAAAACCATTCGAGCACCTTAAAAGTGCCATTCGCACCCTGCTAAAAAACGCCATCGATGCCCCGTTCGTGTGTTCGAACGACTGGACCGCTGCCGCCCTTATCGAAATTTTCGAATCTACGGGGAAAAATCGCCCCTATATCCTCGGGTTCGACGACTCCGCCGAAAGCTACCGTTACTGTTTCGATTCGTTCGCTTTTAACGTGGAAGCCATGGTAAAAGAGGCTCTTTACCACATTATTTCGCCCTCAAACTACTCCATTTTCAAAAAACAAGTGCAAAATCCACCCGGAAAAGTCATCGTAAAAGGGTAAACCAGCACATTTAAATTTGCCGATTTTGTTAAAATTTCGACATTTTTACCATAAAATACAGTTAATTTATACGTAAAGAACGGAAAAATTTTACATTCCGTCCTTTACACACAAGGTTTGAATTGTTATATTTGGGCACATAAAACAACGAACCCCCGGTTTCCGGGAAACCCCAAAAAAGAGGTTATCATGTCTACAGTCATCCGTCTCGCCCGTTTTGGCAAGCGTCACAACCCCATCTACCGTGCCGTAGTTATCGACAGCCGCAAGGCCCGCGACGATAGCTTTATCGAACAGGTCGGTTTCTACAACCCGAACCTCAAGAAGGCCGAAATCCGCTTTGACCAGGAAAAGGTCATGAAGTGGCTCATGGTTGGCGCACAGCCGTCCGACACTGTCCGCAACCTCCTCAAGAAGGTTGGCATCATGGAACTCTTCCACGAAGTCAAGGCCGGTCGCTCCATCGAAGGCAAGACCGCCACCCCGAAGGCTGACAAGGAAAAGAAGGCAAAACTTGGCCCGAAGGCCAAGGCCAAGATCGAAGCTGAAAAGGCCGCCAAGGAAGCCGCTGCTGCTGAAGCTGCCGCCGCTGCCGAAGCCCCGGCTGCTGAAGCCCCGGCCGCCGAAGCCTAATCAAGCGTTTCAAAAGAGTCTCGTGCGCCTGCACGGGACTTTTTTGTTCCCTCAATACCGAAAACATCCTGCGACAAGCACGACTCTGCAAAATGTCCGATTCGAAGGAATACATAACCGTCTGCCAGCTCATGCGCACGCATGGCGTCAAAGGCTATATCAAGGCCATGCCCTTGACACATGACCTGACGCGCCACGCGAAACTCAAGGACGTCCTCCTGAAAAAGACTAACGGCGAAGAAGTCGAACTCGCCCTGGAAGATTCCAGGCTCGCAAACGACATCTGGCTTTTGAAATTCAAAGGCTACGACACGCCCGAATCCGTGCAGCATTTTGTGAACGGCGACTTGATGATTCTCGAATCCGAAAGACTCCCCGCCCCAGATGGCGAATACTACCTGGACGACTTGGAAGGGTTCCGCGTACATACCGAAGACGGCCGTGACATTGGCGAAGTCATCGACGTGCAGGAACTCCCGACAGTAAACGCTTTCAACATCAAGTTCGCTCCGGAATTCCAAAAGGAATTCACAAACAAGTCTATCCTCGCCCCGTGGATTGACGACTGCGTTACTGAAATCAACGAAGACGGCAAATTCATCGTTTGCGAATCGGACTATCTCAAGGCCCTATGCCCCGAGGATCGTGAAGCATGAAAATAGATTGCATCACCATATTCCCGGAAATGTTCACGCCCATGAAGAGTTCCATCATGGGACGTGCGCAGACAAAGGGGCTGTTCGAATTCAACACGGTCTATCTGCGCGACTTCGCTGTGAACGACTACGGTCAAGTGGACGACGTCCCTTATGGCGGCGAACCTGGCATGGTGCTCCGACCGGAACCCCTGGCCAAGGCCATTCGCAGCACGGGAGTCAAGGAAGACGGAGGCAAAGTCATCTACCTCACGGCCGACGGAGTGCCCTTCACCCACAAGATTGCGAAGGAACTTTCCAAGGAAAGCCACCTAGTTCTTGTCTGCGGGCACTACAAGGGAATCGACGACCGCATACGCCAGTCCGAGGTCGACATGGAGATTTCCATAGGCGATTTCGTGGTGAGCGGTGGCGAATTACCCGCCATGCTGGTGACCGACGCCGTGGTCAGACTCCTAGACGGAGCCCTCGGACACAAGGAATCCGGAGAAACGGACTCGTTCGCCCAGGGCGTACTGGGGTGGCCGGTCTACACCCGACCCGAGGAATTTGAGGGAAAAAAGGTGCCCGAAGTGCTACTTTCGGGCCATCACAAGAACATTTCGGAGTGGAGGCGCCAAGAATCTTTAAAAAGAACGCAAGAAAGACGCCCCGACATCTTTAAAAATCTCGAAATAAATACTAAATTTGGCGACAAATAATAAGAGGTACACATTATGTCCCTGAACATCGAAGCAATCCAGAACGAAAACGTGAAGTCCGAAATGCCGGAATTCCGCGCCGGCGACACCGTCACTGTTAACGTCAAGGTTATTGAAGGCACCAAGGAACGTATCCAGCCGTTCAAGGGTGTTGTTATCCAGCAGAAGAACTCTGGCATCTCCAAGACTCTCACTGTCCGCAAGATGTCCGGCGCAGTCGCTGTTGAACGTATCTTCCCGGTCAACTCCCCCCGCATCGACTCCATCGTTGTCGACCGCAATGGTAAGGTCCGCCAGGCTCGCATTTACTACATGCGCAAGCTCCGCGGCAAGGCTGCCCGTATCGAAGAACGCGAAGCCTAATTGAGGCTTTCGAGGGTCTTTTCCCGATGAGTACGGGGAATTCCCGGCAACAAATCATCCCGCCCACACGGATGCGCGTGAAGGCGGGTTTTGTTGTATACTCACCCGAGAGCGAATCCAGAAATATCATCATTCTGGACGACGGCGAACTGACCGCAGTAGATACTAGCGAGTCCCCCAAAAAGACCATCTTCAAAATGCACCCCGGTGACCTTGTCGGAGTATCGGCGCTTTTGGAACGCGAACATTTCCGCTACACCATCGAAGCGACCCAGGATTCCACCATCACGATCGTCACGGAAGAGTGCATGGAATCGGAACTCAAGACGATTCCGGTATGGCTCCTTGCGGTCATAAAAAGCCTTTCCGCCAAGACTCACAAGTTGAAGGCAGCACTCTACAGGCCGCGAACCCAGAATTCCCTAAAAAGTCTTGCGGAATACCTCAGCCACGTCAAGGCGAAACGCGACATTCCGCTGGCGAACATCGTCAAGGAATTTCATTGGCTCACAAAAGTTTCCGAAGCGACCATTCAAGAAGACATCAAGGCTTTGGCCAGGCGCAAACTCATAAGCCTGAAGGAAACCGACGGAACGTACTCGCTCCGCATTGCAAATCCCACACTGCTCAAGATTTTCGTGGATTACCAGAACGCCCTCGAGAACGGCGAAACGTGGCAACCATTTACACTGACGAACCAGCAAAAATGGGTTCTTGTAAAACTCGCGACTCTCGATACGCACGAAGCCAAGGAAGCGCCCGCATGGATTTCTTTCCTTACGGAGCAAAAGGTGAAGGTGGACGTCGCCGAATGGATTAACATGCTCCATTTCGGCTGGTTCAAAGAAGCAACCGAAAACACCTTTACACCAGATACAGACAAAATAACATATTACATTGCAGCCCTCCGCTACGAAACCAACATCAAGGGGGTGCTGTAATGGTCATTAACGAAGGCGAATTTCTGTGCATGGAGGGCGACAAAGGCTTCTCCCTTTACATTGTGAAATCAGGATCCCTTGTCGGAACCTCGCAGAACGGGGAAAGTCAGAAAACAACCTTTGGACCGGGCAGCATCATCGACGAATTCAGCCTGTTGGAAAACGCTCCGCGCGAATGGACGCTCATGGCAGACGAACCCAGCGAAGTTCTCGTGGTGGAACAGGCTACATTCCACGAGGCCCTGAGTCAAAAGCCCAGTTGGCTCAAGTCCATCATCACGTTCCTCGGGACCCGCAACCACCAAGCGCAAGAAAACAAACGGAAGAGCGACCTGGTACAAGCGCTTCCATCTATGCTGTTCCTGCTCGCGGCGCATATTGCAGAAACAGAAACCGACAGCATGCCCCTTGCCCTGTTGCAGCAAAAGGCCATGGCTTTGAACAACACTCCCGCCACGGAAATAGACCAGTTGTTGCGATCCCTGCAAGAACTTGGAATCTTGAAAGTCCAAGAAATCAAGGGCGCCCCCAAAAAAGTCCGGGCAGAAAGCCTGCAGATAATTCCCCTGCTCTACGAGACCCTGCACTACCGCGCCTTGAACCAGAAGGTTTCGCCTAACATTCTCTCCATGACCGAGCAGATGGTGCTTTCTACGTTCATCAAGATAGCCAAAGAAAAGAACATCCCCATGCACGAGGGAATATGCGGCATAAGCACGGAGAACCTGATTGCCGAAGCCAAGAAATCCATGCATGGTCTAAAACTCACATCAAGGACCATCGACCCCTTAGTCCAAAAGCAACTGTTGCAACCCTCCAGCACCTTCGACATCCACTCGCCCATCGAAAGCATCGACTTTTTTTACGCCGACTTCGACAAGATCATGGACCTGCTGGAACTAAACCGGATATTCCCGCTTCTTGACAAGAAACTCGTATCGTAGTACGCCTCGAAACCACTTTGCCGAATAAATTTTTCTATTTTTCCACCTGTTAAATTAACCCCTTACAAAAAAAGGTTTCACACCATGAAAATCAAAGCTCTTCTTATCACTCTTGCAACAGCCGCAGCCGCATTCGCCCAGGACGCCGCTCCCGCCGCCGAAGAACAGCCCAGCATGCTCGCCCAGTTTATGCCCCTCATTCTCCTCTTCGTGGTGATGTGGTTCTTCTTCATCCGCCCGAAGAGCAAGGAAATGAAGCAGATGGAAGCCATGCGCAAGGCCCTCAAGAAAGGCGACAAGGTGATGACCGCTGCAGGCATCGTCGGCATCGTCACCAACATGGAAGAAGGCTCCAACATCGTTACTGTCCGTACAGGCTCTACCACATTGATCGATTTCGAAAAGCAGGCCATTCTCCGCGTCATCAACGCCGAGCCGAAAGTCGAAGAAAAGAAGTAACAAGACTGTAGATAACCGAGGATACAATGGCGATTCTTCCGATACGCACTTATGGAGATCCGGTGCTCCGCAAAAAATGCGAACCCATCACCGAAATCACTCCTGAACTGCGCCAACTGGCACAGGACATGCTCGAAACCATGTACGACGCTCCGGGCTGTGGACTTGCCGCACCCCAAATTGGCAGGAACATCCGCCTGGTCGTGATAGACACGGCTATCCCCGACGAAGAAGAACCGAAACCCTTCATCATGTTCAACCCGGAATGGGAACCCGAAGAAGACGCCAAGCCGGTTGACTACGAAGAAGGTTGCCTTTCGCTCCCCGATATTTTCTGCAACGTCGTCCGCCCCGACCGCGTGGTGGTGCGTTTCTTCGACATCAACGGCGAACCCCAGGAAATCCACAACTGCGAAGGACTCTTCGCTCGCTGCATCCAGCATGAATCCGACCACCTGAACGGAGACCTGTTTGTAGACAAGATTTCTACCGCAGACCGTACGTTGAACCAGTCCAAACTTCGCAAGATGGCCAAGGACACCCAGGCCAAACTCAAAAAGCACTAGACCTGCGCCGGAGTCAACATGATATCGCTCCGGAAACTTTTTGCAATACTTGCAACGTCGTCGCTCACCCTGTGGGCTGACGACGATTTTGATTTGCCTGAAAATTTAAACTTCGCCCCGCTAGAGGCGACTTCCGTTTCCGAACCCCAGACCGTCACAGTCCCTACGGCAGTCGACACCTCAAGCGCACCCACCGACACGCCCATCGCAGAAATCGTAAGCAAAAAAATCCCACGCGAACTAAACCGCCCTGTGCGCATCGGCGTATTCACAGACGAAAAAGAACTGCACGTAAAAATCGGTAACGACGATATCACGATAACTGCAAAAGGAAACAATGTCATGGTTTCCAAGGGGAAATCTAGGCCGGAAGCCCTTGCTAGCAAAACGTTCAAGCAAACAGGACGATGCCTTTCCATAGCCCCGCAAAAAAAAGCCCTCGCCTTCAACTGCTATCCGGGTGACTTTCTGGTGACCGCCAAGAACGGGAAACTGACCGCAGTCAATACCGTCGACATCGAAGAATACCTCCGCGGAGTCATCCCCTACGAAATCGGCAAACTGGACAGCAACCGCTTTAGCGCCCTGCAAGCCCAGGCCATCGCCGCAAGGACCTACACCTACAAGCACCTGGGAAGTCGAGAATCCATAGGATTCGACCTGTTCGCCGACACCAAGGACCAGGTATACAAGGGTCTTTCCAGCGCGACACCACTCACCGACAAGGCCGTAAAAGAAACCGCGGGAATCGTCATGACCTACGAAGGTGAATTCATCATCGCCTACTACCATTCCACCTGCGGTGGCGAAACAGAAACTCTCGCCACCTGGGGCCGCGAAAATCTGCCCTACCTGCAAAGCGTCCCGGACCTGCGGCCCGATGGAACGCCCTGGTGCAACGAATCCAGTTACATTCAGTGGGAACGCAGATTCAGCGACAGCGAAGCCTCGAATCTCGCCAAGCAGAACGCCAAGGAAGTCAAGAGCAAACTCACCCAGTTCAACACCGTAAAAGAAATAAGCATCGTCGACACGCTCCCCAGCGGAAGAATTCTCCAACTGGACGTAGTTACAGACAAAGGAACATTCAGCATTGCAGGTGACAAAGTCCGTTGGCTTTTAAAAAAGAACGGCAGCATTCTGCCTTCTAGTCTCTTTAGAATCACCCACGAAAACGGCGAATGGGTAATTACGGGCAAAGGATTCGGCCATGGTGTCGGCATGTGCCAAATGGGCGTCCGCGCTCGGGCCGAAGCCGGTCAAAGTTTCCAGGAAATTCTCACCCACTACTATCAGGGCATCACCCTGGAACGATTCGAACGATGATTTACGTATTGAGCCAGGGGTGCGCCGCCAACTTTGGCGACGGAGAAAAAATCGCTCGGATTCTTTCAAAACGCGATGGAGTTTCCTTTTCTTTTCCGCAAGGCAATGGTGAGAACGACAACACAAAACCCAAGACTTTCTACCTGAACGTATGCACGGTCAAGGGGAACGCAGGCGCCATCAAACTTTTGAAAAAGGTGAACGACGCCTATCCCGACGCGGCCATTTTTATAACAGGATGCTCCCCCAAGGATTTCAAGGAAGCCGCCAAGCAGGCCGTCCCAAAAGTCAACTTCACGACACTTAAGGAACTGGAAGCAACCGACAAAATCGAAGATGCCCGCGAAACGTCGAACAAGGCGACATACGGAACTTTCCGCGAGACCCCCTATGTGGGAATCGTGAACATTGAGGAAGGCTGCCTGGACGCCTGCACTTTCTGCAGTACGCACCTAGTCAAGGGGCGACTCCGCAGTTTCAACGCCGACTACATTGTAAGCCAGGTACAGCAACTTGTAAGCGACGGCTGTCTTGAAATTCAGTTGACCGGACAAGACTGCGCCTGTTACGGATTCGACTCCAACACGAACCTTGCGGAACTGGTGCAAATGATTCTTTTGCGCGTCCCGGGCGATTACAAAATCCGGCTCGGCATGGGGAACCCAAGGCACATGCTTGGCTACCTGGAACCCCTACTGGATTGCTTTACCGACGATCGAATTTACAAGTTCATCCATCTGCCCGTACAAAGCGGCAGCGACAGCGTTCTCAAGGCCATGGGCCGCAAGCACAGCGTCAAGGACTTCTGCAAACTAGCCCAAGCCTTCACAGAACGTTTTGAGCGCTTCACGCTAAGCACCGACATCATCGTCGGATTCCCGGGCGAAACAGAAGCCGATTACGTCGAAACCGAAAAACTGGTCCTGGAAACCCGCCCTTCCGTCTGCAACATCACGCGTTTTGTCGCCCGCCCCGGAACTCCAGCCGCACGCATGGAGCAGGAAGGCGCAGCATCCATCGCCATCCCCGATTCTGAGAAACACGAACGCTCCGCACGTTTGGCCGAAATCTTCCAGCGCACGGCCCAGGAAAACAACCAGGCCTGGATTGGCGATGAATGCTATGTAGTCACCGAAAAAATTGGTTACCGCGAAGGCACCACCATCGCCCGCAACGAAGCCTACCGCCCCGTCGCCCTCCAAGGCCGCTACCCGGCCGGCCAGAAAATAAAAGTCCGAATCACAGGCGCCGAGCCGTTCGCGCTTCTCGCCGAACCGCTCTAGAAATCCCGCGCGATTCCTGACCGCGCGATTCCCGCATAGAATATGCATACAAAAAAAGCCCCGCTCCAAGAGCAGGGCTTTTAAACTTTTCAGCAACCAGAGCGATTACTTTTTGCCTGCGCGGCGATAGCCACGGCGGTACGTTTCAGACGTACGCATGTAAGGCATAGTCATGATGGTGGGGCTGGAACCGCTACTCATATAGCAGTATTCATACTTTTCCATCACGATAGCCACCTGGTAGATGTACGGACCGGTTGCAAGTTGACGGCCATCCTTGGACACCGGATACACCTTGATGTTGGTGAGCACGGCACCGGTAGAACCGTACAGCAAGTGGTCGGCATCGCAACCAGGAACGTTCTTGCCTTCACCGAGAGCCTTCTTGAAGTCTTCTTCGGAAACGCTCTTGTTGAACTGGTTCACAAAGTTACCCAGGTGGTCGAACACGCGGATGTTCACATGGAACGGCTGAGTCGTTGCAAAGGAGAAACTTGTGCAGCTTTCGCTACTGGCGTTTCCAGAGGCTGCGCTACCATCGTTGTAGCAGAGCGTCTGGGATGAACCCTGGTAGAGACCAGCCACGTTCGTTGCCGTAACTGGAACGCCATTGATCACTGTAGGAACAGCGCCGCCAGTGGACTTCATCAGTTCTTCGGCGTTATCGCTAGCCCAGGTCAACGGGTTCACGCCAGGAACAGCCGGAATGGAGGTCAGCACCATATCAGCGGTCATTTCGGGATCAAGGCCATCGCTACCGGCAGCGGCGGTCAGCATTTCCGCTTGTACGGTAAAGTCGGGGCGAGAAATGCCCGGATCGTCCGGAATGATATCCACAACGGCCACGGCGGTGTACTGGATTTCAGCCCAGTCGCCCTTAGGATCAAAGCCTTCCACTTTCTTGCCCGAGGTGGCAGTCACGCTGAAGGTCATCTTTTGGCTCCAGGCAATCAACTGATCCCATTCGGCCTGAGTAAAACTACCGTCGTTACCGTCGTCGCGGAGGCCATCATCGTACATAGTGTTGAACGCAATTTTATCACTACCCAAAAGGCCGCCCTCGATTACGTTACCATTGATGTCCCTCATTTCACCTTCGAACTGGTAAAGGATACCATCGGAACCCTTGTCGGTAGGACCGGTGAATGCAGACGGGTAGTAGCCATAAACCACAGTGCTCTTCGTATTCGTCACCGGGTCGACGACTTCACGCAAGACCACAATGGCGGGAGCACCAGAAGTCATACTGAGAGAGGTGGTTTCGTCAAGGGCTGTGTTCAGGAACAGGCTATTGGTGGCCTTACCCTGATCGTCCACCTTCACGACGGCTTCGCCGACGGCAGGCTGACCATAACGGGACTTGGCGAGTTCAGAAAGAGTGGAGTGAATCTTCATGTTGGAACCATCGGTCTGACGGTCGGCATAGAAGAAGTGCAAATGGTGCCAGGAGCCGTTTTTCCACTGCAGGTTTTCAAGGTCACAGTTTTCGTTCTCGCCCGTATTGTTGACGAGAGGATCGCCTGGATGGCAACCGTGAGCGTTGTTGGCCAAGAAGTCCATGTCGGCCTTACCAGGAGCAGCAAGGTGAGTTCCGCCCAAGTCCACCACGAGAACGCCATCCACGAAAATCCACATGTCGTCGTCGCCCGCGAATTCGAAGACTTCACCTGCGCCCTTGTTGTACTTGAACTTGGCGTAGCCCATCATGGTAATACTGTAGTTACGATAGTGACGGGAACCAACGCCAGGATTCGCCTGGACTGCGGCAGTCGCTGCGGCAGGAGTCCTCGGGCCGCCGTTCAACTTCCAGGAGGTGCAAAGGGCTGCAGTACTTTGGTCCATGTAGTCCTTCTGGGAAGAGGCCCACTTGTAATCGTAAGGGGGGCAGAAAATGGAGAGGGACTGGGGACCGAACTGGTTGGAATTGGGGAGCATGCTCACCCAGTTGTTGTTGGCATCCACCACGTCGAGAGGGAAGTAGCCACCGTTGTTCCAGTTGTAGTCGATTTCAAAGGTGTTCTTCGTGCCGGCAAGCAAGGGGAGTTGCAACACGGTATTGGTACGCTTGTTGACCGACGGGTCAAGCGGGGTACCATCGGCACCATAGTCGGCGTACCACTGTTCAAAGAACTGGTTATCGCAAGCTTCGCGAGCCTTGTAAATGGTGGGCTCGTACATCATGTCTTCGCCCAAATCAGGATTGAAACCCAAGTACATGGCAACCATGCCCGGAGTCACTAGCACCGGCTGGGACCAGTCCTTGGAGCAGCCTGCAGGGGCTTCGTGTTCGTAGCCGCGCCACTTTTTACCGCCACAGGTGAATTCACCATACTTGGTTTGAATCTGGGTCGCAGAAAGTTTCGCCTGGATGTAGTCGGGCACCTGCTGCTGGTAACTGTAGTTGAAGGCAATCGGATAACCATCTGTACCGATGTACATACCCAAACGGGAATTGTCACGCCCATTTTCCGGGTCGGCGTTTGCACAGCCATAAACGTCAGAACTGCGCTTCGTCATCCAGTTCTGGTCGTTCACGTAAGTCGGGTGCCACGTGGTATTCAGGTTCACGGAAGCTTCTTCCGTGAAGTTTTCAAAGTCCGGGTGAGTCGCCTGGAAATCGCGGACCACAATATCAAGTTCGGCGCAATCCTTTGTAGGGTCCGAAGTACATTTCACGGTCGCTGCAAAACCACTTGCAGTGCCAACGGCCACACAGGCAACCAAAATCTTTTTCATTCTCATATATTCCAATCTCCACCTATAGTGTATATAGGTATAGGTTCCAACATATACCCCCTAAATATAAACCAAAAAAACGAAACCCATATAATGCGTAAGTGAAAAAACTATGTAAAAAAGCGTAATGTCGGTTTTAGGTGACAAAAAACATCGACTTTAGACGAACTTGGGGGGCAAGTTCACTCCTTTTTGGGTACATTTGGGGCATGACTTTACCCCTTTTATTTACAATTGCCATTTTTTTGATCCTTTTGAGGGTTTTCTGGCTCCACGTAAAAGCGAACAGCGCCCAGACGGAATCCTTTAAAAACCTGCTTCCCAAAGACAAGATGACTGTACTCAAGGAATGCCTCCTGAACAACCCCACCGAAGGGAATTTGCAAAACCTCAAGGAATTTTGCAATAGTGAAAATCTAGAATTCGACGACAACGGCTACCGTCCTTTTTTGCAAAGGCAACTGGACCTCGCAAACCGTAGAGCCAACTACGTAGAATGCGACGCGCTGTACGTGGAGGAATGCGACTTCATCGACCGACTTGAGCCCTTGGAATTCACCGAAGCCGACGAAGCCCGCCAAAACGGGGACATCCGGACAGCCATCACCCGTACCCTGGAAGGAATCTCGAGATTCTACTCCGACAAGGCCATTGAGTCCTCCCTTGAAAAAATGGAAAGCGAATACCCCAGGGCAAAGGAACTGCTCGAAGGCTACCGCGAACTCACCCGCGCCCGCGACGAAAGCGGCGCCGACGACGCCTCGCTCGAAGCGCTCCGCAAAAAGCGCGACGACTGGTTCGAAAAACTATTGAGCACGGATTTTCCCGAATAAAAAAGACCCCGAAAAATCCGGGGTCTTAAATTCTTCAAGTTTTAATCCGTTCGAGCGGACGCCTAATTAAAACCAGCGCCAAGTGATTCCGAACAGGACCATCGTCTTGTACTGGGCGTCTTCGTCCTGGTCGATATCGTAGGCCATGTCGTAACCCACCTGGAGTTCGATAAGCGGTGCGATAAGCACGGAGAGGAGGTTTTCCCAAGTACCGTCGATTTCTTCGACACCTTCGAAGTTGCAGAAGGCCCACAGGCGGGACTTGAAACTTACGATGTCGGAGAGGTTGTACTTGAATTCGGTAACGGATTCGAGACCCGGTTCATCCTTCAAGGTCTTGAGGTGCTTACGATCGCCACGGGCGATCTTGGCAGCGCCGTTATCGTCGGCAAAGCCATAACCATCGGAAATGGTCATGCGGTTAGCAAAGCCCAAACGCTGGCTGAACATGTCATTGGGGATATAGGCGATACCTGCGACCTGCGTTTCGTAGGCCGGGTCCATGAAACTAGAAACGGCAGTCTTGACTTCTTCACCGTTTTCATCTTCGGAGTATTCGTAGCCGGCCATCATCTGCGTTTCAAAGCGGTTGCCGATGTAGGGCTTGAGAACTTCGGTCATATTGAAGTCCAGCATCGATTCCCAGAAAAGTTTGTCGGAAGACTTGCGCTTGCCAAGACCGTCGGTCCAAGTTTGTCCTAAATCGATGTCAATCAGGTTGCGCCAGTTCGCCACCTTCCACTTGCCCTGCACGTCGGCATCGTAGGTCACGAGCCAGGTGTAGTTGGAAGTTCCATCCTGCTGCCAGTTGTGGAAGTTGTAGAAGTTGTACTTGACACCAGCAACAACGTCGGCAGTCCAGTTTTCAGGAAGGGCGCCTTCGAACATGCCACCTTCGGCCATTGCAGGAGCGGCAAATGCACATGCGGTTGCGCAAGCCATGAGAATCGATTTCAGTTTCATATCTTTCCTTTGTTTATGGCCCAGGTAGAACCCAGAAGGCCGTTTGTATGCATAAAAGATAGTACAAATACCTTATTTATAAAGGTCCAAAGGGTCTCCGCTCCCCAAATTCGTGTTTATCATCACAACTTTGCTATAATTTACAGCGTGATTACGGCAAAAAAAATAAAAAATGCAATTTTCGGACTTCTCCTCGGGAGCGTCCTTTGCTTTGCCCAACCACCCGCGGAGCAAGTTTCCAACTGGCGTTTTGTCAGTGGAGTTTCCGTCGGCAACATCACCCCAGTATCGCTCCATTTGGGACTTGGCTACAAAGCGCTCATTTTCAGCCTTGACGGACTAGGGGCCCACGACGGTCCGAACGACTACTGGTGCGGCGTGCACGGGAACCTGAGTTGGACGTTTTTCAGGCATCTACCCTATTCCGTAAACATAGGCGTAGGCGGTGGATACCAGTACGCCGAAGCCCCTAATCGAATGCACCAGGCGCTGAACGACGCCAACGGCGCCATCTACCTTTACCCGTACAACTTCAAAGAAGTCCTTGACATCGCTGCAGAAATTGAAATTCACCTATACGGCATATTTACACGTGTGGGCTACCCCATCTACTACTTCAAGAACCACGACGAGCCAAGCATTCTTTGGCGAGTCGGCTACATGATTCACCTTTAGCCGTTTCAATAACTTTATCTGTGAAATTAATCACAGACAAGAATTTCAGCACAGCCAGGCCTCACAGCGGCTAATTCCGTTTTATATATTTGTCTTCAAAAAACAAGGAGATTTTCCATGTCCATTAAGAAGTTATCCACAATCCTTTGCATTTGCGCCACATTCGGCTTCGTGGCTTGCGGAGACGATTCCTCCAGTTCCACCGACAAGGACCTTTCCCCGAGCCCGACCGACCCTGTAAAATGCGTTTTCGAAGAAGCCGACGGAGGCATGACCTTCACAAAAACGCTCACCATCGAAAACAAGAACTCCGGTGAAATCGAAACCATCGAGACCAAGGGTTCCTGCATCAAGGACGAATGCACCATAACAACAAGTTCAAAGAACCATGTCGAGGAAGACACCAACATTTCCTTCGAGGAAGACGGCAAGATTGACGAATACTACCAGAACGCCTTCAAGGACAAGAAGAACCTCCACAAGGAAGACTGCGACCTGATGGACGGCAAGACCCGCAAGAACTACGAGGACTACGTCGCCCTGATGGAAAGCATCAGTTGCACCGTCGACGACAGCACCGAGACCCACTACAAGCACACCCTCACCAAGGATGGCAAGGACGGAGTCACAGAATACACGCTGGACGGCACCACCATCACCATTAACTTGGTCGAACCCATCGCAAGTAAGGACGACAGCCGCTGCCCCGAAAAAGACGACATCCCGAACGACGAAAAGCAGGTAACCTGCGACGACAACTTTATCACCTCGAAATCCAAGGTGGAAGCCAAGGACGAGGAAAGCGCCCAGAAAATGTTCGCTCAGTTCATCAAGGGAAGTTACGGCGCCTGCAAGTCGTCCATCAGGTAATACAAAAAAAACAATTTTCTGAATACAAAAATCCTCGGCCAAAAGCCGAGGATTTTTTGCAAGTTTGACCTGCGCTTAGTACGCGCAGTTATTTGCACGCCTCGCGAGCAATTACTTCTTCAAACTCGGGACGCCGCCGAAGTCGACGTTCGTCTTCTTGCCGAGCAAGAGGGCGCGAGTCTTCAAGGGAAGGCCATAGCAGCGGATGAAGCCAGTTGCATCCTTCTGGTCGTACATGTCCACATCGGTGAATCCACCGAGGCCCATGTCGTAGAGGCTGTACGGGCTCTTGATGCCGGCCGGGATGATGTTGCCCTTGTAAAGCTTGAGGGTAACTTCACCAGTCACGACGCTGTTGACTTCAGCAAAGAAGGCATCCATAGCTTGGCGGAGCGGAGTGAACCACTGGCCATTGTACACAAGGTTTGCATAAGTCATGGACATCTTCTGGGCTTCGAACAAAGTTTCCTTGTCGAGCACGAGCTGTTCCAGGCATTCGTGAGCCTTGTAAAGGAGGGTGCCACCCGGAGTTTCGTACACGCCGCGGCTCTTGAGGCCGACGAGGCGGTTTTCAACGATATCGAGGAGACCGCAGGCATTGTCGCCACCGATCTTGTTCAGGAATTCGAGGAGTTCCACAGCGCCCATCTTCTTGCCGTTGATGGAAACCGGGTTGCCCTTTTCGAAACCGATGGTCACGTGGTCGGCCTTGTTCGGAGCCTTTTCAAAGGTCTTGGTATGCTTGAGGAATTCGTACTTGTGTTCCTGTTCCGGGAATTCCAGAACGCCACCTTCGTGGGAAAGGTGCCAGAGGTTACCGTCTTCGGAGTAAATCTTCTTCTTGGAGATGCCGTTCAGCGGAATCTTGTGGGCAGCGGCGTAGTCGATAGCGTCTTCACGGCTGTGGAACGTCCAGCGCGGATCCTTCCACGGGGCGATGACTTCGAGCTTCGGGTTCAATGCGGCGTAGGTCAGTTCGAAACGGACCTGGTCGTTACCCTTACCGGTTGCACCATGAGCAACAGCGTAGGCGCCTTCCTTTTCGGCAATCTTCACCTGGTACTTGGCGATAAGCGGACGAGCGAAAGAGGTTCCCAGGAGGTAGGTGCTTTCGTACTTGGCACCGGCACGGACGGTCGGCCAAACGTATTCTTCAAGGAATTCCTTCTTGAGGTCGAGAACGTAGCACTTGCTGGCACCGGTCTTGAGAGCCTTCTCTTCGAGGGCCTTAGCGTCCGGGAAATCGTTCTGACCGAGGTCTGCGGCGAAAGCAATCACTTCAACGTCGTAGGTTTCCTTGAGCCACGGGATAATGATGGATGTATCAAGTCCGCCGCTGTAAGCGAGGACAACCTTCTTCTTGGATTCATTCTTAGCCATTGTTAGCTTCCTTATTGAAAAATTTAGACAGCACAAATATAGTCATATAAAGCATAGCAGGCAATCAAATGCCAATCTGCAAGCCAATAAAACCGGCTGATCCCCAATCGGGAACTCCCCGGTTAAAATACCGATGAAAATTCAATTCCAACGTAATCCACGACGACAAAAGGGTGCGACTGGCCCATCCCCACACATCTCTTAAATTAAACGCCACGCCTGGGGAGAGAGTCAAAAGATGCGTCCTTGAAAAATTGTACTCGTAAAGAGCGCCGCCGGTAAGTCCCCACAAACGTGAAAAACGCCAACCGGCACCCAATTCGGCCCCAATCGAAAAGCCGTCCAGCGAGAACATTTTTTCGCAACTTTTTTCCCTGTCCACGGAATCAAGTTTTGCTCCCGGCTTCCACCAGCGATCTTCGCGATTGTCCCACTCATCACGGAATTCCTCAATATCCGTAGTTTCCAAGCCAATCACTGGCGAAGCGAAAAAATCCAGTCGATTAAACGGAAAATGGAACCGGACGTTCATCCTGTAGCGCTGGTAAAGAATCATCACGTCGCTGTCGAGATCACCTCCAAAAAAGCGCACATCCAGACCACCGCTAACTCTCGGCGAGTAAAAGTATTCCAACTGGGCCTGCCAAACCCCAAGGCAATCGCAATCTTCCGTCGGGTTAAAAACACCACCAGCCACACCGATGGAAACTCCCTTGCCCAAATACACCGATGACCGAGTCAACGCAATATTCGGTCCAGAAGCCACCGTAGAATCCGCCGAAGACACTTCGGCGGCAAATGCCGAAAGTGCAAAGCAGCAAATCCAAAGAAAAACGTTTTTCACACGAATAATATAAATAACTAGTTTTACGCCATGCTACTCCGCACGCCAGATTTCTACAAAAAATTCCACTGTATCGCCGACAAATGCACTGATACTTGCTGCGTCGGGTGGGAAATTGACATCGACGAGAAAACCCTCGCAAAATACCGCACAGTCAAAAGCGAGTTCGGGGACAGACTGCGAGCAAATATCTGCGACGGGCATTTCTGCCTTTTGCCAGGCGACCGCTGCCCGTTCCTAGACAAATGCGGGCTCTGCGAAATCTACAAGAACCTAGGAAAAGACGCACTCTGTGACATCTGCAGAGAACACCCCAGGTTCGTCGAAGTCTACGGCGACGTGAAGGAGCAAGGAATCGGACTCTGCTGCGAAGAAGGCGTTCGATTACTACTGGGAACGCCGAGTACAGTGAAAAAAACTACGCCGGTTTTACAATTTGTAGAAAGCGAAATTGACGAAGCGGTAGACGAGATTCCCGACGAAGTCCGGGAAGCCCGCGACCAAATTTTCGCCGAGCGCGACAACATGTTCAGAATTTTGGAACAACGCGAAATCCCCTTGAACAAGCGCTTGCAAATGCTCTTGGAATACGCCGTCGAGACATCTGGAATCGACGAGCAAAACACACCCCGCCACACCGCGGACATTGCAAAAATCCGCCATGCATGGATTGACATTCTAGGAGAAGGGGAAAGCTTCGGCCCCGCCTGGTGCACGGCGTACAAGGCGGTTACCGAGAACGCCGACCAAATCAAAGGGAACCGCCGCGGAGACCTCTTCAGCGACGAAGACGGGGCAAAAATTGTCGCCTACACGCTGTTCCGCTACTACGCGAAATCGCTGTTCGACGGCGACAGCATTGGCAAGGTTCAATTCGCCATTTTCTTCTGGATTATATTGAAGGAATACGGAACCGTACTTGCGGGCGAAGAACTTGCCGGAAACAAAACGAAGGTCGACCCGAGAATCGCCGCCATCAAATTGCTTTCAAAACAGGTGGAATACAGCGAAGAAGTCATGGAAATTCTCCACGACAACTTCGCCCAGAACGAAGCGTTCAGCGTCCAGTCATTCTGCAGAATGCTGGACTAGGAAGGAACGGAAGAGGACTATTCCTGAGAATCTTCAGGGCATTCACCCACACATTCTATTGGAATATGACCTGAATCTTCCAACAAATTTCCCAAAGCAGGCATGTTAACAATTTCCATTTTTGGAGACTGATATTCTTTCTTTTCCATCGTTTACCTACTTAATAATAACTCTCTTACCGTTGTAATAGTATGTACCCTTGGTCGTCGGCTTTCCACCGAGAGCACGCCCCTTCATGTCAAACCAGCAGTTGGACTTGACAACCGTCGGGACAACGGAGATACGATTGACAAGCATCGTCTGCTCCTCGTTATCTACGATTTCAATACCGATAGTCTCGGGCAAGTCATTGGTTTGAGCGAAAGCCCCAGACAAACCGGGCCGTCCAAGCGGAGCAGACTTGGACGTCTTTATCAGATACATGCGCATCGGCTGGATGGATGCACCTGCACCAAGTTTTGCAAATTGACCAATCTTGTAGCCGTCCGCCGATGCGGCAGTGTAGCCGTATGCCCGGCCAAGTTCCGTGTTTCCTTCTTCCCAGACTTTGTATTCGTAGACACCCGTCATTTCCCAAGCGCCATCCTCAGTAGACACTTTACGAGATCCGGTGGTCGTGTTGAGAGTAAACTTCGCACTAGCACCAGCTTCAAATTGAATTTCACTGACGCTGTTCTTCGGCACCATGATGTACGGAGTATTTGCCTCTAGCATATCTTTAACCCAAGAAACTTGCGCCACATAGCGATAGCCATTTTTATTTTCAGCCATACTTGCAAACTTGTAAAACGTAAAGTCACTAAGATTAGTCAACGATACCGAGAACGGAAGCATAATAGTCGCATAAGTGCTATTCAAAACATCACGCTTATAAATAACCTTGTCCACAGCAACATCCGTTGGAATCATAACAGATTCTTTGGAGTCGCCATCTAAGGTCGCAACCAGTTTGCCACTGACATTTTCAAGTTCCACGCCGCTAATCGGGTAGAGCTTGTTATCGCCGATTGCAGCGACCTGTTCCGCAGAAAGGATGCCCTCGTAAATCTTGCCATCGGCATAGAACTGCTTGCCGCCCTTCACGACGACCACGGCACCAGCCATGTATCCCTCGTCAGCAAGGGTGGTGCTGTAGGCAGCAGACGTCCAGTCAAGGACGATGGTATTGACACTCGTCGCGTTGATATCAATGGACGGGTACTTGTCGCCAGAAGCCTGCACCCAAACGTAACCACCTTCGCCACTACGCAACGCAATGAGCACCGTACCGTCGGAGAATTTATCGGAAGTCACCTTCGTAGCGCCATCAAATACACTTTCACCGATAGTGAAGCTATTGGTTACCGTTACTTCGGCATTATTGTCGACTTCAGCAACAAGATCATCCACTGTTACGCTAATATTCGAAGGATAACTAATAACGCCATAATTAAAGCAGTTAGTTATAGTTGTAGCACCGTTCACCAAGGAAGTTATGCCACCAACAAAAGCGCCATTTTCACTATTATATATGGATCCCGCATTGTACGAATTGGTGACAACCAATTCATTGGCAAACCCAACGAGACCGCCGCCATATCCTTTACCATTCAGCGGGCCAACATTGTACGAATTGCTTATAGCCAAGGAACTACCACCTAGACTGGCTGCACCAACAAGGCCTCCAAAGGTTTGGCCCGGAGCATTCACAGAACTTGCATTGTAGGAATTGTTTATGGTCAACGAGCCTTGAGCATACCCAACAAGACCGCCTGCATATAATCCAGCCTTGATGTACGAATCCACCAAACCCACGTTATCGATGGAGACTGTTCCATTCACATCGCCAAACAAACCTGCTTCTTCAGCATTAATATCTTTGAAATACAGACCGCTGATGGTGTGGCCCTGGCCATCAAACGAGCCCTTAAACGGATTATCCTCATTTCCAATCGGAGTCCATTCGCGGAGGCCGGTTGTGGTACCGGTGTATTCGCCTGTAGTAGCATTGACATTCGCATTATCCGTCCCAAGCACGCTTTCGCCTTCGCCACAAGCGTTCACACAGATGTCCGCAATGAGTTTTGCCTTAACGCCCAGTTCCGTTCCACTACCCACAGCCGTTCCATTATTCACGATTTCAGCGAACTTGTAAAGATCGTCTGCCGTTGCGATTTCATAGTAACCGTCAGCATTGGGCTTGAATTCATCATCAGAGTTAGAGAACACAAGCAAGACCGGATAATCTTCACCCTGTTCCCAAACGGCATCACCTTCAGCAGGATTCAATGCGTCAAGCACCGTTCTATTTGCAAATTCGGTGGAGGTCATGTTAGTGCCGTAATCGCCATTTTCAGCATCGCCAAGGTAGTAGGAGTTGGTGACGGAGAGATATCCTTCCATTTTGCCAACCAACGGACCGACATCACTGTTACCAGAAACGTTTCCGTAGTTATAGGAATTTTCAATTGAGGACTCATTATCGCTGTAATTATAGCCTACAATACCGCCGACACAATTATCACCAAGCACCGACCCAACATTATAAGCATTAGCCACATGCGACTCAGTGCCATAATCACAACCGATAATGCCTCCAACATAGTCGGAACCAACGACAACAGCCGCATTGTACACGTTTTTAATGTTTGCTATAGCACCAATTTCCACGTAACCCAAAATGCCCCCAACATTCATTTTACCTCTGAAATAAGAGTCTTCAACACCTACATTCTTGATAGAGGCGTCTTCACCATCTTCCAAGGTAGAACCAAACAGGCCGACATTTGAAACATTTTCATCATTGAAATACAATCCGGAAATAGAGTGGCCTTGGCCATCAAACGTACCATTGAAGTTATTAATCGGAGTCCATTCGCGGAGGCCGGTTGTAGTTCCAATGTAGTCGCCGGTCGTAGCATCGACATTCGACACACCGCCCGCTGTGGCAAGCACGTTCTCGTTCACGACGAAGTCATTCTCGAGTTTGGCCTTAGCGGTAGAATTACCACCATTGACAATTGCCGCAAATTTATAAAGTGAGGCCGCATCAGAAATCACGTAAACATCATCATCTCCAGGCTGGAACACAACAGCATGTAAATTCAAATTACCGTCGGCAGTTGAAGAGACGTCAATATAAAACAAATTATTTTCATCGTACCAAATAACATCATTTCCTTCTTTATCCTTTTCTGGCAATTTCGCACCCCAACCTTCCACATAAGTAAATGTGGAATCGGATCCATCCGGATACGTCAAGGTTACAAGAGGAGTGGCAGGGCCTCCGGTGATAACGCCAGGACCATTTTCACTCGGAGTAGCGCCTTCTATACCCTTGTAGAAATTCGGATGACTATCAGTCCCCACTTTTTGTCCCCAAACAGAAGCACCATCACCATGCAAAAGCAAAGCCACAGTACCATCGCCAAAAGCCTCACTGGAAGCAGCAGTACCATATTTGCTTTCAACACCTTCTTGTTCCAGGTAGAAACTATTAAGCACCTCTGTTTTTCTCTGATCTTCCCCAACTAAAGCCCCCGTCTGTCCAGGAATGCCACCACTGGAAGTATCGAATTTTATAGTTCCAAAGCTGTAACTGTTTTCAATTGTCAAAGAGTTATCACCTGAATTAAGTTCTCCAACAAGACCTCCAAGGCCATATATTCCATAAAGGGTTGCGGCATTGTAGCAATTTTCTATAATCAAAGAACTGGCAATTGAGCGTCCGACAATTCCACCGACATATCGGTGTCCTGAAAAATAGGAATCCTCTATACCCACATTTTTTATGGTCACAGAAGTTCCACCCACATTGGCAAACAAAGCATTATACCCATAACTAGACAACACTGGTTCATTTATATACAATCCCGAAATGGTGTGGCCTTGGCCATCAAACGAGCCATTGAACGAATACGAACCTTCTCCTATCGGAGTCCATTCGCGGAGGTCCGGACATGTTGTCGTATTATATGAGCCATCATCATTAACGCACGACTCGCCCGACGCATTTTTCAGCACATTCTGGTTCACCACGATGTCTTCTGTGAGTTTGACTTTTGCGGAACCGTACGTAGAATTCTGCGTATTCACCAATTCTGCAAACTTGAACAGCATATCCGCATTGGCGATTTCGTAGTAGCCGTCGTCATCAAGTTTCATAACCTTCGCATAGAAATTCAGGTCGCCATTTTCCGTGTTGGCAATTAGCGTATAAGAAGAGCCAGACAAATTCACATCCTTGTACCAAATGAGGATACTCTCATCTGAGAGTTTTTTCGGGAGCATTAACATTTCGCCTTCCGTATAAGCAATCGCGACAGAATCAGTTTCGGAGTAATGCAAAACGACCGTATGCATAGGAGTACCAGTTTTTGCCACAAGCGTCGGATATGCATCGTTTTTATACTGGCGCCACACTTCGCCATCCTCGGCACTGTGCAATGCGGCATAAACCGTACCGTTGGAGAAGTCGGTAGCGGACTTGAATTCACCATAAACACCACTGCTCGAAGAACCGAGGTAGAAGCTATTTGTTTCAATTACAGCGTCTTCGTAATCACTTTCCACCGTACCTACCAAGGAATTACCACCGCCAACGGTTCCATAGTTGTAGGAATTCTTGATTGTAATCTTAGTGTCCTCTGCATCCGAAAAATAACCGACAAGTCCACCTGCTTGTTCTTCATCATCGCAATTTACAGAGCCGACATTATAAACATTGACCATATTTAAAGTCAATAATGGATCATAAAAACCAACAAAGCCAACAACGCCACCAACAAAAGAAGCACCCACGACAACCGCTGCATTGTACACATTTTCCATGTTCAATGCAACATTTTCAACCCAGCCAACAACACCGCCAACAGCAGATAGCGCGTTGAAGTAGGAATCTTCTATACCGACATTGCTGATAGAAACCGTTTCTTCAGCAGAGCCGATATAACCGAATAAGCCAACATAAAGACCTTCTTCATGGTCATTAAAATACAATCCGCTAATGGTATGGCCCTGGCCATCAAACGTACCACTGAACCAATTATCAGCCGATTCATTATCAGCCGTTCCTATCGGGGTCCAATCTATGAAGCCTCCTTCGGGGGCTTTATTCAGTTCACCGGCCAAGGTCAACACGCCCGTATTCACCACGATATCTTTGTCAAGCTTGCCACAGGCGGTAGGTTCTGCGTCACGGTTCTCAATGGTTCCGTTCACGATGGCCGCGAATCCGTACAATTCGGCAGCATCGCTTATCAAATAGCAGTTATCGCCATCTTTGTTTGGTATTACAGGCGTTATCGTAGCCGCCGCGCTCACTCCAGCCATGGCGAGAACCGTAAACAAGAACCTAAACGTGCATTTTTTCAGCATAAATCCTCCTTGACTCATGCAAAATGGGCTAAAAAGCCTAAAATGTTATTCCGCAATAAAAAAATAACAAAAAAAAATATTTTTGCAGATAAAAAAAAGTAATGATTGAAAAAAATCACACGTAATCTACGCAACTTTTGCGTAGATTATACGTTTGATATTCTAGAGAAGATCCATGATGACACGTGAGAAAGAGAAATCCGGGATGATAAACCCCAAAATGGCATAAATGGACTCCATATTCCACTTTTCGTGAATTTGGAGTCCAATTTTAGCGATTTAATGGTCTAATACGTTCCCAGCAGTTCGCGGACCTTCTGCATCATGGGGATGGACTTGGCGCGGGCCTTTTCCTTGCCGTAGGCGAGAATCTTGTCGATTTCCTCGGTGTGGCTAAGGAGGTAGAAGTACTTTTCGCGGGCGGGTCCGAGGTGTTCCTCGAGCACGCTCTGGAGTTCGGCCTTCGCATGTCCCCAGCCCATGCCGCCTGCGCGGTAGCGTGCAGCGAGGGCTTCGGTCTGTTCGGGCGTTGCGAACAACTTATACAGGCGGAACACGTTGCAGGCGTCCGGGTCCTTCGGTTCTTCGATACCCTGGGAGTTCGTCACAATCTTGCCGATTTTCTTCTTCAAGGCCTTGCTTTCGAGGAAGATGTCGATGACGTTGTCGTAAGACTTGCTCATCTTGCGGCCGTCGAGGCCGGGGATGACGCCTGTGGTTTCCTGGAACACGGGTTCAGGGATGGTGAACACGTCCTCTCCAAAGTGCTTGTTGAACTTGATGGCGATATCGCGGGCGAATTCCACGTGCTGCTTCTGGTCCTTGCCGACCGGGACGATATCTGCGTTGAACATGAGGATATCGGCGTCCATGAGGCACGGGTAGCAGTAAAGGCCCATGTTCACGTTCGCGTCCGGGTCTTCGCCGGCGGCGGCGTTCACTTCGACCTTCGCCTTGTAGGCGTGGGCGCGGTTCATGAAGCCCTTCGGAGTGAAGCAGCTGAGTGCCCAGCTGAGTTCGAAAATTTCGGGGATGTCGCTCTGCTTGTAGAAGAGGCCTTCTTCCGGGTTCAGGCCGAGGGCAAGCCAAGTGGCGGCAATCTTGTAGATGTTCGCGCGCATGTCGGCTCCGTTCTGCACGGTCGTGAGCGCGTGGTAATCTGCAATAAAGTAAACTGTGTCGTAGGTCTTGGAAAGTTCAAGGGCCGGGCGGATGGCGCCCAGATAGTTGCCGAGATGCGGCGTGCCGGTGGGCTTGATGCCCGTCAAGGATACTTTTTTCATGATGTTAAAGATAGCAACAATAACAAGCATTTATTGCCGATATTCCTACTTATCCGCATTTTTTTAATTACATTTCGTTATATATATGCAAGACGAAAAATACATATTGGTCGATAGCGAAGAGTCCCTGGCGAATTTGCTCGCGGACTTGGAACTTTACGATATGGCCGCGGTCGACACGGAAGCCGATTCCATGTACCACTACACGGCCCGTCTTTGCCTTATCCAAATTACCATCGGCGACCATCACTACATCGTGGACCCCCTCTGCAACGTGGACATTTCTCCTTTATTCAAGGCGAAAGCCATGCAGACCCTGATTTTCCATGGAGCCGACTACGATCTTCGCCTTTTGTGGCAGACCTACCAGTTCAGCCCCAAGTGCATTTTCGACACGATGCTCGCCGCGAAACTGCTTGGCGAACCCCATCTGGGCCTCGCCGACCTTGTCCGGGAATACTTCGGCGAAGAACTGAAGAAAGAAAACCAGAGAGCCGACTGGACCATCCGTCCGCTCCCCCTGGAAATGTGCGAGTACGCCATACACGACACGTTCTACCTCCATGAACTTTGCGCCATCCTGGTCGAAAAACTGCAGGCGGCCAACCGCATGGACTGGCTTACCGAGCAGTGCAACGCGCTCATCGAGCATTCCCGCCATCCGGCGCCCCCAAAAAAGGACCCATGGCGCATTACCGGCAGCAGCATTTACAGTCCCTGCGCGTTAAACATTCTCAAGCACCTTTGGGAATGGCGTGAAAAAGAGGCCGAAAACCTGGACAGGCCGCCCTACAAGGTGATGCCTGCCGAACTGATGCTCGCCATTGTGCGGGCGCAAGAAAGAAGTTTTCCTGAAGTTGACGAAAAATTCCTGCCCAAGTTGCCCCGCAATTTCAAGGGTGACAGGCTCGATTCGTTCCTCTCCATGCTGAAAGCGGCTGTCGCCGTCCCGGAAGCCGAATGGCCCGAAAAACTGCCCAAGGCGCCGCCACCGCAGATTGTGCCCCACTCCGACTTGCTGATTGCGCTAAAAATTTGGCGCGACATGAAGGCCGAGCAACTTTCGCTGGACCCGTCGATGATTGCGAACAAGTCCCAACTGATATGGCTCGCCGCCCCTGGCGACATGCCCTGGGAGACCCGCTACGACGAAGCCCACCTGATGAACTGGCAACGTAAAATCTGGAACGAGATCCTGCAAGAACAGTTGCCGGCAGCCAAGCGCATTGGCGAGGAGTGACCATGAATCTTCTAGCCGGCATAGCCATTTTCGTCCTGGTGACCATCGTTTTCGGAAGCAGTCCCATCGTGGACCTCGTATTGAAGAAGCGCCGAGAAAAACGCGGCGAAGATATCATCCAGGATCCATGGCAGCAAATCCACGACATTCCCGGATACCGCGACTCGAGGAACATCGCAGCATTCTACCCGCTGAAAGGTGAACCCAACCTGATGCCCATCATCGAGGAACTCGCCTTGGAGGGCCGCCTGCTTTTGCCTCGCTGCGAAGGCGACGGCATCATGAATTTTTACAAAATTGAAAATCTCAAGAAGGATTTAGTCAAAGGCCATTTTGGAATCATGGAACCTCGTGAAGGACTCAAAAAGTTCGAAGACGAAATTCGCATTTTCCTTGTGCCCGGAGTCAAGTTCAACTGGGACGGTTCAAGACAAGGACACGGCAAGGGCTACTATGACCGTTTTTTGGCAAAGTTCCCCAAGGCCTACAAGGCGGGTATCGCCACCCCCGCACAAATTTCAAACGAACCTCTGGAGCAAAAAGAAACCGACATCAAAATGGATGTGGTCATTGCTTGCAAAGAAAGGTACTAGTATATGATTTTCGATAACGACGACAATCGCCGAGGATTCGGCGGCGAACGCAAACGCAACTTCGGACGCAGTGCTAAGCCAAATTTTGACGAGAACCGTTTCAATCGCGAGCACCCCGACGAAGACCACAGACGCAGTTTCGGCAAACGGGACTTCAACCACAAGTTCGGGAGCAGCCGTCCGAGGCCGGAATCCGTAGTGACCGCCATGGGCGATGCAGACGCCACACCGCAGGTTGCAGTCGGCGGCATCAAGGAAGTCACAGAACTCCTGACCAAGGAACCGCTCAAGGTCCACCGCATACTCTTCATGCACCAGTCAGGCAATCCAAAGCTGTACGAACTTCAAAAGTTGGCAAAGCGTGCACACGTCCACGTCCAGCAGGTGGATTCCAAGATTCTCGACAGTTATGCGAGGCCGAACCAGGGCGTGGTCGCCTTGATGAACGAAAAAGAACTTTTGAACTGGATGGACGTGCGCGAGGAATTTTTCAAGGCGCGCGACACTGGAGAACCCAAACTGATTGCTGTCGCCACAAACATCGAGGACCCGCGCAACCTTGGAGCCTGCATCCGCAGTTGCCTCGCGCTGGGCGTAGACTTGTTCCTCATTCCGGCAAAGGGGATGTGCGGCATTACGCCGAGTGTCGCAAGGACTTCGGCCGGAGCCCTCGAAAAAATGCGAGTTTGCCGCCCGGACAATCTTGAAGCCGCAGTTGGCGAACTCAAAATGGCCGGCTACCAGATTCTCGGCCTGGACGCCGACACCGAGACGAACCTCGCCGATTTCTGTTTTGCAAATCACGCCGTCATCGCCGTGGGTGGCGAAGACGTGGGCCTTCCGCCGTTCATCAAAAAGCAATGCGACGCCATTTTGCGCATTCCCATGAAGCCCGAGGCCCATTCCTACAACGCATCCGTGGCCCTTTCCCTTGGGCTGTACGAATACGCAAGGCTCCGCATCAAGTAATTTATCTTGAATTCATAAACCTACTCACAAGAGGCATCTTATGGAAAGCGCAAGAAAGATAATCAACCAGTTCTTAAAGAGCAAGTACAGCGGCAACGAACTCAAAAGCGAGTTGTACAAAGCAGGCGAGGCTGCACAGCAGGAAGGCTGGACCTTTATGGACGCCAGTTTCCAGTTGGGTGGCGTTGCACGAGACAACGGACTCGACTCCAACGAGGTTGAACAAATCCTGCGCCGCGCATTCTCTTCGGAAAAGCGAGCCGCCGAACGCGAAGAAGAAAAAAGTCAAGACGTTCCGATGCCCGAACAGCCCGCCGCAGCCCCGATACAACCGACAATTATTTCGCCGATGCCTGCCGGCATGTTCTCCATGGAGCAGATGCTCGCCATGGGCCTCGACACCCAGTCGTTGACCCTGTTGCAGAACCACAAAATCGATCCGGAGGCCCTTTCCATTCCTTGGCCAAGCCACGACTGGCGTAAAGATTTGGCCAAACTCCTGGAAGCCGTTTTCGAACCCGACGAATCAATTGAATTCAAAATTTCGGACACCCCGAAATGCACATCCGAAAAGGTGTCCAATATTGTCGGCCAAGATGCGGCTATCACGAAAATCATGAAGAGCCTGGACAGCCCGGAAGGCGCCCTTATCTGCGTGAACGCCACCAAAGGCGCCGAAGGCTCGACCGACGAATCCTACAAATACCGCTATGTCGTTGTCGACAGTCCGAAGATGCTGTTGGCAAAGCAACTCGCCTATTACAAGGCGCTGAACCTCCCGTGCGCGGCCATCGTGAACACGTTGGGAGCAAACTCCGCCCAGGCTTGGGTGAAAATCGGCGCAAGCAACATCGACGAGTACAACGAACGCGTAGACTTCCTGTTCAAGACCTTGGAGGAACAAGGTTTCAAAGTCGACCCCGTTAACAAGAACTCCTGCATGATGGCGCGCATGCCCGGCGTGCTCCGCGGTGGCAAACAGCAATACTTGATTGGCCTAGAGCAGGGCGCCAAGGACTTTGCTGAATGGCGCGAGTGGGTGGAATACTCCCTGGACGGCAAGCCCTTGGTGGAACTTGCCAGCGATAGCGAAGAACCTCCCAAAAAAGACGCAAGCATCATAGAAAATGTTTTGCGCACAGGTGAATTTTTCTTATTCAAGGCTCCTCCGAAAAGCGGAAAGTCCCTCGCCCTCATGGACCTCGGGCTCTCCATCTGCTACGGTGAAGACTGGTTCGGCAACCCGACCACCTCCAATGACGTTTTGTTCATCAACTTTGAACTCACCCGTTCCGTGTTCCTGAACCGATTGCACTTGCTAGGCTCCACACGCGGCCTTAACGCAAGCACCCCCAAGTTCGGCTTTTTGAACCTGCGCGGCACAGCCCTTTCGCCCATCGAGACTGCGCAACTCATTGCCAAGCGCATCGAGGGCGCAAAGAAACTGGAAAACCACGACTACCGCGTTGTTATCATCGACCCGATTTCTGCAGTGCTCCACAACCCCAAGTCTATGCGCATGACGGGTTCTCCGCACCAAATGCTGATGCAGATGATAGACACGATTATCGCCCTTACCGGTTGCGCTGTGGTGACAGCCTGCAACAACGACGAGTATCCCTACCTGAGTTCCCGTGCCGATAGCGTAATGTCGCTTTCTCCGGTGGAAGGCAGTTTGGACCTGTACCAAATCAACGGCTCGTTCCGCGAGTTCCCGAAGATGATCGCCAGGGAATGTTCCTGGATTTACCCAAGATTTATTGTATAACTTTTTTTCGACAACCATATGTACACAAGACAAAGTCGCAACGCGAGCCTCAAACTCAAGGCACCCAAAAAGATGGTGGCAAGCAAGTTCCGCAGCCGAGGAACCGAAAAAGACGTTCCCGTCAAGGCGGCGCCAAAGCCCGCCGTACGCAAGAACTTGTCCTTCGACGACATCAAGCAGCAACTCGCCGCTTGGGCCGAAAACGAAAAGATTCCCGGAAAATTCCAGGCCTGGTTCACCAAGGATTGCCTCCCCGAAAATTCAGACTGGCGCATCATCAACAAAACGGAAGGCGAGCATAGCCAACTTGTCGTAGAAGCACCCAACAAGGACATGGAAGTCCCTGAGGTCGTCGTTCGCATCAACGAACAACTTCACAAGGACCACCTGCGCATTTTCCGCAAGGCCATTCGCCAAATATGGCTCCGCGCCACGGGCGATGGACGTTTCGCGCTGCTGGTGCAAGCCAACTGCCACGGCAAAAATTCCGCTCATGGTTTCAAGACTTTCTCGGACTTTGTGGAACGCACCTGTCCCGAAGTCATCAGTTGCCACCAGTTGCAGTGCCAACCCGACCATCTGTTCAACCCAGCCTCCAAGACTTCGTTGCGTATCGACTGCAGGTCTTGCTTTGGCAACGACTTCGTGCCGCTGGCAGGCACAGGTTTCTGCATGCACGTGTTGGACTGGTCCCCAAGAATGAAAGACGCGTGGCTCGCCCTTCCGGCGCGCATCAAGGACGCCATCCACCCTGCCATAGGCGACAAGTTCTTTGAATTTTATTCGGGTTGTTCCTATGTAGCCTCTTCCCTTTCCAGTTGCTTCACGCAGGTGGAATCCCTGGACTGCAGGGAATCGGCCATGCAATCCACCCGTTACAACTCCAGGAGCCTCCCCGAAGGCAACCTGCGTTTCCACCGTGGCCTCCTGGACGCGAACCTGTTCGCAAAGTTTTTCAACAAAGAAGAAAACGAAGGACGTTGGACCTTCTACTTCAACCTGCCCGAAGGCGAAGCCCTCCCCGCAGGCGTGGAGCAGGCCGCTGCGCTTTCTCGCCCCGAACGCATTCTACTGCAGGTTTCCGACCTCGAAATTGCAGCCAAGGAAATCCGTCACTTCCGTCGGGAAGGCTACGTTTTGCGCAAGAACATTCCCCTTTACCTGGAACCGGGCAGCGGGAAATTCGAACTTTTGCTGCTCTTTGTTCCCGACCGAGCAGGCCTTTTGAGCCAAAATCCAGCCCTAAAGGTCAAATCTCGTAACGTCCAGAGGCCGAAAGAGCGCATAAACGGCCAAAAAGAGGGCAATATTCCTCATTTTGTCCAAATGACCCCTACTTTTAGGCAAAGAAAAGATTAAATTATTACATAACTCGTTAACGTTCAAAGAGTTACAAGGATTAATATGCGATTTTTAAAATGTGCGACACTATGCCTGGGCATTTCCGCCCTAATCGCTTCGGCCTATATCGTCAAGGATGGCGATACCCTTTGGGACTTGAGCGATGAATTCCTGCACGACCCCTTCGCATGGCCGGACCTTTGGGAAAACAACCGTCATATCCAGGACCCGCACTGGATTTACCCGGGCGACTCCATCTACTTTGGCGATAGCATCCGCGACGAACAAGTACTTCAGGTTCCGGAAGCCGCCAAAAAGAACCCCTGCGTCACTGCTGTCGCAGATTCCAACCTACCCAAAGGCATTACAGCCGTTGGCTGCGACGACGCCGATGGACGTGATGGCAACTTCGAGAACATGCTCGGCGACCTCCGCAACCGCGACAAAAAGCAAAAGAAGGTCAAACCCAAGGATTCCTATTTCTATAACAAGCGTCCGGAACCCAAGATTTTTAACGGGTACTACCAGATGCACGCCCCATATATTTACACCATCGATTCCCTCAAAAACGACAGTTCGTTCTTCACTATCCGCTCTGGCGAAAAGAAGGAACCGCTCATCCACATGCCCGAGACCGAAGTTGTCGTTGGCATCGGAAAGAACACTAGCATAAAGGCAAAGAAGGGCGCCCTGGTAGAAATATTTGACGCCCGCGTCATCAACGTCCCCGCAAAGTCCGGTTCCTCGTTCGAAAAATTCGCACTGATTCGCATTAGCGGTATCGCCAAGATTACTGCTGTGGGCGATACACTTTCCCGCGCACAAATTGTGCAGACATTCCGCGAAATCAAGATTGCATCTGCCAAGGCCCGCTTGAAGATGCCTTTCGAGCCCATTAACGCCACCGGCTACACCAACGTTAAGGAAGCCAAGATGGAAGACATGGCCACCATTCGCTACGCCATCGACCCCATGCTCGTTATCGGCGCCTACTCCTACGTTCTTATTGACAAGGGTTTCAACGACAACTTCAACACGGGTGACGCCGTCGCCATCTGGGAAAGGGACCGCCTAGACAAGTCCATACCGCCTAGACTTCTTGGCCGAGGCATTATCGCACGAGCCGCAGGCACGGAATCCGCCGTTCTTGTCCGTGAACTCTATTCAAACAACCGCAGGGTCGAGACCGGACACCAAGTATCTGTAACCCATTCCGTAAATTTAAAGAAGTGACCAAGGCCCTAGTCATAATAGCCGCAGCGGCTTTCTCCATTGTGACTCTCCTTATGGGGAGTAGCGTACTCATATTGCTATTCCCCAGTTTATCGGCTAGCCTCCCCTTGTAGCGAGGCGGCATGGCGATAAAGTTTTCCAAGAACAATCTTTTGTTTTTTGTCCTTTTTGCCGGAGGCATTGTACTGCCTACGGCAATTCTTTCGTTTTTGAGTTTCAGGAACATTCAAAACGAAATTTTCCTTGCACAAAAGGCGTTCGACGAAAACCGTGCATCCTTCCAGAAAGAAGTGGAAGACATAGTCCAAAAAGAGCAGGACAAGATTTACCAAGAAACCAAGGCAGCATCGCTGTTCCTGTACGAACAGCCCCGGAGCCTTTTGGAATTCGGCAACGCCACCGCTTTCAAAGACGTAAACGGCATCGAAGCCATTTTCCTGTACAACGACAACAAGCTGGTCTACCCCGACATTTCGTCCAGGCACTTCTACAAGTCGTCCGACTACTCCGATGTCCAGGCCAGCCTCGTTGAACAGCAACTGTTCCGCGAAGAGCAAGGTTCCACGGTCTCCGAGCAGAACTACATAGCTCGATCTTTACGGATGCTCCATTCACCGTTCGAAACGCGAAACGAGCAGGTACAGAACATTCTCGGCCTCATCAGGCTTTCGTACAAGAGCGGCAACTACGCCGAAGCCTTGCGCCTGCTCAAAATTCTAGAGCAGCACCCTCACCTGCAAGGTTACCTGCATGCCGACCTCACCCGTTCCGTAAACCTTCTGCATTTTGAAATTCTCGTGAAACAGAAAAAGCACCAGGAAGCCGAGGAATACTGCCTGTCGGTACTTGCGCAATTTCTGCAGGATTCGCACATCGAAAACATTGCATCGGCAAAATTCTTTTTCGAGGAAGCCTTCACCCAAATTCTTTCGTTCGAAGACCTTAGCCAGGAAAAGCGCGAAGCATTCTGGAACTTGCGCTCCAACTTCAACCACCAGTTAGGCTACATGGACATTCTTTCGAACTACAAAGACCTTTTTGCTGAACTTCTCGAAAACGAATACGCCTCCAAAGAAGGAATCCTGTACCGGACCGACGGCCCCACAACCCTTTTCAAAATGAGTTACCCGTACTTGTCCGGAAACCAGGTCGTGATAGCAAAAATCGACAACGAAGCCTACCAAAACAGGATTCTCGAAAAAATCAGGTCCACAGCCAATAGTTGGAAAAACATTCCATTCTCCATTGTCGACGAAAACAACAGGACATTGCTAGGCGCCATCCCCGATAGCGCAGCAGTTCTCGCCCAGGAGCGAATCAGCGACGCCTGCGATTGGGAATTTTCCTTGTACGAAAAAGATGTCAAGGAAATCCGTCGGGAATCCAGACAGCGCATGTTCATGATGTACGGTTTGCTCCTGTTCGCCTTGATTACCGTCATTCTGGGATCGTTCCTGATGCTTCGATTTATAGCGCAGGAACATAAACTTTTAGCCATGAAAGCAAACTTCCTCTCCAGCGTTTCGCACGAATTAAAGACTCCGCTCACCTCCATCAAGATGTTCGCCGAAATGATGGCTCGCGGCCGTGTGCAAAAGGTGGAAAAGGTCCAGGAATATTCTGGCCTTATCGGCAAGGAAGCCTCGAGACTGGAAAACTTGATAGGCGCAATTTTGAGTTACACCCGCATGGAACATGGCAAGCGCGCGTTCAAATGGGAAAAATTCGATTTTTCCATTTGTGCCCAGAAGGTATTTGACGCCGTCGAAGACATTGGCGTAGAAAAAGGACTTGAATTCCACACGCACTTCGAGCCCAACGTTTTGGTGATGGGCGACTACACCGCCCTTTACAGCCTAGCACAGAACCTCATCGAAAACGCGGTCAAGTACACGAACGCCCCCGGAGAAATTACCATTAATGTTTACAACGAAGAAGGACGCGGCGTATTTTCCGTAGCCGACACAGGCGTTGGCATACCTCTCTCGGAGCAAAAAAATATATTTAATGATTTTTATAGAGTGGGCGACGAAATGACACGAAGTACAAAAGGGTCCGGCCTTGGGCTTGCCATTGTAAAACGCGTCGCGGAAACCCACAAGGCGACAATTTCTCTTTCAAGTAAACCCGGGAAGGGCTCCACCTTTACCGTTAAATTCAAGAAGGTAGACTAACCATGCAGTACAAAATCCTTATCGTAGAAGACGAAGAAATTATTCGACTCGGTCTCCAGGACAACTTCGAACTGGAAAACTACGAAGTCGAGACTGCCTGCGACGGCGAAGAAGCCATTGCAAAAGCCGACTCCTTTGAACCTCACCTGGTTTTGCTGGATTTGATGATTCCAAAGAAAAGCGGATTCGAAGTATGCCGAGTCATCCGCAAAAAGCACCCCGGTTGCTTCATCATCATGCTCACCGCAAAGACCGAAGAAACAAGCAAGGTGGCCGGCCTCGAAATGGGTGCCGACGACTACGTCACAAAACCGTTCTCCATTCTGGAACTCCTCGCTCGAGTCAAGGCTTTTTTACGCCGAGCCGATACGACTCCGCAAGTGGAAGCTGCGCCCGTTTCACAGGATTCCATCGACTTCGCCGACATCCATCTGGACTTCAAGAAATACGAAGCGACCAAGGGCGGAGAGCCGCTCGAAATGTCGTCCCGTGAATTCCAGATTCTCAAGTACTTCTGGCAGCACCGCGGTGAAGTAGTGCTCCGCGAGGACTTGCTTCAGGACATCTGGGGCTACACCCCCGACAACATGCCCTCCACACGCACAATCGACAACCACATCGTGAACCTGCGCAAGAAACTGGAAGAAGACCAGGCCAATCCCAAGATTATCCTTTCTATTCGAGGCGCCGGATACAAGTTCGACGCATAGCATCATGTTTCAGAGACGGCAAAAATACAGTTCCATGGCAACAACCGCGATTGCGGTGTTGTTCCTGGTACTCTTTGCCGTCCCATGCAGTTTGTGGGCAGGCAAGATGGCCTATTCCCTGCAAGAAGCCATCTATCTTTTTGAAATGAAAGGCGAAACCGAGGAAGCGGTCCGCATCCTTGAGAAGATTGCAAACCAAGGCGACAACGACGACAAGCAGGAAGCCATGTTCTACCTGGGCAAAATCCAGGAATTAAAAGGCAACCGATCCTCGGCCAACTTTTACTACGGGCAAAGTCTCGACAACTCCAAGGAAACGTCCAAGGCGTACTGGCTGGCCGAACGCGAGGCAGAAACCAGCCGAGTCAACGAATCGCTACTCCGCAAAAACATAACGTTACCGTCCAGCATCAAGCAGATTTTTTCTGGTTCGTCGACCTACCTTTTACTGCAGAACAACAAAATCCTGAAATTTACCGCCGACACCCTGGTTCCTGTAAAATTCCAGGTGGACAACGACATCGAAATTCTCGACATCGACGACCAGGGCATTTGGTACCAGGGCGCCGAAAAAGACAGTCTGCACTTTAAATCCCTAAGCAACGGCAACGTTCAAAAAGTTTTCCCAGTAGAAGCCACCACAAGTATTTTCACTAGGGGCGACAACGCACTTGTCCAAAGCCCACATACCCTCACGCTTCTAAACAAAAAAGGGATAAAAAGTCAAATCAACGAGAAGTTCAGCAACTGCAAAATCGAAACTTTTTATGCGGTGACCGGCAATTACATTTTAAACTGCCCCGACAACACTCTCCATTTTATTTCGGACGAAGACGCCAACGAGCAATACACCATCAGTCAATTCGAGCCTATCAAAAAAGTTTCCATCATCAAAAAAAGCATTCTGCTATTGGCAGGCAACACTTTATTCTGCTACCAACCCAAAATCAGCACGGCGCCCTTGTGGAAAGCCAATTTCAGCAATGTCGAAACTATCATGCCTTTCGAAAACCGAGTCGTTGTACTTGAGGCTTCTGGCAAGGTTGTTCTACTCGATAAAGAAACCGGGCTCGCGCAATCCTCCATTCGAAGCGATGCCGCCGACATCCAGGAACTGGCCCAAGGGACCCTTGGACTTTTCACCAACGAAGGTGCGTTAACCGTAGTCGACACGCTTCTCCGCCCACTATGGAATTTCAACTTTGCAAAGCCGATCGTATCGAACACCATCCGCACCGGTAAAAATATTTACCTGATCTTTGACAACAAGCATCTACAAAGCATAGCCCCGCACTACTATGGCAAAAGGCCTCTGCTTTCTGAAATTCTCGCTAAGCAGGCAGCAACACGTGTTGAAAACGGAGACTGGAACGCCGTCCCCAGCATTTTAGATTCACTTTTCAAATTGGAACCGGGCAATGCAGAAGGTTGGCTTTTCAAGGCCCTTTACTTGGAAAACAACAACGGTGCCGAAAAGGACAAGCAAAAAGCCTGGTCCGAAGCCGTACGCCATTCCGTAAGTAATCCCTACGCAACTCCGATTATTCTCAACCGTTACAGTAAAGTCATCGGGGCAAAGTTCGTAAGTCTTTTGAACATTTCCCCCAAGACGAAATACCCTCAACTGTTCGGTTCCAAAAAGAACCTTTACACCGTAGATCCCGCCGCCGAAAGACTCATTTGCGTCAATGCCGAAACGGGGGAATTCAAGTGGAGCCGCAATCTTTCTAAAATGGACAACAGCCCCGTAATGGCAAGCGACGAAAATACGTTCGCCCTTGTATCTGGATTCACCCTTTATCTTTTCGATTTGAACAAAGACGGAATACAGACCTCCATCAAACTTCCCGGCAAGGCATTTAACATACAAATTAACAACAATGCCATCTACGTTTCCACCTGGAACGGCTTTTTGCTCAAGGTGCTCAAGCCCGAAGGAAAACTGGCATGGTCTCGCAAAGTTTTTTCCATTCCCTTTTTACTTGTCAAGGATAACGAAGACCTGCATCTTGCTAGCCTAGAAGGCGACATCGTACATCTGTGGGATGGTTCGGGCCTTATCCGAAACAACGGTGTCAAGTTGCAAAGCAGCATATCTTTTATCGCCCACGTCGACGATAAATTGGCTATAGCCACAGGCAACAACAAGCTCTACCTTTACAACACCGCAGATTCCACCAAGGAACCCATTCAAATACTATTGGAAGCATCCATCGTGTCGATGCAAGCCGTCACAATGCAAGGCGGACAAAATCTTCTAGTCGGTCTTTCGGACCAGACGGTTCTGATGTATTCTTCTAGCGGAGCCCCGCTTTGGAAATTTCAAGGCAGGAACACCATATTCAACACCCCCTATGTACACAACGACCTAGCCTGGTTGGATCAGGGCAACGAAGTCGTTGGCTTGTCTCTCAAAGACGGCAAAATCCAGCGTAAATTCAGTACCCCAGGAGGGGCCGGTTCACCCTTCGTTATGAACAAAACACTCTACAGCGCATCGTCCAAGAGGCTCCTGTACGGATTTTCTTTGTAAGAAAAAATACATCAAACCATTTTTTGCCCAAATTATTCCACTTTGCCATAGTATGTAAATTTTTTTTAGTGGCAAAGTTGTTGAAATCTCACTACATTTTATTTACAAGATAGTGTTTCTTTTATGTCGTAAGGAACTCGCCTGTAAGAAGGGTTTATGATTTTAGTGAATAAAACGTTCTGCGTTCTTGGTAAAGCCGCCATCATCATGTCGGTTCTTGGCTTGGTTGCATGCAAGGAAACTCCTAAGGAATCCTCAGCAGCTGCGGAATCGTCTAGCGACTATCCTCGCGAAGAAACCCTGTATATCGGAGGGTTCGACTGGGCACCGCCGTCCACCTTCAACCCACTGGACTACGATCCGAACTTCCCCATCGACGGCAACGTTCGCCTGATGTACGAAACACTGGTCACCTATAACCAGTTGGACGGCAAACTCGAACCTATGTTGGCCGACGGCTTTGTACAGACCGATTCCTCCATCGTGGTCCATCTCGACCCTGCCGCCAAATGGAACAACGGACAAGCGATTACTCCCGACGACATTCTTTACACATTCTACATCGACTCGATTCTGCCGACACCACGCCACGGAAACTGGCGCTACATAAAGAGTATCACCTCTGACGGTAACAACAAAGTCACGTTCAACTTTGCAAAGAGCAATCCCAACCCGCTCATCATCTTGAACGCCATCGCAGAAACTTCCATTTTGCCAAAGTCTGTATTCGAGCCGCTCATCCAGTCCGCCAAGTCCGGCAAGACATACGACTTCAACAAGATTACCGAATTCAAGAACGACTCCGTTCCTGTCGTTTCGGGACCGTACAACCTGAAGGAATTCTCGCCCGACAAGATTGTTTTGGAAAGGAACGCAAACTACTGGGGACTTGCAAAACATAACGGAGAACTCCCCGCCCCCAAGTTCATCATCCATTCTCTTTACAACGGCAACAACCATTTCAACAGCGCCATGACCAAGGGCAACCTGGACATCTCGTCCATCTTCCTGCCGCGCATTTGGGACAAGGCAAAAGACAGCATCCGCGCATGGAGTCGCAACGAGCCCTACCATCAACCGGGGTCCATAACGACTTTGATTGTGTCTCACCAAAAGGCTCCGCTTAATGATGTCGCCTTCCGCCGTGCCATGGTAAACGCCATCAACTACGAAAAGATAAAGACTCGCGCCGTATCGAACTACACGCCGGCAATCCAGGGCGGATTCATTCTTCCGTTCGGTGCAGAATCCAAGTTCTTCAACAAGGCCGACGCAGACAAGAGTGACATGGGCTACGACCCGGAACTGGCCAAGAAAACCTTGACCGACGCAGGCTACAGTTGGAACGAAGAAGGCAAACTCCTCGACAGCAAGAAGAACCCAGTCGAGACGATTACTATTGAATGCCCCTCCGGCTGGACTGACTGGGAAGACGCCATCAAGGTAGTGGTCGCCTCCTTCAACGAAATCGGCATTCCCGCCGAAGAAAAATTCGTGGACTACAGCGTTTGGGACAAGGACCTTCGCACAGGCTCCTTCGACCTCGCCATGAAGACGCAGACCGCCGAACTCTCCGCAGCAACACCTTGGGCAAGATTCGACCAAGTCATGGGCACGGTCAGCGGTTCCACTCCCTTTGGCGAAGACGCGTTCTCCAACCAGGGGCGCTTCAAGAACAAAGACGCCGATGCGCTCTTGGAAAAGATTCCGACACTCACCGACGAGAAGGCCCTTGTCGAAGCCTACAACGAATTGAACAAAATCTTCATGGAAACCATCCCGGTCATCCCGGTGATGTACCGTCCCACGCAATACTATCAGTTTTCCACAAAGCACTGGACGAACTTCCCCACCGAAGAAAATCCCTATGCTCCGCCGCAGCACTTGATTATTGCAGCAGGCGTCAAGGCTCTGTGGCAAATTAAGCCTGTCAAATAAGTTCTTTTTAAGCAAAAAACGCGCCTTTCGGGCGCGTTTTTATTTATTTTTTGTGCATCAAAACCGAGATAAAGGAGTAGACCGTGGGAAAGATTCGTTACGTTTTACCGAACGCATTTACTAGTATGAATTTTTTGCTTGGCGTATTTTCCATATGCTGGGTAACAGGCGCGTTCTCGGTTAACGACCCTACTCTCATGGGAGCCTACTTCATCATCCTCTGCGTGCTGCTCGACAAGTTGGACGGATTCGCCGCTCGCCTGGTTAACGCCAGTTCCGAATTCGGCGCTCAGTTCGATAGCCTTGCCGACCTGATTGCCTTCGGTCTCGCTCCGGCATTCTGCGTTCTGTTCACCTACAAGAACCTCGCACCGGACTTCTTCACTAGCAACATCGCCATGATGGCCGTAGTGTTCTCCGTTTACGTTCTGTGCGCAGCCATGCGTCTCGCCAAGTACAACGCTTGCGACTCCGACAGTTACCACCACCATTTCTCCGGGCTTCCCTCGACTTTCGCAGGCGCCATCAACGCAATCCTCATCGTGTTCCTCAAGAACCAGGAAGGATTCTTCGCCAACACCAGCGGCGCCATTTACATCCCTGTAATAGTCCTGTTCGTGACGGGTCTCCTGATGGTGAGCCCGCTCTTCCTGCCCAAGTTGCAGCCGCGCAAGAACAAGGCTTTCAACATTTTCCAGGCAATCCTCATCGTAATCACCTACGTTGCCGGTTTTGCCTTCATCACCGAAAAGATGATTCTGCTGGAATACCTGCTGGTCCTGGTCGCCTGCTACATGATTATCGGCTTCGCCATCGGGCTCATCCAGCGCAGCAAGATTATCGAAGAAGCAAAGGCTGGAAAGTAATTCCAGCGGGCATCAAGGCCCTCTAGAAACTCTTCAGGAATTCTGTAAATTCTGCCCCGTAGCGTTCGAACAATAGTTCCGGCGCCAAGCGGGGCAATTCTAGTGTTACGCATTCCAGATGGCGTTCGGCGCACCATGTACCGAAACTGCCTGGCGTCTGGTAACCGATGTCAGCGACGTGCGGCAGCCGAAATACATCCACGAGTTTTCGAACTAAGGGCGTGCTGACGGGAGCGTCAACGCAGCCTATCGGCGCATGAATAGAAAGAATGCTTCGCGGCTTAAGTTTTTCCACAAGATTCACGAGAGCCTGGACCTCCGGTTCACTGCCGGCACCAACCCCGGGAGAAAGTAAGGTGTCGCGGCCAGCCTCCAGCACAGAACGGCATGACACAGCATCGGGAGTCCAGTTGCCCGTTTTAAAATTCCGGTTCAAGTCCACTCCATTCGCATTGCCTCGAGTTCCCAAGGCGACGCCGTCGGGATTGGCGCAAAGCACAAAAGCGATGGAATCGAGATTACCCTTGAATGGACGCAAAGCGCGGCTCAGCAAGAACGTGGTTTCGGGCTCTTCGCCATGCATAGCGGCAACCACCAGGAGTTTGCAATCATTGTTGCAGGGGGCGTAACGGAGCGGGGCTCCAAGGACCGTGGTCCCGTAGTTTTCGAACTGTAAGTGCAACATTCCCTGCATGGCGTTTCTGCGATTCTAGATAAAGTATGGGTAGATATAGTCTTCGGCCAACGATTCGAGATTGGCAAGCACGGCATCTTTGCAAGCCATATCGACGCGTTCGTATATTTCCCGAAGTTTCTGCAGGGAAAAATGCGAAAGTCTTTTTCGCGACGTGGGCAAGTGCGCAATGTGCCAGCCCTCGGGGCGGATTTTCCCCCGCCCAGGGACAAAGACTCGGCTGAACCCGTATGCGGTATCGCTATTGAATCGATTATCCAAGAAGGAGTGGAACCGCGCGAAGATTCCTTCGCATTCGGCTGGAGTCAATTGCACCTCGTAACCCGGGGGGCAGGAGGCGCCATCCACCACGTCGATATCGGTGCCTAAATGATGCCGACTGGCCCCTGGAAGGGCTGACCATGTCAATATGGCGTACATCAGTTCTTCTTGGTCCTTGGGGCATTCCATGGGGCAACCATTGGAATCCAGCAGGGGCAACTCGCCCCTCGCCTTACGGTTCCATATGGAAAGTTGCTTTTCAAAAGGGCGATAGGCCGATTCTATTTGAAGTCTAAAACCGCACGCCGCGGCATCGTCAATTAATTTATCTAAAAAAGGAATTATTTCGGAATCGACAAAATACCCCGGCTGGACCTGCACCAAAGAAGGAGAACCCAAACCGTACGGCAGCAACTCTTCGTCTATCATTGTATGGAGCCTCCCATTTTTTCGATAAGGGCTTTCCATTGATCCACCGAAGCCTTTTTCTTTCGAGATGTCGTGCGCCCCTTAAGCGTAGCCGTCAGTGGAGCAGGAGTCGCATGGGTCAAGGCGATAGCGAGGGCGTCGGACGCATCCAGCGGCAGGTCGGAAGATTCTATTCCGAGCCGGGCGAAAACCATGTTCGCCACCTTCTCCTTGGACGCCGCCCCATCACCCGTCACGGATTGTTTTACCACCTTGGGCGGGTATTCATTGAAAGTCATGTTGCGCTTACGGCAAGCCACCAGAACAGCACCGCGAATATGGCCAAGCACCAGTGCACTCTTTGCGTTCTTGGCAAAGAATACGCCTTCCATGGCCAAAGCGTCGGGATGGTACTTATCCAGCCTTTCGGAGAGGCCATCCACAATCTTCAAAAGACGGTCTTCCAGGGGGGCTGTCGCAGGAGCATGCAAAGTCCCGTATTCAAGGACTTCGTAAGAACCATCGAGGACTTTCAAAAAAGCATACCCGGTTGTGATGGAGCCCGGATCTATACCAAGAACGATCATAACTCAAATTTACAATTCAATGCGCCGTATACGCATCAAAAAAGGCAAAAAAAATAATTTTTTTGCCTTTTCTTTATTAGATTTTCAATTGGAGGCTACTATGCTAATTGATCAAGAACATGCAGGCATTATGCGCACCAAAACCCACCCTCGCCAGTTGGGAATTCCCCTGAGCCGCTGGGGCAGAAACCTTATCGCCTGCTGCCCGTTTCATTCGCCCGAAGAAACATCCTTGTTCTTTTACGACGCCCTTGGATACTGGCGTTACCGCTGCTTGCAGTGCGGCAGCGAAGGCGACTTGATTGAATTTGTAATGCGTAGCCGTTTTAACGGCATGGAAGAACCGCAAGCCCGTGCCGAGGCCCTTGAATTCCTCGGCGCCCTCGAGCAGCACGAAAACAACGACACCTTCCAGGATGAACATCCCTGGATCAAGGAAATCGGTGGAGAAAAATCCAAGGTCCTCGAAAGCTTTGTTCGCTACTGCCACTGGGCCGCTTGCAAGAGTCCGTCTTCGGCAGAATACCTGGCCAGCCGCGGCTGGAGCATCGGGCAGGCCCAACTGTACGGTCTAGGCTACTACAGCGGCGATCCGGAGCCATTCGTCAGTTACTGCATGCTTTCGGGTATCGAACGCCACCAAATCAGTTTCTACCTCGATAACCTGGAAGCCTACCACGAGCCCCGCATCACGATTCCGGCCCGCAATTCCAAGGGTCTTATACACTCGGTCTACGGCCGCCTCATGGACGACGATAGCAAGGGGCACCCCTACATTTCGTACGCCTCGGGCCCGAGCGACATTCCGTTCAACATGCAGCCCGAAAACGACAAGGCCATTATCGTAGAAGGTTTTTTCGACGCCCTTACGGCGGACCTCGCAGGAATCCCGGGCGTCGTTTCCACGATGTACCAGGAACTGTCACAAAGTCACTTGTACAAACTCAAAGCATGCGGAGCAGAATCCGTCACTTTGATTTTACGGCGTGAAGAAAACCGCCGCGAACAGGAATACCGTATTCAGCGTTACTTGAAAATGGCCGAAGAACTCAATTTGAAGTTCAAGTCCATCGTGCTGCCCAAAGACGAAACCGTCGACCAAGTCGTTCGCAAGAATGGTGCCGACCAACTTATAAATCTCATTGAAGAAACAGAAGTCGATACGGTCCACACGCACCGCCGTTCCATGCTTTTGCAAGACATCAAGGAAAACTTCGACATCGCCATGGGATGCCCTTCGGATCTCAGCGTGGGCTATGCGCTCAACACGTTCCCCAAACTCACCAAGGAAATCGATGGCATCCAGTCGGGATGTTTCTTTGTCTCGGCCAAGCCGTTTGGTCTCAAGACAACGCTGCTTTCCAGTTTTGCCCTGGATCTTTTGCAGAGCAACCCAAAACTCAAGTTGATTTACGTTGCCCTGGAAACTCCCAGACGCCAAATTTTTGACCGTTTGGTCGCCATGATGATTGGCAAATCGGTGCTTACCGTTCGAAAGCAAAACGAATCGGAAGAAGTCAACAAGAATATTCTTGAAGCCACTCGTGAGTTGATGGGCTACGTTCGCAGCAACCGCCTCGAAATCTGGGAAGACCAACCGGCCTTCGACAATACCGAACTGCGGAGCATTCTCAAGGAAGAAGTCAAGGAGCACCCCGACCTTGTGGTCATCATCGACGGCATCGACCACCTGAAAATTTCCGACCGCCCAGACCTTACCGACATCCACGAGCGTCGTTCGTCGGTGATGCTGGACCTTTACAAGGCCTTGGACATTCCCCTGTTCCTGGGTGGTGAACTCGTTGATTCCGAAGAAGGACTTATCGGACCGCGCGCTTACTTACGCGATACCGACGCCATCTATTGGTTGGAATCCAAGGGCGGCAATTTGTTCTTGTCGGTGAACTCCAAGCGTCTTGGCACCAACAGCATTTACCGTGGCAACCTCGCCATAGACCCTGAATCCGACAGGATGCAAGAAGCCTAATGGCAAACAACAATCGACCATTTACCATCGTCGACTTCAACAACTTCTGGAGTCCTTCCGGAGGCGGCGTCCGCAGGTACCATCTGCAAAAGATGGCCTTTTACGAAGCCAAGGCAAATGGGCAGAACCAAGTGAACGCTCTCTCGGTTTTCGTGATGCCCGACAGCAAAACGTTCACCGAGGAAAAAAGCGGAAGCCTAATCATCGAGCATGTAAAGGCATTCCGCTTTCCGGGCAACTGGGAATACCGATTCATGTGGAAGCAATCGCAGATAGCCCCCATCCTCGCGAAGTACAAGCCGAACATCATCGAAGTCGGGTCCCCCTACATTTTGCCAACCGTTGTCCGCAAGGCAGCGAAAAAAGTCTCACCAGACTCAACTCTGGTCGGCTTTTGGCATGCCGATTTCCCGGTAACCTACGTGGGAAGACCCGTTGCGAAAAAATTCGGCGTCGCTATCGGGGCTTTCTGCCGCAAGGTGGCTTTCTGGTACGCCCGCTGTGAATTCAGGAATTTCGACTGCATCCAGGCTTCATCGAAAGAGGTCATGGCTCGCCTTAAAAAGAAGGGGCTTCCCGACCCGCACTGGATTCCGCTAGGTTGCGACATCAGCATGTTCTGCCCCGCAAAACGTGACGCGAACCTGGTGCAAAAACTGAAGGACGGCGTAGAAGACCGCCTTACCATATTTTTCCCGCACAGGCACTGCAAGGAAAAAGGTATCGACTTGTTGCTGGGCGCCTACGACATCTTAACCCAGAAACTCGGCCACGAGCCAGCCATCGTGCTTGCAGGAACGGGTCCAAGTCTCCCGCAAGTGAAAGATGCCGCCAACAAATACAAGCATGTGGAATATATCGGTTTCGTAAACTCCATCGACGAAATGGCCCGCTACTACGCGAGTGTCGACATGGGGCTCGCCCTTTCGGGCTGGGAAACCTTTGGACTCTCAATTCTCGAAAGCATGGCCAGCGGGAACGCCCTCGTGGGCGCTGCAGCGGGAGCTGCGTTTGAGCACGTGACCGAATCCGGCGCAGGCGTCATCCTCAAGGAGCGCACTCCCGAAGCGCTTGCAAACGCCATTACCGAACTTTACCATTCCGATGTCCAGGCATTAAAGCAAAAAGCTCGCGCCTACGCCGAAAAATTCAGTTGGAACGACTGCTTTATGCGACAGCTTGAACTTTATCAAGAAATTTCGAAAAATTAAATTGGCACGACTATGATTCCTAACCGTCTTATTTTCATTTGGCTTGGTGCAAAATTCCCTTGGAGCGGCGGCATCGCCATCCGTTCGGCATACAACGTCCAAAAGCCCGAATCCATTTGGCTTGTCCACGAAGGCATGGAACAGAAGGGCGATGGCTGGGACCTGGTCAAGGACATTCCCGGCCTGGAAGTAATTCCGGTCAAGGATTCTCATTTCGAAGGACTGAACGACAACGGCCTTTGCCTTGAACTTTTCAAGACGCTCAAATCGCCGGCAAGCCGAGCAAATTTGCTTCGCCTAGCCCTCCTTTACAAGTGCGGCGGCGTTTACATGGATACCGACGTCATCGTGGTCAAGGAACTTGGTGGCCTGATGGAACAGCACGGTTTTGTTGGCGTAGAACCCGTAGCGCTCCCCGCCGGGCTTTTCAAGAGCATCAATCCGTTCCGCTGGATATATTGCGGGCTGCAATTTGCGTTCCGCGAATTCTGCGCGCGCCTCCCGGGCGGCTACAAACTGTTCCGATGGGCCGAACGAGGCTTTTCCGCCTCCGTCAACAATGCAGTCATCGGCGCCGAGCCCGGCAACGAAACCATCCGCAAGGCGTTCCAGTTCATCAAGGAGATGCCCGAGACCGAGCGCCTAAAGCGCTACCGCCTGGGAACAAGGTTGTTACAGAACGTCACCCGCAACAAAAGCAGCGATTCCATGCTGGTTCTGCCGGCCAAGTACTTTTACCCGCTCGGCCCAGAAATCAGCGCGCATTGGTTTAAAGCAAAGACCAGCAACAAGTTAGAATCGCTGTTGCAAAAAGAGACTTGCGTAGTGCACTGGTACAACTCCGTCGAAGGGAGATTTCTCAAGACCAAAGTCTCGGCGGAATGGGTCAAAAACAATCCCACCACTGCCTTTAGCGCACTTGCAAACGAAGTTGTAAATCAGAATAAAAATTAGTCCACACTGCTTTCTTTTTTACTACATTTAAAACGTATGGTACATTTGAGTCAAACATCCTGGCAAGAATTTTCACTCCCGAACGTGATGGAAACTCTCCGTTTCGCCCCGATGAACTTGGCAATTTCTACAACGCCGCTTCTACACTACACGTTGCCTGCCGAACTTAACGCTGGGGCTATCATAAGTTACCACATCCAGTGCGGATTCAAGGCAATCAAGTGGACCGGCATCATCAGTTCGGTTACCGACAATAAAATTTTGGTGCGCCTGGGCGAAGGCCCGTTCCGCGGTTTTACCGCAAGCCACCAGTTCGTGTCCGAAGGAAACATCACCGCCTGCTACGACGAAATGTCGTTCCAGGGATTTACAACTATTCCCGAAGACGTATTTTCGGATATCGTGGCCAAGGCAAACCTGGTTTACGGGATTTACTCCCGCAAAGAAACCCGCGACCTGGTCCTTGCCGTAGAAGCCCAGAAAAAGACCCAGGCATTCCACTCCCTGGACCAAAGCGCCACGGCAGGCTAACCCCAGAAACTTCAGGTTTCTATGTACAGGAATCTCAGACAAGCCCTGCTTGATTTGGAAAGGGCCGGTATGCTCAAGCGCATCACCGAAGAAGTCGACCCGTACCTGGAAATGGCAGAAATCGCACGGCAGGCGTTTGACAACGGCGGCCCCGCAATTTTATTCGAAAAAGTAAAGGGGAGCAAGTTCCAGGCGGCAGCCAACATTTTCGGCTCTCGCGAACGGATGGACTTTCTATTCCGCAAGACATTGAAAGCCACCCAGACTGCAGTGAATTTCAAATCGAATCCGGTAGAATTTTTCAAGCACCCAAGCCCCGCGAAACTGCTGTGTGCGGCAAAAGTCGGGTTAAAGGCAATCCCCAAAAAATCCGGAAGCATCAAGGATTTCGAGGAATGTAAACTTTCTGACCTGCCGCAAATCGTCTGCTGGCCCCAAGATGGGGGGGCGTTCATAACACTCCCACAGGTGGCTACACGCCCTTGCGAGAAAGCAAGTGTTCTGCAGACGAACCTGGGCATGTACCGCGTGCAGATTTCCGGCAACGAATATGCGGATGACGAATGCGGGCTCCATTACCAAATCAAGCGCGACATCGCTAGCCATCACCAAAAGGCTCTCGAAGATGGCCGTCCGCTCAAGGTGAGTATTTTTATCGGCGGAGCTCCGGCACACACTTTGGCCGCCGTCATGCCCATGCCCGAAAATCTTTCGGAACTCACTTTTGCAGGAATGCTTTCGGGCAATCGATTCCGTTACTTTATCCATGACGGCTATCTTATTTCAAGCGATGCGGAGTTCTGCATTCTCGGAGAAATGGCTCCCGACTTGAAACCGGAAGGACCTTTTGGCGACCATGTCGGTTACTATTCGGGCAAGCACGATTTTCCTTACCTCAAGGTGAAAAAAGTCCTCTGCAAAAAAAATGCCATTTACCCGTTCACTGTCGTTGGGCGGCCTCCTAAAGAAGACACTCTCTTCGGGGAATTCATCCACAGCATTACAAAGCCCATGGTGCCGAGTTCCTTGCCCGGTGTACACGCCGTGCATGCCGTAGACGAAGCGGGCGTCCATCCGCTTTGCCTGGCACTCGCCAGCGAGCGCTTTAGGCCCTATACCAAGCCCGAAGAACGCGAGCCCATGGAACTCCTGAAAACTGCAAATTCGTTGCTCGGATTCAACCAGGTGAGTCTTGCCAAGTACCTTTTGATTGCCGCCAAGGAAGACAACCCTGCGCTGGATGTGAACGACGTCGAAGCGTTTTTCGGCCATGTGCTGGAACGCATGGACTTCGGACGGGATTTGCATTTCCAGACCGCGACCACCACCGACACGCTGGACTACACAGGGACTTCCTTGAATCACGGATCCAAACTCGTGCTTGCTGCGGCGGGCGAAAAGCGCAGGAATCTCCGCAAAGACAATTCCGACTTGAATTCACTGGAACTGCCCGGCAACTTCTCCCATGCGAAAATTTCCATGGCAGGCGTTGTCACCATCCAATGGGACGGCGGAAAAGGGACTCTGCGCCAAAAGGAAATTGACGAACTCAAGTCAAGCCTCGTCAAATGGACATTCCACGAGAACTATCCGTGGGTAAGCATTGTCAACGATTCAAGCGATAGTTTCCTGTGGCAAACATTTACGCGTTCCGACCCTGCGCAGGACATTTACGGTTTAAACGAACGCATCGAAAACAAGCATTGGGCCGTTGAACCTCCCATAATCGTTGATGCCACCATCAAGGAGCGGCACCAGGAAGTATTGAGCGTAGATTCGAGTGTCAAGCAATCCGCCAAAAGAATCCTCGCAAAACTATGCCTCGTTTGCGCATGCGCCCTCGCCCCCTTCGCGAACGCCTACAGCCTACCCCATTACTGCGGCACCATCAAGGCAAATCAAGTCTTCTCTAAAGACTCTGTTCAAAAATTTGCAGCAACGTTAAAATCCATCAACAACTGCGCTCCCGAAGAATACTACGACAATGTCTACACCCGCAATACAGAGCACTTTCAAATTTTCTATACCCTGAAAGGGCCACACGCCACGACACAGAATTTCGTGGACAGTACCGCAGTAAATCTGGAACGAGCCTGGCAACAGTATGTTTTAAAAGACAAGATGCGTTCTCCGCTGGGGAGCGATTACACTTACCAGTTCCACAAGGCCATCGAAAAAGGACTCTACCCAGTTGAAATTGTAGACTTGCACAACATCTCCCATGCGCAAAACGTTTTGGGCGATGACATGTGCTCCAGCGGATGCTTCGGCATAACGCACCCCATGGGAGACTCGGATTCCGGAGAATCCCAACTTTTCATCGACAACGACTTCATGTTCGTGCCCGCGCGAAACGCAGCAATCGAAACCTTCATATCGAATGAAAAAAAATGCAACTACGCGAAAGCCTCGTCGCCCTTGACCGGGTTTCCAAGCAATAGCGATCCCGTAGATTACTCCAAGGAATGGGCTAAAGCCATTCGCATCACCACTGCGCACGAACTTTACCACGCGGTACAATTGCGCTATTTGGATTACAGGACCCATTACGATTTCTGGTTCGAAGCTTCTGCATCTGGACACGAAGAAATCCTTGACCCTGAAGCCAACGACTACACCTCCTACCTGAACGTTTTTTTCGCAACCATTGGCGATTCCCTTGGTCAGTCGCGAAACGCGTACGGAGCAGGAACCCTTTACCTATATCTGCACAACCATGTCGATTCCCTTATCGATAAAAAAATATGGGAAGGTTTTTCCAAGTCGCCCCATTCCAATTTTTGGCAACAGTTATCTACGGTCCTTGCAAAAAAGAACCTGGCTGCCGACAGCATATTCCAGGATTTCGCCCTCCGTCTTTCATTCTCCGGAAAAAGAAGCAGCGCCGTAAACGAAGCCTTCTTGATTACCGGGGACGAACGAATTTGGCCCGATGCCGTTTACCAGAATTCCGCAGCCTCCCCCTCGCAACTCAAGTCTTACGCCATACAGTTCTACAACGACAATCCTGAACTTTCCGACTTCGCCGGCAAGGCGAGCGTCGCCATGTACAAGGACAGCAAGGCAACCATCAAACATATCGCAAACACAAAAGACATTGACGACATTGTATCGCTTTCGTTCACATACGATTCCCTAGCCTGGATTCTAAGCCGCTACGGCGAATCCAGTTACATTCCGGAGTTGGTAAAGGATTCTACACTCCGCGCCTACCCGACACCCTGGCGTAGCGGGAACCTCTGCTTCACACCGCTTCCGGAATCCAGGAAATTCATCGAAATTCGCACCCGCAGAGGCGACCTCGTAATGCGCGTAGACTACACCCATACCACGCACTGCATCGACGAATCCACCGTAAAGGCAAAAATGCGACCGGGCGCCTACAAATTCCGTGCAGGCGCCAAGGGCAAACTTTCCGACCTCTTGATTATCTACTAATTACAGAAGTTCCCCAATCCAAGGGAAAATGTTGTTCTTGTTTTCAAGAACTTCAAGCAGATTGTCGCCTGTCTTTTTACCGGTTTTCGCGACCATGGACACGGCGGCAGAGGCATAGAGGGCGCACACATTGTTGTAGTGTTCGTTCTGCCTGATTTTTGCATATTCCGCAGCCGATTTATTGTGAATCATGAACGCCCAGTCCGAAGCCTGGAACAGAACCAGTTCACGAGCCATTTGCGAAAGAATGCGGCGAAGCAATTTCGTCTTTGCTGAAGAACCGTTCTTTTCGGCGCTCTCAATAATTTTCTTTAGACGCAAAATCATTTGGCGCATACGGAAAAACAGCGGATATGCCCAACTGACTTCGTCGTTCATCCACACTTCGCCAAAGCCGCCCTCGCCCCACGAAGAAAATACGGGGGAATGGACATCCGGATCGGCAGAGGAATGCATCGTGGATTCCAAGGACGCCATTTCTACAACGCTCGAACTTGCGGCGCGTTCAAACATTTTTTCGATGAACAGAGGACCTTCAAACCACCAGTGGCCAAAGAGTTCGGCATCGTAAGGGCAAAGGATGCAGGCCTTGTTGCCATCCATTCTCGGAAGGAGTTCCGATACGGTCGCCTCGCGATTCGCCACAAAAAGACGGGCGTGGTCTTCGACCAGACGAAGCGCATTCCACGGACGGTAAATCTGTTTGTCTTCACTACCGGTGATGCGATAATACTTGAGGCCGGTCTCTATGGGAGTATCCCCGGCCATAAAGTAATCGCCGAGATATTCGGGTGAACGTTCCTGGCAAACATCCTTGAAGAATTCGCGATATTCGGGATGTCCCGGATAGCCTGTTTTACGGCTCCAGACTTCCATGGAACTGCTCTGTTCGCGGCCCATGCAATAAAGACCTGCAGGGGTCTTTATTGGCGCAAATACTCCGTATTTGGGAGCGGGCTTTGCCAAAAGCACGCCATGGGTTTCCAAGAAGAAGTACTCGAAACCGAATTCGGCCAAAATGGAATCCAGTCCATCGAAATAGCCGCACTCCGGTAGCCAAAGTCCCTTGGGTTTTCGGCCAAAGGCGGCTTCAAACGCTTTCACGGTAACGCCCAACTGCAAGCGGATGGAATCCACATCGCTCTGATAAGCGGGCAAGAACGGATGTGTGCCAACACATGTAAGCAGGCAAAGTTTATTGCGTTCCTCCAGGCGTTTCAACGCAGGAATAATTTTGCAACCGCAATTACGTTCCCACGTATCGATTAAAGCCACCTGTCGGCGATAATAAAAATCCGCCACATCCAATCGCGCGGAATCGTTTTGCAAAAAAGCCCTTTCCTTTTGCAAAAGGTCCAACTGCTTATGTAAATGACGCGTAAACTTGCCAAGCAGCACGGAGTCGGTAAGCATCGCCAAAAGCGCCGAAGAAATGCTCAAGTTGAGCGTCCCTGGAACACCGCGTTCTTCCAAGCGTTCCAAGGCCTGCACCAAAGGCAAATACGTTTCGGCCATTGCCTCGAAGAACCAGTTTTCCTCGAGGAATCGGTCATAGCCCGGCTCACGCACAAAAGGCAAATGAGCATGGAGCAAAAGGTGTATTTTGCCAGGAGCGCCCACTACTCTATGCTCGCTAGGATTATTCAGTACGCTTGACGACTATGGGGACAATCGTTGTCGGGAAGTCGCCATCCTTGTCGGTCGCGAACACAGGAATAATCTTTGTGGAATCAGGCAAGTCTTCTTCGAAACTGAAGGTTCCGTCCGGATTCAGCGGGAACGGTTCGCCACGCACCTGCAAATGGGCATCGGGACGTGTGCCGCCGTAAACGATAAGGCGAGTTTTCACCCACAGGAAAAAGTCCTTGCCGTAGTTTACGGAATCCTTGGGAAGTTCCAGTTTGTTGCTCTTGAGTGCGGCACTGGAAAGTGCGCCCGAGAACATAGACCCCGAAGAACTGGAAAGGGATTCCAGCCAGTTCTTGGCAGACATGCTGGAAAGTCCCGAGCTCCCAAAGCCGCCCAAAGTGGCGCCACCGAGGGATGCACGAACAAAAGCGTCGTTCACGTCGATTTGGGAGCCGTCCAAATTAAACGCACTTACAGGAGCCGATTCGACAATAGGCATAAACTTGGCGCCCTCGGCAACACCGAGAACAGCGACGCAATTTTCGGAAGCCTTGTTTTCGACATACCAACTGCGGGCATCGGCAGGAACTTCCACATCATGGAACTTGCGCTTTTTACCGCGTTTCACGGTAAGGTCGTCAGAAACATTGAACAAGCGCAAAACCAACTTGGCCTTCCCCTTCTTGGCCGACTTGATTCTGCTTTCGGATACTTCCCAGAAGGCCTGCATCCAGTTCGGATCCTTCTGCATGATTACCAGGTATTCGGGGTCAAAAGACTGGGCCAGAGCAGCGGTCTTGGTGACGGGCTTTGCAGCAGCCTTGACGGCAGACACCTTCGCAACCTTCTTTGTGGTGGACTTGACGACTACATCCGTTTGTTCCGAAGCCTTCGGAGCAGAAGAGCGAACAACAGGAGCAGCCTTTACAGAAGTCTTAGCGGTGGTCTTCACAACCTTTGCGGCGGTTTTTGCAACAGTCTTTGCGACAGCCTTCACAGGAGCCTTCACAGACTTCGCAGCAGTTTTTGTTTCGCTCTTCGCCACAGTTTTCGCGACAGCCTTTGCGGCAGGCTTTGCTGCACTTTTGGCAGTTTCCTTTGCGGCAGTTTTCACAGCCGATTTCACGACATCTTTCACAGCCTTCACTGCAGCCTTTGTTTTCGCAGCAACCTTGGCAACCTTTGCCACAGTTGTTTTTTTAGTAGCCATTTTTAGCCTCCTTCATAAAACTTTTACTTGGCAGAACCCCAAGTTCCAATGCCCATCAAACCAAGCCTGAATCCAATAAAGGTTTCTTCCCAGTTGTGGCCATCATCAACAAAACGCTTTCCGCCCTGAATGGCGAGATCCACTGTTGTTCCCTTGCGTCCCAAGGGGAATCCTGCACCAACGGAACCGCCCAGTTCATGAGCATTTTCAACGTACCAGCCCTTGTACCATCCACCGACACGATAGGTGATTCTATCCCAGTACTTGTCATAAAACAGCGAACTTCCGTCTCTCTGGAAACCAACACCGACCAGCACGTCGTTCTGGACACTGGTAAAGCCGTCAAGGTCAAAACTGCGGCCAATGTTTTCGACATCCTTGTCCCAGGAGCGCCACTGCAAATCAAGCATCACGTTGTTGCGCTTGTTGAAACGGAAATTCATGCCTGTCGCAAGAGTCAGCGGAACATCGATTTCGCGGGAATAGTTCATCGGCGCCAAAGTGTCGATTTCACTGAACCTGAAATTGTATTCCAAGTCGTTCTCAAGAGTATAGGGAGTACTGACCGAGAAGAAATACGAGGATTGGCGACCACGGTACTGCAAGGCGACAGAGTAGTAGGCCGGATGGTTCTTGATTTCCCAGGAACCATCGACATAGTCGGTAATTTTCGCATTGTTTGTCGCCCAGGAATCTTCCTTCGAGACCCCGCTATTGTCTGGTCCAAGGGTAAGACTGCGTTCGGAATTTCCCATCACAAAGTGGGCCGATGCGCCCAAGGAGAAATTTCTCAGATACGGAATGCGCACGGCGTAGGTCGGAATGACCTCGTAGACGCTACTCTGATACTTCATCTTCGCACTTACAGCAGAAGCGGAATCTTCGCTTTCCACATCCAGCGACGAAGAATAATGCTGCCAAAGAGAGACACCGAACGCACCGAAGTTCCCCATCGGGAAAGACAAGTTGAACGACGGAATCGAAACGGAGTTCGTGGAGTATGATTCGCCACTCTGTTCAATAGAAAGCATTTCGACCAGGAAGTTCACATTGAACACGACCTTGGTGTCAAAAGCAATTCGAGCAGGGTTCATCAGCGAAATGCCCTCGGCATCGCCAGTCTTGGCACTACCGGCGTATCCACGGCCAGCAGCCGACGCCATGCCGCCCATCGTCTGTTCTTCGCCAAGAGCATCAAGGCCAATCATCGAAGCCGATGCGATTGCAGTCAGGCAACATATTGCAGCAAAAAATCTTTTCATTATTTATCCCCCCTCTTAGAAGCAAGCCACAACTTGAGGGTGGCGGGTTTACTCATAGACTGGGTAAAATCGTAACGGGCATAATCAAAGTGCGAGAAAAACACGCGACTGGTATCGCCGGACGCGGTAATGTAGTTGGCGTAGGTGGAATCCTTTTCCTGAAGGACTGGGTAACCCAAGCGCATCATCATCTTGAACTTGCTGTCGCTGCGAGCCTTGTTTATGAAATCGCGCAGACCGTACGTCACCTGCAATGTAAGAGAATCGCCATCATGGAACACCATATTGGGGTGTCCTTCATCCAAAATCAATTCCTTGTTCAACTTGTACGATTCCATTTTGCGGGATTCCTTCCCAAGACTGTCGACATAGGAACCGACAACCACCTGTATCGGATGTCCCAATTCCGTGTAGCCTTCGGAATCGTCGCGGAAGAACGTCATTTGAGCAAGGACAACCGCCTGGCGAACATCGTTGCCATTGCCAACATCTTCCGGGAACGGATCCCCGTAAAATTCCGACAACTTCTGAAGGATGGGTTCCGACGGGAATTCCGCCACCAGAGAATCAAGGACGCCGCCGTGGAGCACGAGGCAATCGCCGCAGTCTTCCTTATTGGAAATAGCATTCGCCATGCGGAACGGGGTTACCGTTCTATGAATGTAGGTCGTATCGGAAAGGGTGGTCATTCTGAACTGCGGGCCATAAGCGTAACTGGGGCCGACTATGTGATAAATGTGTTTTGCCTCGGGGGCAGAAAGCCTCAACTGCAAGCGGCAAGCGCTCACTTCACTGCGAATATCGTCAACTAGGGCGCTAGGCAAAACAATCATCAGGGAAGAATCCTTTTTGCCAAGGGAAATAGAGACTGTCGTATCGGCGGAACCGTCGGGTTCCCATTCCTGGATTCCCCTGTACCAATCGGAATCATTGTACGTCATTATCTTTTTCAAGAAATCTTCATCCTTGCTGCGGGTCAGTTTCCAACTGACATTAACATCCATTTCTTCGGCAATGGGGAAAGAATCTACAGGGAATTCTTTCGTCTTGTAGAACGATGGAATCACACGGAAATACAAAAGCGAGGCAGCGGAGTCCGCCTTTTTAAGTGTGGTAAGCAAGCCCGATTCAAAACCGAAATCCATCACCAAGTCATGCGAAATGTTGGAAACGCGGCCAAAGACAGCGCGTTCATTGGCCGACCTGGGGGTGGTATCCAGGAACACTTCGGCAGAAACCGGAACGAGATTATCGACGCTCAAGGTTTGAACATTATAACTGTCGGGCAATCCTTGGTCCGAAAGCCAACTGCTAAGCGCGGAATCTTCCGATTCAAAAAGACAAGAAGTGAGCAACACTGCCAAAAGAAGCAATATCGACAAAAAAGCGAAATTCCGTTTTTTCACTGAATTCTCCGAGTTCACGGTTTCATTTCAACACCCTACAATATAGAAAGTTTGGCCCCCGTTAACCAACCTTCACTTACCGCAAACCACTTTTTTTTCTACATTTACGGCCGTAAAAATCAGAGGATATCATGACTAAGTTCAATGCTCATTTTAGAAACATCAACGGCGACGACACATACCCGCTGACCGACGTCATTTACCGTTCCAAGGTCGACAACAGCCTTTTGGAAGTCGAACACGACCGCAAAGCCTTGGCCGAACGCAGCCCGGAAGAATGGAAGAAGTTGTTCGCAGAACGCCGCATGAGTTTCGAGCCCGCCGACCAAAGCGGCATCTGGAGCAAGCGCGAAATGGTTTTGCCCGACATGCCGGTGGAAGACATCGTGACCATGCGCGAAGGCTGGAGCCCGCTCTTTGACGCGGCCCCGCTCGCCAAGGAACTCGGCATCGGAAGCCTCAAGGTGAAGCTTTGCGGCAACTCCCACACGGGAAGCTTCAAGGATTTGGGCATGACGGTTCTCGTGAGCCAGGTGAACCACATCATCAAAAAGAACATCCACCCGATCGACGCCGTCGCATGCGCCTCCACGGGAGACACTTCCGCAGCCCTCAGCGCCTACTGCGCCAAGGCAGGCATCCCCTCCATCGTGTTCCTCCCGGCCGGAAAGACCAGCACCGCACAGCTCATCCAGCCTATTAGCAACGGGAGCATCGTGCTCGCCCTCGACACCGACTTCGACGGCTGCATGAAGATTGTCCAGGAAGTCACGAAGGACAACCGCATTTACCTCGCGAACTCCATGAACAGTCTCCGCGTGGAAGGCCAGAAGACCATCTCCCCGGAAATCTGCCAGGAAATGGGCTGGAAGGTCCCGGACACCGTGATTATCCCGGGCGGAAACCTCGGTAACGTCTCCGCACTCGCGAAGGGTTTCGAAGACTGCAAGGCCATGGGCCTCATCGACCGCATCCCGCGCATCATCGTCGCCCAGGCCGAAAACGCGAACCCGTTCTTCCAGGCCTTTGAACGCGGCTTCGACAAGCTCGTCCCGGTACAGGCGAAGAAAACTCTCGCAAGCGCCATCCAAATTGGTAACCCGGTCAGCTACCCGAAGGCCGTACGCGCCATCCAGAAGACGAACGGCATGGTCGTGAGCGTCACGGAAGAAGAACTCGCAAACGCAGCCCACCGCGGCGACCGCATCGGTCTCTACTGCTGCCCGCACACCGGTGTCGCCCTCGGCGCCCTGGAAAAGCTCTGTGCAGAAGGCAAGATTGCGAAGGACGAAAACGTCGTCGTGATCAGCACCGCACACGGCCTCAAGTTCACCGAATTCAAGGTCGGCTACCACGAACAGAAACTCGAAGGCATCGCAAGCAAGTACGCGAACCCCATCTTCAAGGCCCCCGCCGAAATCGGCCCCGTCATGGACATTTTGAAAAAAGAGATGGCAGCAAGAAAACGTTAAGGTTGCGAAAGCCAAGCACCAATCAAAAAGCCGGTTCAAAACCGGCTTTTTTTGACCATGACCGAAGCGCAGAACAAGCTTTATTTTCTGGGCATCAAACCCTTTATTTTGACGTTCTTAAAAAGACTGCTTCGTAAGGCGAGTGTCGCGACCATGCTTGCATGGGCATGACCGAGCCGTAGAAGCAGCTTGTTTGATGGGGCCATGCCCCATCAAACAAGAAAGGGCCCTCTTGCGAAGGCCCTTTCCTAAGAAGGAGAAAATATTGAGTTGATTTCAACCTAGACTATATCAAGAGGGGAGCAATGATACAAACAATCTAGGATAATCTCACTCAACGGCTATAATATATTTTCGAAATTCAAAGAAAAAACTTCCGTTTTTCTTATTTTTCACACTTGAAAAACTTATTCTTCGCGGAATACGATTTTGCACTTAGGCACAAACCTAAAACCACCACGACGGTGACGTTCGATTTCGAAGAACTTCTTCACGCCCTCAGTCGGCTTGTTTGGGTCATCGCAGCCATTGATATGGGCAATGACTCGATTCAAGCGGCTTTCAAAGTTCGGGCGAAGCGGATCCATGCAAATAGCCGGATCTCGCTTGAATTCACGGTTTTCGTATTCTTCGCGACCTGTGGCGGTATACTCGCGGAGCAAGTTACGAAGAATCCTGGCCGGCACATTACGCATTAAGTGCTTGTTGTTTACCGAAATAGAGTCGTCACTCTTGTAATAAATGATGGTCACGGAATCGTTCATGGCGTCCAAGAGTTGTTCCTGGGCCTTCTGAATCGGCTCCCATGCGGCAAATTCCTGCTTGACCACAGAACTCATCAACTTGAGGAATGGTTCCGGTGCCTGCACGTTCGCCTTAAACTTCACATCAATAATATTGGCCGGAGCTCCATAGTAACAGCCCTTGCACACAAGAACCGCGCCGGTAGCTTCGTCCACCACATCTTCCAATGCAAGCACGCAGCCCACACTGCGTTCCACATCGTTATCCCACTTGAATCCATTCGCATCCAGGCAATCACCAAAGGAAACCGGCTTACCGACAATCTTGTTGTCGACATACACGCAACCATCTTCCTTCATTTCGGCCGAAACTCGTTTTTCAAGAGCCTCGATAAACGAAGTCTGAGCCGCAAGGTAGCCCATGCGTTCGTAGGCCGGAGTGCTCAAAAGGAGGGGGCCAATACGAAGCATGCCTAAAATCCAGCGCATAGGATTGGAAACCAAGGCGCCCGGAGTTTCGAACCTAAACGTAAAGTTCATCTCCCGGTCTTCGCCCTTCAGTTCGTTCTTCAAGACGGCAGCCTTGCTCAAGAAGGGGTAGCGTTTCGGGATAATCTCCAAGCAAAGAGCTCGGACATCTTCGGTAGAATAGAAACTGGAAACGAAAGGCAAATAAGAACGAAGCACACTGCGAGCGGGGACCGCTTCAAAGGAGGCGCAGCGATTTACAATCTTTTCCACAAAATCATCCGGATTTTCGCCACGTTCATAAAGCCAACTAACCACATTATCCAAGATAAAACGGTGAGAACCTTCATCAACCACAGAATCTTCAAAGTAAAGGTCATTAAGAAGTTTAATCGTGAATCGAGAATCACGCCTTACAAGCGTCAAGATGTCCTTGACCGAATAACTGATTAACAGCTCTATGTGGGTTAGCTGCAGAAACAGATTCGATATCATTTTCACCTCTTTTTGTTTTCTAATCTATACATTACAAATGTAACAATTTATTTGTATTTTGCACGGGTTCAAGGCATTTTTGCCCATATTTGGCTATATTTTGGCCATGAAATCGGCTGAAATACACATTTTAACAGATGAAATCATCAATAAAATCGCTGCCGGCGAAGTTATTGAACGTCCGGCATCGGCGGTCAAGGAACTTATAGAAAACGCCATCGATGCTGGTGCAAGCCGAATTCAAGTGCAAATAGAACAGGGCGGAAAAAAGAAAATTCTGGTTTCCGACAACGGGAAAGGCATGGGCAAAGCCGACCTCGACCTTTGCTATTTGAGGCACACAACCTCCAAACTGACAAATGCCGACGATTTGTTCCATCTGCAGACCAACGGGTTCCGTGGCGAAGCCGTAGCATCCATCGCCGCAGTCTCGAAAATGACCATTACCACGGCCACCGACGACGGCGAAAGCAACCGACTGGTATTGCTCGGAGGAAAGGTTCAAGAAGAAGAACCTGTAGCCGCCAGCCGAGGAACAACGTTCCTAATCGAAGATCTGTTTTTCAACACCCCCGTACGTCGCACATTCCTCGGGAGCGAAACCGCAGAAAGTTCAAGAATCCTTGACGTCATCATAAAGGTCGCCATCGCCCATCCCGAAATCCGATTCGACTACAGAGTTGGAGATAAATCCGTTTTCATCGGAGTTCCCGGGGAACTCCGCAGCCGCCTTGCCGAAACCATCGGTTCCGGCATCGCCAAAAATCTACTCCCGGTAGACTACACCGAAGCCGGAGTCCACATCACCGGTTTTATTTCGCCAACCACGGAAACCAACGGGAAGCGCTACCACCAGTACCTGTTCATGCGCAGCAGGCCCATCGAAAACAAGACCATAGCCAAGGCCATCACACAAGCCTACGAGCCTTACGGAGCCCAGTGTAAACCCGTCACAGTCTTGTTCCTCGACATGCCAGATACAGAATTCGACGTAAACGTACACCCCGCCAAACGCGAGGTCCGTTTCGCCAACCAAAGTCTGGTATTCCTCGTCGTAACCCACGCCATCCGAGAAACCTTCCGGCAAGAAATCGAGAAGAACTCCCCCTTCATCGACTTGAGCGATGAAAAGAACTATCCGGAAACAAGTTCGCCGGCAAGCGACCTGGCCGAGACAACTTCTGAAACTCCTTGGCGAATGCCGCCACCGCCCACGACAAGCGTTGCCGCTCCAAAGCCCCGCAAGGCCTACACCCCAGAACGGGACGAAGTCCAGGATTTGTTCTCGCAGCCGGAAGCCGGGAAAATCATATCCTTGGAACCGGATCAGGGGAACGTACCGCCACCGCCCAAGGAACAATCTCCATGGAAACCGCCCACGCTGTTCCAGATTGCAAACACCTACATTGCCGGCGAAGACTCCGAAGGTCTCCTGATTATAGACCAGCACGCCGCCCATAGCCGAATTCTTTACGAAAGAGCCTTGGAATCCCTGCAAGACGGAGTCGCCTTGGACAGCCAGGAATTGCTGTTCCCCGAACTCATTGAGCTTTCGCGAATGGAAATCGACATTCTGCCAAGCGTCAACGAACAACTGAAGAAACTCGGTTTTATCGTAGAATCCTTTGGAGGATCCACCTACCAGATCCGCGCCATTCCTAGCGGTCTTCCTCTTTCCAGGGCTTCAAAAGCCGTCCACGAATTTTTTGAACAGTGCATGTTAGGTGGCGAAACCGACATGGCGAAAATTCAGGAAGCCATCGCCAAAGCCTGGGCCAAGACAAACGCATTCCAGTCGGGCGACAAACTGAAGCCCGAAGAAATGGCAAACTTGATGGGACAGTTGATGCTTACCGAAGATCCGCTCAAATCCCCTTACGGAGCACCCACGTTAATCCGCATCACGCTGGATGAGCTGGCTAAAAAATTCAGACGCTGATTTTCCGCCCTGCAATTTTTCATTTAATGCTTCCGCTATTCTTTTTGCGGAACTTTTTTCAAGTTTTTCAAGGGTGGTAAAAATTTGAGCCGTCCACGTTACTGTGCGGGAATCCGCTTTACACGAACGTTCTGGAACGATGAATTCGGGAACCGCTTTACGCTGCAACAGAATGTTCGACATGGCAAAGAAATCCGTATGAACGAACCTTTTTCCCATAACAAAGGTCAGCGAATCCGGCACAGTGACGACAACTAGCGGACACCCTGAAAGAGAAAGTTCCAAAGTCGCTGTTCCAGGAGACGCAAGGGCCACTTTTGCGCTGGAAAAGATCCGCATACGATCTTCGGCTTCGGTCGGTGCCGTTTGTACCGAAATCCAACCGGGAACAGCCCCACCAAAAAATCGATGCAGACATTTTTCAAAAGGCGCTGCAAGCGATTCGCGGGCGGCTATGATTTTCACAGGATTTCGTTCCCCGAAAAATGCACCTTGCGAAATTCCGAATTTGACAATATTCAAATAAAAGCCGAGGTTTCGGAGAGCCTGGCTTTTTCGGCTGCCCGGAAGCAGAAGGAATCCATTTCCCTGCAATGGCGACAGCGCATTTTTCGCTTGCAACGATTCAACGAAAGGATGTCGCAGCAAATTCACCTTGCAGCCGAACTTTTCATACACGTCTTTTTCGAATTCAAACAGTACTGCAAGACTCACACCTTGCAACTTTTTCGCACGAGATCGTTTCCAGGCCCACACCTGCGGAGGAGCCACGTAGAGCACAGGCTTGCCCAGTCTTTTCGCAAGGGACGCAAGCCCCATGTTGAATCCAGGATAATCGATAGCGATAAAAGCGACACAATCCGGAGAACGCAAAGTCGCTTTCATCATTCCATACAACTTGCGCAATCGAAAATAACGCGGAAGTACATCGCCAAAACCCGAGACCGGCAACTCCTCAAAATCAATCACAGGATCCAAGCCCGCACGCACCATACGGAATCCGCCGGCACCGCGAGCCTTCAGCCCACTTTGCAGAACAGCAGAAACAAAATCCTCCCCCAATACATCGCCGGAATCTTCACCGGCACACAACAGTACAAAAGGAGCTTCAAGCACTCGAGTTCTCCGATTCTAACGGCGTGGCTTACCCGACACCCAAACTTTTAGGACTCCCATATCTCGCTTGAGCCATGTCAAAAGTTCCGGAGTGTACAAAAGTTTGTGTTTACGAAGAATAATTCCATGTTCGTAATTGGATTCCGTCTCTATATGGCACACAATTTGGCAAGAGTGTTCTTCTTCCATGGCAACGAACTGTTGCAAGCCATCATCCAAATTTCGCAGGAATTCCTCGGAAAGCATTTGTGAATACAGAGTCACATGGATGTAGTTCGCCATTTTACTGCGCACATAATCCAGTTGGAAAACCTCTTCTACGACAATCTGGGTTTCTTCAGTTTCGTTGCGTTCCTTGTCGCGTTGGAATTCCAGCATACCCTTGACAAGAATACGGTCGTCCTGGGAAATAAAGTCGCGGAACTTTTCCCAAACGTCTTTTTTGAAGAAAAGTCCCGTTTCACCTTGGAAGTCCTGGATTTCACCAAAGCCGATGGAATCACCACGTTTGGTTTCGATGGAGCGCATTTTCGTAACCACGCCACCCACGAAAACAGTTCCACCCACTTTTCGCGTCAGTTCATCGGGGGCGAGACTTGTCGTGGTAAAGCCCTGAAGTTCCGGACGAAATTCGTCCAAGGGATGCCCCGAAAGGAACATTCCAAGAACATCGCGTTCCTTGTTGAGCATTTCCATACAACTCCAAGGTTCAGCCTCTTCCAAAACCTCGGCGGAATTGTCGATAGCGGGAGCGTCACCACCCAAGTCGAACAGCGACATTTGCCCCTTGGATTTGTCTTCTTGGTGTTTCAAGCCGACTTCCAAAGCGCGATCCACAGTCGCCATGAGGTCGGCGCGATTTCCTGGGAAGCAGTCCATGGCGCCAGCCATAATGAGGCATTCCAAAACCTTCTTGCTTAGCGGCGGGCGTTTTTCTTTTTGCGCACCCTGGTATTCATCTACACGCTTGCAAAAATCGAAAATGTCCTTGAAGGGGCCATTCTTTTCGCGTTCGGCCACCACATCTTCAATCACAGCCAGGCCCACGTTGCGAATGCCAGCAAGGCCGTAAAGAATCTGGTGTTTTTCATTAGCCGTAAACACTCCGTAAGACGTATTGATGTTCGGCGAAACGACCTCGATGCCGAGGCGTTTGCATTCCTGCACAATAGTCACGATGTCTTCGGTCTTGCCCATCTTGGATGTCATGGAGGCGGCCATGTACTCGGGGCCGTAATGCGTCTTGAGATACGCAGTCTGGTAAGCCACATAAGCGTAGGCCGCAGCATGGCTCTTGTTGAACGCGTATCCGCAGAACGGGAGCACGGCTTTCCACACCTTATCGATAACAGCATGGTCGTATCCGCGGGCTTCGCACTTCGCAAAGAATTCCGGTTCCAGCTTCGCCATTTTATCGGGCATTTTCTTGGCCATGATACGGCGAATGTTGTCTGCACCGCCCAGAGAGTAGCCGCCCAGAATCTGGGCAAGCTTCATCACCTGTTCCTGGTAAACAATCACACCGTAGGTTTCACCCAGCACTTGGTTCAAATCCGGATGGTAGCAGTCGATTTCTTCCTTGCCCTGTTTACGGGCAATAAAATGCGGAATCTGGTCGATAGGCCCCGGACGATACAGGGCGTTCATAGCGATAAGGTCCGCAATACGGTTCGGTTTGAGTTCACGCAGGTATTTTTGCATACCCGGAGATTCAAACTGGAACACCGTTGTCGTAAGGCCTTTACTGAGAAGAGCGAAAGTTTCCTGGTCGTCCAGAGGAATGTGGCCCATGTCCAATTCTATCTGACGATTTTTCTTCACCATGTTGACTGTATCTTGAATGATGGACAAGTTGATAAGGCCCAAAAAGTCCATCTTCAAAAGACCGATATCTTCAGCATAGTGCTTGTCGTACATCACCACCTGAGTATCGGCGGGAGCTGCACGGTAAAGGGGCGCCAAATTATAAATCGGAGTCGGCGTAATCACAACGCCACAGGCGTGTACGCCTGTCTGACGAGGTAAATCCTCGAGTTTCAGCGCAGTATTCCACACGTTCTGATAAGAAGACCTACTATTCACCAAGGCCTGCAAAGGTTCCGGACTGTAACCATCCTCGAGATTATTGCCCTTTTTGTCCTTGCCGGTCCAAGCCTGCTTTAGGCTGAAATTCAGAGTTCGCTGCGGGAAAAGTTTTGTAATGTTCTTTGCTTCGGCAGGAGGAAGTCCTAGCACGCGAGCCACGTCAGTAATGACGGCCTTCGACTTAAGCATGCCATACGTAATAATCTGCCCCACACAGTCTTTGCCGTACTTTTGAGTCACGTAATCAATCACGCGGCCGCGGTCCCTATCGGCGAAGTCGGTATCGATATCGGGCATGCTCACGCGTTCGGGGTTCAGGAATCGTTCAAAGAGCAAATCGAACTTCAGCGGGTCGATGTCAGTAATACCGATGATGTATGTGACCAAGGAACCTGCGGCAGAACCACGGCCCGGTCCCACGGGAATTCCGTTACGACGAGCCCAGTTGATGAAGTCCCACACAATGAGCAGGTAACCCGCCACGTTCATGTTGCGGATACAGTTCAGTTCCTTGTACATGCGCTTGGCGACTTCGGTTTCGTGTTCCGGGAACTTGAAGTTTTCGTCGGGGAATCGCCAATGCAAAAAATCGTTGCAAAGATGAATGATGTAAATATCGGAATCGGAGCCGGGCTTGCACCAACGATGCACCGCCTTGTCCCAAGCCTTGTTGTCGTCTTCGTCAAAGAATTCCTGAGCGGAAAGGCGTTCTATTTCGGCCTTGTCCTCGTCGGTCAAGGCATCGGGCTCGATTCCCTTTTCGGCGCAAAGTTTTTCCTGGATTTTCTTCTTTTTGTCCTTGATGACTCCTTTCAATTCGCGTTCGCGCACCACCGGGTATTCCGCATCGTATTCGGCCTTCATTATAGCCTTGATGCTCTGGTATTCCTCGCCCTGCAAAAAGTCGTCAGGAATCTTGAAGCGCGGCCAGAACTCATCGCCAATGCCCGTCTTGACGGTATAATTGCAGCGCTCCGCAATCTTCACCGTATTCTCGATGGCTCCGGGAATATGCCCAAAGAGAGCTCGCATTTCCTCTTCGGTCTTGAAGTAAAAGCCTTCCGTGGGGAAACGCTTGTCATCGGACTCCAGCAAAGTCGTCTTCGTCGAAATGCAGCGCAGAATCTTGTGCGCCTGGGCATCATCCTTTTTGATGTAGTGCACATCGGCCACAGCCACAATTTCACGGCCCAGTTCATTCGCCAATTGCACCGTAAAGTCGTTCACCAATTTTTGAGGCGGGTGACCATTGTCGCAGACAGAGAAATACAGGTGGTCGTGGTCAAAAATCTTGTCGAGCGCTTCCATGTACTCGCGAGCTAAAGTATTTCGGCCCGCACTCACATTTTGACCGTACTTGCTGAAAAAATCGCCAGCAATGGCGATTACGCCTTCTTTAAACTGGTTTACCACGTCCAAGGGCACCGCCGGGATTTCGGCCCAGCGATCGCCATCTTCGTAACGGTGGCTCACAATACGAAGCAAGTTGTAATACCCCTTCTCGTTTTCCACCAAGAGCGTCAAACGCTCAAACGACATCGGGTCTTTTAAATTGGCATTTGGGGTATCTATGTAAACATGACAACCGTAGATAGTCTTTAACGGAGGCAGTCCTTGTTCCTTGCGCTTTTTGTTGAGATCTTTCCCGCGGGTCTGAATTTCAAGGATACCAAACATGGCTCCATGGTCGGTAAGGGCCACAGCGGGAGCGTTTTCTTCGGCTGCAGCAGCCAAAATGCCGTCAAGACGTGCTGACGCCTGTAAAACGGAAAACTCGGAATGAACTTGCAAGTGTACAAAAGCCATAAAAAACTCACAAAAAAAGGACCCGGAACAGGTCCTTTAAGTATAGCAAATTTGACATTCGGCTAGACTTCTTTTTATTCTTCCATCACGAATTCTTCAAACGACATGGTTCCATCCAACAAAAGTTCACACGCATACTGAGAAAAAAACTTCATTTCTTCTAATGAAAATTCCATATCCCAATCATCATCCAAAGTAATGGATGGTCCATCGCAAACAACGATTCCGCCTTCAGCCTTATCAAAAGCGCACTGCTTTTCGGCCCAATCCCCATAGTTTCCGGAATACAAATCGACTTCATGAGACTTGGAACCACTAAACGTCACTGTAGAAGTGTATGTCCAATCGCTATAAACAATATTCAGTGTAAGCGAAGATTCGCCGTCGGTCACTTTGCACGAAGTCGGAAGTTCGCTCGGTGTTCCACGTGGGCCGTCAAAATCCACGCCATTGTATTCCGATTCCATTTCGTCGCATTCATTCTGAAGAATCGCCATCAGTTTAGACGTATCGTCAATGTCACCGATGTTCATGCTGTAACTCACCTTGTTTCCAGTACAAGAAACATTCTCGGACTCACTTTTGAATTCTTCGCACGCATCCGCCGCCATAGTTTCAGCGGCAAGGCCATCAAACAACAATTCGGCAGAAAATGTCCATCCATCAGCACCGAGAGCATACGTCATCGTGTTTTTTTCGATGAGGCCAAACTCATTCAAATTCATGCGCTGAACGATATTGTCCCCTTCCTTCGAGACATCGCACGTAAAGGAATTTTTAAAACCGCTTCCTTCGGGCGAACTAAAGCTAGAACTACTGAAGTCGGAATTAGATTCACTGGATTCAACAGGACTGTTCCCAGATTGCGATTTCTCCTTATATTCAACCTCATTATTTTCACATTCAATTTTCGCATTCCGTTCTACTTCATCCAAGTTAATTTTATTATTGTCCACCAAAATCTTGAATTTAAAATAGCCGTTCTTGCACTGATAGGAACCGGGAACAAACACATTGGACATTTCAGACAAACTATCACAAATAGATTCATACTCCTCTGCAGACTTTCCATAAACCGTCATTTCAGTACTCATCAGAGAAGTTCCGTCGCCATTATCGACAATTTCGGCAAAAGCTTCGCATTCTCCAGGAATATTCGCCACTTGTTCTAAATTTCCGCCATTGCGAGTGACCTTGCAGTAAAATTCGTCACCATTGCCAGAGCGCAACGGGTTTCCATCGTCACTGGACGATCCGTCATCGCAAGCCACGAATAGGAACGAAAGCAAGGAAATCACGAAACAGTAGCCCAATTTTTTCATAGGAACTCCTTTTGTTTGTTTTTCGTCAAAAAAAATTTAATCTTTTTCTTCAAAAGAATGCAATTATTTTATCTTTGGATATATGAAACGTGCACTTATTACAGGTATTACCGGTCAGGACGGATCCTATCTCGCAGAATTCCTTCTCGAAAAAGGCTACGAAGTTTACGGTCTTGTCCGCCGCAAAAGCAAACTGGACTTCAACAACGCCGAGCACCTCAAGGGCAAGGTCAACTTCATTTTCGGCGACATGACGGACTCCGCATCGCTTTTACGCGCCATGGAAATTGCGAAACCCGACGAAATCTACAATCTCGCCGCACAGTCTTTCGTGACCACTTCCTGGGAAACTCCGCTTTCCACAGCGGACATCAACGCTATAGGCGTCACAAAACTTTTGGAAGCCGTCCGCCTGGTGAAGCCAGACACCCGCGTGTACCAGGCAAGCACCAGCGAAATGTTCGGCAAGGTGCAGGCTATTCCGCAAAACGAGACGACCCCGTTCTACCCGCGCAGCCCGTACGGAGTCTCCAAGCTTTACGGTCACTGGATTATCAAGAACTATCGCGAAAGCTACGGCATGTTCGCCTGCTCTGGCATCCTCTTCAACCATGAATCCGAACGCCGTGGCGCCGAATTCGTGACCCGCAAAATCACCATCGCCGTTGCAAAAATCAAGGCCGGCCTCCAGGACGTTCTGGAACTCGGCAACATGGACGCAAGCCGCGACTGGGGACACAGCGCCGACTACATCCGCGCCATGTGGCTCATGCTGCAGCAGCCGACTGCCGACGACTACGTCGTTGCGACAGGGGTGACGCACAAAGTCCGCGAATTCGTGCTTCTCGCATTCAGGGCCGCAGGAATGGAAATCGAATTCCACGGCGAAGGCGTCAACGAGTACGCCACCCTCAAGGGAACCGACAAGGTCGTCGTGAAGGTGAATCCGCAGTTCTTCCGCCCGGCCGAAGTCGACCTGCTCATTGGCGATGCGTCCAAGGCAAAGAAAGTTCTCGGCTGGGAGCCCAAGATCAGTTACGAGGAACTCGTCGAACGCATGGTCAAGAGCGACATGAAACTCCTCGCCGAAGGTAAAATTTGATGACAGCGGAAACGCAGGCCAAGGCCACTCCCCGCACGCTGATTATCGGTGCCGCCGGATTTGTCGGCAGCTACCTGGTACGTGAGTTGGAAAATGCAGGCCATAGCGTGACCGCAGTCGACATCCCCCAAATAAACCTGCTCGACAAGGAAAGCGTAGAACAGCTGATTGAACGCACTCAGCCAGACTACGTCGTGAATCTCGCCGCCATCAGTTCCGTAGGCGCCTCCTGGAAAAGCCCCATCGACACAGTGGAAGTGAACGTGCGCGGCACACTCCACCTGCTCGACGCCGTTCAAAAATTCGTGCCAAACGCAAAGACGCTCCTCATCGGAAGCGCCGAAGAATACGCCCAGGATTCAAAGCCCCTGGACGAGGACCACGAACTGGAAGCAAGCAATCCTTACGGCATTTCCAAAATCGCCCAGGAAAACTTCGCAAGCCTCTACCGCAAAAAGTACGGGATGAAAATCGTCTGCACGCGCTCATTCAACCACACGGGCGTCGGGCAAAAGACCGCATTCGCGCTGCCGAGTTTCGTAAAGCAAATCGCAGACATTCAAAAAAGCGGCCGACCGGGAAACATCAAAGTCGGGAATCTTGACGCCTACCGCGATTTTTCCGACGTGCGCGATGTCGTCCACGTTTACCGCATGCTGCTTGAAAACGAAAACGAATTCGAAATCTACAACGTCGGTTCAGGCATCGCCCGCAAGGTCGGCGACCTTCTGCAGACAATCGTAAATTTCGCAACCGTAAAAGTCAATGTCGAGCAGGACCCCGAAAAAATGCGCCCCGTGGATGTTCCGTTCCAATGCGCAGACAACGGTCGCATCAAGAGACTCGGCTACTGGCCGGGAACCGACATCAAAGAAACATTGAAGTGGATGTTCGATAACGAAGTGAAATAGAAGTTATCGGGGGATCAAAGAGAATTTTAATTTTCTTCCGCACCGGAAGAGATTTCCCTTTCTCTCGCCATACTAGACAAACGAATGGGTCCAAAATCAGCAGCCGAATACATTTGGGCGCCTCTACCAGCCCCTTCCATACAACAACTAGACTTGTAACCAACTAGCATTTCATTTTCATCATAACGAGTTGAATATTCATAGCCGTGGTCTATTTGGTCTGATCCTATTTCTGTTCCATTCAGGAAGAGACTCATCTTGCCATCAACCCATTGCGCACAGACAAAATTCCACCCATCTAAAATATCGGCAGGAGCCTTGACAAAGTCAAACTGGTTCGTTTTATTCATCATGAACACGAGATTACCATCATCATAGTACACCAACAGACGAGCGCCATCTGTACCCACTAAAGCGTAGGCTTCAGCTCTATCAAAATTATTGTGGGGTCTGAAGAAGAATTCAAGAGAACCTTCCGCCAAATTCGTCTCCAGTTTCCAACCCGTATCATAGGTTTTTACAGAATTAAGAGAAATTGCATATGCCTCTGCAGAAGAATCATTCAAGTTTTTTTGTGCTAAAATTTTAAAGGGCTCGTACTGCAAAGTATATTCATCCATCACGATTTCTCTATCAGCGGCACCGGCACCATCGAACTCAAAAACGTCAATAACATCGGACATCGAGCTTGAATAGTTTTTTTCGCTTGAAGAGGATTTTCCGCTTGAAGAAGAGATTTCTTCGCGACTTGACGACTCAATTTTTTCACTGGAACTACTGTTTTTTTCTCGTTGGCTACTCGACGAAACTTTATTAGAACTAGAAGAAACACGAGCACTAGATGCCTCGGGATGTTTCGTTAAATTCTTCCATTCTTCTTCATTCTCGGCGCATTGTTCTTCAAAGGCATCCCTCACAAATCTCTTTGTCGGAGCCGACTTTGAATCAAAAACGATATCATAACTATAAGATCAATCTTTGCAAGAATAAGAATCCTTTTCAAACAAGAATTCGCTTTCATCAAGGCTATCGCATACATCGTTCGATTTTTCAACCAAAAAAGATTCAACAGCAGAACCATCATCGTTAAAGACGAACTTGACAGTGCTATTTTCACGCCCTGGGAACGTCATTTTTTGAGAAACAAAATTAGTTCCCGTTGTAACAAGGCATTCAAAATCGCTCGTCAAACCTGCAGAAACCGAAGAATCATCGTCACTGCAAGCTAACAGGCAAAGGATAGCAAAAGCAAAGGCTAGTGTCTTTTTCATAATCAGTCCTTAACAAACAAACTATCAACAACCATAGTAGAATCAACCACCTCAGCACTTGATACGTCAGTCAAAGAGTCCACTTCTGTTGAAAAGCTGTAATTTTCTTCCACAGCCAGAGTATCTGCTGGCTGTTCAAAGGGAATGACCTCATAACGCATCACGTTAGAAATGCGCAATTGATCAAAAGCTCCAGAGGTGGTCATGGCATCATACTGAGGGATTCCTTCCATACAGCAAGATGACTTCCTGCCCACCCGCACAACATTTTCACTTTCCATCCAGGAACGTAAAGACGGAGAATAGCCATACTCGTGCGCAGTGTAGCCCACAAGTTCCCCATTGAGCCACACACTTAGGTAACCATCACCCCATTGACCAGCAACGAAATTCCAACCATCCTTAAAGTTTGCCTTGCCCTTAGCGAAGAAATGGAGATCAGCAAGATTTTTCTGGAAATAAAGGACACTGTCCTTAACCATAAAATGTACACGAGAACCGTCATTACCAAGCAAAGTACGCGCAGACACAGCATCAAAATCTTCGCCCGGACGGAACCAGAATTCAACAGTACCTTCTGCAATGGAATCCGCCAATTCTATGTTCAAAGCAACACTTTCGTCGTTATTCAACGAAAGGGCCATGCCGCAAACACCTTCAACCATCGTTCCTGAAGCAAAGGTAGAGTCAAATTCTTCCATGTAAAGAGTGTTGTCATCGCGAATCAAAGCTGATTCAGAGCATTCCAAAACTTCCTTTACAGTATCGGTAGCAACAGAATCAATAACGTTTTCTACTTCATTCCTATAGCGCAAGGCCTTGGATATGCGGAACTGGTCAAAATCACCAGAAGTAGTCATGCCACTAAATTGCCCAGGGCCTTCCATGCAGCAACCAGACTTGTAGCCAACAACAACAAGGTTTCCAAACGGCACCCCGCGCAAAGACGGCACATAGCCCAAATCGTGTTCAACGCGAGCGACAAGTTCTCCATTGACCCACAGACTGAGGAACCCGTCACCCCACTGGCCACCAATTAAATTCCAATCCTTTTCCAGTTTAACGGCGCCTTTCACAAAGAAGTGTTGATCAGCATGGTTTTTCTGGAAAACGAGATTGCCATTCTGCATAAAGAAATGCATACGAGCCTCGTCATTGCCAAGAAGCGTGCGAGCAGACTGATCATAGAAGTCTTCACCCGGGCGGAACCAAAATTCAACAGTCCCCGTTTTCATAGAATCAATGAGGTTCACCCCAAGAGGGGCGACTTCACCCGACTGAAGCGACAAAGCCTTGCCGCAAACACCATCGACAAGTTCACCTTCCTGGAACAACGTCTCCAATTCATCCATATAGAGAGTGCCATCATCCATCTTCAAGGCTTTCGCCCCACATGACGGATTCAAATCCTTACGGGCATCCACAAACGGATTGTCCTGATGGGATTCGTTGAATGTACAAAGATACTCGGACACACCCTCATTTTCAAACGTGCGCCACAAAGCTGCAGATCGAACTTCCTGAAGAGTCAATTCTTCTGCCGCCATATTTGAAATGTTTTCCTCACTCGAAGACGAGCATCCCGAAATAACGAGAGCTGAACCAATTACTCCCATTATAATTTTTTTCATATTTTTCTCCTAAATCACATCCATAATATAAATAAAAAATTTCATTTCAAAAAAAAAACTATTTTTTCATCGAATTTTGCACTGTTTAAAGGAAGTTCATGTCCGACATCAAAATAGCGATAGATGCAAGAATGATGAACAAGTCCGGAATCGGAACCTGTATCCAGCACTGGCTCAGAGACGTGGGCTACAGCATCGTCTTGGGAGACCCGGCGGACTTGAACATCTACAAGGACAGTGTTCCCAAGCACATTCCGTTCATCAGCGGAATATACGGATACAAGGAACAGTTGCGCTTTCCGTACAAAAAATTGCGTAAGGAAAAGCCCGACATTCTCCACATCCCGCATTGCAACATCCCGCTGTTTTACCGCGGCAAAATGATGGTGACTGTCCACGACCTCACCCATCTTGTGCATCCCGAATTTTTGCCCATGAAACTGGCGCACTTGTACTTCAAGTTCATTTTCTGGTTCGTGTGCAAGCGAGCCAACAGAATCATGGCGGATTCCGAAAGCACAAAGAACGACCTTCTGCGTTTCTTCAAAGTCGACGAGAAAAAGATTACCGTCGTCCCCCTGGGCGTAGGCAAGGAATTCGTGCGCAAGGACAAGAGCGAATACGATTATCTTTACACAAAATTCGACATTCCGCGCGACAAGAAAATCATCCTCTATGTCGGAAACCTGCTCCCACACAAAAACCTGGACGGGCTTCTGGAAGGATTTGCGAAGATGCAGGGGCGCGAAAATTGCAGACTCGTCCTTGTAGGCAAGGCTTTCAGCGGCCGCACAGAGAACACCCGCGAAAAGGATCTCGGTATCGAAGGCCTTACAATTCACGCAGGCATGGTCAGCCAAGAAGACCTGGTAAACTTCTACAACCTGGCGAACCTTTTTGTCCTCCCTTCCCTTTACGAGGGATTCGGCCTCCCCATTCTTGAAGCGTTCGCCTGCGGAACTCCAGTCGCATGCTCCAACACGTCCTCGATGCCGGAAGTCGGCGGAGACCTAGCCACGTATTTCGACCCCATGGATGCGCAAAGCATCGCCCAGGCCCTGGAGGCCTCGATCGACACGAAAGGCAAGTTCGACGAGCGCATATCCGCATGGGTCAGCAAATTCTCCTGGGAGCAGAGCGGCAGGCGCGTTCGTGAAATTGCCGAAGAAGTCTATCGCGAAAGCAACGCTCCCCGCGACAGCGGCAATACCACAGCATAAGGCGTACCCATGGAAAGCTCCCGCGCAAAGAAATTTCTTTCCACGCTATTAAAAGCCGCCGTGAGCGTCGGCGGAATCGCCTACATATTCTGGAAGGTTCCCTTCGGCGAAGTCTGCAACCACTGGACAGCGCACGCCCTGCCCTGGATTGGCCTGATTCTTTTTTGCACCGTTTTCAGCATGGTTGTCCAGGCAAACCGTTGGCGCGGGCTTCTGCTGGCCGAAGGCCGGAAAATCAAGTTTCGCACATTTTACGCATACATCGCGCTGGGATACTTCTTCAACAATCTGCTCCCGAGCGGATTCGGTGGCGATGCGGTAAAGACGATTGCTTTCGGGCGACGTTTCGGAAACATGGCGAATTCCGTCGCGGCAGTCGCCATTTCGCGTGTAATGGGGCTTCTGGCCATGTTCATCTGTTTCTTCGCGACGCTCCCTTTCGTGGTGACGCGCTACCACATTCCCGCCGCCTATACAGGAGCCGTCTGCGGTGTAGCGCTCGTTTCCGTACTCATCATCGTCGCAGGACTGTTTTCGGACAAAATCAGACTTCCGGCAAAGCTCACGAAAAAAGTTCCGTTTTTACTGAAACTGCAAGACGCCTTTTCGATTTACCGCGGGTACAAAAAAGCGTTCTGGCTTTCCGGGCTCGATTCCATCTGGTTGCAAATTTCGTCCATCGCCATCCATTACGCCTACTTCGAAGCCGTTGGCGTTCCCGTGGACGTTGCGACCATCACGGTATTCATGACCATCACGATTACGATTTCCATGCTGCCCATCTCCATAAACGGAATCGGGCTTAGGGAAGGCGTCAACGTAAGCCTGTTCACGGGGCTTCTGGGCATCCCGGCAGACACGGTCCTTGCGGCGGCACTCCTCGGATACATTCCCATGGTGTTCCAGGCAGTGCAGGGCGCAATCGTCTTTGCAACGCAAAAAAAAGCAACAAATTAGCAATGCGGCCACCAAGCGGCACGAAAAAACTCCCGCATCTTCTGCAGGAGTCAGTTTAAAATTCCAGTGATTTCTTGCGGCGATATCGACCGCCAGAAGCATTCACCAAAATCCACTACCAGTTTTCGGCCTTAAGGTCGCGGCTCATCAATTCCTTCAGCACATCCTTCACAGGCTTGTTGTTGAAGAGGGCGTCGTAAACGGCGTTCACAATCGGCATTTCCACACCGAGCTTTTCGGCCAACGCCTTCGTGCTGCGGCAGGTCGGGACACCTTCGGCAATCATCTTCATGCCGGCAAGCACCTGGTCGAGAGTTTCTCCCTTACCGATGTGTTCGCCCACATAGCGGTTGCGGCTGTGTTCAGAAAGGCAAGTCACGATGAGGTCTCCCATGCCGGCGAGGCCAGCGAAGGTTTCGGGCTTTGCACCGAGAGCTCGGCCCAGGCGGCACATTTCGGCCTGGCCACGAGTGAGGAGTGCTGCGCGGGTATTGTCGCCGGCACCGATGCCGTACAAGATGCCGCTAGCGATTGCAATCACGTTCTTCACGGAACCACAAAGTTCGGCACCAATAATGTCGGTGGAAGTATAGACGCGGAGGTAAGAGCAACTCATCATCTTTTGCACCACCTTGGCGGATTCTTCGTTCACGCAGGCAGCGACGATAGCCGTAAACACGTGGCGGCTCACTTCTTCGGCGTGGGACGGACCGCTGAAGGCAACCATCTTGTCTTCGGTAAGCCAAGGCACGTTGGAAAGAAGCACTTCGCTCATCAACTGGTTCGTACCTTCGAGAATACCCTTCGTGGCGCAGACCACAATCGGTTCCTTGCCTTTTTCCGGAGTCCAGGAACCAAGGTTCTTGGCGACACCGCCCATGAACTGGGAAGGCACTACGATAAGCACCATTTCGCAGTCTTCAAGAGCTGCGTTCATGTCGGTCGTATACTTGAAATCCGCCGGGAAAATCACGCCCGGGAGTTTATCCTTGTACTGGTGTTCTGTAGAAAGCAGGTCCACTTCGGCCTGTGAATTCGTCCAAAAAGTGAGTTCGTTCTTGTTTTCGTAAACGACCTGACCCAGAGTAAGGCCCCAACCGCCCGTGCCCAGAACTGTAACTTTCATACTTTGACTTCCTTTTTTCCTAATATAAAATTTTTCTTTTGTTTTTATGCCTTCGGTTCGCGTCTCTTACTGCCAAAACCGTTTTCCGTGCCGTTCATCAGGCGCTTGATATTCGCTTTGTGTTTAATAATGATAAACACACCCACCACAACGCACAGAATCATCTGTCCGAGGTTGATAGGTTCGAAATAATAAGTGCCAAACACGTTTCCTGCCAAATACCCATAAGCACCCAAAAGCGCAAGCACAGTACAACCGCCGATACTCCCGACAGAAACATACTTTGTTGCAAACGTGAGTATAATCCACACGCCAAAGGCAATCAGAACCGTAATCGGATTGATGGCGAGGAACATGCCAAGTGCAGCCAAGACTCCTTTACCACCGCGGAATCCGGCAAAACAAGTAAAACTATGACCGAGAATCACGAGGAGGCCCGCCACAAGCGGAACCCAGGCGCTGTAATCGTCGCCACCAGCTGCAACCTGGGCGGCACACATCCGCTGGGCAATAAACGGGCCGAAAAAGCCTTTAAGCAAATCCATGAACACCACGGGGAGCGCAGGCTTCCAGCCAAGCACGCGGAACGTATTCGTAAGGCCGGCATTCTTGGAACCGTAGTTCCTAATGTCGAAGTCCTTACCCTTCGCGAGTTTTGCGAACCATATGGCGCTGGGGATCGACCCCAGCAAGTACGCTATTGGAAGACTCAGTAAACTGTTCAAGTTCTTCGTCCTTTCTAAGGGTTAACTTTTGGTCGAAATTCAAGCGGAGGGGCGCGCCCTGTAACTGGAATTCCTCGTAAAACTTTTTCAAGAGGTAGCGCTTGTACGATTCATCGACAAGCTCTGGCGTGCGGGTCTCGATGGCAATAACCGGAGGTTCCACCATAATCTGGCAGGCGCGGGTAAGTGCCACCACACGAGCGTTGTGGCTCGGAGGAGCCTTCTCTTGCAAGAAGTTCGCGAAACTTTCGGCGACGCGGTCACGGCCAAGTACTCGACGGCAATTGACGTAAACGGTTTGAATCGCCTGGATTACGCGGCCCACACGCTGGCCTTCCTTCGCACTGATGGAAAGAATCGGCACGTACTCGAGCATCGGTTCGCGTTCCAGGAATTCCTTCACCATGTGGTCAAAGGACTTTTCCGTCTTGTTCGGATAAATATCCCACTTGTTGAGCACAAGCACGAGTCCCTTGCCCGCCTTGCGGATTTCGGTAATGATGCGGTAATCCTGAATTTCCATGCCACGGGTGCAATCGACCATGAGCACGGAAAGGTCGGAACGGCGGATGCTTTCGAGCGTCCGCATGTTGCTGAAGATTTCCACTTCGTCTTCGACCTTCGCCTTCTTGCGGAGGCCCGCAGTATCCGTCACCACGAACTTCTGGCCATCGACAATAAAATCGCAGTCGATGGAATCGCGGGTCGTTCCCGGAATGTCGGAAACCACGGCCCGGTCCTCGTTCAGGAGTCGGTTCAACAGAGTGCTCTTGCCAGCATTCGGGCGTCCGAGGATGGCAAAGCGAATCGGGCGTTCTTCGCGACGTTCGCCACGAACGGGAGTCGGCAAAATGGAAACGACTTCGTCCAAAAGGCTCAAGCAAGCGTAGCCCGTCTTTGCGCTGATGGTTCGAGGTTGGCCAAAGCCCAACTGCAAAAATTCGTAACTCTCCTGGCGGTCACTCTGATTCTCGCTCTTGTTCGCGACAAGAATCACCTTCTTGTCTTCCTTGCGAATAAGGCGTGCAAACTGCTGGTCGAGTTTCGTAATACCCACGCGAACATCCACCATGAAGAGCACCAGGTCGGATTCCTTCACTGCATTGAAAATCTGGGCACGGACACTATCGGCCAGAACGTCGATGGAATCGTCCGGCAAGAATCCGCCGGTATCCACCACGGTAAATTCATGGCCCTTGTAATTCGCAGTCTGGTAATGCCTATCGCGGGTCACGCCATCGCGGTCACTCACCACGGCAGCCCTGCGACCGAGAATGCGGTTAAACAAGGAGGACTTCCCTACGTTCGGGCGTCCAATTATGCAAACTACTGGTAATTTCATTGACTTCAAATATAAAAAAGTCTATCGGTCTGCAGCGTAATAACGTTCTATTTCAGGCAGGCATTTTTCAAAATATGGCTGCAACGCCGGATCAAAATGGGAGCCAAAAGACTCGTCCATAATCTTTTTCGCTACATCGAATGGCATGGGATCCTTGTAGCAACGTTTGCTCACCAACGCGTCATAGACATCAGCCACAGCCATCACACGAGCTTCCAGCGGAATTTCTTCGCCTTTTAGGCCCTTCGGGTAACCATTCCCGCCCCACTTTTCATGATGGTACATAGCCACGTTCTTAGTGATTTTCAAGACTTCTTTATCTTCGATATCGCTCAAGACCTTCTCTACCAGAATTCCGCCACGTTCGGCATGGCTTTTCATGGCAGTAAATTCTTCATCGGTCAACTTGCCATTTTTCAATAGGACACTGTCGGGAACGCCAATTTTACCCACATCGTGCATAGGAGCAGAACGCGACACAATTTCGCAAAACGTCTCGTCGACCCCGGCAAACTTGTCGGCAAGCAGCGAATCCATCAATTTTCGCACCACGAAACTAGTGCGTCTTACATGCCCACCCGTATTATCATCGCGACATTCAATGAATTCCGCAAGGTGCATGATAATCTTGCTTTGCATTTCGCAAATATCGCGAGTTTTATTTTCAACAATTTCCTCCAACTCCATGCGGTCGCATTTCAAGAGAGCCAAATTCTCTTTTTCGGCCGTTTTGTCCATAAGCCACAGCGTTTTTACGTTGTTTAAAGACGCACAGCGAACATCGGCTTCAAAAAATTTTCCTGAGACTTTATAAGTCACCTGCTCTTCGCGAAGCAGTTTACCCAACTCGGCAAAGTCTTCCCCTTCAATCTTTTCACCAACTTTCAAATCTGCAAGTTTGGGGAACAGTGCAAGAGCCTTGGGATTGGCACCTATAAAGCCAAAATTCCTATCAAAGGCAACAATGCCGGACTTCATCCCCTTATACGCTTCTTCATAGAGATTGACGTATTTTTTGTTGTGCAAATACGGGATAAGCGAAAACAAGACGCCCAGCACCAAAACACAAAAAAGCGCTATTACAAGGCCCACGTCAACCTCCAGGCTATAAGTCCTTTTTAAATATACACAAAATCAACATCAAAGCCATCAGGACTGCGTTCTGAAACTCTCTATGAGGGCCGCACTGATGCTAACGCTCGTGTCGTAGGGCGGAATATCCTTGCGGTTTACCCAACAGGCCGCAGCAAGTTCAGATTCCTGCATATGTATAGTCGGTTTCCCGTCCAATTCTGCCGTGTACCCCGATATCAGAGATTCGGAGAACGGCCAAGGTTCACTACCAAAGTAACGGATATTTTTCACCTTCAAGCCGGTTTCTTCCATTACCTCGCGAGCGACGGCCTGTTCCAAGGATTCCCCGATTTCTACAAATCCCGAAATCAAGAAAAGACGAGTCTTGTCGGGATGATCCAGATTGCGAGCCATCAAGAGTTCATCGCCATTGTGCACAGCGACAATCACCACCGGTGAAATGCGCGGGTAAACCGTATTCCGGCATTCCGGGCAGACCATGGCGCGTTCCTTTTCGCTTCGTCCCATACGGCAGCCGCAACGGCCACAAAAAGTGTTCAAGCATTCCCAACGGGCGATGTGTGCAGAAGTCACCCCGCCAAAGCGTTCCAACGGATTTTCCATGCCACGAAACGCACGGTTCACGCAAAATTCAAAGCCCTCTGGAGCCGAACCATCGGAATTCACCATGCTTTTAAAATCATCTGCCAAAAAATATGCAGATTCATCTACGCTCAGCAAGTAATGGCAAGCGCAGTCGGCAAAATCGCGAACCCTTGGGACAACAAAGTTTTCGCCCTGTTTTTTGAGCAAGGTGCGGTCACCATTGTGTACAACCAAGTAATCTTCCGGTCTTGGGGACTGGTGCCGGAATTCATTGTTCAGGCAATGAGGGAAAATTTCGTGTAGCATGCCTAAAATATAGATATCGTCAAACTATTGCTTATCACAAATCTGATTTTTTCCGCGAGACTTGGCCAGATAAAGCAACCCATCGACATAACTGAGCATTTTGTTCTGATGATTAAATTCCGCGTTCATGCAATCTACAAAGCCGCCACTTATGGTCACATGAACTTCCGGGTGCTCTTCAAAGCAAATCCCCGAAATATCGCGGCGCAGTTGCTCCGCACGAGCCAAGGCATCATCGTAACTTTGGGCATAGAACAACTGTATAAACTCTTCGCCGCCATAACGGACCGCACATTCCCCAAAACTCACCCTCTTCGACATGGCAGCAACATTCGCCACCTCGCAAAGAACTTTATCACCAAACGGATGGCCATATCCATCGTTCACTTTTTTAAAGTCATCAATGTCGTACATCATCACATAAAAACCCTTGCGTTCGGGCCAAATCATCTGGTCTAGATAGTTAATAAAGTGACGACGATTGAAAAGGCCTGTCAAAGGGTCACGTTTGGAATAAAAATCCAACTTCTTGATGAGCACATCCTTCTGCCTGCGTTCACGATCGAACACCCTCATGAAAAAGGCGATAATCGTATACAGCACAATGGCCATAATGAAAAACGACACCGAGAAATCCAAATGGCCGATATTCGCATCCAGCGGAGTCACGTACTGCGGATAAAGTCTCGCCAAAAGGAACGTCATCTCGTACGAACACAGAGATATGAGAATCAACAAGAAACGGCGCTTAGTATGGTTGTATAACGTACAAAGGAACAAACCGATAAAGCAATAAAAGCCCATGCCCCCAGCAAAGCCTCCACAGGCAAAAAACAGCGGAGGCAAAAGAATCACGTTCACTACAATGCAAATGGCAAAATAGCAGTGGGCAATCTTGCCTGTCTTTTTGGCAATCAAGCCAATCAAAATAAACGTCAAAGAAGTTATGATGCAAAATACGACAGAGGCCGGTCCCATCCCCTCGAAGGAAGTAAAAACCGTCGAAAGAAGAGCGGCCAAAGTCACGAAAACAAGAACCCCCCAAAAGAGTTTGTCCTCCAGGGTCTCCTGCCTTGTTATGAAATCTTTGAGTCTTCCTATCATTTCAAAGAGAAAATATAAGCACATCTAGAGCACGGAGCAGGAAACCCCGAAAGAAACTACTCCAAAATGGACTTACAAAAAACTTACACCCACAAAATATGCCAAGCCAGATAGGCTCTGTAGGCAATTTTGAAGTATAGACTGTTGGTGCTCTTGCCACCGGTGAAGGAAACCGTATTCTCGTGGCGACGGTACAACTGCAACACCTCGTCCAGGTAACCGCACTTGAAATGCTTCTGGGCGTAGTAGGAAACCCACAGGTCGTGAGCCACCACCTTGGGCGGGAATGGCATACAGGCGTCTTTCAGTTCACGAGTGAACGCCATGCACGTTCCTAGCCAGCAGTTGTTGATGATGTTTCTGAGCAGGGATTTTTTCATTGGCCATTTTTCGTCGTAATGGCGTTCCTTGACCATGTTCAAATTTGCGTCGACACGGGAGCAGTTGCACAAAACACAATCGTACTTGCCCTCAATCAAGAATTTTTCCATCTTGTCGAGTTTGCTCGGGAGCCATACGTCGTCCTGGTCGCAAAAATAAATGATGTCGCCCTTGGCCTGCTTCATGGCATTTTCGAAATTATGTGCGACTCCGTGATTCTCGTTGTTGAAAATTCTTATACGCGGATCATTGTAACTGCGCACAATTTCAAGGGTTGCGTCGCTGGATGCATCGTCGGAAACAACAAGTTCATCTTCATCCCGAAGTTGAGGGAGGATACTATCGATTTGTTCCTTGATGTACTTGGCTCCATTATAGGTGGCCATGCAAACGCTACGCATTACAACCAACTATACAAAATTTTATAAAGCAAAAATCGCGGGAACGAGACCCCGAACTCCTTCCCCAGGAGTTTCGCCGCTCTTTTAAACTGTTTGCGACCGCTTTGGGAAGACGCACGATCAAAAAAGCTTCGCGTCGCCTGATTTGCGCCAAGAGTATTGGAGGAATGCTGTCGATAGCAAATGGTCGCTTCGTCAAGCAGAGAAATGCTTCCACCATTGAAATGCACGCACAAGGCAACCCATTCATCGTGCATGGTAGCAAGGTCCGACATCGGAAGCGAGACCATCTTCGCAAAGCGGTTGAGCATCATGGTACAACCCGTCACCACATGGCGCACACAAATTAATTGCGGATGCTTACGGAACACTTCGATTTTCAAATCAGCGTTGAAGGATTCCCTGATTGTTTCGAGATTTTCATCGACAACTTTCAAATCGGTAGCGACAACCACCGGTGTTTCGCCATTTTCCACCTGCTGCATGCGAGCGAAGGTGGACTCGATTTTAAAATCCAGCCACACATCGTCTTGATCGCAGAACATATAGTAATCGGAGTCAACCACCGAAAGCAATGACATAAAAGACTTCGCAGCCCCCATCCGCTGTCCGCCATCTTCTACAAGCGTCACAAGCCCTGGATGACTTTGTGCGAAATCTTCCACCAGTTGCACCGTAGAATCTGTAGAACCATCATCGCGAACATAGACATGGAACGCATCGCAAGACTGCCGAGAAAGCGATTCCAACTGCGCCCCTATGTAACGGGCGCCGTTAAAAGTCGCAAGCAAAACCGCAATCTTTTTGTCGTTCCTATACATTGGATTTCCGGTTCAACAGATTCAGTCGCTATTCCAAATAGGTGTAGCCGTAAAGGCCGCTGCGGTAAATGTTCAGGAATTCCTTCCCTTCCTTCACCGTAATCTTGCCGTCCTTCACGGAGCGGGACACCCAGTTTTCCATAGTGCGAACGAGCGCCTTGTCGCTGAAGTTCACGTAATCGAGAACGTCTTCGACGGATTCGCCTTCAATCACCTTGTCGATGTCGTAGCCGCCATTTTCGTTACAAACGATATGGACAGCGTTCGTATCGCCGAAGAGGTTGTGGAGGTCGCCGAGGATTTCCTGGTAGGCACCGACGAGATAAACAGCGACAAAGTACGGGTCGTCCTTTTTCAGTTCATGGAGAGGAATGGTCCTGGCCACTTCGCCACCGCGGACGAACATGTCGATCTTACCGTCCGAGTCGCAGGTCACGTCCTGGATAGTCGTTTCGATGGTCGGTTCCTCGTCCAAGCGCTGGATAGGCATGATGGGGAAAACCTGGTCCACGCCCCAGCTGTCCGGGAGACTCTGGAAAAGGCTGAAATTGCAGAAATACTTCTGGGCCAAGAGGCGCGGAAGTTCAGCAAGTTCATAAGGCGGATGGCGCAAATCCTTGGCCAGGAAATCCACCTTGCGCACGATGCTCCAGAACAAGCGTTCGCTCATGGCGCGAGTCAGGAGGTCAACGTCGCCCGTCTTGAATCCGCTCAAGGTATCGTCGTTGATTTGCATGGCATCGTGCCAGCTTTCGAGCAGGTTCTTGGGAGTAAGTCCCTTGTAAATATTGTACAGGTCCTTCAAGGCTTCGGGGGCGTCGTCATCGATTTCGTGGATATTCTCGTCGAAGAACGGCTGCCCTGCGGTTTCAAGGACATTGAACACCAAAATGGAATGGTGCGCAGCAAGAGCACGACCGGATTCCGCGATGATATTCGGATGCGGAACGCCACCTTTTTCGCAGGCTTCGAACATAGCGTACACCACGTCGTTTGCGTATTCCTGGATGGAGTAGTTCACGGAACTGGCGTTACTGCTGCGAGTGCCGTCGTAATCGACGCCGAGGCCACCGCCCACGTCCACGAATTCAAGGCCCATGCCCATCTTCCTGATTTGCACGTAGAACTGCGAAACTTCGCGAAGGCCGCTCTTGATGTGGCGAATGTTCGTAATCTGGCTCCCCAGATGGAAGTGGATCAGCTTGAGGCAATCCTCCATCTTTTCTTCCTTGACGTAATCAAGGGCTTCCAGGAGCTCGGAACTGTTAAGTCCGAACTTGCTGTGGTAACCGCCGGATTCTTCCCACTTGCCGCTGCCGTGACTCGCCAGCTTGATGCGGATGCCAATGTTCGGACGGACGCCGATACGGCGGGAAAGTTCCACGACCAGGTGGAGTTCGTTCATCTTCTCGACGACGATGAAAATCTTCTTGCCCATCTTCTGCGCAAGGAGAGCGAGTTCAATGAAGTCCTCGTCCTTGTAGCCGTTGCAGATAATCAGCGAATCGGGATTTTCCATGTTCGCAAGAACTGCGTGGAGTTCCGGCTTGGAACCCGCCTCGAGGCCAATATTGAACTTGGTTCCGTGACTCACGACTTCTTCCAAGACCGCGCGCTGCTGGTTCACCTTGATAGGGAACACGTTGTAGTGGCTGCCCTTGTAGCCGTACTCCTGCGTGGACTTGGTAAAGCACTCGTTGATCTTCTCGATGCGGCTGTCCAGGATGTCCGGAAAACGCAAAAGCACCGGAGTGGAAACGTCGCGAATGGAAAGTTCCTGAACCAAATCGTAAAGGTCAATACTTGGACCGCCGTCCTTCAAGGGACTCACGGTCGCATGGCCTTTCTCGTTGATGTCAAAATAGTTTACGCCCCAGCCCTTGACGTTGTACAAGTCGCGGGAATCGTCAATGCGCCATTTTTTCATGAGAAATCCTTCGGATTACAGGTTCGAGGTACGAGGTCGTTCGCTTCGCTCACTTCGAGGTCGGGTGCCAAGGCTCCCTCTGAGTTAAATAATCGCGCCGGAGGCGCCTAACTAAAACCTCAAAGCGACCGTAGGTCGCGAGCTCATACCTCACTCCTCATACCTAGTCCACGAGCACAGGGTTGAAGTTTTCTTGCCACGGAAGACCGAACTTGGTCAGCGCTTCCATAAACGGATCCGGATCGAATTCTTCGACGGTATGCACGCCCGGCTTGATCCACTTGCCGGTAAGCACCATCATGGCGCCGCACATGGCAGGCACGCCTGTGGTGTATGCGATGGCCTGGCTACCGAGTTCCTTGTAGCATTCCTGGTGGTCGCAGACGTTGTACAGGTAGTACGTCTTGTCCTTTCCGTCTTTTTTGCCCTTGAAGATGCAACCGATGTTCGTTTTGCCCTTGGTGCGGGGACCGAGGCTTGCCGGGTCCGGAAGGAGAGCGCGGAGGAACTGGATAGGAACGATTTCCTGGCCCTGGAACTTGACAGGATCGGTGCGGAGCATGCCCACGTTTTCGAGGCACTTCATGTGAGTCAAGTAACTCTGGCCAAACGTCATGAAGAAGCGGATGCGCTTGATACCCGGGATGTTCTGGGCGAGGCTTTCGATTTCTTCGTGGTGCAAAAGGTACATGTCCTTCTTGCCGACCTGGTCGAATTCGTATTCGCGCTTGATGCTCATGGCGGGGATTTCAACCCAGTGGCCCTTGCCGTTTTCGTCGGTGTCCCAGTAGCTGCCCGGGGCACTGACTTCGCGCAGGTTGATTTCCGGGTTGAAGTTTGTTGCAAACGGGTAGCCGTGGTCGCCGCCGTTGCAATCCAAAATGTCGATTTCTTCGATGGTGTCGAACTGGTGCTTGAGAGCGTAGGCGCAGTAAGCCTGGCTTACACCCGGGTCGAAACCGGAACCGAGGAGCGCCGTGAGGCCAGCCTTTTCAAAGCGTTCCTTGTAAGCGTACTGCCAACTGTAATCGAAGTAGGCGCTAAAGCCCTGTTCCTTCACGCGCTTGTCGTAAACCTTGCGCCATTCCGGATCGTCGATGTTTTCTGGCTCGTAGTTCGCGGTATCCATGTAGTTCACTCCGCACTCGAGGCAGGCGTCCATGATGGCCAAGTCCTGATACGGGAGTGCAATGTTCATCACGAGGTCTGGCTTGTACTGTTTTATGAGAGCAGAGACATTCTCGGCCTTGTCGGCATCTACTGCGGCTGTCGTAATGACGGTCTTTGTGTTCGGGCGGAGTTCCTGGGCCAGTTTCTCGCAGTTCTCGCGATGACGGCTTGCGATACAGATTTCGCTAAAAACTTCGCTGCAGGTGCAGCACTTCTTGATAGCAACTGTGGCAACGGCGCCACAACCGATAATCAATGCTCTTGCCATTTTTTTTATTTCCTCATTTGTTAAACGTTAATCCGTTGGGGTGGCGACCCCAGCGAAAGAATGTTAGTCTTACAAATGTAGGAAATTTCGGAATTAGTAATTTTCTTCGCGGACTTCAAAATAGGCCTGCGGGTGGGCGCAAACCGGGCAGACGTCCGGAGCCTTCGTGCCAACCACGATATGACCGCAGTTGCGGCATTCCCAAACCTTGACTTCGCTCTTTTCGAAGACGGCTGCGGTTTCCACATTCTGCAGGAGTTTGCGGTAGCGTTCTTCGTGTACCTTTTCGATGGCGGCGACCATACGGAACTTTTTCGCGAGAGCGGCAAAACCTTCCGCTTCGGCAGTCTTTGCAAAGCCTTCGTACATGTCCGTCCATTCGAAGTTTTCGCCTTCGGCGGCGGCCTTCAGATTTTCCTTGGTATCGCCAATGCCATTCAATTCCTTGAACCAAAGTTTGGCGTGTTCCTTTTCATTGTCGGCCGTCTTCAAAAACAAGGCCGCAATTTGTTCAAAACCTTCCTTCTTCGCCTTGCTTGCAAAATAAGTGTACTTGTTACGAGCCTGGGATTCTCCCGCAAAAGCGGCTTCGAGGTTCTTTTCGGTCTGTGTACCAGCGTATTTATTAGCCATTGTATCTCCTATTTTAAAATTGTAACAGTTACAATATATAAAGTAAAAAATGGAAAAGACAAGCAAACACTTCAATTCATCTAGAGATTCACAAAAACTGGAAAAAAGGCCTGTTATGTGGATTTTTCGAACCTCTCGTTGACAAAATTACAATGATTTAAGAACTCGCTTACGATAAAAAGCGACAAAACCCATTTATATTCATATTGGAGCACACTTGGTTCTTATAAAATGGTGTTATTAAGAACTGTTTGTACAATTTGTTGCTATGGGATCATCATGGATAAAAATTTCTTCAAGTCTTTTGCTGTGGCCGGAGCTTTCCTGGTCGGTGCTGTTTCCAGCGCGAATGCGGCACCGGACCCAAATTTTCACATTTACATTGCCTTCGGGCAGTCCAACATGGCGGGCGCCGCAGGGGCCGCGGAACCCGAAACAAAGCCTTATGCCCGGTTCAAGCTCTTGCCTTCCATGGATTGCCCCGCCAAGGGCCGCACCATGGGCGTTTGGACCGATGCCACATCCCAGTTGGCAAACTGCGACAATCCGCCCAGCATATCCGTGGCCGATTACTTCGGCAGAACCCTCGTGGATTCCCTGCCCGACGTGACCGTGGGCATTATTTCTGTCGCCGTCGGCGGCACCGCCCTCAAGCTTTTTGACAAGGACAATTGGAAGGCTTACCTCGACGACCCTGAACGCCAAAAGGAAAACTGGATTATCAACTGGGCAAAGGCTTACGACAGCAATTTGTACAAACGAATCATCGACCTTGCAAAGATTGCCCAGCAGGATGGCGTCATCAAGGGAATCATCGTGCATCAGGGCGAATCGGACTGGAACAACAGCCATTGGGCCGAAGACCTCAAGAAAATTCGCGACGACATGCTCGCGGATCTCGGCCTCAGTTCCGATACGGTTCCGCTGTTGGCCGGCGAAATGCGCGAAGACGGCTGTTGCAAGAGTTTCAGTTCAAGCCAGGTGCAGCGCATCACCAAGGTGATGGACAACGCATGGCCCGTTTCTTCTACAGGCCTCGGCAGCGCAGGCGACAGTTACCACTTCAATCGCGACGGCTACATCGAATTCGGCAAGCGTTACGCCAAGGTGATGCTCGAGCACATGAACCGCGTCTCCGTGCCGCCTTCCCCGCATACTCCGTACAAGGGAACCGCCGCAAAAATCCCGGGCAAGCTGGAAGTCGAAAACTATGACGAACCGGGCGCCGGCTCCATCGGGAAATCCTACCTGGACAACGATGCCGAAAACAAATCCGGAGCCTACCGCAAAGACGGCGTGGACATCGAAGAACTCACCGCAGAGCCGGGCTCCTACGTCATTGGCTACACCGAAAAAGGCGAATGGCTAAAGTACACCGTAAACACCACTGCAGGCGTTTACGAAGTGACCGCCCGCGTCGCAAGCGCCGCGAATGGCAGCGCCTTCCATTTGGAATTGGACGACAAGGCCATCACGGACACCGTCAAGGTCGATAGCATTGGCGGCTGGGGCGACTACAAGGAAATTAAGTTCAAGACCACAGAAATCGCCGACGGCGAGCACGTGCTTAAACTTTCCATCGACGGCTCCTACGTGAACATCGACTGGCTAGATTTCGCGAGTCCGAAGGATACCTCAAGCTCCACAACCGGCCTTCGCGGGATGCGCCTGGACCTCGACAAGTCCGCGACTTACAAGGTCTTCGACGTCAACGGAAACTACCTAGGCGTAAGCGACGGAAACCAAATCCGCAACCTGGGCAAGGGCGTTTACATGCTCATGGATAGCGGCAAGACCACGATGATCCGCAATAACGGAAAGTAAAAACCGTCCTTATCAAACTAGAATTGTAAGGCAACTTCGTTGCTTTATAATCCTTAGCTTCAAAGGAACAATCTCGAAAATTATATAGTTTACACTAATCCACCACATTACTCAAAGAAAGAGTTTATCACATGCAAAATATTTTGGATTAACGTTTGCGATTCATAAGAACTAACGGTTGACGACACTGCATCAGCCGTTCCACTTACGGCATGAGCCGCACCACTAATAGCTGTCGCCGCACCACCTATGGCAGCAGCAGATCCAGCAACATTTACCACAACACCACCCAAAAAAGAAATCAACGAGAAAACAATGAATACTTCAAATATTAACGCAAGAATAGTAAGAACAGCGCACACCCAAAACAATACTTGAGCATCTCTTGACTCTTTTTTTATTGCAAGTTGATTTCCGTCATAATACTTACCACAAGAAATTTGATACAAATCGTACAAATTCCAAAAACACGTTACAACAATTCCAACACAAGAAAAAGTGAGTACAAGTTTTACAATCCCCTTGACAGGATGCCCAGTGTAGAAATCCAAAAAACCAAAGTAACCGAACAACACAGCCAACCAGGCTGCATTGCGGTCACTTCTAGTTGAATATTGAATCACCTCTGTTTTTTCAGCATCGTTCATTTATGCGCTGCATTTATTTTGTTACGAAGTAATTCAGCTGCAGCCTTGAATTTTTCATTGTCAATTCGTTCTCCGGCAATGACAGCGGGCAAACAATATATTTTCGCAGAATAGCCGTCGCCTCCATTCTTTACTGCAAACAAAATATTCTTTTTCAAAACATACATTACTACAAATACTATTGCGACAATTATTGCAAAAACTGAAACACCTACAGGTAATTTATCGTTAAACAGCGGAAAAAACGCTCCTATGAAAAAAACAAGTGCAATAAACAAGTATTTAATAGGTTTTTCAATAGATGTAACAATCTCGGTAATAGCACTTAACGGAATCACCTGTTTTGTTGAGCCCTTTAGACTAGAGAAGTCAACATCAACAGAGTCATTGTTACAGCTCATTCTATAGGTTGGATCAAGTCCCATCAAATTCAAGAGAAAATTGACGATTCCAGATTCGCGGGTTTCAATTGTGATATAGTTTTCGCTTTCTGGATTAAGCGAAAAATTTTTGAGCACACTAGCCATATTTCATCTCCTTTTAGGTTGATTTTTTAACAAGAAACATATTTGATTCTATAAAGAATCTTTTATTATTACAATTCTTTTCATTTTGTCTTTCCTAACCTACTCGCACAATCGCATAAAGCTAGGGGCAATTTCAGCGCACGCATCTTTATTTTCGCTCTCTATAGAACATTCGCAAACAACTTCCTTCTCACTATTTAAGCCACATCGCATAATCCAGCTAGAAAGAGCCGGGCATTCAGCGAGTTCAACTAGATTGGTCGCTTTCACACCTTCAATCACAACAAAAGCGCCAAAGAACTCATCCAACTTAGTAATTTGATTAAAAGAAAATTCCGATGACTCAACAGCATCATAACCAATGGCATTCCACGTTCCCAACCTTTCATTTTCTATAGAATACGCATCTAAAAGTTTTTTAAACATTCCCATTAACGGCACAATGACCGATGCACTTTTTTTAGCCTTTTCCTTCGCCATACGAGGATCTTCCATCGCATATTTTTCCACAATATCCTGACGATCTTTCGGAAGACTTTTAATTTTTAACATCAACTCAGCAGATTTTTTCGCAGGAAGAACAAAATTTTGTATTAATTCCTGATTTTTTGTATTCTTTTCTACGCATGTCATTACATCAATTAAATCTTTGTCACTTATTTCGTTCTGTTGTTTACATTTTTCGACAAGCTCTTTCATTTCTTTCTCCACCGAAGGAGACGGAGCCTTCTTCTCGCTTTTTCCCATTTCAACTTTAGCCTCGACAAGTTCCTTTGCCAATTCTTCCAACTCTACGTAGCACATTTTTTCAAGCAAGGCTGCCGCTACAATGTCCAGTGCAGGCTCACCACCTAGTTCCCATGCTTGAAACTGGAACGAAGATTTTTCCTTATTTAACCGAAATTGAATTTCAGCTTTGGTCGGTTGATTGTTATAAGATATTTCACCGACAACATTCACATAATCATTTCCATCTTCACCCACTAGGCTACGCCATTCTGGATTACCCATATAGCCATTGACCATTTGCTCCACGGTTTTGTCGGGGCAACTCTGAAGAGTTCCTCCTTTTACCATCTGCACTTCGCTGCTATCACAAGCAACAAAAGCCAATGCTAAAGCAAATAACATGGTTATTTTAAGGCCATTCATACGATACTCCTTGTGGTTGTTAACCTTTGGAAGTTCGCCCCAGTTCGTCAATGAACTACATCAATTTTTGCGAGAATACAAAAAAGGCGCAGATCGTTGCATTTACCAAAGCGGGGCTCTAGACTGCCTCAATGCGATAAACACAAACGACCCACGCCCCAAAAGGGCTGTTGCCCATGGTCATACGACCAAAAACCAGCTTGGAAAAGCCGGCTCTGCAAACTGAAACATACCGCAAAAAACGGCATGCCTGCGTGAGCGTTCGCTTCGTCCTCGCATTGTGAAATTGTCTAGATTTCGCTTTGAGAACAAGAGCAAAAACTCTTTTATGCATTAATAATAACATAAAAAGGAGAGAATCGCACAAAAAAGTTTACAGAAAAGTGTTTTTTTCGAAGAAATCGGAGAATTTCCTCCATTTTGTTAAGCCAGCGAGATGTTCCAACTTGGATGGAGTTGCATTTTGAGCGATTAAAAAGGTATATTTAGAGCGGAGGTTTTACTCTTATGCCTATCGAACTACTGCAAGAAAAAATCAAAGCAATCCCCGCTGA
>JAZLMK010000022.1:0-4502 GCA_045598645.1 Fibrobacter sp.
CATCGAAGATGAAACCGTGCTCGTGAAACTCTCCGCGAAGCCGAACTTCCTTGGCATCAAGGCCAAGGGACCGGAATACGCGAAGAACATGAAGGTCATCTCTGCAAAGCTTAACAGCCTCACCGCTGCCGAAATCAAGGCTCTGCAGGGAGGCGACACCATCAAGTTCGACTTCGGTGAAGTCGGCGCCGACTGCCTCATGATTCAGCGCATTGTGCCGGAAGGCCTCGCCGTCGAAGCCGATACGCACTTCACCATCGCTCTCGACCTGAAGATTACGGACGACCTCCGCCGCGCCTGCGTGGCCCGCGAACTCGTGAACCGCATCCAGAACCGCCGCAAGGACCAGAACTACGCCATCACGGACAAGATCGAAGTGACCTTGTTCAGCGATAGCGAAGTGTTCAAGCAGGCTGTGGCCGAGAACGAAGCGTACATCGCTGGCGAGACGCAAGCTGTCAAACTCACTTGGGCTGCCGCCGCCGATGGCCTCGAAGCCAACGATGCTGACGGAGAAGAATTCGCTTTCACGACTGTGAAGGCCTAACAAGGCGAGAGTAGCGCGAGAACTTGTTCTCGCATTACCGAGCCGCATAGGCTAGGCACGAAGTGCCAATGCCTGATAAGGCGTAGTCATCTTCGTCCGCGGGGGTGAGAATTTGGCTGTTGAAAGTCAATAAAATACTATGAAAACGCCCTTTCTTTCCGAAAGGGCGTTTTTCATATTTATCGGATGTTTAAAGCTTGAATCTTTATAGATGAAGGTCTGAAACCTAGTTGTTGCTTTGTTGTCCAATTTTTATATATTAGAATTATGGCTTTGTGTGAACAAGACTTAAATAAGATTTCCTATGTCGTGACTTGCGTTAGCAGTTTCGCTAACAAAAAGAATTTGACAAAAAAAGACGCGTTCTTGTATCTCTATGCCAATAAGGCAATCGCCTTTTTGAAGGAACATTACGACATTGAGCATACTCTTTCTATAGACGATGCCGTTGAAGATATGGCGGAAATTTGTTGCCAGAATGGAGGCACTCTATGATTCTTTATCATGGAAGTAATGCCGAAATAAAGGAAATTGACCTTAAGGTTTGCAAGCCGTTTCGTGATTTTGGTAAGGGCTTTTACCTTACGGATATCCGTGCTCAGGCTGAGAATATGGCGAAACGTACGAAACGGATAAAGGGCGGAACGCCTGTCTTGAACGTTTATGAAATTGCCGATGACTTTATGGAAACCTGTGATTTGAAAATTATGAATTTTTCGGAGGTTCCCAGTGAGGAATGGGCGTCTTTTGTCATGAACCTGTAGCGAACGATGCCATGGCAACTTTGTTCCAACAGTTTGAACAAGGCTTTATAGATCTTGAGATGATGAGAATGCGGATGGTTTACAAGGAATTGTCTATGCAGTATTCGTTTCATACGGAAAAGGCAATTTCGTTGCTTTGTAAAAAGGAAACGATTTATGGCTGACTTGGCTACATTTGGCTGGCTTGTGGATTCTATCACGAAAGAAATAGCGGCGTTCATAGTTGAAGATGAACATGTTGAATATGACGAGGCCTTGAGACGAGTATATACTTCTAAGTTGTTCGAAAAACTGAATGACTCGGAAACCGGACTGTATAGGGAAGGTGCTGCGTATGTTTATCAGCATTATTTGGAAGAGCAAACCTGGAAAGGTTGATGAATTCTGTATCTTTAGAAAAAAGATCGCGTAATAAACATCAAAGGTGGTATTTATGACGGATGAAATGACGTTGGCATCTATGACGCCTGCTCAAATGATGGTCATAGAATCCTTCGCTAGTGTTACCAGCGAGGAGGAATTGGCCGCTTTGATGAAAGTATTAAAAAAATTTTATGCAAGTCGATTGGAAAACGAACTCACCAAAATGTGGGATGATGGATCCTTTGATCAGAAAAAACTAGATCAGCTAAAAGAAGAACATCTTCGTACCCCATACCGCGGATAGTATGCGTAAGTTTGTTATTTTAGAGAATTGAAATCCATCCCTTTCCCAAAAATTTGTTTAAAAACATTGGACGAATTCGCTTCGGATTTGTAGAAACCGAATGATTTCATGGCGGCATTGAATGCTTGATTTACGGTTTACGAACCAGTTCAAGAAATAGCACCGCATTCACTACTGTAAAGGCCTGATAAGGCGTAGTCATCTTCGCGCTGCTCCGCGTGTCATTCTCGCGAAAGCGAGAATCTAGCATGTAAAGAAGTCCCCGAAGTTAAGTGCTTCGGGGACTGTTTTTTCTGTGTATAAAAAATGTTTAAACCATTGCTTTTGTATTTATAAACGATTATATTTGTATTGAGGTTTTAATGTGGAAACGACGGTAATTCAGACTCGTGTTGATTCGGACTTGAAAAAGGAAGCGGAAGAATTCTTCCAGTCTATCGGTCTTGATATGACGACGGCGATTAGGCTTTTCCTAAATCAAGTATTGATTCAAAAGAAGATTCCTTTTGAAATTGTGTCGAAGGAAGCGATAACCCGCAAGAGTGCTTTGGAAAATTTCTACGCACTGCGAGCCGGAGCAAAGAATTTGCAGGAAATGTCTTTAGACGAAATCAATTCGGAAATCCAGTCCGTTCGAGAGAAAAGCAAGGCTAAGGCTTATAAGTGATTCTTGCGACATTTGATACGAATGTCTTGGTGTCGTCTCTGCTTTCTCATCGAGATGACTTGTTACAGGAAACTTGAAACATTTTCCTGTGCAGCCGAATATCGTTTCTCCTGCAGAAATGCTTGTAATTATGGCGCTGGATTAGATGTCTTAGGGAAAAACGCCCAAAAAAGAGAATATCATCCCTTTTTAGGGGGTGAAATCACATGAATTTTTACAAAAATGTGAAAATATTCACAAAAAACTCAAAAAATGTGTGATTTTTGTTGATTAAATGCTATAATATGGGGTGGAGACATGTTATGGAACGATTTATTCTACAGCAATTGGAACAATGGAAAACGTCATCAAGGCGTAAGCCGCTAGTTTTGCGCGGTGCCCGTCAGGTCGGAAAAACCTGGGTGCTTAAGGAATTCGGAAAATCATTCCCGGAGGGATTTGTCTATTTCAACTTTGACAAGGAAGAAGAGTATAAGCAGTTTTTTTACGGTACGAAGGATGTCAAGCGTATCCTCAGAAATCTTGCCATGGCGAGCGGACAAAAGATTACGCCCCAAACGCTGGTTATTTTTGACGAAATTCAGGCTTGCGAAGAAGCCTTGAATGCACTGAAATATTTTTGCGAGGATGCACCGGAATATTATGTGGTGAGTGCGGGTTCTCTTTTGGGGTTGCAGCTTACGCAGGGGTTCCCGGTTGGAAAGGTGAATTTCTTGGACATGGGACCAATGACCTTTACTGAGTTCTTGTTTGCGAATGGTGATGCGAATTTGGTGGAGTTCATGAAATCTGTGGACTCGTTTGAAAATATTCCAGCCGCGTTCTTCAATCCGTTATCTGAAAAGTTGAAAATGTATTTCATTGTTGGTGGCATGCCCGAGGCAGTTCGTGTTTGGACTGAGGAAGGGAATGTTAAGGCTGTTGAACAGGTCCAGTTTGAAATTATGGATTCCTATGAGAGTGATTTTGGTAAGCATGCCCCTGTGGTGGATGTCCCTAAAATTCACCTGATCTGGGATTCTTTGCCTTCTCAGCTTGCTCGTGAAAATAAAAAATTTATGTACAACGTAGTAAAGAATGGTGCCCGTGCTCGTGAATACGAGAATGCGTTAAACTGGTTAAAGAATGCGAATTTTGTAGACAAAGTCTTTTGCATCTCTAAGCCGGGGCTGCCGATTTCTGCATACGACAACCTGGATGCTTTTAAAATTTTTATGGTGGATGTGGGCTTGTTGCGTTGCAAGTCACGTTTGGCATCGACAGCCTTTGCTGAAGGAAATCGTTTGTTTACGGAGTTTAAAGGCGCGTTGACCGAAAATTTTGTTCTTCAAAGTTTAAAACGTCAATTTGACGTACCGTTAAGGTACTGGGCTAGCGCCCCTTATGAGGTTGACTTTATTTTGCAACGGGAAAATGAAATTATTCCGATTGAAGCCAAGGCTGGGGAAAATGTAAAGGCTACGAGTGTAAAAAGGTACGCATCGCTTTACGAAGATGAAACAAAGCGCGTTGTTCGTTTTTCCATGAGAAATTTGAGCTGCGATGGCAAGATATTAAATGTCCCTCTGTTTATGATCGATGAGTTGGATCGACTTTTGAAAGTGTGATTAAAACTGCATCCAAAAGGAACCTTATCCTTATTTTTATTTATTCGCGTCCCATGGTTATGAATATGCCGAGGTTGGTGCCTATGCGTTGACGAGTCTTAGTGTGGAAAAAGTTTCTTATGTGGGTATGGCTAAGGATGCCCCAACGACCTATAAAGAATATGTGATGGATGATTTTGATCCGGAGTTCACTCGGATTACGGATGAATATAATATTCATGGAAATTTGGCGGCGGGACTATTTTGACGG
>JAZLMK010000023.1:0-1831 GCA_045598645.1 Fibrobacter sp.
CTTGTAAGCGGGTTGTAGGTGACAGTCCTGTACACGTGCCCGTCACGTTCATCGGTCATTGTACCATAAGAAAACTTGCAGGTGTAATCGGGCAATGAACTTGAACTTCTTGGTGCCGAACTTGAACTGAGTTCAGCAGAAATTGAGCTAAGTACAAGCGAACTCGAACTGAGTTCAGCAGAACTTGAACTGTTTTCTAATACCGGTTCCTGTTCCGACGACAAGGCCAATTCGCTCGAATATTCCACATCGACACTCTGCGACGAATCCCCGCCACACCCCACAAAGGCGAGCGCAAGTAAAAGAACAAATGTCAAATAAAAACTACGCATACAAAGCCCTCTTACGACAATATACACAATTATGGTTCAAAAAGTTCAATCGACCTTACACGGATTCCGCCAAAAGAATCCTCATTTACCTGTTCGTAAATAATATAGACAGGAGTCCCTCTGTTGTGGGCCGACAACGCAAGGGAGCCTGCGAGAGTCATCGTAAGTGCTGTCGCTTTATCGTCATCCTCATAAACAAAGAATCCTGTAGCCGGGCTTTCCGTTTCCCCAGAAACTTTGGTTTTAAATTTTCCACTTTTCCGCAAAGTAGTGCACGATGCGTCCGTTCCCAAATAGAAATACATTATGCCAAACGGGGCATCCGTATTGAACCCCAATTTGCATACATATCCAGCCCAATCGCAGGAACCTTCTGGAATATTTTTATACGCATCCTTGTCATAGCAATGTTCCGTGACCTGATCCACATTTGCGCAGAAGGCAAAAGCGGAAAGGACTAATAAAATCGTTGCAATTTTTTTCATAACTTGAATCCTTGTTTTTTAATTGTTAACAAAACCTTCTAGTCAACGAATTCAAAAGGCATTTTTAGAATGGAATAAGGGATAGACCGAATGTCGGTTATTCCGAACCCCCAACCTTCGAATCCATCATTATCGCTTTCCAGAACAACCTTCAGTCTTTCGCCATAGACCTTAATGCGTTTTCCAGACAACTGATTTCCGGTAAATGTCCCCAGCAACCGGTTTTCTTCATCAAACAGTTTAATATCATCGCCGAAACCCACAAAAGTATTAACATCGAAAGTCACGTAGTTCGCGAGATTCTTTCCTAAATCATAATAACAGGAATAAGAAGTTTGCGGAGCATAACCGTGCCCTACACTACAAAACGATTTAAGCAACTCTCCATCACTTACGATTGACGCAATTTGGCCGTCATGCGCTTCATTGTTCCAATCTTCAATTCTTGTTCCTCTGACAACAACCTGCCACATGCCCGCCTCGGGGTCTTTGACATCAACTACTTCAACATTATTCAGGTGGTCAAAGCATTCGTAGTCAATTTTGTTTATCCTGTCGCAATCATTGTAGGCATCGCGGACATCGTTCTCGGTAATTCTTTCCAGGCCTGACGACATGTCTTCTAAAGGTTCGCCATATTCATTGATGAAGTCCGTAGGCAACGGATCCAAACGCCACGGATAATAATACCTGCCCGAAGGACTAACCACATACATGTCTAGGTCGTTGATCAATTTTGACTCAAAAACATTCGTTTCGTCAACCATTATTTTTTGTTCCCCAGGGGCATCATCCCACACAACGGTTGTCCTGAAGTTCTCTTGATTCGATTTAACGCGTACATTCCATCTTTTTTCCATACCGTTCTTTATTTCGCGAATTCTCATCGTCAAGTAAATCCAATCCTGGCTGAAAGCAAAAAAAATCCCTAGAAAGCGAATTCTAGGGATGGTTAGGTTTCTAACTTGCGTTTTCGACCAAGAAAAGGACAAGCGATGAGACTTAACCGAGACA
>JAZLMK010000024.1:0-1269 GCA_045598645.1 Fibrobacter sp.
GCCTGGTACGTGGGCAAGTCCGCGGCGGACGCTTGCAACGCCCTCGGCGAAACGGGCAAGGGCCTCGTGAACTACCTCATGGTGCTCGGCGTCGGCGAAACCGTCGCGCTCTTCGTCATGGTGTTCTCCATGATGCTCGTGAGCTAGTAGACAGTAGGAAGTAGACCGTAGGAAGTGTCATCCTGAGCGAAACGCCGTGAGGCGTGGAGTCGAAGGATCTCATCTCCTAAGCAATGAAAATAGCGGGGCAATGCCCCGCACCCTTTTTTTATAATTGGACTGCGAAAAAAAATTAGAATTAGACCATGGTTCGGGAATCTTTTGAATTTGTCGTGTATATGATTCACGCTTGTGCAAACAAGTGGAATCGTTTGCCGTCTTTTGTGTATCGAAAGCTGGCTGAATCAGGCTGTATTCAGAAATTCCTTGTTCCCAATTACGAAATTTTGCATACGCAGAGCACTGATTTCGTCGTCAGCGATATTGAAGAATATCTGAACGTCCGTAAGGTGGCCATATGATCGTCTATCATGGTTCGAACGTTGTTGTTGACAAGCCGGATGTTGAGCATTCTTTTCGACCGCTTGATTTCGGAAAGGGATTCTATGTCACGACGGTGCGTGAACAGGCTGTCCGTTGGGCGCACAGGAAAATCGATATTCTAAAGGATGGGAACCTGAAGCCGATATTGAATGTCTATGACATGGACGATGTCCCTGCCGCACTCTCCGTTAAGACGTTCCCCGATGATTTAGAGGAATGGATTGATTTCGTGTGCAAATGCCGCGATGGTTCCTTGGAATATGCCCAATACGATGTAATTATGGGCAAGGTCGCAAATGACAAGGTTTTCCGTGTTGTGGATATGTATCACTCCGGTATCTGGGATATGTCGCGGGCATTGAAGGAAATAAAGGCTTATCCGACTTACGACCAGATTGCCTTTATCACGCAAAAGGCTATTGATGCGGTCCTGAAATACAAGGGTTGCGAAGAGGTGTAAAATGGTAGACGAAGATGTTCTGGAAAAAGTCTATCAGGAACGCCTGGAAGAGCGCATTATTGCGCATCTTGCGCAGGTGAAGAACTGTTCGCTAGAACAGGCGATGGATATGTATTATAACAGCGAACTGGCTGACAAAATCCATCAAGGGAAAGATGGAATCCAGTATCTGGACTATAAGGTCTTGGTGCAGATACTTGTTGATATGGGAGGTTAAGCCATCTTGGAGATAATCTCTGCGAATCCGTCATTGTCCGCCAGGGCAA
>JAZLMK010000025.1:0-23737 GCA_045598645.1 Fibrobacter sp.
GCCCGGGAACTTGTCGTGATGGGCTTCCCAGTCGAAGTTGCCGCTATCCACGATGCATCCGCCGGTAGAAACGGCGTGGCCGTCCATGTACTTGGTGGTGGAATGCGTCACGATATCGACACCGAATTCAATCGGGCGGCAGTTAATCGGAGTCGGGAACGTGTTGTCCACGATCATCGGCACGCCGTGCTTGTGGGCGATGTTCGCAAAGCGCTTGAGGTCCAGAATCTTGCCGGCCGGGTTTGCGACCGTTTCGCCGAAGAGGCACTTCGTGTTCGGGCGGAAGGCCTTCTCGATTTCCTCGTCGCTGGCGTCCTGGTCGATGAACGTGCATTCGATGCCGAGTTTCTTCATCGTGACGCTGAAAAGGTTGCTCGTACCGCCGTAAATGGCGCTCGTGCTCACGAAGTGGTCGCCCGCTTCGCAGATGTTGAACACCGCGTAGAAGTTCGCGGCCTGACCGGAACTTGTGAGCATGCCGGCGACACCGCCTTCGAGGGCGGCAATCTTTGCAGCCACGGCGTCGTTCGTCGGGTTCTGCAGACGGGTGTAAAAATAGCCTTCGGCCTTGAGGTCGAAGAGGTCGGCCATCGCGGCGCTCGATTCATACTTGAAAGTCGTGCTCTGGTAAATCGGGAGGACGCGCGGTTCCCCGTTCTTCGGAGTCCAGCCGGCCTGTACGCATAAAGTTTCTTGTTTAGCCATTTTAAGCCTCATTTAAAGTTTTTACGAAGGTAAAGATAGAATAAGTAAAGCCTTGCAACCCGTGAGCCGCGGATTTTTTAGCCAAATTGGTTAATTATTTTTCACTCAAGTATGCATTTTATAACATTGGATGCGAATTTCTCGGTTTCTATATTTGTCAGGAAAGGGGTGAAAAATTGGTACTTTCGCCCCATTTCGAATAAACTAAACACATAAGGAATGAAATGAAAAAACTACTTGTATTGGTGCTTCTAGCAGCGTCCATGAGTTTTGCGCTGCGAGTGGTGGGCGACGACACCTACAGCCCGCACTACGAAGGCAATATCATAATGTACGGACCATCACTGTTCCGAATCTACAACGACGGAAAAACCGAAATAAACGGATTTAAAATTTACTACTACGTCAGCACGAAACTAAGAAAAATCGACTACACCTACAGAAACAAGTTCTTCCTCGAAGGTTCCATAGGACTCGCCAATGACGCCAAGATATCCTATGAAGTGATGCCGGAATCCCCGAACTGGATAAGAGTCATTTTTGACTACCCGACGAGAAAAATCCCCGCAGGCGGTTACCACCCTACAGACGGCTACTACCTCCAATTTGAATTCGGGGAAATTGACCAGCTTATACACGGAAGATACTACGGAATCATCAAAAGGAGCCCCAGGGAACACAATCTCGAGAACATCGTGGTCGAATCCGCAAGCGGCAAGGTCCTGTACGGCAAGCACCCGACGAACGACAAGAGAGTCGGCATTCTCGCGGCCAAGTCCGGATGCTACTACGGAGAGGAACTGGACATAAAACTCGATACCGAAGACAGCAACAACAAGACAAAACTCTACGGTTTTAGCGGTCCTACGAGCATCATCATCGACTCCAAGAAAAATCTCACTCTCAGTTTCTGCGCTCTTGAATACGACGAACTTCCCAAAGCCACATTCGACTATTTCGTCCTCAGGTTAGACAACAAGTGTCCGAAAAATTCATACCCGTTCAGGCGCCATCACGACTGCGAAGACAGCAACAACAAAAACGCCATTTCCGGAAACGTCCCGAGAGCCTGGCCAAGCAATATCACCAACAACGCGGACATGGAATACTGCTTTGTGCCCAAGGATACGAAGAACGGAGTCGAATTCCCGTTCACCGAGAAGTTCGGTTATTACGACTTAAACTTCGGGGTCTTCGCAAATTACTTCCCCTCCCTGAAAGCGCAGTGGGCAGAACTCGTCGTAGACGACGAGGACAGCAACAACAAAAATTCCTGGTACTGGTACGATACCCCGAGCAGCATCCAAAAAAGAATCAAGGACATTGTATACGATTCCGAGAGCGGCAAATACAACACGACGTACAACATCGCATTCTACAGCCCGGTATCCGCCGCCATGCGCAAGGAAGCCGTCAATGCAAACAACAACGTCATCGCACCCGCTGTCGCTATCACAAGCAAGCCAACGTTAAAGATAACAGCTCTGAGCCGCACGAATCTGGACGTTGAACTTTCTACCACGGGCGACGTCGAAGTCTCCGTCGTGAACACCAAGGGCGCAATCGTAGCCAAAATCAAGCAAGAAAACCTGGGAGCCGGCATCCATAGCTTGAACTGGAATTCCGCGAATGTCCCCAACGGCCTGTACATCGTCACCGTCAAGCAGAACGGCACGAGAACCGCGGCAAAGATTTTCCTGAAATAAAATCCTTTCCGCAAAATTCCCCGTAAGCAAAGCCTGCGATTCTGTCCGCAGGCTTTTCGTTTATCCCCAAAGAACCTCCAACGAGACGGCGAGCCTTTGCAAGCGTTTTTTTCTATCTTTCGCGTCATGATTTCTGCACGCGATAAGTCCGCCTACTGGCATTTAGTGGCTATGGGCACCATCCTCTTCTGGGGAACAAGTTTCGTCTCGACGAAGGTGCTTTTGAATCACGACTTCTCCGCCGTGCAGATTTTCACCATCCGCTTCGTGGTCACGTACTTGATTCTGCTCGCGGCAAGCCACAGGCAGTTCCGCTGCAAAAAATGGAAAGACGAACTCGTGCTCTTCATCTGCGGCATCGCGGGCTGCACCTTGTACTTCTGGGCCGAAAACACGGCGCTCGGGTGCGCGCCTTCCAGCAACGTCTCGCTCATCGTCTGCACGAACCCGCTCCTCATCATGATTTTCGGCGGCATCATCTACAAGAGCGAACGACTCTGCAAAAGGCAAATTTTCGGCTGCCTCGTGACGTTCGTCGGGATGGTGCTCGTGGTTCTGAACGGAAAGTTCATCCTGAAGCTTTCGCCGCTTGGCGACCTGCTCGCATTCGCATCCGCCTGCGTGTGGGCCGTATATTCGCTTGCCATAAAGCCGCTTCACAGCAAGTACAGCACGCTGTTCATCACGCGGAAGGTGTTCTTTTACGGTGCCGTCACTTCGCTACCTATTATGATTTTAGAAAGTGGCGACATGCCGTGGCAAAACTTCACGGAGCCCGTGGTGGCATTCAACTTCCTCGCGCTCACCGTTTTCAGTTCGCTGTTCGGCTACCTTATCTGGAACAAGGTCCTGAAGCAGCTCGGTACGGTGCTTGCGAGCAACTACATCTACGGGATTCCGCTCGTCACCATCATCACGGCAGTCATCGCCCTTGGCGAACGCATCACCGCCATGGCAATCGCAGGCGCCGCGGCCATCATCGCGGGCATGGTCATGGCCGAGTGGAAAAAGAAATAGGCGGTTTCAGCGCACCGTGCGGAACCGGACTATAAAGCGTCCGTGATGTCCGTAAAGCGTTCCACCTCGGTTCCGTCGGGGAGAACTTTCTTACTTTCGAATTCGGCTTTTTCGCGAACCCAAATGGTACCCTTGGGGCGATCTGGCGTTTCGTACTCGCTGCGGTAAACCACCTGCGGAACAAGGTCGCAATCCAGGGCATTCGCCTCCACCACAGTATAAATCATGGTTTCTTTTTTAAAATGACGGTAGCGGTGACCGTTAATCGCTTTCGACATTTCAACCCTCCTTTGAAATGCCCGCGACGTTTTTATTAGAACCGCCCGCGAGCCAAGCGTAATCTTTCGGGTGATCCACAAACTTTTCTGGATGCGCCTTGTGCATTTCTAGGAATTCCTCGACGGTCATCCACACAAAATCATCGACTTCGCCAGGCTGCGGAACAAGATTCGCAGCCTCCTCGTCATTTAAAGTTATTTTGTACACATCGTAATATTCATTGTCAAAATAAGTGCCGTCGTTCAGCACGTTCTCGTGAGTCGCCTCAAAAAGGTATTCCAAATTCTCGGGGCGCTTAGCAACGCCCATTTCTTCGCGGAGTTCGCGCACGCCCGCATGGCGGCTGTCGTCACCCGCCGAGATATGCCCTGCGCAACTCGTGTCGAGCAGATTCGGGTTGTTTTCCTTCAAGTGGCTGCGCAACTGGAACACGATTCGCCCGGACTTGTCGAAAGCCCAAATATGGACAGTACGATGCCACAGTCCTTTCGCATGGACTTCCGTTCGGTCGCAATCGTAACCGGCAAAAGTGCCGTCAGGATTCAAAATGTCAATACGCTCTTCTTGCATGCCGACAAGGTAGCAATTTCACACACCTATGTAGCATGCCGAAAATTTTTTGAAACCCATTCGACGCCCAGCTTTCTTTTTTCTAAAATTTCAACATGCAGTTCGACGAATCCGTTATCAAAAGTCTTTTAAACCGCGCCAAGGCGGAAGGTGTCTTTAGCAAGGCCGTCGCGGGGTTCATTTTGCCCGATGGAACGCGGCGCATCGTTGCGCTCGACACCCCCGAAAATACCGTTTTCGACATCGCCTCGCTCACGAAGGTCTGCCCGACATCGACACTCGCGCTGAGTTACATTCTTGAAGGGAAACTCAAAATTGACGACCGCGTCGCCGACCACATTCCCGAATTGCAGACAAACTTCCGTGACGACGTCCGCATTTTCCACCTGCTCACGCACAGTCTCGATTACCGCGTGCCCATGAAGACGCTCCGCACGCTTCCGCCCGAAGGAATTTTAAACGCGCTTTTCACGTACCAGTTCGAAAAGGCGCCAGGCGCCGACTTCAACTACGGAAACCCGGCGAGCGTGCTCCTTGGCATGATTCTGCAACGGCTCACGGGCAAGGACCTGCAACAGCAAGGGCGCGAGCGGTTCTTCGAACCCCTCGGCATGACCCGCAGCGGCTGGGACCCGCTCACACGCGACTTCAACAAAATCGAAAAAGCGGAAATCGCGCCCACCGAAATCTGCGCTTTCCGTGGCCGCAAAATCCAGGGCGAAATCCACGACGAAAGCGCCTGGGTATTGCGTAAGCTCTTCCCCGTGGGGAGCGCCGGCATGTTCAGCTGCGTCCCGGACCTGCTAAAATTCGTGCAGATGGTCTTGAACGACGGTGACGGAATCGCGCCCGCCGGCATCCTCGGGATGGTAAGCACCAACGCGTTTGCCCGCGAAGAATTCGCGCCGCTCACACGCGCCATGGACATAGAAACTCGCAAAAAAGCCTGCACCGCCCTCGGGTGGGAACTGAGCGCAGCGAAGTTCATGGGGACGCGATGCTCGTCCCGCACCTTCGGCAAAACAGGATTCACGGGCGCAAGCATCGTCGCGGACCCAAGTGCAGGCGCCGCCGTCGTGCTCTTAAGCAACTTCACCTACCCGCACCGCGAACCAAGCGCCGACCGCATTCACGCCTTCCGCGCAACCCTCGCCGACGCATTCCTTAGCGGCTGCTAAAAAAGTTTTCAAGCAAAAAAAACACACCTGAAACCAGGTGTGTTACGCAAATTACGTTCAGCAGGCGCTACATGCCGGAATTCTTCTTCTGGAGTTCGCGACGCTGCTCTTCGGCAAACAGGCGCGCCATTTCGATGCGGTTGTTCTCCTGTTCCTTCTTCTTGGTCTCTTCCTTGCAGTTCACGCACTTGGTTGCGGTTGGCACTGCCAATAGACGAGCCTTCGGAATCAACTCCTTGCAAACCTTGCAGACACCGAAGGTGCCCTTGCGAATTCGCTGCAGAGCCTCTTCCAAGTACACCAGATACTTGCCTTCACGGGCAGCCAAAGAGAACGTGGTTTCCAAAGTATTGTAATCGGTCGCGGAGTCGGCACTGTCGGAATCGCCACCATCGCTAGACTGGCTCTTTTGGCCCTGGAAAGCGTTGGCTTTTTCGGACTCACTCTGTGCAGTCACCAACTGGCGACGTTTTTCTATAAGCAAATCTTCAAAGAACTTGAGATCGGCATCGCTCATTTTTGCAGGTTTCTTTTCGGCCATAGTAAACTCCTTCTTTTAGGGGGTCCGTTGACGGTCTCGTCATCATCGTGATAAATTACTTTTTTTTTACAAAAAAGCAACCAAAATTAAAAAATATCGACATTTAGTTTTAAGCCGCCTTTTTTGATATCGGCGATTAAAGCACTAATGTCGGCGGAAAGGCGGTCCATTTCCTCAATTATGCGGCCTTTGCCCGAAACAATCGACCCGGCGGTATTGTCGTCCTGCTCCAACTTGGAAGCAATCTCGTTCACTCCGGCCTTAAGCGCTTCGACCTTGCTCATCAGCGTATCGATTTTCTCGACCGTAGACTTTATGCCCTCCACTGTGCTACCGGCCTTGGAAGACGCCGCCTGGGCAACGGCCTTCGCATTTTCAAAGGTCTTGTTGCAATTGTCCAGAATTCCCATGGCTTCGTCTTTCCAGATGTCGCTGGAAGATTCGAGCGTGTTCACAAGCGTATTCGCCTTTTTCCAAGCGCGGTCCATGCTCTTGCCAGTCGAACCCACCGTCATGGAATCCTTGAAATCCATTATGCTGTTCTTGATTTCCTGGAGGCTCTCGAGAGCGGCGAACAGGTCCTTGGAAATGCCCGAGGTTCCTTTGTCGTACACGCCCATCACGGTATCGCCATCGGCGATCAAGTCGTCGGAATCGCCGCTGAGCACGCACATTTCGCGCTCGCCCATGAGGCCTGCCGTAATCAAGCGAAACTCTGAATTCCTGGGAATCCTGGTCCCGGCCAGAACGCGAGCCGTCACAAACACAGCGTCGTCAGTCAATTCCACCTTGGTGATTTCGCCGCGGGTAATACCACGAACTTCCACACGGTTTCCGGGTGAAAGTGTGCCGATGGCTTCGTAACTTACCACAAAGGTGTAGCGTGCATGGTAAGGACTTGCCGGGTGCAATAGGAACCAAGCCGTACCGCAGCCGAACAAAATGGCCACAGCGACAACGAACGGAAAAAAGTTGGTCCTTATCTTATACCAAAACAAACTCATTCTATTCATAAAGCGACCAATGTTGAGGATCCATTTCCAACAGGTCGTCGGAATATTCACCCTTGGCCTTAGCCTTTATTTTTTGCATAAGGCTCTCGTTAAAGTCGGCGGCGACATTCTGTCCGTTCATCTTCATGAGGGCGTTCATGGCAATCACTTCGCTAATCACGGTCAGGTTCTTGCCCGGCGCCACAGGAATCACAATCTTCGGGATGGAAACCCCCATTACCACTTCTTCGTGTTCATTGAGGCCCGTGCGCTCGTACGAAACCTCGCGGCTCCAGGGCTGCAGTTCCACAATGACTTCAATCTTTTTCACCTTGCGGATGGCATGAATACCGAACATGGAGCGGATATCCAAAATACCCACACCGCGAATTTCCATATGGTGCTTGATCAGCGGATCGGGGCGTCCAACAATGGTGTTCCCCATGTGGCTGATATGCACGACATCGTCGGCGACCATGCGGTGGCCGCTTTCGACAAGGTCCAGCACACATTCCGACTTACCCACGTTGCTATCGCCAATGAACAGCATGCCAATGCCGTAAACGTCCACGAGGCTTCCGTGGATAATTGCGTGCGGCGCAAAGAATTCTTCAAGAATGCGCTGCGCCACTTTGTTGAATTCGTATGTATGAAGAGTCGTGGAGAAAAGAGGAATGTGCAGTTTGGCGCACATATCCCTGAGTTCCGGGTGAGGCATTTGCGCATGCGTCACTACCCACATCGGGGCTCGGAATACAGAAAGCCTTTCAAATACCTTGCGACGGCCTTCGGCCCCCAGGGATTCCAGGTAGTTCCATTCGGTATGGCCGACCACTTGAATTTGCTGGGAACTGTACACCTTGGTATACCCCGCCATGGCGAGGCCCGGGCGATGAATGCCGCCTTCGGCAATGTTCGTGTCCATCTCGCTTTCGGGCGTATGGAGCGCCAACTGCAAGTCCTTGCCGTAACGACTAAAAAAGTCACGCACCGAGAGTTTTTCTCGGTGCAAGACTTTGATATCTTTCAACCTGGATTCAACCATTATGCCAAATTGGATGTCGGCTGAGCGCGGTGATCGTTCTGCTTTTCGTTAGCCTTCTTCAACTGGACCTTGATGCGCTCCAGGGTAACGTCAACGGCCTTGCCCATGTTTTCTTCGTCGGCAGAGGCTACGATTGTGTTGCCCGTGATGCTCACCGTGATTTCGCAATGGCGCTGGTGTTCAACTTCGTGGTCGAGAATTACAGAGGCGCCAGTGATGTTCGGGTAGAACTTTGCGAGTTTGTCCATTTCTTCTTGAATACGGTCCTGGAGACCAGCAGAAGCGTTAAAGTGGCGAGCAGAAAACTGAATATCCATATCGATACCTCCGTAGCTAAAATTTCCTTTTTCGCAAGCTTTTTGCGTTGCATTTAGAGTATATACATCTTTTTATCCACAAAAAACAACGGATTTAGGATTTTTTTGCAATTTAAATCGTCCTATTTGGAATAAAAGGCGAAATTTGGTCAAAAAAGACGGTTTTTGCGGGCGCTGGCAGGCAAAATTTTGAGTTTTTCCTCACGATACTTAGCCACGGTACGCCGGGCCACCTTGATTCCCTGCGCCTCGAGGGCATCGGCAATGGCCTGGTCCGAAAGGGGCTTTTTCTTGTCTTCGGCATCGACCAGGGCCTTGATGGCGTCGAGAATCTGGGCGGAACCCACCACATCGCCTTGTCCGGAATCCCCCTGCCGCACCCCCGATGTAAAGAACTGCTTGAGTTCAAAAATTCCAAACGGGGTCTCCACGTATTTGCCGTTGGCCACGCGACTCACGGTACTCAGGTCACGGTCCACTTCGTCTGCAATGTCCTGCAGAATCATGGGTTTCAAAAATGCAGGGCCCTTCTTGAAAAAATCGCGCTGGTGCTTGACGATGGCGTGCATCACTTGTTCCATGGTGCTGTAGCGGTTATCCACGGACTTCATGAATTCATTCGCCTTGTTCAGTTTTTCCTGGATGAACTCGCGGTCGGTTTTGCTGAGGTGCTTGTCGTCGAGCATGCGGGCGTACATCTTGTTGATGCGCAGGCGCTTTTGCAAAGGGGTCTTGAAGCACTCTACCTCGCACTTGCCCTTCTTGATGGCGACGCTCATGTCCGGGACGCGCACCTGCGCCGGCGACGACGACACCTGCAAACCCGGATGAGGAACAAGTCTCGAAAGGCTGTTCACGGCGTGCTGCACGACATCGATAGACGAAGACGCGTCTTTAGCGATTTTTGCATAGCGCAGCGCCTGCAGATCTTCGAAATGGTCCTTGAGAATCCTTATGGCAAGCGGCGGAAAATCCCTTATCGACTGCGCCTGTATCAAAAAACATTCCTGCAAATTGCGGGCCCCGATGCCACGGGGCTTGAAACTCTGCAGCACGTGGATAGCCTCCGCCACAGGGAGGCTCACGGTTTCCAACGAAATCTCGTTACGGATGAACCTTTCGATTTCTACGATAAAGCGGTCGTTGTCGGCAAGGACCTTCGTCATGGCGATTTCATCGGCGCCCTGCAAGTACCCCCTTTCGTCGAGGCAGTCGATAAGGTACTGCACCAATTCACGAAAGCGTTGCACGGAGCAACCCGATTCATTAAGTTGTCCTAAAAGTTCGCGAGTGCCGTTCCAGTCGCGCAACTGGTTGCGTAGGCTATCCTGCAAACTTTCGCCGCGGTCCTTTTGCGGCCTGTCCCACACTTCGTCGGAATCCGCAGCCACGCTGTTCAAATCCTTGAAAGGGGCATCGGTATCGTTGGAACCATCTTCCAGTCTTTTAACCCAGTCTTCGCTGGATGTGTTGTCGAGGATGTCGTAATCCAAATCGGCGCTGTCTTCCAACGTACCGCGTTCAAAATCCATCTCTTCGCGGGATTCGCCATCGCTATTGCGGAGAGGCTCGTCGAGATCGTTTTCGGATTCCCCCGATTCACTCGAACCGAGAGCCATGTCGTCGTGCACGGACTCGTCGAGTTCCAAAAGCGGATTCGCTTCGATTTCTTCTTTGATGGCCGTATCAAGTTCCAAGGCGTTCTTTTGCAGAATGGCAATGGACTGCAGCATCTGGGGCGAAATATTCTGCTCCAGCCGCTGGCCTTGACCTAATTGCATTCCAAAATCCATGACACCCTCGAAACTTAATCCAGCCTGAACGAATCGCCCAGGTAAATTCGCTTTGCCTCGGGATCCTTGGCCAGGAATTCCGAGGAGCCTTCGGTAAGCACCTGGCTTTTGTACATGATGTAGGCGCGGTCGGTAATGGAAAGCGTTTCGCGCACATTGTGGTCGGTAATGAGCACACCCATGCCACGTTCCTTGAGGCCCGAAATAATGGACTGGATGTCGGCCACGGCAATGGGGTCGATGCCTGCGAAAGGTTCATCGAGCAAAAGGAACGAAGGGTCGCTCGCGAGGGCGCGGGCGATTTCCAGACGGCGACGTTCACCACCCGAACAACTCATGGATTTCGTCTTGCGAATGTGCGTAATCTTGAATTCTTCGAGCAACTGCTCCAAGCGCATTTTGCGTTCGCGGCGCTTCATGTCTTGCGTTTCGAGCACAGCCATAATGTTCTGTTCAACGCTCAACTTACGAAAGATGGAAGCCTCCTGCGGCAAGTAGCCCACACCCAGGCGCGCGCGTTTGTACATGGGCTTGTCGGTCATTTCGATATCGTCCAAAAAGATATGGCCGGCATCTGGGCGCACCATGCCCACAATCATATAGAACGATGTCGTTTTGCCGGCGCCGTTTGGGCCTAGCAAGCCGACGATTTCGCCCTGCGAAACACTGATGGAGACATCGCTCACCACCTGGCGGCCGCCATAGACTTTGCGCAGTTTTTCGGTGCGGATTGTGCTTACCAGGTTCTTCATTTTTTCACGGCTTCCTTTTGCTCAGTTTCTTTTGCAGGCGAAGGCTCCGACGGAGACTCCTTGGGCGCCACATTTGACCGTTCGGCCATCGCAGCCCTCTGCTTGCGAATGGAATCACGGAATTTTTGAACGCGTGCATGGTTCTGCTCGGGAGACTCGTTTTCGCCCTTTTCAATATTATCGTCTTTTACGCCCTTTTTGTCAACCGCGTAGGCCGCCTTTTCGTTCATTTTGGCAGCCTTGAGGGAATCTAGGCGGGCCTTTTCCTTGTTGCGGCGTTCCTTTTCGAGGTCGATGTAGCGGCCACTCGCCATGGTCGAGGCCCCAAGCAACTTCAGGGATTTCACGGCGTTCTTCTGGGCGTCGAAAAGAATGTTGATGGTATCGCCCGCGGCTTCGTTCTTGCCCGAAACCGTGCGGTCCTTCTTCACATAAAAATACGTGCTCTGCGCCTTGCCCGAAACAACTGCGCGATCCATTTTGCCCTTGTTGAAATACAAGTCCAGGCGTTCGCCGTCCATGAGGTTCCGGTAATCCGGAAGGTCGGTCTCGTAGAAGAACCCCTTGGCGTTCAGGTTCACGTAGAGGCGCTCAATTTTGTTGTTCGCGAATTCGCAGTAAAGCGTATCGCCAAAGGCTTCGGTCACATTGCCCGGCGCATTGTTCTTGGCGTCTTCGTGCTGAATGCCATGCGCATTGCGAATCACGAGAGCCGACTGCAGAGACTTGCCCGTTTCATCGAGAACCAGGAAAATGGAATCCCCGGTGAGGTGGTAGTTTTTCATGTCGCAGGTCGGATGACCCTTCATGGAAAGCCAGTTTTCCTTGCGGTCGAAGAATCCGGTATCGCACGTGACCACCATATCCTTCTGGGTGATTTTCACCTTGTTGATAGCCTCGGCAAAGGATTCTCCCTTGTTGTAGACTATGCGTTCAGCTTCGATGGTCACCGTATCGATGGTGCCGTTCTTTTGCTTGTCGAACTGGTACAACTTGGGTTTCTGCGGCATGGTGAGCACTTCCTGCTCGCGATTGTAAATCAGGTGTTCTCCCGTGAACATGTAGGTGACCGCGGAATCAGCAGCCACCACGCTACCCGTGGCCGTAGCCACCTGCTGTTTCTTGTTGTACATACCGCGATCCGCCTGAATGTAGCCCGACGGATGAGTAAACAGAAAACTGCCTTCGCACTGCACGACCTCGATGTTCTTGTTCCAGGAAGCCCTTTGCGTGCGGAACTGGATACTGTCGTGAATAAAATGCACATTGCCTTCCAGGAGCAACGAACCATGAGTACGCGCCACATTCAAGTTGTCGGCGTGCTTCATGATGAGCGGCGAACTCTGGGCAAACGATTCCGCGGAAAGCAACGAAACCAACGCCAACAGAACGGCGACAAAAGCGCGGCGGTTACTCATTCGCACCCGCCTTTTTCTCGACGTTCTGCTTTTCTGCATTCTGTTTCTCGGCATTCTGCGTTCCTGCGGCCGATTTCTCGGCACCAGGTTGTGCGGCTTTCTGCTTTTCTTCCATGCGCTTGCGAGCCTGTTCGCGCAGGTTCTTCATATGATCCAGCTTTTCGGCGGCGGCCTTGTTTTGTTCTATGGCAACAGAATCTTCGGCAGAAATTCTCTTGGGGCGTTCATGCCTTGGGCGGTCGGGTTTTGGAGGTGCATGTGGCGCCTGGTGCGGGGTCGCCTGGGGCACCTGAGACTGGGTCGCTGCAGGGGCTGCACTTGCGGCGGAAGCAGCCTTGGTAGAATCGGATTCCAGTTTTTCGGCCTGCTTTTTATCTTCATCCTTCAGACGCTTGGCGGCATCCTGGAAAATGCCCGTGACCGACGAAAGAATTCTCCAGTGGTCCATCTTGGCGTCGCTTTCAAAGCCCTTGCCCTGCAGAACGTCGCCGTCTTCACTCACGACGCGCACATAACTTTCGGTCTTGACCAAGTTGTCTTTCTTGTTCCACAGCAGAGAATCCGCTCGGACCGAGGCTCCCTTTGGCGTAAGCGCATACACATGGCCAAAGGCGTTCACGTACGTGAACTTCATGTCAAGACTGCCGGAGTCGGCTCGCAAAAAAGCGACGCGTTCACCAAGCGAATCGTAGATATCCACAAGCACGGGCCTTACAAAAACTATTTCCTTATCGCTCCAGCGTTCCAGATAAGCCGTCTTCAGTTTCCAATTCAGCACGTCGCCATCGTAACTGTCCATGAGCGTGGTATCGGTAAATAGCATTTGCGGGCGTTCCACCTGAATCCACGGTTTTTCTTCTTCGATTTCTTCGCAGGCCGTAAAAAAGCACAAGGCGGCAGCGAGTGCAAAAAGCATTCGCGCACGTACAAGCCCAGTCATCTTTTTCAAAAAAACGTCCATCATTTTTTCTTCGAAAACAGTGAATCCATAAGCCCCTGGCGCCATAAGGTCACGAAAAGTCCCACGACGGCAACCACGAACATCAAAACATCCTGGTAGAAGGCAGGCTTCCAACAAGTGTTTATCCCAATGTACAAAACCAGGAGCAGCAAAATCCAGAACATCTGTACAAAAAGCGAAGCCTTGTAGGGCCAGTAGCCCAGACGTTTCAGGTAAACATTCATCCACACGCATTGCAGCAACTGGTACGACGCCGTAGCAAGCGCGGCACCCGCCAAGCCGAGTCTTGGAATCAGCAAGGCGTTCATCAAAAGCGCAAACACCAAGGTCACCACATTCAACTTGAGCATAAAGCGGCTGTTGCCCATGCCGTTGATGACCGTTCCCGACAAGCCGAAGAAACCATTGAGCAAGTTGCCGAACAGCAAAATGCCTAGCACCTCGGGACTCACCACGAAGGACTTGCCCGCAATCATCAGGATTTCATCGGGGAACAGAACGATAAAGAACCCGATAGCCAACTGGATGAGCGTCACCATGGCCACGCAATAACTGTAGGTCCCTTTCAAATCCTTACTGTAGCGTTCCGGTTTCATGCCGGCCACCACCGGCAAAAGAATGGGGGCGAAACTCAAACTGATGGTACGGAGGCCGTTGGAAATCGTCACCATGAGCGCGTACACACCGGCGGGCCCCGGACCAAGGAACAACAGCACCATCCACAAGTCCATACGCAACAAAAGCGATATGACCACCTCGGAAAAACCCAGCGGGAGAGCGTAAAGGAACAGACTCTTATCGACTTTGTGCCGCGAGAACCACAGCATATTCGGGAACTGCTTCGCCACAAGCCACGCAAGCATCAGGGCGCCCACGCTGTTCGCCAGCAAAAGTCCGAGCGGCAAGGCGTGATTGTCCATGCCCATGAAATGGAATCCCAAGGCAATCAAGGGCGCCAAAGTCGCCACGGCAAAATCATTCACGAAAATCTTGTATTGCGGTTTGCGGTTGCCCTCGGACGCACCCGAAAGCACATGGATGACCACCCACGGCAAAAGCGAACCAAAGAACAGCGAAACATCGAGAACGGACAGGGTCGCCAGACTGGCCGAATATTTATGCAAGTCGAACAGCGACCCCAAAAAGCCGATTAAAAAAATAAGCAAGGCAAGCATCAAGGCGCGCCACATGGATTCGGCAACACCATAGTAAGCCGGCCTTCCGCCAAGCCTGTTCTGCGGAATGAACCAGTGCAGGCCCTTGTCCAATCCGAGTACGGCCACACGGCTCAGCATGAGCATCAGAAGTTGCACCGACACGTAAATGCCGAAAACCTCTTTATCGAACACGCGGGCCACCACAATCATGAGCACAGGGCCCGCCACCTTGAAGATAGTTCCCAATACCGAGAACAGGGAACTCTGCATCAGGTACTTTTTGTCCGTCGAGAATTCATCGACCGGAGACGCTACGTTCACGGACTTTTTCCAAGGCTGTTCACGGAGGTTCACGCCCACCATCTTGCGTTTTTCGAACCTGCGCCACAGGAACTTGTAAAAGAACCAGTCCATGCAAAAAGAGGGCAGGTGGTGGTACAGGAATCGTTCGGTAAAGTTCCAGCGCACCGACTTGCGGTTCAAGCGCCTGAAACTGGTGTAGCACCACAAATCCTTATGGTAGCCGCGCTTGCCATAACGGAGCATGCGGTGGATGATTTCGTGGTCCATCAAAGTGAAGGGCCAGATGCTCGTAGAAAAGCCGCCGCACTTGAGGAACGGATCACTGCGGAAAAAGTGCCCATATCCACCCGAGAAGCAGCGATCGCTAAAGTGCTTGGACAGCGCAAAGCACTTGTCGATAAAGTTGCCCTGTTCTTCTTTGGACCATTCTTCGTTAAGACCGAAGGCCAAGTAACTGCAGTAATCGGGATTTTCGTTAAAGAGTTTCTCGGCCAGTTCCAGGCTATGGGGCGGGAACCAGGTGTCGGCATCGGTACACAAAGTGAATTCGGTTTCGATGTGCGTGCAGCCCTGCTCCAGGGCGTTTGCCTTACCCTTGCGGAGTTCATGCAGAATCTCGTACGGCACCGTGGAATTTTCAAGGGTTTTCTTTGCGACTTCCACGGAATCGTCGGTGGAATCGTTATCGATAAGGACCAACTTCGCGGGAGCCTTTGTCTGCTGCAACAGGCTTTCGATGAGTCGTGGCAAAAAGTCCCTTTCGTTATAAAAAGGGATAAGCACGGTAAAGCCCGGAAGGTAGGATTCCTTTGCCTTTATTTCCATGCCACAAAGATAAAAAAAAGTGCGAAGTCCTAGGCCCTGTACAGCCCGCACCACTTGGAACTGTTGGCTTTCCAGGAGTTTTTGCGCATATAATCCACAGCGCGGGATTCAAACGAAACCATGGCCCCCGATTTATAATCGCGAAGGGCGCAAGAAAGAGCCTGTTTTAAGCATTGCGCATGATCGGCGGCGCTGCCGTAATGGTAGGCGTAAAGGCAGTCGGCCTCTTTTTGAATATCCCGAACACCAGCGATGTCGGGACACACGACCGTCTTGCCGTAAGAGCAGGCCAGGAGCACCGTTCCCGAATTGAGAGCGGACTCGTAGGAATATGGTGCCACCAAAAACGCAGCCTCGTGCAAGTAGGCGCTGATTTCGGAATCGGGAACAAAACCCGGTACCAAATGGACGTTTGGGCGATGGCCGAGATTCTGCGTTAGTTTGTTCAAATACCCCTGAGGACGCACTCCGCCACACACCAGCAGTTCGGCCTCCGGAAAATCAAAAGCCTCCAAAAGCACTTCGATATTCTTGTAAGGGCGAATGGCGCCCAGGAACAGCACCAGGGGCTTGCCTTCGGGAATTCCCAATTTTTCGCGGACAGGGAGACTGGAATCCGGATACGAATCGAAATAATCGCCATGAGGGATCAACTGCAACTTGTGCTGGAACTTTTCAAGAAACGGAAGTTCCCTGCTGGATTCGCACATGATATGAATGACGCTTGCAAAGCGCGCGAGCAAAAACTGGAGCGCCTTATTGTAGCCGGGGACATTACCGTGCGGTACGGAATTATGCACGGTCCACACGATGCGCTTGCCCGCAAAATGCACTCGCAACAAAATGTACAATCGGTACAAAAAGGAGAAAAACGAAAGACTCTGGTCGAACCAGTTGAAATGGTAAACGTCCTGCCTGAATTCTTCGCCATTTTTCTGCTTGGTCAAGTCCAAAAAACCGGCACATTCAAAGCCGCCATCTTCTTTAAGCAGACGAGCCAAGTTCGCGAGGAAATGGTTGGTTGCGTTCTCGCAGGTAGGATAAAAACAGACTTTGACTTTTTTCATTGAAGTACCTACGCAAATATAAATCTATTTCGCAGCGGGCTGTTCCAAAAATACTACATTGAGGGCATGACGAAAATACCTTACGCAATGGCGATAGGCAACTGGCTGCCTTACAGTGAAACTTTCATTTACGACCAAGTCAAGCACGCTCAGAAATTCGTCCCCCATGTACTCGCGCGCGGCCTGAATCCCGCCAACGTGAATTTTCCCTACGACAAGGTGACTTCCCTCGGTCCATTGCAAAGGACCCTTTATTACGCGGCGCTCCCGTCCGCAAAATTCGCAAACGTAATCCGCGAAAGCAATGCCAGATTCATCCATGCGCATTTTGGCACCAACGGAGCGCTGATTGCCGCCACGGCCCGCAAAACAAAAAGGCCGCTCATCGTAACGCTTCACGGTGTAGACGTCGGCATCTTGATGAATTCGCGCATCCCCGTCGATTACCTGTTCTACAAACGCACTTACAAGCGGATGTTCGAAACCGCCGAACTTCTTTTGCCGGCCTCACAGGAACTGGCCGACTGCCTGGTGCAACTGGGAGCACCTGAAAACAAAATCCAGGTACACCGTCTTGGCGTAAACATTTCGGCATTCACACCGTTCGCGCGCCCCGACCGCCCGGCAAACTTCTTGATGATTGGCCGTCAAGTCGAAAAGAAAGGTTTCGAATACGGCATTCGCGCCTTTGCAAAAATCTGCGGCAACCACCCTGGCTCTACACTGACACTCATTGGCAAGGGCCCATTGCAAGAACAACTGCAGGCGCTCTCCGCAGAACTCGGAATTGTAGATAAAGTAATTTTCAAAGGAAGTATTCCAAGCGCACAGATGCCAGCCCTCCTGGCCGACTACGATGTCTTGGTCGCCCCATGCATTGTGGCAAAGAACAACGACCGCGATTCCGGATTGATTGTCCTGAAAGAAGCCGGCGCCAGCGCCATGGCAAGCATCGGCACCTACTGCGGCGGACTCCCCGAAATCATCGATGACGGCAGAACCGGCTATTTGGTTGGCCAACGCGAAATCGATTCCCTTGCAGAATCCATGGATGCCCTAGCAAGCGACTACACCTTGCGCACACAGATGGGAATTGCCGCCAGATCCAAGATGGAAGTGGAATACGACACCGTAAAGCAGAACGAAAAACTAGAAGAGTTGTTCACGCATTTTATCTAGCATTTTTCTGATATCGTAAATCAAGCGGTACCGAACAATCTTCGCATCGTCTTCCCTGCCATTTTTCAATTGCAAGAAGTCGATGTACTCGCCAACGGAATCCCGCCCAACCGAAATATCTTCCATTTCCCAAAAACGGTCATCGTTTCGACTTCCTAAATACCGAACAGAAATAAACGGCTTGTGCTCTCCGCGATTGTTCATTCCCCACAAGTCAATTTCGTCGCCTTCGTTATCGTGCAAGGTAAAGGCGTGGATTCCCGTACTCCCGTTCTTTTGCGAATGTTTCAAATCGAGAACGTAGTAAAACAAGCCCTGGTCAGAGAATGCGCCCCCTTGCGCCACAACATCATTCCATTCCTCGCTCGTCAAATCGGCATAGCGAAATTCCAAACGGTATTCGCCCACGCACTTTAGCACTTCCCCGTTTTTAAAATTGCGGTCATATTCAAAAACCCGCCCTCCGTAAGACGAATACAGATGCCCGTTGACAGGATTAATTGCCGTCCAGGCAGCCCCAGCCTGCTTGCTTTCGGGGAACCTGCCGAACTTGACAAAATTCAAGTCCGTATCGAAAACAATGACAATGGGGACCGCGCGCTTTTTTGTAAGTAAGTGCGCCCTGCCCGTTGTTGCCACATAAATCAGCCCCTTGTAAACATCAATGCCACCGAAATGCCTGTAAAAGCCGTCTTTCAACTGGCGGTTGATTTTCAGAAGATGCCTTTTGGCGACAACATTTTCTATATCCGTTTTTGACAACTTGTAAATTTCCCACTGGTTCGTGAGATAATAAAACTTGTCGTCTTCCGCAATGCCCTGCAGTTCATTGACATCAATTTTATCGCCCCATTCTCCCTCACCTACGACCAGTCCTGCGTTGTAGAACCCCTGCGGAACCTTGGTCACCATCGGGTAATCGTCGTCAACAATTTCATCATTGCCGGTAAAGTTGATATGGGAATTCTGATAATCGGCAAAAACGCAGTGCATTCCAAAAACACACAAAAAAAGCAGACAGGATTTCGCCAGGGCAAGATCTATTTTCAACACCAAATTCTTCTTCATTACCTTAATAAAGATACGCATTCTTTACGCGTAAATAGTCAAAAAAGCCAAATCAGCCGACAACCGTAATTTTTCGCAAGACGAAGGGCAACATTTTACGATAAAATTTAAAAGTGGCCGTAAAATGCACGAAAACAATTCGTGGAATGTGCGAGGTATATAGAGGGTGCGAGCCTAGGGCATCACCAGATTTTTGTTGACAGCATATTCCCAGGCGCGGGCGGCGGCGCGCATCGCGTTCGTGGCGCGTGCGAGGCGAGTGGAATCCACTTGCACCGTGGCGCCGGCCGTGTAGCCTTCTACAGGATGTTCAAGCGTCTGGGCGGCATCGTAAGCGATGGCGCGGACCGAGGCAAGTTCGGCGTTATCCATCGTCGCGAAAAAGGCGAGCGAATCCATGCGCATGGCGATATCGTTCTGGCGGAAGGAATAGACCGGCGAAAAATCCAGGGAATCCGCAAGAACATCCGCGGTCGAAGGCGATGTCGAAATTGACGATAAAAGCGTTGGTAAAAGCGACGGTAAAAGCGCGCGACCCAAAAAGTGGTTGCTGACATCAAGATCCAGGTATTTCAAAATCGACTTGGAAATATCGCCTTGCGAAACCGGGCGTGAATCCACGCGCGGTTCGATTCCCGGACCGGCGAACATCAGCGAAACCCAAGTCTCGCCCTCGTTGATTTTTCCAAGGCGGTCCGATTCCATGGTCTGCGCATTGTTGGGGTACGCATGGTCGCCGGTCAAAACGAACAGCGTACTTTGCGCGCGGGGGCCGTTTTTCACGGCGTCCATCACAATACCTATGGCGCTATCCATGTAGGCCTCGGCGCGCAAGTAGGCGTCTTCCGAAGTCTTGGGCGTTTCGCCCATGTCTTCGGGAAGCGTAAACGGAATGTGCATACTACGGCTCATCCAATGGAAGAACAGCGGAGTATTTGCAGGGCGTTCCTTGTAGAGTTCCGCAAAACGGCGGGCCATGGCCACGTCGTTGTCGTTTTCGGGTTTGAATTCGTTGTAGTCGAACCACTTTTGTTGCCAAACCAGTTCGTTGTCGAACTTGGGATCGCCACCGCAAAGAACCACGCGGTAGTAGCCCGCATCCTTTAGAACATCGGCGATGGAGCGGAGTCTTGTATTGGGGTAACTGTACAAAAGCGCTGAGCGGGGGTGGCTCACCACGCCCGTCATGATTCCAAGGAATCCTTCGATGGACGGATAGCCTACGCTGTGGGCGTTCGGGAAGTAGGCGCCCGATTTTGCAAGGGCGCACAAGTGCGGAAAGCGGTTGCAGTTGGCGTCGATACGCATGTCGCTTGTCCATGCGCGAAGACTTTCGATATTGAAAAGAACGATGTCGGGGCGATTTTCGAAATCGCGGTTTTTGAAGGATTCCAAACTCTGCGATTCTACCGCGGCGGCAGTCGCAGAATCGCCACCCGCCCAATGCCAGAACGGATATTCCGCATCGGGATTCCCGCCCAGCGCCAAAATTCCTTCGCGGTAATCTTCGGGCGGATTCACCGACTCAAAACTCTGCAAAACTTCTTCTGTCAAGACATAGGCCACAGGCTTGATTCGCGGCCAACGCCTATGCGACGGATTGAACCACAAGTGCGAAGTGCAACCCAGAACGGCAAACAGAATCACAAGGCCGAGCGCCACCATAGGCTTTTTATCAAGCGGTTTTCCGAACACCTTGCGCAAATCCATTTTGCAAGAGAACAAGACAACAGCCACCGTAAAGCCCACCACCAAAAAGAACGTGAACAAAAAGTGGAAGGCGCCACCCTTGAACACGCTCATCACAAGGCCCATATCGGAAGTCGCGTTCATGTATGTGCCGATGAACGAAAAGGTAAGCCTCTGGTTCATCCAGCGCATCACTTCGTCGTCGGTGCCGCAAGCGAGCAAGTACAAGCCCGCAAACACCACGGAAACAATTTTCAAAATTTCGAATCCACGATTCCTGACCGTTCCTGCACAATGCTGCAGCAATAGCGAGACAAGCGAAAATACAAGCGTAAAGGCCATGATAAAGCCGATATCCGCAAACCATGTATGCCACAGAAAACGGTTCCAGTCGGCCACCAAGGGTCCGCCCGTCGGAGAATCAAAAAAGTAAAGCGCGGCAAGCAGCGCAAAACGCCCCACCACAAGAATCAACGCGAACAGGAACCAGTAAAAGCGCTTCATGGGGCACCTACTTCACAGGCATTATCTTGTTCGCATTTATGGAATATTCCCAGGCGTGGGCTGCCGCGCGCATCTGGCGGGCAATCTCGGGCAGATTGGCAGGCATTTTTTGTAACGGCCTTCCCGTGTCAAAGCCTTCGACCAAGTGTGTCGTATCCCAGTCCGGTTCCAGGCGCGTTTCAAACGCGTTCATCAAGGTGGAATCCTGCATGTGCGCGTAATACGTGAGCGTATCCGTGTACATGGCCACATCTTCCATGCGGAAGGCGAAAACCGGAGGATAACTTTCGCGATTCAGCAGCGAAACGCCCGTAAAATTGTTTTCGGAACTGATTCCCAGGTAGTCGAGAATCGTCGGCGCGATATCCACCTGCGAAACAGGATTCGTGACAATCCTGGATTCAATACCGGGACCCGCAAAAATCAGCGGAATCCAGGTGTAGCCATCGTGAGCGCCGCCGATATAGCCATGGACGCGATGCTGGGCGTTATTCGAAATCGCATGGTCACCCACGACTACAAACAAAGTATTGTTCGCCTTCGGGCCCTTGGAAACTTCATCGAGCACAATCCCAACAGCACTGTCCATGTAGGCAAGCGTGCGGAGGTAGGCCACTTCCATATCCTTGGGCGTCGGGCCATATTCCGCCGGCAAAGCGTAAGGCACATGACTCGTCGTGCTCATCCAATCAAAGAACATGGGCTTGTCGGCCGGGCGCGCGGCATAGCGTTCGCGGAAGCGGTCGGCAATAGGGACATCATGTTGATTTTCGGGTTTGTATTCCCAGTAATCGAACCATTTGTTGAACCACGGATGCAGATTATCGAAACTCGGCTCCGTTGCGGTAAGGACTTCGCGATAATAGCCCTGGTTGCCCAAAATCTCGGGCAGAGAAATCATCTGCGTGTTCGGGTAATCCGAAAGGAACGTCGTATGCGGATGCGCCCACAGACCGCTCAACGTACCGAGCATACCTTCGATGGAAGGGTAGCCCACGCTGTGGGCGTTCGGGAAGTACAGGCCGGATTTCGCGAGTTTGCAGATGTTCGGCATCTTTTGGCAGGCGGCGTCGATACGCATGTCGCCAGTCCAGCCGCGGAAAGTTTCAATCACGAACAGAATGACGTCGGGGCGGCCCGTAGGGGGTGCAGTACTGACTGCAGCGGAATCCTGCGGCAATACGGGCTTGAAGGTCGCTTCCGTCTTTTTCCAGAACGGAAATTCCGCATCGGGATTCCCGCCCAGCAACTTTATGCCCTCGGCATAATTCGCCTGTTTTTCGGTAGCGCTAAACCTGTACGAAATTTCCTGAACTAAATGGAATGCCACAGGCGAAATGCGCTTCCAGCGCATGTTGCTGGGCGCAAACCAATTCTTGGACGTAAGGCCCGTAATGGCAAGCGCAAGTACCAGCCCCACAGCCACCCAATTCAGCGGGCTCTTGTAAACAGGCTTGCCTGCGCCACTGGAAGTCCATGCAACGAACATTTTCTTGTAAAGGATTACGCTTCCGACAATGCCCGCCACAACGATAAACGCCGTCAACAAAAAGTGCCAGGCGCCCCCCAAAAAAACGCGCCCCACAAGCCCCATGTCAGACGCCGCGAGCGCATAGGTCGTCACAAACGAGATGGAAAAATGCTGGCCCATCCAACGCATAATTTCGTCGTCGGTCCCGGCTAGCGTCATGTACAAGCCGCCAAGCACCAAGAACACTACGCCCACAATCTTTTGGGCACGGCCCCGCAACAAGGAGCAAATCAAAGCGCCCGCCAGGGCAAAGGCCATGGCAACGCCCACCTCAATCACAAGCGTATGCGGGAAAAACCTGTACCAACGATCCACAATCGGCCCGCCTGTAGGGGCGTCCGTAAAGTACAACAAGCAAAGGAGCACCAATCGCGTGCCCCAAAGCGTCAAACCGTACCAAAGCCAATAGAAGTTTTTCACGGTTTCCGGTACTATTTATTACCCTTCACGACCAAGCATGAAAGCCTTCTTGTTCCCTTCGTGGAACTTTTCGGCAAACAGCTTGTTGAGGGCGACTTCCCACTGTTCGACGGTGAAGTCGAAGTGCTTGCTGAGTTTACCCAGCATGGCGACATTCAGGGCCTTCACGTTTTCGAGTTTCGTCACATCGATGTCTGCGGGAGTGAGGAGCACGCCGCCTTTCTTGAGGAAGGCTTCGTTCACCACGACCTGAGTTTCATCCAGGACCACAAGGTAATCGGCTTCGCCGCACGGAATCATCGGGCTCTGCACTTCTTCGCCCTTGGCAAAACGCACGTCGCTAGCGACAGAACCGCCACGCTGGCTCATGCCATGGACTTCGGCCTTCTTCACATCGAAGCCCTGTTCAAAAACAAGTTCCGCCATCACGTCGCTGGCCTTGAGAACGCCGGCTCCGCCGAGGCCTGCAAATTTAACGTTAACTACGCTCATAATTATTCAACCTCTTCTTAAATGTTTCCGTTGTTCTTGGCAGCAGCTTCCGCTTCGGCCAGGGCCTTCTCGGCACGTTCCTTGTTTGCCTTGTCCCAGGCGAGAATGCTCTTGAGGGCAAGGATGCAGGGGCTCTTCGCGACGATCAAGGTGAGTTCGTCCTTTTCGAGGGCTTCCTTCACCAGGCGCTTGAATTCTTCCGGTTCCTTCACCTGGTTCACTTCGAAC
>JAZLMK010000026.1:0-3817 GCA_045598645.1 Fibrobacter sp.
CCTCGGTATAGCCCTGACGATGACCGTTACGACGTTCGTAACGGGTACGACGCTTCTTCTTGAACACGATAATCGTGTCTTCCTTGCCATGGGCGAGAACTTCGACCTTGACAGAGGCGTCATTCAGGACAGGGGTGCCGACTTGCACTTCTTTTCCTGCGAAAAGAAGAACGGACTTAAGCTCCAGAGAAGAACCAACAGCGGCGTCGATTGTCGGGACCTTGTAGGCCTTGCCGAGTTCGACTTTATACTGGAAACCACCTGTTTCAACAATAGAATACATGTTTGTAATCCTTTTTAGGTTGCTATTGGAGTCCCAAATTTAGCAAGAATCGCAAAATTTGTAAAGGGAATTGCCAAAAATTACTATCTTTTTGCTGAAATTTTTTAAAGGACGCCCTTACATGAATAAGAATATAAGCCTTGACGGCGATTGGGAAATGATCTGGGACACCGAAGACCAGGGCATTTCTAACCGCTGGTATGCCACGTACCCCGAGAAAACGGAAACCGTCCAAGTCCCCCACATTTGGGAAAGGGACTTCGACAAACTCCTTATGTCCCAGGACTGCGCCTACTACTTCAAGCGTTTTAGCATCGACGACGACAAGCAGGTGAGCAAGCGCATTTTCCTGTATTTCGAGCGCATCGCCACCCATGCCACCGTATGGCTCAACGGTAAAATTCTCGGCACCCACTTCGGCGCCTACACCCCGTTCGTCCTTGAAACCCAAAAGGCCATCAAACTCCAGGGCGAAAACATTCTTTGCGTGCGTGTCGCCAACATGGGTGCCACCAACAGCCGTATCGACTTCGGACGCGAATCCAAGGAAGGCGCCGACGACCGTTACGTACACCCCGGCGAAATGCCCGTGGGCAAGGCCTGGAACCAGTACCCCTTCGGTGGTATTTTCGGCCACGTCGAAGTCATTCTCGGAAACGCAGCTTTCATCGAACACATGCACGTTGAACCGGACATGGACCAGGAACGCGTGGCTGTAGACCTTACGTTCAACAATCCCCGCGGTTGCTCCACACGCCTGCGCTTCCTCATGAGGAATCCGAACGGCGATGTGTACGAATGGTTCAAGGAAAACGTGAAGTTGGACAAGGAAAACGCCACCCAGCGCTACGTTTTCTCCATCAAGGACTGGAAACGCGACAAGTGCGTCTGGAGCCCCGAAAAGCCCAACATGTTCGCCCTCGAAGCACAAATGGAAAACAAGAGCAACAAGGGCAAAAACCCGGATTTCAGTTTCTCCGTGGTAAAGACTTTCGCTTTCCGCAAGTTCGACTGCCTCAAGGGCGACTACTACCTGAACGACCAGATTCTCAAGATCCAGGGCGTGTGCTACAACCAGCAATGGTGCGAAGGCGGCCTTTGGACCACCAGGAATCCGAAACTTCGCGACGACCTCATGGCCGTTAAAAAAGCCGGATTCAACGCTATCCGCAGTTGCGGCACTCCGCTCAGCACCGAGGCCCTCGACATTTGCGACGAAATCGGCCTTCTGGTGTTCCAGGAATTTCCAATCCACACCATGCGTTCTACCCCGCAGGGCCTGGAAATCGCGAAAAAACTCATCAACGACATTGTCAAGGAACAGCACCACCACCCAAGCATCGCTGTGTGGGTCATGGGTTCCGAAAACGGAACGTTCATGCTGCAGAACGGCAACAAGCTTTTGAACGCCATCAGCCCCGTGGACATGTGCCGTCCGGCCATCAGCAACCTCGACAGTATCTTTATCGATAACGAAGGCGCCTACCACAAGGATACCGGCAAGGTCCTTCCTGTGTCGGTCGACCGCATTTCGCAGTACGCCTCGCTGCAGGTGAACCCGCGTCTGACTCCGAACGCCAGTTACACCCACTACCTGGCCCACAGTTTCAACAAAGAGACTTCGGAAGACGAAGAAGAAATGATGGTTCCCGATTCCGGATTCGGCGACAGCCAGTTCCAGGACAGCGAAGAAAACACCTTCGACATCGAGAACAAGATGCTCGTGACCCTCACGAACCACACGCTCCTCCCTGCCAAGGCGACCAACATCACTGGTCCGCGCAGCACCAAGAATCAAAAGGCCATCAAGAACCTTTACATTGACTTGCAGACATTCATCAAGGAATCCGGACTCTCTGTTTGGAAGGATTTCGATTCGTTCCGCAACGACGTGAACCGCATTTCCATAAAGAGCAAACTCGACCAGATAAACGCCTTCCAGAGCAACCCGCAGATTGCCGGTTTCTTCCTCGGGAACTGGGCGGACTACGGCACCGAGTTCAACGGGCTCAACGACGAAAACCGCAAGAGCAAAGGCTTTGAAGGTTTCGTCAACGAAATTACAACTCCCAGCCGAATCCTCATCAGCGAACTGGAACACGTGGTCCAACCCCAGAGCGAAGTCAGTTTCCAGCTGACTCTCCTGAACAACAAACGCTTGGAAAACGTGACGGCGGAAATTTCCTTGATCGATTCAAAGGGCAAGGTCGTCTCGACTCAGACGCAGAAGCCCGAAGAACCGGCAGGCAAGACAAGCCTCACCCAGTTCGGCATCTGCACGCTCATGGCTCCGCGCGCCACGGGCAACTACCAAATCAAGTTGACGCTCAAGGACGGCGGCAAGGAAATCCAGAGTTCCTTCGAAGACCTCGTGGTCATGGACCAGGTGAACGTGAAGGACGCCATCAAGAAGGTCTGCTTCCTCGACAACAGCGAGGAATCCAGCGACGCTCTCGCCGCCCTGGAAGGCCCCGAACAGATTATCTTCACGGCAAACCTCAGTTCCTGGCCCGACGAAATCCTCGACAAAATCGTGGAAGTCACCAAGAACGGCGGAAAGACTCTGCTGCTCTCCGACATGACGCAAGAAGATATCGACTTCTTGAACCAGAGCCACCAATTCGACTTCGCCATCGAATCCCACTGGACGACCGGCGCTAGCGAAACAAGCCTGCACTACCTGCCGAGCGATTCCGAACTCACCCAGGTGTTCGCCGGCGAACAGGTTCTGGACCACAAGGCTGCAGCCGTAATGCCAGGCCTTTCCTTGAACGAACTTCCGAACGCAACCGTGTTCGCAAGGTCCGTGAGCATCAAGGAAGGCAAGGTAAAGACCGGCGTAGACCTGCAGATGCTGCCTTTCGGCAAAGGCAAGATCATGTTCAACCAGTTCAGCATTTTCGAAGGACTCGAAACCAACGTCCTGGCCGACGCCCTGTTCACCGCAATCGTGAACTTGCTGTAAGCCACGCACGAACAAATTAAAACGCGACCCAAGTATGGGCCGCGTTTTTTTTTGCAAAAAAAACGTTTTCACGGAGCGCACAAGAAAACCCCGCTCAAAGAGCGGGGCTTCCTTTAGAATCAACTTCTAGGAACTAAAGCACTTGCTTGCGCAAGCGTTTAAATTAGCCCTTGTAGTTGGTGATAACGCGAGCCATTTCGCAAACCTTGTTGCTGTAGCCCCATTCGTTATCGTACCAAGAGCAAACCTTGACGAAGGTCGGGTCGAGCTGGATGCCGGCCTTGGCGTCGAAGATAGAAGTGCAAGCGCAGTTGCGGAAGTCAGTGGAGACAACGCAGTCTTCGGTGTAACCGAGAATGCCCTTGAGTTCGCCTTCAGAAGCTTCCTTCATGGCCTTGCAGATTTCTTCGTAGGTAGCCGGCTTTTCAAGTTCGGCAGTGAGGTCGACGAAGGACACGTCAGAGGTAGGAACGCGGAGGGACATACCAGTGAGCTTGCCGTTCAACTGCGGGAGAACCTTGCCCACGGCCTTTGCAGCACCAGTGGAGGAAGGAATGATGTTTTCGAGA
>JAZLMK010000027.1:0-5011 GCA_045598645.1 Fibrobacter sp.
AGTTCCTTTGTAAGCGCCCCCGGAGTAATTTTCAGCTGGTTTGCGATATCTTTTTGAAGGAGACCGGCTTCCAGCAAGGCTTTAATTTGGTATCTTATGTCTCGGTTAAGTCTCATCGCTTGTCCTTTTCTTGGTCGAAAAATGTACAAGGCGAGTGTAGCGCAAATACTTGTATTTGCATTGCCGAGCCGAAGCATTGACGCCATTGGCGTCAAAACACAAGTTAGAAACCTAACCATCCCTAGAATTCGCTTTCTAGGGATTTTTTTTGCTTTCAGCCAGGATTGGATTTACTTGACGATGAGAATTCGCGAAGTATTTGGCCATACTTTGTCAATGTTGAAATCATTTGTTTTACTTTCATTTTTAGCATTTCCACTTACATAATAAGTTGTGGAATCTACCATAACTATTTCCGATTTCAAAGATTTCCTCACGTTTTCGAAAGCTCCCGCAGGCAATACCTTAACACCGAAAATAATTGGATAGTGATACCTATTTCCCCAATTTTTGTCATATGCCAAGACTTCCGACAAGGCGTTCAGCGTCATTTCTATTTCATTGCTTTCATTTTTCTTAAGTTCAACGCGCTTTACTAGAATTTTATAGGGAAAGTCGTAGCTGCCAGCATTACAAGATGCATAAGGAAAATTTGAATACAAGTTTTCTCCCTGTGACGCAAGCAATACCGCTACAGTCACGGGGAACTTACTTCTGTGCCTATGCAGTCCCAAACTAAACCTGTACTTTTTATACAACGCAGGAGCCTGCTTAGCCCTTGGATTCACAATCCACCTGTAATAGAACGTCCTATATTGAGGAGGCAGGTATTGTGCTTCCGCGGTTGTACGTAACAGGTAATCAATGTCGCCCGTATAACGTAATTCGTCAAGGTCATCAGGCAAAGCCTCATCCATTTCAAGTTCAACACTACCGTCCTTTACAACCACCAAATTCTCACGGGATACGATATGGAATATCTTGGATTCAATCTGGTCAACGGGGTTTCCCATCATGTCTAGCACAGACACGCGGAACTTGTAAGCGCCGAGCGGAGCCATTTTCCCATCCGTAAGGTAGCCATCCCACACAGCCTTCCTCGAATCAACGGAAGTCCCCGCATTGGCAAAATCGCCGTCACTGGAGAGCGTCACCATGGTATTGCCGGCGGAATCAAGCACTTCGGCTTTATACAGCGCCCCACGGCCGAGAACGCCGTACGAAAACACCGTCTTCTCGCCGTCAACATTCGGGGAATAGATATTCGCAGGAGCGTACGATGAAGTATCATAGGCTACGGAAGCCTTCGCCGCGCGAACAACGAGCCACGACGTATCCAGCACAATCATCCTATCCGGATTGGCCCTACTGTAAGCCAAAATTTTTGCGAAGACGGTGTCACCACCCGGAACAAGCCCCGTAGTTGTTTTCGCGTCCCAATACAGTACATTTCTGTATTCTTCGGGATGGATGTAGCCGATCCCGTTTCCAGCATAGAAGGGCAGGGCATCCGCTGCAAGGCGCAAATTCGCACCGCAGAAGACAGCCGAATCCAGCCCATCCAATGAGGAAACATCAATACTAAAGGTCTTTTCCGTCTTGAATTCCAGATGCAGGGAATCGCCATCAAGACTGTCCAAGTACACGGAAAGGTTCCTGTTAGAGGCGGGAACGACAAGTCCCGCGGAATCCACCACGATGCGAGGAATTTCTGCAGTATCCGTTCTGCCAACCGATCCACTCAAAAAAGTGACGTTCGTATCGACATATCTCATAGAAAGGACTGGCAGAAGCCTTTCTGCCGTAACGGTATCAGCAACACGCCCCTTTGCGCTTCCCTTCCAGACGACGTTCCACACCCTATTTTCCTGCCAAATGTAGAGACCTTTACCGATAACGGAAGGTTTACCATCGAATGGAGAAACGGTCGCCCTGGGAATTTCATACGTTTTCGCCTCGACAAGATTCGAGTCATGCTGTGAACGCACATAGAATCTAGCATCCAGTTTCCACGCAGTCGTGTCGCTGGAATTTTTCAGTTCCACTATGACGGAATCCCTCATTCCCGGAATTTGCCTTACAGGAGTCGTCAAGACAATTTCTGCAGCTGAATCAGCATGGGCAGCATCCGCCCTCGCATAAACGGGGACATCTACATCCGTCGAAACCCACGTAGCAGAACTTCCTCCCTTTACGGAAAGCCGCAAGGTATATGTTCCAGAAGCTGTATCCGGAAGCGTCCAGATAGCGAGTTCACGATCCTCGGGAGAGGCGTATTGGGCGAGGGTCTCAATGCCATCTTCGTGCCAATTGGAATCTGAATCAGACTTCCATTCCAACTTGAACGAAACGGAATTGTCATCGCCACCGATGACTGGATCCGGCGTTTCGCCCTTCACCAGGATTTTGCCATAGTAGAGGGAGTTCAGCGAATCGTTCGGATACGTTATCTTCGGATAGCGAGCGCCCATTCCGAAATCGTCCAGGCCGTAGCCGCGGTTGCCGGCATCATCATAGCATGCGACATGTACAAACCACTTGCCGTCCGGCAAGCCTTTCGCCCAGTCAGAAATGGAGAAGGTGTAATCATAATCGGGAACCGCCGAGGCCGTATCCCTGCGAACAAGATTCCAATCAAATGTCATTTGCGGAGTCACGAGTTTCCTGTAGCACGAAACCGGGGAACGCAACCTGGCATCGTCACCATTCTGCATGACCTTAGCCGTCATGTTCTTCAAGTCAGCGACCTTCGCAAAAAACAGCCCGCCGGCATTCACATCGACCTTCGGGGCGGTCCTGTCAACGACAAACCTATCGACAATCTTCTTCACGGACGTGTTGCCGGCCTCGTCCCTCAACTCTACGTACACGGAATAAACGCCATCCCTTACACGGCTCGCCGAGGGCTCCTCGAACACAAATGTCTTCTCAGAAGTGTCCATCGTAAACACTTCGTAGAAGTTTCTCGCAAAGACGGCGTCAGTACCGGCGGAATCCTTCATGATCACATTCACCTTCACGTCGGTTGTATCACGACCGAGCAGGTTCTCGTTTATACTGAACGACAGGGAGAGAAGGTTGCAGGCGTTGAGCATAAGGCCTCGCCCATTGACGTAATCCGCGGAATCAAGGCAACCGAGAATAGTCGAATCAAGAACAGACCCCACCTTGACGGAACCATCCTTGACCTGGGCCCGCCTATTTTTTCAACGACGTTCGTTTTCGCCTACGCGGAGTCAAAAGCAGGGAAACAGGTTCGTTCCCTGCATGTGTCGGCATGGTCTTCGCCTTTGCCGAGGGAGTGTTCGTGACGTGGAGATTTTCCACGGATTCGCATTGACCGGTAAATAGGTTTTTGTTCATTGCCATTTAATTCAAGATAATAAAAAAATTTGAATTGTCAACTTGGGCAATGTTTGTTCGCAAAAAATGACGACTGACGATATTCTAGCGTTGTTTACAGGCCAGAAAGAACCTTACGGGCAATTTCAGCGAGCTTATCCGGTGCTGAGGGTTCCGAGACAAAAACTGCGATGAATATCGCCCGGCCGTTCGGCAAAATGACGATTCCTGCGTCGTTCATGGGCGGGAGTTTGTCCTTGGGCGGAAATCCTGTACCTGTCTTATGAACGACTGTCGCACCCGCGGGGGCGGCGGCCGGGATGCGATCCTTCCCCGTTTCCACTTCGGACATGGTTTTCCAAATGAACTTGAGGTTCACGTTCTTGTCTTTATTCTTGTAGAACCATTCGAAGAGATTTGATATTTCCTTTGGCGTGCACCAGTTCAAGTCGCTCTTGGCGAGGTCCGCGTGCATTTCGGCTTCGGTCGCTCCGATTTGAATGTTCTTAAAGCCGAGCTTTTCGATGTAGCGAGTGATATTTTGGGGCGTACCGCAGAATTTGAAGAGAAGATCGCTTGCATTGTTGTCGCTCTGCACCAAGGACAATTGGAGTAATTCAGCATACGAAACCATGGCCGTGTCGCCCAGTTCCTTGAGCATCGGCGACCAGGTATTTTGCATCAATTCTTCTTTTACAATGCGGACTTTTGAATCAATGCTGATTTTTGCACTATCAAGGTAGTGCGCCACGTAAAGCGCCTGCGGGAACTTCATCACGCTGTGCATGGCAAAGTGAGCAGATTCATTGAAGCTAGCCAGTTGCGCTGACTTAGCGAAATAGCCGTAAGATTCAGCAGCGGAAGAAAAAGAAGCACTTAGAACAAGAAGCGCTACAAAAAAAGATGTCCTAAAAAAGTTCTGAATCATAAAATTTCAAATCACTCGATGTTCAGGCTGTTGCGAATTGAGAGGCATCCGACTACTCCCGGCAGTTTCTTTTATTACGAAACTTACATTCTTTTACGTGAAAAAGGAAATCCGATAGGCGCAGAAGGCATAAAAATACAAAAGATGGCGAGGAATTCATCCTTTCAGCAAACAAACTTTTACTTGCACTAACACAACTTTTTATGTAATTTCCTTGCATCTGCCGGGAAACCGGCCAACATCGAGTATTTATAGATCGCTACCTGCCTAGGAAACTCCGACCGCAGAGGCGGTCTTTTTTTGTGGAGTGAAAATGAAAAAAACGAAAAGAAGACATGACGGATTCTTCAAGTACGTGTACACCGTGCCGGAAAATGCGCGGGCCATGCTAAACACGCTTGCGCTGCACAGCGCAGATTTGGAGAGAATTTTAAACAACGTGGATTTGACGACGCTGGAAGAAATCCCGGAACGCTACGACAACGTGGACGAACACGGCGAAGCGGACATCGCGTTCAAGGCGGCCACCACGAGCGGCGTAAAGTTCTACTTCGGCATTTTGCTGGAGCACAAGTCCGAGCACAAGACGAACGTTCTGGAGCAGACCTTCCGCTACGCGTTCAACGTGATGGTCGACAAGAACAACGCCACGTTCAAGTGGATGCCTACAAAGGCCATCATCATCTACAACGGCACCGACAACTGGGACCCGCTGGAAGCCTACCGCAATTCCGCCCACGG
>JAZLMK010000028.1:0-15084 GCA_045598645.1 Fibrobacter sp.
TGCCGCCCGATTGAATTCGGTGTCGATATCGTGACGCATTCCACCACCAAGTACATGGACGGCCACGCCGTTTCTACCGGCGGATGCATCGTGGATAGCGGCAACTTCGACTGGGAAGCCCATCACGACAAGTTCCCGGGCTTAACGGAACCGGATCCGAGTTACCACGGTCTTGCCTACGCGAAGGCTTTCGGCAAGAAGGCTTTCATCACGAAGGCTACGGCTCAACTGATGCGCGACCTCGGTAGCATCCAGGGCCCGCAGAATGCGTTCCTTTTGAACCTCGGCCTCGAAACGCTCCACCTCCGCGTGCCGCGCCATTGCGAAAACGCTCTTGCTTGCGCCAAGTGGCTCAAGAACCACCCGAAGGTCGCATGGGTGCACTATGCCGGCCTCGAAGGCGACGAATTCTACGAACTCGCCCAGAAGCAGTTCAAGGGCGGTCTCCCGTGCGGCGTGCTTACGTTCGGCATCAAGGGCGGTCGCGAAAAGGGCATCCAGTTCATGGACAGCCTCAAGATGATTTGCATCGTGACTCACGTGGCCGACGCCCGTAGCTGCGTGCTGCACCCGGCAAGCCACACGCATCGTCAGCTCAGTGATGAACAGCTCATTGAAGCAGGCGTCGCTCCTGACCTGATCCGCTTCAGCGTCGGTATCGAGAATGTCGAAGACATCATCGCCGACTTGGAACAAGCGCTCGAGAAGGTGTGATGAAATAGTGGCTAGTGGTTAGTGGCTAGGAATTAGTTACGCAGCTTCGCTGCCTGTTTATAGCGCACCTGCGGCGCTTTGAGGCGTGATGCAGACAAGAGAAATTTCCCGTGGTGAATGCCGCGGGATTTTTTGCTCAAGACACGTGTCAATGGGATTTCCTCCCATTTTTTCTAAATTTTAGGTGACACATCCCTTATTTCCGGGTGTTTAATAAACGTGAACAGCCTAGAATTGGTAAAAAAAGCAGAATTCGCTAAAGTATACGAGACTTACGCGCCCATGGTCTATAGGCGCTGTATCGCACTTTTGAAGGACGACGCCGAGGCGAGCGACATGATGCAGGATGTTTTTGTGCGTATTTACGATGCGCGCGGACGCCTGGATTTGAGCGCACCGAGCAGCCTTTTGTGGAATACGGCGACTCGCCTTTGTCTGAACCGCATTCGTGACAAGCACCGTCGCGGTCTGGACGTTTCAACGAGTGAACTGCTTTTGGATATCGCCTGCGCCACTGACGAACAGGATGAATTCGAGGCGAAAAGCGTTCTTGCAAAATTATTTGCGAAGGAACCCGAATCGAGCCGTACGATTGCCGTTCTGCATTTTTTGGACGGTATGACGCTCGAGGAAACTGCAGAAACGGTCGGGCTTTCTGTGAGTGGCGTTCGCAAGCGTTTGCGCGGGCTTTCGGCAAAGGTTAAAGTCCTTGCCGGGGGTATTTGAAAATCTGGAGGTAAAGAGATGATCCCCGATTGGAAATTGGAAAAGTACTTGACAGGTGACCTGCCTGTCGAAGAGATGCGAAGGGTCCGTGAACTCGAGGCGACCGACGAGGTTTTCGCAGCCCGTGTCCGTACAATGCGCGAAGACAACTTGGCCATTCTCCGCAAGATGCCTTTTGAATCTATTGAAACGAAACTGGCCGACCGCGCTCCCGCAAATTTCAAGTTTGTGAAGTTTGCCGCCGCTGCAGTCTTTGTGCTTGCCTTTGCCGGAATTTTCACCTTCATGAATGGGGAAGAAACCGTGTCGCCGAGCTCTGGCTCGCAGACCAATATGCAACTTGCAATGGCTGAAACCGGCACCCGCATCAAGGGAATGGAATCCCGTCTGGAAGTCTGGAAGAAGACGGAAATGGGAATCGTACAGATGGAAAACTTGGGTGCCGCCCGCGAAGGCGACGAAATCCAGTTGCGTTATTCCGTGCCGCAGAAGTGCTTCGGCCTTTTGTTCAGCATGGATGGGAACGGAACTGTCACATTGCACATGGGCGCCGAAAACAAGGCCGTTTTCCTGGAACCCGGCAAGATGGTAACGCTCCCGTTTGCGTACAAACTTGACAGCGCCCCGAAATTCGAGAAGTTCTTCTTGCTCACTTCGCAGAATGAATTCGAGTTGGATGTTTCAAACATCGATGCCGTATTGAAAAAGGAAGACGTGGCTTCAATGACTCTCACACTTCGCAAAGTCGGGAGGGAAGACTAATGAAAAAGTTTGTTGGCGAAATAGATTTTTCCTTCTTGCTTCCGGTTGTACTGCTTATCTTTTTTATGGGTGTCGCCGTGAATGTCCATGCGGCACAAGAAGCGAAGCCCGAAGTGCGTATCAATCGCTATGTGTTGGCGGTAAGCGCTAACTATGGGGGCGCTGGCCGTCCGGTTCTCCGCTATGCCGAAAGTGATGCGAAGTCGTTTGTGAAGGTCCTTCAAGAAATGGGCGGTGTTTCTGCACAGAACGTGGTGATGGCGAATGAGCCAAGTATCGCGAAACTTATGGAACGCTTGGACAATCTGGACAAGAAGATTTTGAACGGCAAGTCGACGGACGGTCGCGACGAGGTTCTCGTTTACTACAGCGGTCATGCCGACGACAAGGGCCTTCGCCTTGGCAACGAGAACTTGGCATGGAAGGATTTGCGCTCCCGTGTAGACAATCTCCACGCCGATGTGAAAATCGCCGTAATCGATGCCTGTGGCTCCGGAGCCATTACGCGTGCCAAGGGCGGTGTCGCAGTGCCCGCCTTCATGGTCGATGAAAGTAGCGACATGAAGGGCTACGCCTTTATCACGAGTAGCACGCAAGACGAATCGAGTCAGGAAAGCGACGAACTGAAGGGCTCTTTCTTTACGCATTCGCTGGTGAGCGGCCTCCGTGGCGCTGGCGACCTGAGTGGCGATGGCAAGGTGACTTTGTCCGAAGCCTACCAGTTCGCGTTCAACGAAACTTTGCAGAATACCGAGACGACGATGGGCGGCGCACAGCATCCGAGCCGAGATATGAACCTCGCAGGCACGGGTGACGTGGTGATGACGGACTTGCGCAGCACCGGGGCTGGCATGGAAATTGCGGATAATATTGAAGGACGTCTTTACATCCACGACGATAAGGGCGAACTTGTGGCCGAACTGAACAAGAAACAGGGCCGCACGATGACTCTCGGGCTCCCTGCGGGCAAGTATACGGTCAACTTACAGCGCGAAGCGGAATACGGTGTGGCGACAATCGCCCTTGCAAACGGGAAGCGCTCGAAAATCAACGGCAGCGACTTTCAGGCGGTTTCTGCCGAGCAGACGGTTCTCCGTGGCGAGATTGGCGGACGTTCGAATTGCGCTAGCGGCGATACGGTCGCCTGCTCGCTCGATTCCCTGGACCACAACGGAAATTACCGTGTTACGTTCAACGCCTACGACCATGATGAAAACCCGCGCAAGGGTTTGCAACTTGGATTCTTCTTTACCAAGACGGACGACTACATGCTTGGCTCCCAGGTGAGTTTGCTTACGAACATTGCGAAAAAAGAAATGCACGGTGTGCAGGTGAGTTTGTTTGCGAACATAGCAAGTGAACATTTCGAGGGCGCCCAACTCAATACGACTTTGAATTACGCCGAATCCTTTGACGGACTTCAAATTTCAAGTACCGTGAACGTGGCTTCCAAAAAGTCTACCGGAGCCCAGTTGGGCATGGTCAACATCATGACGGATTCCTTGGACGGTGCTCAGATATCCACGTTCAATTACGCGAAACAGGCCGACGTGCAGGTGTCTGCGATGAACTTCGCGAAACAGGCCGATGTGCAGGTGTCTGCAATGAACTTTGCCGGCGAAGAAAACACGATTCAGGTAGGCGCCATCAACTATGCGCGCAAGGCAGGCGGTCGCCAGATTGGTGTCATCAATATCGCTCCCCATGCAGATAAGACTCCAGTGGGCCTTATCAACATTGTCGGGAACGGCGTGTGGAGTCTTTCCGGAATCTTCAATGAGATGGGCGGAACTGGCGCAAAACTTGACCTCGGAACGGCATACTTTTATACGAGCATTGAAACTGGACGCAATTACGAAGACGGAAAAATGTTCAAACACTACGAACACATATTCCAAAATGGCCTGGGTTTCGGAACGCATTTCGGCGAGTACGGCAGTCACTTCGCCTTGGAATATATGTTTATGAATCTGTCGCGCAAATACAGAGGAAGTTATGCAATCGGCAATGTTGATGGTAGCAAGAGAGCTTATTTCCATCGCATCCGTTTCGGGGCTACGCAGAAAGTAATTACAGGAATTGGCCTCACGGGCGGTGTTTCGCTGAATTTGATGACGGAAGGCGATGCCGAAGAGAATATGCGCATGCCTCTCGGCGAATACCACGACGATGTGTCGGTGAGTGGCCACAAGGGCCGTATCTGGCCGGGATTCTACGCGGGTCTTACCATCGGTCGTTTCTAGGATCAATTGAGAGCGGGCTGTTTCAGCCCGTTGTTGCGATAGAACTGGATGTCGTCCAGGACTTCTTTAACCCAGGAACTTTTCAGGGAACTCTTTCTCCATTCCGTGTTCATTCCTTTCAGGTCGTGAACTGGGTATAGGGTGGCTACGGCGTCTTCGATGGTTGCGCAGGAGTCTAGCGCTGACCGTAGTTTTTTCGCACCGATAAAGATTTGTTCCAGCCCCACTCCCGATTCCAGCGCCAGCAATCCGTGCTCGCGCTTGTCGCCCGTGTAGTTGAAGTCGAATCCGGAAATGTGCCTGATGAGGGACATCAAAAGTGCGGGGTCCACGCCTTCGTGCATGGCCGCCTCCATTGTCGGAAGTCCGCATAGTTGCTCGTTGTCCCAGAAATCGCCCTTGTAGTAGACGGTTAACAAGTGGTTTTCACCGAAACTTTCCATCTTCATGGGGTAACGTGGCCCCAGTTTGTTTTTTACGCCTTTCACTATATTGATGCTGCGGTTCTTGAATTGCTTGTATCCGTTGAACGAAAAAACCATTCTGTCGTTCAGTTGCACCAGGTGCGGCGTAGTGGGCTTCTGCACGATTTCGTTGTACACGGCGAGGACTGCGGGGAGCGCGTAGGCCAGTTCCGGTTTTGGGGAGCCTAGGTCGCATGTGCTGTCGATAATGATGGCTCCCTGTTCCTGGAGCCTGAGCACGATGGTCTGGGTGTAGCCTTCAAAAATGGAGCGAGAATCCAACTGGTGGCTGGTTACTGCGGGAATGGTCTTGTAGGTGATGGCTATGGCTGCGATGGCTACAATGAACGCGACAACCACGAGGCGGAATTTTTTTGTTTGCCAAAGAATTTTTGACATGCCTCGCACTTTTTGCGAACGCCTTAAGAACAGCGCAAGGATAAGGGCGATTGTAAGCCACAGTATAATGATGAAGGTAATGACCACGATAGCAATATAAATTCTATTTTTACGGGTATGATGGAATCTTTGAAAAATGTAGTTGTAATAGGCGATCGTGTACTCATTAAGCCTTTGGAGGCTGCGAACAAGACCGACAGCGGCCTGTTTTTGCCGCCCAGCGTAAAGGAACGCGACGTGGTGCATACGGGCATCGTGATGCGCGTAGGCCCGGGCTATCCGATTCCTGCCAGCCAAGATCCGGATTCCATTTTTCGCGAAGACGGCGGGAACCAGGTGAACTACGTTCCCTTGCAGGTGCACGAAGGCGACGAGGCCCTGTACTTGCACGCCAACAGCACCGAACTCGAAATCAACGGCGAAAAATACGTTATCGTAGGGCAGAACGCCATCCTGCTCGTGATGCGTAACGAAATCCCCGACAGCGTTGACAATCTTTAGTCGGGGATTGTCCTTTTAGTTGAGGACTAGTACTTTCTCTGGCTCGCGATCAAGTCGTGGGCTTCCTTGATTTTTTCGATGATGGCTTTCGTCTTTTCGAAGAGCTCGGCCACCTGTTCCTGAGTCTGCTTGAAAAATTCCCTATGGCAGAAAAGGTCGTCCTTGGACGTCTTTATGTAGTTGAAAATGTCCTTGAGGGATTGCAGATTTTTCGTTTCGCGTGCGGCGGCCTCTTGAATCTCTGCCCGGAGTTGGACCATTTTTTCTTTTTTCTGCTCGATGACTTGGGGGGCGTCTTCTTCGAGAATTTCGGTGGGGAGCGTTCCAAAGTCTTCGAACTTCATGGGCTTAGTCATTGTAATGTTCTGGGAACCGCGGGCCATGACGTTTCGAAGTCCGACACCCTTGATGGCGGAATCGATGGAAATCGTGCAGCAGGATGTTCCATGGAAGTTGCAGCGTACGTGCGTTTCTTCCAGCCTCCATTCGTTGAAGGGGTGGAAATCTTCGTCGGATTCTATGTAGCGGAGAGGCGCGTATAGTGGTGTTGGCTCGCCGGCGATGTTGATTTTGTAGTACGTGCAAGGCTCGTTATTGTACGTTTTTGTCGCATAAAGGTTATTGCTTGTAAGTATGACGCTTTTTACGCGGCGTAGCAGATCGTCGGCATTGTAAGGGGCGTTGATGATGTCCGGGATTTCCTTTAGGAGGCGGTCGCGTACGATTTCCTTGTATTTTTCGACAATGGTGGCGTTCGATGTGCTACGCCCCCAGATAGGGGTTCCCAGGAAGAACGTGTCGGTGATGCGAGTTTCTTCGCGGCCGTTGAAGAATGCGGCCGCCTTGATGATGTTGGTAAGGCCAATCCACTTGCGGATTGGAACGTAGATGCCGTTCTTTTCACAGGTCTTTGAAATTTCGCCGATAATGTACAGCGTGTCTTCAGAAAGGGAAATCTTTTTTATTTCCTCGTTCCATTGTACGCGTTCCTCCGCCGTTACGGTGAGTCCTGTAGGGACATAGGTGGTGGTGGTATCGCCTTGCGTCTTTAATAGACCGCAAAGGGATTCTGGCGAGATGTTATCGGGAAGAGCGACGATGAGAGTTATCTTGTCGGTAATGTCGGTGCTGTTCAGGGCGACTTCGGGGCGGATGTTTCCAGAAAGGGCGAGGGCTGCTTTGCCGCGATCGTCTAATGCGATGTGTACATTTTTCTTTGAGTTTTCTTCAAAGGGATTGAAACTCTGGAAAATGATCATATCGTAGGTGTTTACTTTTTCGGGAAGTTCAAGGTCGCGCTTGCCCATTTTAAGCGTCTTCAGGTTCCTGAAAGCTGCAATCAGTCGCTCAAGTACCAAGGCCTTGCCCGATCCCGACCTTCCGTACAGGTAGAACGGTTCTCCGACCAGGGCGGTAAGGAATGCCAGTTGGATGCAGAATTCACGTTCCGGGATGTTCACCGAAAGGGCGTTCATCAATTCAGAAATTCTTTTGGTAAGAGTCATAATCCAATCCTTCTTATTATTTGCTTCCCGACAGAAAAATATAATAAAGGTGAACGGTTTTATTCTGCGAAATTATTAAAGATTGCTGCTTTGGCCTGTTCCGAAACACGGACTTCAAGATGCGCGGTGTATAGATTGGCGGATTGCAACAGGGCCCTGGGCAGGCGAACCGCATCTTTTTCTGTGATGATGACCTTGTGGTTTTGTGCAAGCGCCTTCGACAGGTGCTTTGCAAATTTCAAGTCGTGGTCCGGGCGGAAAACGGTTTGCGAGGGGACGATTCCCCTTTGCGCGAGATTTCCCATGAATCGCGCTGGATTTCCGATACCGCACATGGCGGTGATGTTTTGCGGGGCGTTTTCCGTAGAGATTGTGTCGCCGTTTGCGTTCTTTATTTCTGCAATGTTGAATTCGACATCGTCGCCGTTAGAAATGCGCCCGCATTTTAAAACGGTGCCCGGTTCGCTGTGCCATTGCGCAAGGCTTCTGCAGTTCCCCGCTGGCACCAGTTGGCGCATTTTTTTGGGAATCTCGCCCCAGTCCAGCCTAAATACGGCTGCTCCGGCAAGCCTGCTGTCTTCGAACCCGTCGTCGCAAATGATGTAGTCGAAATCCCGGTCTAGCGACAAGGCCGTCTTGTAGCGGTTCCTTGTTGCGAAGACTATCGAAAACGGAATTTTTTCCTGGAGGAGTTTTGCTTCGTCGTATGCCACGGCATGGCATAGGATGGCTATTCCTGGGGCACGACCGTGAGTACGTATAAATTCACTGTTCAGGAACTGTGCGAGCCAAATACAGAATGGAGTCTTGCCGGCACCACCCGCTAAAAAACTTCCCACCACGATGAGTTTCGCGTTGGAAAGAACCTTTCCGGGTCTAAGGCAAACGGCATGGTGCACCTTGTAGGCGCAGGAATAAATTGCGGCGGCGGCAATTTTAAAAAAGCGCAGCCCCATGAAAATCCTTAAATGCAGTTTCTTTTCTGCTGCAGGAACAAGTCGGCTAAAACGAGGGCCGCCATGCTTTCTACAATCACTGGCGCGCGCACGGCAACGCAAGGGTCGTGGCGACCCTTGGCGGCGAGTTCGCCGTTTTCGCCACCGCGGCCTGCCGTTTTCTGCAACTGCGAAATCGTTGCCGTGGGCTTGAATGCCATGCGGCAGCAAATGTTTTCGCCATTGCTGATGCCGCCTACGGATCCTCCCGCATTGTTGGTGCGGGTGTGGTAGGCGTTCCCGTCGAAAAAGATTTCGTCGTTGTGTTCGCTTCCGTGCATGCGAGCGCATGCGAATCCGCTTCCGATTTCAAAACCCTTGCATGCGGGAATGCTGAGCATCGCCTGAGCCAAAAGAGCATCGAGCCTGTCGAACACGGGTTCTCCAAGGCCTGCGGGCACGTTCTTCACCAAAAGCCTTACGGTTCCGCCAATGCTATCGCCGTTCGTCTTTGCGCTCATCACCTGCGCTTCCATCTGGGCGCTTGTTTCTGCGATAGGGCAGCGAACCGGGGACGCCTCGATCATGTCGCGTGTGAGTGAATCCTGGTCGAAATCCGGACAATCTACGCTGCCGATGGAATCCACCCAGGCCAAAAATTCGGTCCCGGCCACCATCTTCAAGAATTTCATGGCTACGGCGCCGGCGGCGACACGGCCGATGGTTTCGCGGGCGGAACTTCTTCCTCCGCCCCTGTAGTCGCGAAATCCGTACTTGAGGTCGTAACAAAGGTCGGCATGTCCGGGCCTGTACCACTTTTCGATGTCGGCGTAGTCGGCGCTGTGCTGGTCTTCGTTGAAAACGGCAAAGGAAATGGGGGTTCCGGTGGTTTTTCCTTCAAACACGCCGCTCAGAATCTTCACCTTGTCCTTTTCGTCGCGGGCGGTGGTCATTTTCCCCTGTCCGGGACGCCTGCGGTCCAGCAACTGCTGGACATCTTCTTCGCAAAGGGGGATTCCTGCGGGACAGCCGTCCAGGACGGCTCCTACGGCGGGACCATGGGACTCTCCCCAGGTCGTAACGGAAAAAATCTTGCCAAAAGTGCTAGCCATACCACAAAATATAGATAAAGAGCCAAAAAACCGCTTTTTTTTTGAACTAGTTGGGCGAAAGTTTATTATCTTTTACATTGTCTAGGAGTTAGTTGTGCCGAGATTAAGGTCTATCATAACGCTATTACTGTTAACACTTTCCGTCGAAGTGTTCGCACAGCGCCATAGCGAATTGGAATTCGCTGGGATCCCCTTTGGTGTATCCCGTGATGTTGTCATTGAAGAACTTATGAAAATGGGTTACGACACCTTTGATCAGGGTGGCCATATCCAGGTTCCCGTATTCAAGTTCGGCGACCTTCCTGTACAAGTCGATTTTATTTTCAATGCGAACGACAAGTTCTATGCTTTTGAAATCCGCACCGGCCGTGTAGAAGGCGCTCGCAAGGGTAAGGCCATGGAAGCCGCGGAATACATGTCCGAACAGTTTACCCTCAAGTACGGCAAGCCTTCTGGCGAGCCTGCGGTTCAAGAAGTTTCTCTCCGCTCCGGTCGCAATATCTACCAGGAATGGTATGGTGTCAAGGCTCTTAATGCGGCTACTTCGGTCGTGAAGCAAGGCGAAAAGTACTTTACCATGGGTGTCGTGGAACATCGCACGCTTGCCAAGGAATCCCGCCCTGTCAAGAAGGCCAAGGAAAAGGCTTCGGCAGAACCGGTATTCTAGGCCGATGCCATCTTGAGGCCTGACCTCCTATCTAAGTCCAAGCAAATGAACAACTTATATCCGCCAAGGCGGATATTTTTTTTGCCTTGGGCATGGAGGGACGTTTGAAGATCCTCAAAAAAAGGTCGGACCAGCGGCCGTGGTGTGACGCCCGTCACATTCAAGATAAAGTTGTATTGAATCCCGCAAGTCTAGTGCGGTTCGTTGCATTTGGGGCACTTGCCGAACAAATACAGCGAAACGCCTGTGAGGGAACATCCCTTGGGGAGCATCTTGGCGCAGTCTTCGGGTGCGCCTTCGATGTCGATGACGGTGCCGCATTCAGTGCACTTGAAGTGACTGTGGGGGGTGATGTCGGCATCGTAGCGTAAAAAACCTTCACCGAAGTCCAAGGTCAGAATCAGGCTGTGGCTTGCTAGAAGTTCCAGGGTGTTGTAGACCGTGGTGCGCGAAAGCCCGGGATTGCCTGGCAGGAGCGCTTGGTAGATGGAGTCCACCGACGGGTGGGTCTTTACGCTTTTCAGGTAATCGAAAACCAACAGCCGTTGCGAAGACGGGCGGATCTGGTGTTCCTGTAAAATTGTTGCAGTTGACATCGGTTCCTCGTTGGTGTGCGATTGGCAAAAAAATACGAAAAAAAAGGCCGGCCCGTTGGGCCGACCGTCATGATTGGAATTACTTGAAGTAGCGGCCGAGGAGCCCCTGGAAGGCGCTGCCGTGGCGGGCCTCGTCCTTGCACATTTCGTGCACGGTGTCGTGGATGGCGTCGTAGCCGAGTTCCTTCGCGCGCTTGGCGAGGGCGAGTTTCCCTTCGGTGGCGCCCGCTTCTGCGGCCACACGGAGCTCGAGGTTCTTCTTGGTGTCCGCCCAGACGACTTCGCCGAGGAGTTCCGCGAACTTGGCGGCGTGTTCGGCTTCTTCGAACGCGATGCGCTTGTAGGCTTCCGCGACTTCCGGGAACCCTTCGCGATCAGCCTGGCGGCTCATCGCGAGGTACATGCCCACCTCGGTGCACTCGCCGTTGAAGTTCTCGCGCAGGCCCTGGACGACTTCGGCGTCGAGGCCCTGTGCAATGCCGACCTTATGCTCGTCGGCCCAGTTGATGGCGCCGGCCTTCTGTTCGACCTTCTCGAAGAACTTGCTCTTCGGGGCGTGGCACTGCGGGCATTCTTCCGGAGCTTCCGGACCCATGTGGACGTAACCGCAGACTTTGCAGACCCATACTTTCATTTTTGTCTCCTTTCCCGCTTTGCGGGTTTTTCTTCCGGGCTCGCCAGAGCGAATCCGTTTGGAATGTTTGTATTTTGTTTGTGTTTATTGTAATTATTACAATTATATAAATTTACTTGGACGTCGGTGCGGGGTACGGTGCTTTTTTTTTGTAATTATTCCAAAAAAGTCACTGCGTCTTCTGTCCTTGCATCCTTTGACTACCTTAAGGTACCACATTTTCGAGTCCGAGACAACCGTAATAAAAAACCGCCTGTGGCTAGCGACCATAGGCGGTTGATGGAAATCTTTAGGGCGGATTAACTCTTGAACTTGTCGAGGGCGTCGTTCGGGCCGATGAGGAAGAGCACGTAGTCTTCCTGGAGGACGATGTCCGCGAGGTTACCGATTTTCGGAGTCGGTTCCTGCGGGTCGCGGATGGCAATGACCTGCACGCCGTACTTGTGCGTGATGTTCAAGTCCTTCAGGGTCTTGCCAACGAATTCTTTCGGGCATACGACTTCCACGATGCTGAAGCCTTCCATGAACGGCAAGAAGTCGAGCATGTTCGGGCGGTTCAGGCGTTCGGCAAGGGCGATGGCAGAATCGCGTTCCGGGTGGAAGATATCCGAGACGCCGAGCTTTTCCAAAATGCTCGAGTGCGCGGCGCTACTGGACTTCGCGATGATGTGCTTGACGCCGAGTTCCTTGAGGTTCAAGACCGTGAGGAGGCTCGCTTCCAGGTTCTCGCCGATACAGACGATGACGGAGTCCGCCTTCTGGAGCGGGATGCTCGCAAGTTGTTTCTTGCGTGTGCTGTCGGCGACCATGGCCTGCGAAACGGAGCTGGAAATGTCCTGCACTTTTTCTGGGTGGTTGTCCACGACCAGCACGTCGTGACCGAGGCTGGTGAGATGCCGGGCGAGGAAGATGGCGGAGTTGCCAAGACCGATAATTACAAATTGCTTAGAAGCCATGGGTTAAATGTAGTAATTAGACGAAATATATGAAACTTGCCACTTTAGTGGCTTAGTTGAATTATCCACTTTGTGGAGAACGGCGCTACGCGCCTACAGACGAGAGACGAGAGAATGGACGATTTAGACGGAATTAGTGGTTAGTGGAAAGTTCCGCACCTTCGGCTCCCTCTGGGGTTCAATGGCTTATGCCTCTTAAACCTCATACCTCAAAGTTCGCCGTAGGCGAACGCCCTCACACCTCACTCACCCCACCATGATATCTTCTTCGGCGTACCAGGTGGTGTTCTTGCTCATGCCGGCCACGGCCGAAATGAGGAACAACGGGCCCATCCTGCCGACGAACATCACGCTGCAGATGACGAGCTGGCCAATCGAGGAAAGTTCCCCCGTGAGCCCCATCGAGAGCCCGCAGGTGCTGTAGGCGCTGATGACTTCAAAAAGAACCTTGAGGAACGGCGTCCCGTTCTCGTTGAATCCGACGCCGCTTGGAATTTCGGTGCAGAGGAGTATGAGCGTCGCAAGTGCTATGACGACGATGGCGACCACGAAGATTCGCACCGCCTTGTCGACGGTGGTTTCGGGAATGGTGCGGCCCAGGACCTGGGTCTTTTCGCGTCCGAGCAGTCGGTTGAAACCGAGCAGGCAAATCACCGCGGCCGTCGTCACCTTGATGCCGCCACCGCAGCTACCGGGGTTTGCCCCGATGAACATGATAATGGCAAAGAAGAACAGCGAACTTGCGCACAGGCCCGGCACGTCGACCGTGTTGAGGCCCGCCGTGCGGCTAGAGAACGCCATGAAGAACGTGGACTGCATCTTGTCGAAAAAGCTTAGCCCTTCAAGGGAATTGCCCCATTCCGTAAGGGTGAATACGAGCATGCTCGCCGCGACGACAATCAGCGTGCCGAAGGTCGCGATGCGGGTGTGCAGTGAAACCTTGCGGAAGCGCTTGCGCTTGAAGTCGAAGGCGTAGTGCAGTTCCGTGATGGCCAAGAAGCCGAACCCGCCCGCGAGCACGAGAATTCCCGTCGTGATGTTCATGATGGGGTTCAACTGGAATTGCACGAGCGAGTCGGGGAACAGCGTGAACCCGACGTTGCAGAAACTGCTCACCGCCTGGAACAGCGAAGTGAAAATCCTGTCGTAGAGCGCCAGGTCGTGGAACTGCGTGAAGTACACGACACCGCCGATGGCCTCTAAAATGAACGTAAAGGGAAGGACCGCTTTGAGGATCTGCCCCGCATCGACGTTTCCTTCTTGCGTGAAGTTCGAAAGCAGCACGGACTGGTGGTTGAATCCCGGGTGCATGCCGGCGAGCAAAATGAGCACCGTGGAAACCGTCATGATACCAAGGCCGCCAAGCTGCATGAGGACGACAATGACCCAGTGCCCGAAATGCGTGAAAGTCGTGCTGATGTCGACGACCGTGAGCCCCGTGACGCAGACGGCGGAAGTCGCCGTGAAAAGCGCCTCCAGAAAGTCGATGGGCTTCGTAGTCGCAATTTCAAGATTCAGGAGAGCGGCGCCAATGACAATGAGCAAAAGGTAACCCAATACGACGAGCGTGATGGGGTTCGCCTGCTTTTTCGCCTTGAACACGTTTTCGGAAAGCGTGTCCGTGAACGCCTGGTACTTGGACTTGAGCATACGGGTAAATGTAGCAAAATGAATGACGACCGGCGTCGCCCCTAGTATGGAACGTTTGGATAGACTTCGGACATTTTTTGCGTAATTTTGGAGTTGTAGGTAAAATTTTCGTGATTTTTGCGGCTGGAGGTCTGCAAAAGAGACCAAAAAGGGGATGGCGTTTGGAATGAAAAATGAAGGGTGAAGTATGAAAAATGTAGACTATGGGGAATTTGGCCGTTTTCTTATATTTCCCTCAAAACCCTAGGAGTCCTTATGAACAAGAAATACCTTTTGGCACTTGCTGCCTGTACTTTGATGTTTGCCGCTTGCGGCGACGATGTGACAAATATACAGCAGTCCGGTCTTGCCGTGCTTGAATCGGGCGAGAAGCTTTCGAAGCAGGCTTGCGACACGACGAACGTGGGCGAGATGCTGTTTGTGATGGATTCCTCCGAGGCTTTCATTTGCGACGGCAAGTCCTGGCAAACGCTCAAAGGTGAAAAGGGCGCCGACGGCGTTGACGGCAAAGATGGTTCCGACGGTAAAGACGGCAAGGATGGCGAGAAGGGCGAAAAAGGCGATAAAGGTGCGAAGGGCGATTCCGGCAAGAATGGCGAGGATGGCAACGACGGCAACGATGGCACGAGCTGCACGACGAAGTCGGTAGAGAACGACGCTGGCCTCAAGGGGCTTGAAGTGACTTGCGGAAAAACGGTCATCGATACGATTTGGAATGGCACGAACGGCACGAATGGCGCTGACGGCAAGGGCTGCTCGCTTGAAGACGACGGCGAAGGTGCTGTCTCGGTTACTTGCGGCGAAGGTGAAGGCGCAACGACAACGACCATTTTCAAGGCCGTGTGCGGCACGAAACCGTACGACCCTGCGAAGTTGTTCTGCTCGGAAGGCGAACTCTATGATTTGTGTGGTGGAAAAACGTACGACCCGAAAAAGCAATTCTGCGATACCCGCGACAACCAAATCTATGGGTATGTAACCATTGCCGTGGGTGATTATGCCGAAACCTGGATGGCCGAGAACTTGAATTACGACCCAGGTGATGTTTCTGCCATGGGCGAATATGCATGGGGCGGCTGCTATGGCGAAGATGTGTTGACCAATGAGGAGGTGGCTGCAAACTGCGCCAAATACGGTCGTCTGTATACCTGGGAAGTCGCCATGGATAATGCAGACTGCGCATATGGTAAGACCTGTACGCTGCCGACCGTTGTGCAGGG
>JAZLMK010000029.1:0-2011 GCA_045598645.1 Fibrobacter sp.
GTCTTCGACACCGGCGAGAACGCCGAGTTCAGCTTCGACGGTAACGTCGTGAGCGTGGGCGTATTCAACAACCTTCTGGGTGAGGGCGATGTTTTCTTCGTACGGAAGAGCGGAACCGTCGATCATGACAGAGGAGAAACCGTTGTCGATGCAGTCCTTGCAGAGTTCGAAGGAGTCACCGTGGTCGAGGTGGAGAACGATCTGCGGATTGGCGCAGCCGAGTTCCTTGGCGTATTCAACAGCACCCTGGGCCATGTAGCGGAGGATGGTGCCGTTTGCATAGTTACGAGCGCCCTTGGAGACCTGCATGATGACCGGGGACTTTTGCTTCACAGAAGCCTGGACGATGGCCTGCATCTGTTCCATGGTGTTGAAGTTGAAAGCCGGGATGGCATAGCCACCAGCAACAGCCTTTGCAAACATTTCCTTGGTGTTGACCAAGCCGAGTTCCTTGTAAGAAACTGCCATTTTTTTACCTCTTTGATTTGATTGGCGGACTTGCACCGCCGGTTAAAGATTTAACGGACTAAATGTAACAAAAAATGAGGATTTTGTCCACGTCTTTGCTATTGCTAAATGACCTAAAAAAGGATATTTTTAAGGTTGGTATGGGAAAGGGACGCTTTATGAATTTCACCAAATTCTTGGTAATGGGCGCTGTATGCGCTTTTGCATCCGTGACATTTGCTGCGGGTCATGTTTCGTATACTCTTCACAAGTCGGCAAATCCGACGGCTGACGAGCAAGAGGCGTACAAGCTCATCACCGCCGCCATGGATTCCGCGATGTACTATTACAACAAGTACACGAATCTATCGAAGTACATCAACGTCTATTATTCGACCGGCGTCCCGACGGCTGAAGCAAGCAGCAACGGCGACCTCCGCTTTGGCAAGGATCGCAACTACATGTACGTTGGCACCGCCATGCACGAAATCGCACACACCATGGGCATGGGAACGACCAGCGAATACCAAAAAATGATGGTTAATGGCGTGTTCCAAGGGCAAAAGGCCCAGGCGCTCCTCAGGGAAATTGACGGCGCCGATGCGGAACTCCACGGCGACAGCCAGCACTTTTGGCCATACGGCATCAATTACCGCAGCGAAGTGCATTCCGAGCAGGATCTCATCAATCACGCAAAAATCGTGAACGCCATGTATCAGGACATCTTCAAGGAAGCGTTCTACAAGACCGTTCGCATCATGATGGCTGGTGGGCCGTTCAACTGCATGGGAATCACCAGTACAAACGCCCTGGAACTCATGGATTGCAAGTCCGAGGCGACAATCATCAATCTTTACACCATCGGCGACAATCCGGTCACGTACCGCATTGAACTTGGTGACCGCGTCGTGGATATTCCGAACGAATCCACCGCGGCAGGCGTCGTCGCAAGCACTTATGGCTGGAACGGGGGAGCCCACCAGAGGTACATCCTGGAAGGAGCGCCGGTCAACACGCCGGACGCCTACTACTTGCAGAACTTCAAGAGCAAACTTTACCTGCAGGCAAGCGGAACGCAGGTCGTTCAAAACAGCAAAAAAGACACGGAAGATTCGTTTGTCTGGATCATAAGGGACGTTGAATCCGGACAGCCGTCCAAGGATACCGCCTCCACGGATACCACGGTCAAGGACTCGACCGCCAAGGATACAGTCGTTGCCGACACGGGCGATAAAGGCGACAAGGTTGATTCCACCAAGACCGACGCCATCGGTCGTGGCGTCCTGGTGCGCGCCGTGAATGTCGTGCCTGTCAATGGCCGCAAGTTCGACTTAAAGGGGCGTACCGTCAACGCGTCCTGGCGACAGCGTGAAATTCGTCGGATTCTTTTCGAACGTTAATTTCCGCTAAACGCGACTGTCTTCTTGAAATCTGCGATACGGGGAAGTATGGATTCCGGCAAGCCGGAATGACATCCCTTATGGCGCACGTCGGAATGACTGCTCTAGGACTAGACACTTGCGCTAGTCATCCTGGGAGGGGCGATGCCCCCGAGCAGGATCCA
>JAZLMK010000030.1:0-17563 GCA_045598645.1 Fibrobacter sp.
GAATGGAACATCATCGAACAATTCCGTCAAGCCAAGATTTTCAAGATACTTGGAGCATTCCGTGACAATGCATTCATGGAGTCGCTTGAAATAGTCAAAATCATCCGTTTGGTTGGCAATCGTCTTCAGTTCCAAATAATAGTTTTCCTCGTGTTCAAAAATAGCCCCTATAAGACGTCCTTTGCCAATCTACCTTATTTTATGCGGTTTTGCAAGCGATTTGCCGTTGAAAAAATCAAAAAAATTCGATGAAATCTTTACTTTTTGGCCAAATTTGGACGCCTTCGGCGTCCGCTCTACGCCTCAGCAATAAAAACAAATGAATTTGTTTTTGCAGCATTCGGCTTGAACGCTCTTGCAATGTCTTGGAAAGTCGAATACTGCTATTACCCACATATAACCCTCGGATAGGCGAGAGCCTTGGTTTCGCCAGCGAAAAATTTTGCTACGGATGCCGCTGTGTAGGTGAGGCTTGTTCCTAGCTGCACCATCTGCTCCCCGAAAGGAACTTCCTTGTAGAAAAGTTCCAGGAATGCGTGCTTCGACTCTTTTGTCAATTTACGTTGTTTTTGCGCGACAAGTTGGATGACGACTTGGTCGACGAATGGTCGGTATGGTTCCATGATGTCGTCGGCGAGCGGGAACGCGTCGTAGTAGTTGCGGTGGAAAATTCCGAGATCATGGCAATGTCCTCGATGGCCCGGAAGTGTTCCTGCTTGGGATGGTCTTTGTGTGAAATGTTCATCTGCCCGTTCTTTAGGGAAAGCTGAACGGCGCTTTCGAAAACGAGGGTCTGCTTTGGCATGTCGGCTCCTTTTGTAGTTAAACAATATGTGGCGCTATTGACAAATATATGCTTTTTGCATATATTTTGTAATGAGGTTTAATATGGCAATGTCGTTACTGCAAATACGTTTGGACGAGGAATTGAAGAACCAGGCTGCGGAATTGTTCGAGCAGTTGGGAATGGACATTCCTACCGCGGTCCGGATTTTCTTTAAGCGCGCTCTTGTTGAAAAGGGCTTGCCTTTCGAAGTCAAGACGACCATATCGCAGAATGTTGATGATCCAACAGGAATTTTAGCCGCATTTCAAGCTGCTAATGCTGAGGCTCATAAAAACGGTACGGCAGGCATGAGCGAAGAGGAAATTGAAGAAGAAATTAAATTGATGCATGAGGAGCGGAGAAGAAAAAAATGATCTATGCGGTAATTGATACAAATGTGCTTGTGTCTGCGGCGCTTGCGAAAGATCAAAACAAATCTGTTCCGTATATGATCATTAAGGAAATTGCAAAAAAGTCGTTTGTTCCTTTAATTGATAACGCAATTGTTGAGGAATACTCGGAAGTTCTTGGTCGGAGTAAATTTGGTCTTCAGAAGAATGTTTCGAATGAAATTCTCAATACTGTCGTGGCAAACGCTCTTAAAGTTTCTGTCCCCAAAACGGGTAAGATTCTTCCTGATATGGATGATGTCATCTTTTATGATGTTGCGTTTGGAAATAAGGATAAGGGTGCGTATCTTGTAACGGGCAATATAAAGCATTTTCCGGACTGTGATTTCGTTGTAACGCCAAGAAACTTTTTGTGTGTGGTGAATCCGGTTGTTCCTTCTGTCGTGAATGACAGTCAAGTTATCTACGACCCGACTGGGCTTTTGGAGGCGTTGCGGAAACTGAACGAAAATGCCCACAAGAACGGTACGGCAGGCATGAGCGAGGAGGAAATTGAAGCTGAAATTATGCTGATGCACAAGGAGCGCCGGGAACAAAAAAAGGTTTGGTGGATGCCAAATTAGCGTTTTTATACTATTGACGTAGAAAAATGATTTTTTTTTGTAGATTATTCGCCTAGAAAAATGCACGGGTATGTGAATATTCGTCAAGAAAGCTGTGTAAATGATGAATTTTTCGGCGAAAAAAGCGCATACTTGTATGGTATGAAGCGAGTTCTTTATGAAAATTTCTTGAAATGGAAAAATAAAGATTGCCACGGGCCTCTCGTTTGGGAGTGGACTAGGCTGGTTGACGATATCGACAGGATTTTACGAACTGTTTCCACCATTGCATCACAGGTCGTGGAATCCGGTTACGAACTCACGATTACCCCGGATTTGCTGTAAGATATGAAAAAATTTTTTGCTCTCGTTTTATTCGGAATGATTCTGAATCTTTGCTGTTGCAAGGATGATGTTGCCGAAACTCATCATGCAGATACCAAGTTGTTGCTGATTGAAATTTCTAAAGACAGTGAACAAAAACTTGGCATGCAGATTCCTTCAAATTGGACTGTGACGAAAGATTCCGGGTATGGCTCGCTACGCTATGAATTTAAAAACGATGCGAAAACAGTTCTGTATTTGGATGTTGATGATGGCTATAGTCGCTCTAATTTCGGAATAGAGAAAGACCGTTATTTGGCTCAAGATTCTTTAATTTCTGGTGGCTTTGGACGGGCCGTTCCGCCAGACTCTTTTGTTTTAGGACGAAATGTTTTGTGGGTGTCGCATTATTTTGGATTAAAAATGCGTTCTGAAAAGGAACAGTTTTTGTGCTATAGATTTAACTATGATTCTTTAGATTCTGTTGAACTAGAAAGTGTCGTTAATTCCTTGACTGTTTTAAAATCTGTTCCTGAAGGTATATATGAGCCACTTGAATATATTTACTGGTATACAGATGTAGATGCGAAAGCTCCCTCTATGGAAGAATTCCTTTGCAAAGGCTGTTCTTTGCAGGATTCCGCTGTAAATCAAAACGATACTGTTCAATATTTTGATTGCTATGTAGATAGTTTGAGCTATCGTTATATATCAGCGCCCAATGCCGATAGGAATGTTCTTTATGCAGTGGATGTTGAACGGAAAAAAGATAAGGCTTTGAGACGGTGCAGAGGTCTGCTGCAATGGGAAATTCCGAGTAATGTAGGTGCTTCTCGTGAAAGGTTGGAAATGGAATGCAAGAGACGCATGTCTCGTTGCGAACTTGTGAAAAATGAAAATCATTGGGTGTATCATAAAATTGATACTACTTATAAAGTAAATTTAGATTCGTTGAAAATTACGTATAGGCATGCCGATTTGTTTTTAGAGAACGATACTGTTAATCGCATACATTTTTTCCGTTACGATGAAAAAGTTTTCCAATTAATTGCCCCTTACTTAAATAGAACAAGAGGGAAAATGAAAAAAATATTTTCTTCTCCATAAATTAGAATGGCTATCCGCGTTAGGATAGCCTTTGATTTTGCGCATTTGAAACGCTGTTTACTTCTCCACGGGGACCTGGATTATGGAGAGCCACTTTTCGGGGTCTTCCTGGTTCCAGATTCCGTCGACGTAGCAGCAGCGCGGGTTCCCGACGATGCGGTAGCCTTCCTTCTCGATGTACTTGAACACTTCGGTGTACGATTGGTAGAACCTGTCGTAGGGGCCGTAGTGCTTGTAGCAGAGGGCGCTTTTTACGGCGTCGAGTTTCTTGAACTGGATGATTTCGGAATCCGTTCCCATTTCTTCGACTTGCTCGCAGTATTCGATGTCGATGTCGGTGGGGGAGTATTCCTTGTTGTGTTCGATGGTGAAGCAGTAGCCCGGAGGCGGGCACTTGCAGCCGAGACGCTGCATTTCGGGGCCGATGACGTTCACGCACATGGGGCCCACGGCTTCGTAGTTCGGGATTGTTTCGCGGTGGCTTGCGACGATGATTTCGGGGAGTTCCTGGATGCTTATTTTGTCCATAGAGTTGAGTTTCCTTTGCGAATCCACCATCTGGTGCAAGCGTTCCCTGCGGGCGAGGAGAATTTTCAGTTCCTCTTCGCAGGCGTGGATTTTTGATTCCAGTTGCTCGATGCCCGGGACGAGGGAATTGTTTTCCATCATTTCGCGGATTTCATCCAGCGAGAAGCCGACGTCCTTCAAGTACCGGATGCTCTGCAGTTGCTGCATCTGCGTGAGTTTGTAGTAGCGGTAGCCTGTCCACTGGTCCACTTCGCAAGGTTTCAAAATTCCAATCTGTTCGTAGTGCCGCAGGGTCTTGACCGTCACCTGCATCAGTTGAGAGAATTCGCCTATTTTTAATTTTGTCTGTTTCATTTTTCCGCGGAGGGCGTTCGCCCGGTTTTGTGCACTTTTGCCGCCTCGTCAGGCAACGATATAAATATAGGCCCTGCCCTAAGGGGTGAGTCAAGAGGGAAAATGAAAAATTTTGAAACTATTTTACTACATTCTTGGATGAAAATTGTGGCGCATGTTCGTGCCTTTTAAAACGGAAGTATTATGTCGTCTTACTTTTTTATCGGTGTCGCTGGCGTTGGCATGAGTGCCATTGCGCAGTATCTGGTGGGCCGCGGCGTTGAGGTTCGCGGTTCCGACCGTCAGTTTGGTGAATTCCTGGCAGGCAAGTGCGAAAAGCCGAAGGTCATGGGTCAACTGGAAGAATGCGGCGTGAAGTGCTTTGCGCAGGACGGCTCCGGTGTCGTGGAAGGTCTTGACGCCGTGGTCGTGAGTACCGCGATTGAAGATACGAATCCGGACTTGAAACGCGCCAAGGAATTGAACATCCCCGTGATGCACAGAAGCGAAATGCTTGCGAAGATTTCGAAGGAAGCCCGTACGATTGCCGTGAGCGGTACGAGCGGAAAATCTACCGTGACGGCGATGATTTACCATATTCTGGAATACGCGGGCTTGCAGCCTTCCGTGATGACGGGCGCCGGTCTCGTGAATCTGCAGGCGCAAGGGAAGATTGGCAATGCCGTGAGCGGCAAGGGCGAATGGCTTGTTGTGGAAGCGGACGAAAGCGATGGAACGCTCGTGCGCTACGAACCTGAAATCGGGCTCATCCTCAATGTGGACAAGGACCACAAGGAAATGGACGAACTGCAGGAAATCTTCCTCAAGTTCAGCCACAACATCTTGAGCGCGGGCCACACGCTGATTGTGAACGACGCGCATCCGCTGGCGAAGAAGTTCAGCGCCGGCCGCGAATTCGATTTCGGTTTCGAGAATTACGTTGGCGTGCAGGGCGTAGATTTCAAGACCGCCGGGACGCACATCAAGTTCCGCGTGCGCAACAAGGCGAACCTCGTGAATTTTGAAGTGCCGCTTCCAGGCAAGCACAATATGGAAAATGCGCTCGCTGCGACCGCGGCCGCACTACAGGCGGGCGTGGACCTACATACTTGCGCCGATGCGCTTTCTACGTTCCCGGGTGTGTTCCGCCGTCACCAGATTCTGGGAACGTTCAACGGCGTGACGCTTGTCGATGACTTTGCTCACAATCCGGCGAAGATTGCGGCTAGCATCAAGAGTGCGCAGGACTTTACCGAAGGGCGTGTGCTTGCTTGGTTCCAGCCGCATGGCTTTGGCCCCACGCGCTTCTTGCGCAAGGACTTGGTGGAATTCATGGCGAAAACATTACGCCCGGCCGACATCGGCGAGGACCGTGAAAACGACGTGATGTTCTTCAGCGAAATCTACTACGCCGGCGGAACCGTGACCCGCGATATTAGCGCGGGCGACCTTGCCGACGATCTGCTTATCAAGGGCTGCGAAGCCGTATACATCGAGAATCGCGACGAATGCGCCAAGAAAATGCTTGAGTACGCTCAGCCGGGCGACACGATTCTTTTGATGGGCGCGCGCGACCCGAGTCTTGAGAAGTTCGCGAAGTCAGTCGCCGAACTGCTGAAAGCGAAGTGAGCGGTCGCCTTTTCTAGAACAGTTTCAGACTTTTTCCGCCCGCGTTCATGCAAACCCTGTTGCGTCCATTTTCCTTGGCATGATAAAGAGCCTTGTCCGCGCGTTCAATGATGGACGTTACGGTATCGCCATTGATTCTTTCGGAGTACCCGATGCTGATGGTCACATGGAGAATGCCTCCGTCGGAAAGCGCGATGCTCATGTTTTCCACATTCTTTCTGATGCGTTCGGCCACGATGTGAGCGTTTTTGCTTGTTGCGCTCGGAAGAAAAACGGTGAACTCTTCGCCGCCGTAGCGAACCGGCATGTCCGATGGCCTAAGGCTTTTGGTGAGCGCCTGGGCGACTGCGACCAGGACCTGGTCTCCGACCAAATGGCCGTAAGTGTCGTTTACGTTTTTGAAATGGTCGATGTCCATCATCAGGGCGGATAACTTGAAATTTCCTGTATTGCAACGGGCCATTTCGCGAGTGTACATTTCTTCGAGCCAACGGCGATTGTGCAGCCCGGTCAGGGGGTCAATTTTCGCATATTCCTCCATGCAGCGGATGTGGTATTGTTCTTCGCAAACGAGTTTGTTGTTGCTGCGAATGCGCTGGCTTAGAATGTGCAAAAAGTTGAGGCAAAGTTCGTGCGACGCCTTGAGCATGGACATGGCTACATCGGAAGAAATCTGCAGGAGAAGACTCTTTTCTTGTGCGAAGACGGTTGCACTTGGCGTTATGTCATCGAATACGGACATTTCGCCAACGCAGTGTCCGGGAGGAATATCGTGCTTTATGGAATTTTCGTCGGTATCCATTTTGACGCCGAGTTTGCCTTTCAGCAAAATGACGAGTCGACGGATGTTGTTTTCTGGGTCAATGATTTTTTCGCCCGGTTCGGCAACGATGGTCGAACAGTCAAACAGGAAACCGGCTACTTTTTCGAATTGGACGTTCTTGAATATTTCAAGTTCTGCAAATTGTTCTCTTGATATGGGCAAAGTTTCAGGTTGATTACGTCGCATATTATTATTATATATTCAAAATGTTGCAAAACGAATAAAAAAATTGATAAAAGAAATTATTTGAAAGAAATAAGGTTGAATATGAACAAGATTCTGCTGAAATCGGTTGTTTTGCAGGTTCCTGGGGAAAAAGCCAAGCAAAAGGACGTCCTTGTCGAAGGAAATCGCTTTGCCAAGATTGCAGACAGCATAACGCCTAGTCAGTTTGAAAATGCCCGTGTCGTGGATTGCCTCGGCAAGGCTATCCTTCCTCCTTTTTACAATAGCCATACCCATGCGGCCATGACCCTTTTGCGAGGCTATGCCGACGACCTTCCTCTACAGCCTTGGCTCGAGAAGTTTATTTGGCCGTTTGAAGCGAAAATGGGACCTGCGGAAATTGAAATCGGCAGCCGCCTTGCCGCCCTTGAGATGATCAAGTCGGGTACTGTGTTTTTCAACGATATGTACTGGCATCGGGAGTACACCATCAAGGTCGTAAACGAGATGGGCCTGCGAGCAGCCATCGGGACGACCATGGCCGAAAATCTTGTGACACCCGAAAAACTCGAGGCGAATTTCAAATTCATCCATGACCGCTGTGGCGTGAATGACCGTATCCAGTTGGTGATGATGCCGCATTCCATTTATCTTGCGGGGGAGGCACTTTTAAAGCGCTGCGCCAAGTTCGCCGAAGAAGAAAACGTATTCTTGCATACGCATTTGAGCGAAACTCGTTTTGAAGTGGACAACTGCATGCGCGAACACCAGTGCAGTCCTGTGGAATGGCTGGAAAAGTGCGGAGCCCTTTCACCGAGGCTTTCGGCTGCCCATTGTGTTCATTTATCCGACCACGACATGGAACTGATGTCTTCTGCCGGGGTGACGGCGGTTTTGAACCCCTGCTCCAACCTGAAGTTGAACAGCGGCATTCCCAATATTCCTGCGATGCTGAAGTCCGGCGTAAAATTGGCCTTGGGCACGGATGGAGCTTCTTCGAACAACAATTTGGACATGGGCGAAGAAATGAAGGCTGCAGCCTTGATTGCGAAAGTCATCGGAAGTGCAGAAACTCTCCCTGCCGGTGAGGCCTTGCGCATGGCGACCCGAGCCGGTGCGGAAGCATTTGGCATAGATGCCGGTGCCATTGAAGAAGGAAAACTGGCGGATTGTATTTTGGTCGATTTGAAGAACGAACGAATGGTCCCGTGCCACGATCTTATTAGTAACTGGGTCTACGCTGCTGACTGCAGCTGCATTGATTCCGTGATGTGCAATGGAAAGTTCCTGATGGAAAATCGACATGTGGATGGCGAAGAGGATATCTTGAAGGAGGCCGAAGCCTGCGCCAAGCGCCTGGCTGCACTCTAAAACCTTTTACGCATTTATGCAAAAAAAAGTCGACGAGTTCATCGTCGACTTTTTTGAATTTTCCTTGCGAGGTCACTCGTCGATGGGAATGTCCTTTTCGCTGTTGTATTCTATCTCGTCGCCTTCGGTGTCTGCGACGCGCTTTTTCTTGCGGTGCTTCTTGGTTTTTTCCTGAGCCGCGGCCTTGGCGTCTTCTATGGCTTTCTTCGCACCTTCGTCAATGATTTTCTTGGCTTCTTCTTCGGCCTTGTTCTTGATTTCTTCGGCTGCCTGGGTGGCACCTTCCTTTGCTTTCTCCATGGCTTTGTCGGTCAGTTCCTTTGAAAGTTCCGAAGCCTTTTTCTCGGCGACGCCAATCAGGTCGACTTCTTCGGAAGAAAATCCAAGAAGTTCGATGTTCGCTTTGTATATGGAGTAAGAGGTCGAATTGTTGCGGGCTTCTTTCAAACTGCCGGATACGGGAATAATATGGAGGATGGTGAGCAGCACAAAGCAGATGGCGTAGGCCTTGATTGCCCCGAATACACCACCAAAGGCGCGGTTCACTTTGCTCACTGCTGTGCCAGAAATGGCCTTGTTTGCAAAAATGCCGATGAGCGAAATTGCAAGGAACGGCACAAGGAATCCTACGCAAATGCAAACCAGTTTTACGGTGAATCCACTGATGTCAAGGTTCCGGGCGATGAATCCCGAAAGAAAATCCTGTGAAATGTAGGCTCCGACAATGGCGCAGGCCCAGGCACCAAGCCTAAACACGCTGCGCAGAAAGCCGCGCCATACTCCAACAAGGGTGAACAGCAAAATGCAGACGAGGCAAACAATATCTATCCAGATCATTCAAAACACCTGATGATGGTTTATGCAAAATGTATGGCTACGCAAATTGCGGTTGCAATCACGAGCCCCGAAACCAATCCTGCCTTAAAAGATAATCTCTTTTTTTCGGAATACAACGCGGGTGTGATAAAAGTATCATTCCCGTTGAGGGCTGCGTTGGCCCATTCCACTAGATAGGGGCGTAAATCCCTGGGGTAGTGGCGCATGGACTTGGAGAAGAACTCGGCCACGTCGTTTGCCATAGGGCGTTTGCGGGGGTCCTTGCGTAGCAGTGTAAGGACGTAATTTACAATTTCCTTGGGAATGCTCTTGTCGAAGGCCTTGACTGGGATTTTTTTCTTCTGGATGTTCTGGAAGGTCTCGGCGAGGCTTGTGCCGCGGAACGGGTTTTCGCCAAGGAGCATTTCGCATGCGATGATGCCTATGCTGAACACGTCCGATGCTGGTGTGATGCTGCTGGAATCGTGAATCTGTTCGGGACTCATGTACGAGGCTGTTCCCAGTTGGGCAAAATCTTCGGTGAGTTCCTGGTCGTTCTCGTCGTGGGCGACTCCGAAGTCCAGAATGCGGACTCGGCCGTCTTTGTCGAGCATCACGTTGGCGGGCTTCACGTCGCGGTGGGTCACGCTATAGCGGTGGGCTTCGGCAAGTCCCGAGGATATGTGGTAGAGTATTTCCATTACAGCCCAGAGCGGGGGCTTGGGGCACTTGTCCAAAAGTTGCCTGAGGCTTTTGCCGTACACGAATTCCATGGCCAGGGAGTATTGGCCGTTGGATTCCTGCCAAAGGGCGTAGGGAAGTACGATTGCCGGGTGGTTCAGTTTCGCAAGGATTTTGGCTTCTCGTTCGAAACGTTCCACGAAGGCTCCTTGGTCGTATAGACTTGGAACCATCTGCTTGACGACCACCATGCGGTTCAGGGACTCGTCGTGGCAAAGATACACGTTGCCCATGGCGCCGTGCCCCAGGAACTGGGTGGGCTTGTAGAGTCCGATTTTCTTGGGGAGGGCTTCGCCTTTGGTCTTGGGTGTACTCATTACTTTTTATCGCTCAGGTAGATGCTCTGGTGCTTGGTTTTGGGGTCTTGGTTGGGGTAGTCCAAAATATAGTGCAGTCCGCGGGATTCCTTGCGGCGCAGCGCAGCCAGAAGAATCATTTTGGATACTTGGAAAGCGTTCAGGAATTCAAGGAAATGAATGTTTTCAGTTTCCTTGTTCTTGATCGCCGCCTGAATGTCGGCTTCAAGGCTTTCTACGACCTTGAGCCCCTGGTTGAGGCCTGCGACTGTACGCACGATGCCGCAGTGGGTCCACATGGTGTCTTGCAGAATTTTCTTGCGCTTTTTCCAGAAGGCGGCCTTGGTACTCGAGACGATTTCTTTCTTGGTGGTCTTTGTGGCGTTAATCTTGTCTTTCAGAAGTCCGCTCTTTGCGATGTCGTCTACGGCGCGGATTGCGAACACGACGCTTTCGAGCAGGGAGTTGGATGCGAGGCGGTTGGCTCCGTGGACGCCGGTGGCGGCGACTTCACCGCAGGCGTACAGGCCCTTGATTTCGGTGCGGGACCATGTGTCGACAAGGACGCCTCCGCACATGTAATGGGCCGCGGGAACTACAGGAATCCATTCCTTGGTGATGTCTACACCGACTTCCATGCATTTGGCATAGATGTTAGGGAAGTGACTCTTGATGTCCTTGGGGGTGCGACCGCCGAGGTCGATGAACATGTTTGGCTTGCCGAGGCGCTGCATTTCGCTATGGATGGCGCGGGCCACGATGTCGCGGGGTGCGAGCGAGTGCAACGGGTGTACCTGGTTCATGAATTCTTCGCCCTTGAAGTTCTTGAGGATGCCTCCGAAACCGCGGACCGCTTCGGAAATGAGGAAAGGCTTCTTGAGGCTTGGGGCATAGAGCGAAGTGGGATGGAACTGCATGAACTCGATGTCCTGGAGAGCAGCGCCTGCACGGGCTGCCACGGCCATTCCGTCGCCGCAACTGTCTGGCGGGCAGACCGTATATTGCCAAATGCGTCCGGCCCCACCTGTCGAAAGAATGGTCGCCTTGGCAAAGATGTTTTCGACGGCGCCTGTTTTTTGGTGGATGATCTTTGCGCCTACGCAGCGCTTGGCTTTTCCTTCGCCATTGCAGATAAGGTCCTTGATGTAGCAGTTCTCAAGGTAGTTGATGTTCTTTTGCTTGTGGAGTTCGCACAGCAGGGCGCGCATGATTTCCTTGCCTGTGAGGTCGGCAGCGTGGAGAATGCGGTGGTGGCTGTGGCCGCCTTCCAGGTGAAGGTCGAACTGGCTTTTGTCAGTGGGCGAGGGGGTGAAGAGGACTCCCCATTTTACCAACTGCTTGATTGTCGCAGGCCCGCTCTTGGTAAGAATGTTCACGGGTTCCTTTTTGCAAAGGCCTGCGCCCGCTTCCAGAGTGTCTGCTATGTGGAATTCGAACTTGTCGGTTTTCTCGGTTACGGTTGCGATGCCTCCCTGGGCGTAGTTTGATGAACCGTCGGGCTTTGCGCCTTTGGTGAGGATGACAACAGAAAGGCCTTTCTCTGCTGCGTGCAGAGCGGCGCTTAAACCGGAAATGCCGGCTCCGAGAACCAAAATATCGTACATTGTGCAACTCCGTTTTGTGTTATGCACTTTTCGCCGATGGCGATACCCAATAAATAGAAAAAATAGGCTAGTACGGCTATATTTAACAGAATTTTAGTTTGCCGTTGCGATTTTTTACTAATTTTGACCCGACAATTTTAATGGAGTCATCTCTATGTTAACGTGGATAAATGAAAAGGCTAAGTGGGTTATTGTTATTTTCGCGGCAGGCATTGTCGTGGGCCTCTTGGCAATGGACCGAGTACCTAAGACCGCCCAAAGTTACCCTGTGGGTGTTGTGAACGATCACAAGATTTCCTATGCGGAATTCGATTCCCGCATGAAGATGATCATTCAGAACCAGTACCAGGGACAGCATCTGGAAGACGAACAGTACACCCAGTTGCGTTCTGAAGTTTTCCGTTCCTTCGTTCGCCAGATCGTGATGAACGAACAGGTGGAAAACGCCGGACTGGCAGCCTCGGTCGCCGAACTCAAGAGTGAATTCAAGCGCAATCCCGATGCCGTTCGCGGTCGTCTGGTACAAGAAGCCCAGGCCCGTCTCTACGCCATCCAGCAGCAGGCGACTTCCCAGGAAGACCTGATGCAGCGTTCCCAGGCCTACATCGCTAGCCTTCCCAAGTTCCTCGTGGATTCCACTTTCAACAAGGCTGAATTCGATGCCTGGCTTGAAACTCCCGAAGCCTTCCGCTGGGGCATGATGCTTCGCTACGAAGAAGAACTCAAGTCCAACATTATTCCGTCTCGCCAGTTGCAGGCTCTCGTTGGCGCCTCTGTCCATCCGACTTCCTTGGAAGCCAAGTGGAACAGCGAACGTCGCTTGACTGACTTCGACTTTGATGTGGCTTTTGCCGCTTCTTCTGACTTTGCCGTGGCCGACGATGCTATTGACAGCGCCATGGTCAAGGGTTACTTCAATGCTCACGTAGACAGTTTCTTTGTTGAAAAGGACATGGCTAAGTTCCAGTACGCCGTACTCCCGGTCGAAGCAACCGCTGGCGATGACGCTCGCATCCGTGAATATGCCATGACCCTCTACTACCAACTCTCCGATACCTCATCTACGGCGAACTTCGAAGACATGGCTCGCATTTCCTCCGAAGATCCGGGCAGCGCCGAAAATGGCGGTATGCTTGAACAGGAAGCCGGCAAGGGTGTGTTCGTCGAAGAATTCGAAAAGGCTGCTCTCGCTCTTGACTCCGGTGCCATCTCTGAACCGGTCAAGTCCAAGTTCGGCTACCACATCATCAAGAGTTACGGCAAGACCACCGACTCTACCGGTGCCGTTACCGCCAAGGTTGGTCACATCCTCCTTATCGTCAATGCATCTTCCGAAACCGTGGATAGCCTCGAACGCATTCTCACGGGTGTGAAGAACGATGTCGATGCAGGCAAGTCCTTTGCCGATGCCGCCAAGGAACGCAATCTCGAAGTCAAGGAATCCGAATGGATTGGCCACAACGAAAACATTGCCTCCCTGGGCTACCTCAAGGGCCTGACCTCTTACGCTTGGCCTAACGAAAATCTTTCCGACGACATTGGCGTTGCAAGCCCTGTTCTCAAGAACAACAAGTGGGTGTTCGTTTGCGTCAAGTCCCAGGACCTCAAGGCCGGTGACCGCAGCCTCGCTCTCCATTACAATGACATTAAGTCCAGCCTTGCACAGAAGAAGGCTTCCAATGCTGCCGGCATTTACCTGAACAGTGTTGCCGACAAGGTCAAGGCTTACGTTCCTGCCGATCCTAACGATTCCGCCGCCGTTGCCGCCGCCGCCATCGAGAAGGTCTCCATCGAAAGCAAGAGTGCTTCTGTGGAAGGTTTCGTTCCTGGCTTCGGTTACGCCAACGCCTACGTTGCCAAGGTCCTCAATGGCCAGAAGGTGGGCGAATGGGGCCCGGTCATCGAAACCGAAAACGGCGCCGTCATGATTAAGGTGACTGCCAAGAAGGCTGCCGAAGAAGATGCTGTCGCATCTGCCGTCAAGGACGAAGTTGCGAACGCTAGCCGCTTCACCAGCATGACCGTGTTCAACGACTTTGTTGGCAAACTGGAATCCGGCACTCCTGTAGAAAATAACCTGGACCTCTTCTATAGGGACTAATTTTTACTATATTTGCGCTGCTCCCAACGGAGCGGCCAAATTTGCCCCCATCGTCTAGTGGCCTAGGACTCGGGATTCTCATTCCCGCAACAGCGGTTCGAGTCCGCTTAGGGGTATAAAAAGGAACTCATCGAAAGATGGGTTCTTTTTTTTGTGCTTTTTTTAATAGTTTAGTTATTTTATTGACTATGAGAAGGATTTGGTGTACACTTTTTTTGCTTTTGGGCGTTCACGTTTTTGCTGTTGACCAGATGCCCGACTTCGTGGATCCGCGCGATAACCAGACGTACAAGACTGTACAGATTGGCGACCAGCGGTGGTTTGCCGAGAATTTGCGGTTCAAACTGAAGGGGACTCATTGCTACGACAACAACGAGGCGAATTGCTGGCAATACGGTAGGCTTTACACTTGGGCCGCTGCAATGCGCCTTGTTGATTTTTACAACAGCACTTCTGCCGCGGAGGCCGTGAAAAAGGTCCATGACGTGTGCCCCAAAGGGTGGCGCGTGCCAAGCAACAAGGACTGGAAAAAACTTCGTTATTTTGTTGGAAAGAAGGGCCGAAGCGATGGCGTGGGCATAAGCCTTAAGGCCAAGGATGGCTGGGATACGGAACTTCGCCTGCCGTTTGGCAGCGATGAGTTCGGCTTCAATGCGCTACCCGCCGGTGAAAGGCATTACGTGGGCATGTATATGGACAAGGGGGCTTCTACGCAGTACTGGGCCTCGAATGAATACGATGCCTACGGCGCATATTTTTGGAGATTGACTTACGATTCCAGAACTTTCGAAAGAGTCTACGAAAGCAAGGATAACGGAATATCCGTCCGTTGTGTCGAAAACAAGTTGTACGAAATCAAGGAACCACCTCCGCCGCCGGTGGTGATTGTCCCGCAGGTGGTTGTGGTGCAGGACAAAAAATTGGAAACCATTCACATTGGCGACCAGGTCTGGATGGCGAAAAACCTGGATACCGATGTGCCGGGCAGTTTCTGCTATGGCGACGACAAGGGCATGTGTGAAAAGTACGGAAGGCTGTATACTTGGGCCGCCGCCATGAATTTGTCCGAAGAATACTTGAGCAAGGATTCCAGGGATACGGTCAAGCGGATTCACAGAGGTATTTGTCCTGTGGGCTGGCATGTGCCCAACATCTACGACTTTGAACGACTGAACGCCTACGTTTATGATATAGACGATGCGGTGGGTGTCGGGACGAATCTCAAGTCGAGGGAGGTGTGGCCCGAAACGGAAAACTCCCTGCCTGGCGAGAACGGTTTTGGCTTTAGCGCGCTTCCTAGCGGTTACCGTTTGGATTTGATGAGTTTTGCGGGCGTCGATTCTTTGACGGGTTTCTGGAGTTCCAGCGAAAAGGACTCGACTTCCAGTTTGCTTTGGTCTTTGCATTACGACAAGGATGAACTCGTCCGCGACAGTTCCAATAAGATGGCCGCATTCCCGGTGCGCTGCGTGATGGATCCGCCCGGTGTCGATGAAATTTACGATAGTACTGCAATTTTCGATGTGCGCGACGAGAACCGATACAAGACTGTCACGATTGGCGGCAAGACTTGGATGGCGGAGAATTTGCGATATGCGACTCCGGGGAGTTTCTGCTACGAGGACAAGGACATCCGTTGCCGCAGTTACGGTAGACTTTATACATGGGCCGAAGCGATGCGTTTGCCTGCGGACTTTATCGAGAATGCGGGCGATAGTCGCATTTTGCAGGAACACCAGGGCGTTTGTCCGGCGGGTTGGCACATGCCCAGTCGCGATGATTGGATGAGCCTCGGCCAGGCAGTTGCGAATATGCGCAAGGGAAATGTGGCTGCGGCGTTGAAAATGCGAGAAGGCTGGGCTCGTGGGGGAGCCCCCATTACGGAAGCCTCTGGGTTCAAGGCGATTCCGGCGGGCGCGCGCTATTCCGATGGCGAATATGCCGAACTCGGCGCCAGCGCGTATTTCTGGGAGGCGAGCGGCGGCGACGGAGCCGGTGCTGGCTACTGGAACTTGATTAACAGCAAGGATGAAATCTTGCAGGCCGAGGACTTTGATGGTAACGCATTCTCGGTGCGCTGCGTAAAAAATGAAATGCAGAACGTCAAAAAAGTGATGCCCACGAAAGATCCTATTAAAAAGGATTCTCTTGAAAAAGACTGAGTTTTAAAAAAGACTGAGTTGACCGTTGTTGGATTTGGCGGTCGCGGCTTTTGTACCGGTTTCGGCATCGGTCGCGGTTTCGACGTCGGCTGCGACTTCGGTGTCAGCTGCGGAAACTTGCGCCAAGAGCCACGCTTCGTCGTGCACGGGGATTCCGAGTTCGTTCGCCTTGGTGAGCTTAGAGCCTGCGGCTTCGCCCGCCAGGACCCAGCTTGTCTTTTTGCTCACGGATCCTGCGACCTTGCCGCCGTTTTCTTCGATGATCTTGCGGGCTTCGTCGCGGTCCATGTTCGGGAGCGTACCCGTGATGACTGCGGTCTGGCCTGCGAAAAGCGTCTTCACGACGCCCTTGAATTCCGTGGGGAGCCCGAGTTCAATGAGTTCGTCCACCTCGTTCGTGTACATTTCCGTGTGGAAGAAGTCGTAGACGCTTTTGCCGATGCGTTCGCCGACGTCAGTCACGTTCTGCAGTTCCTCGATGGTTGCTGTGCGGATTTTTTCGAGCGTGCGGAAGTGCTTCGCTAAGTTTCGGGCGCTTGTGCGGCCCACGAAGCGGATGCCAAGCCCGTGCAGCAGGTGCTCGAGGCTCCTTTCCTTGGAGGCTTCGATAGCGTCAAAGACGTTTTTCGCACTCTTTTGCGCCATGCGTTCCTGGCTCAGGAGGTCTTCCATCGTGAGGCGGTAGAGGTCCGGGATGCGCTTGATTTTGCCCGTCTCGAGGAGGCTTGCGATAAGGCTCGGGCCGAGGTTTTCGATGTTCATCGCCTCGCGGCTCACGAAATGTTCGAATAGGCATTGCACTTGCGCCTTGCAGTGAAGGTTTTCGCAGCGCAGAATGACTTCGTCGTCGATGTGCGTGAGCGGTTCTCCGCAGACGGGGCATACGGCCGGAGCCGTTACGGGGAGCGCTCCTGCAGGCCGCAGTTCGCTTTTGACATCCGTAATCTTCGGGATGATTTCGCCGCCCTTCTCGACGCCGACGGTGTCGCCGAAGTGCAAGTCGAGGCGGGCGACTTCGTCGAAGTTGTGGAGGGTGGCGCGCTTGACGGTTGTGCCTGCGAGGCGCACGGGCGCGAGGTTTGCTACAGGCGTCACGGCGCCGGTGCGCCCGACCTGGAATTCAACGGACAGAAGCGGTGTGTAGGCACGTTCCGCCTTGAACTTGTACGCAATCGCCCAGCGCGGGCTCTTGCTCGTAGAGCCGAGCGCACGCTGGTGTTCCAGATTGTTGAGTTTCACGACCATGCCGTCGATGTCGAAGGGGAGGCTGTCGCGGCTTGCTCCGATTTCTTCCGAAATCTTCATGATTTCTTCGACGGAGTCCGCCTTCCAGTATTCATTTGTATTGAATCCGAGCCTCTTCAATTGCAGGAGGTTCTCTTCGTGCGTCTTGTTTTGACTCTGCGGAATGTGGTAGGCGAAAAAGCGCATCGGGCGCGTCTTGCATTCGCTTACGCTCTTGAGCTTTAGCGAGCCGGAAACCGTGTTGCGGCAGTTCTGGAAAATTTTCTTGCCTTCGAGAATGAAACGCTCGTTCAGGCGTTCGAATGCTTTGCGCTCCATATAGACTTCTCCGCGGACTTCGAATGTGCCCTGCGGAATTTCGGACGGGTCGATTTTCAGTTTCTTCGCGTCGAAGTATTCCGGGATGTCTGCGATGGTGAGCGCGTTCAACGTAACGTCATCGCCCTGGGCGCCATCGCCGCGGGTGGCCGCCTGCTTCAAGCGCCCGTTCTCGTAAACAATGGAAAGACTCACGCCGTCAATCTTCTTCTCGCAAATCCA
>JAZLMK010000031.1:0-98719 GCA_045598645.1 Fibrobacter sp.
ATCCGTCATGGTGTTCAGGTAGGAATCCGTATCCACCTCAACCTTGCCGCCACCAATCATGAACTTTACATCTTCAAGGATTCCTTCAAAATCCATGAGGATGTAATCTTTGAGAGCCTCGTAGGAACCTGTTTTAGACCAAAATGACTTGAACCCCTTTTTCAGCATTGCCTTGACTACGGAGTTGGAATTGTACATTTCCACATCACCCAACTTGTAACCATCGTACCAGCGCTTACATTCTTCAAAATCCATATTGTGGGCATCGCAAAGAGCTTTAACTTCATCGTTGGTAAAACCAATGCAACTGGACAAAGGTGCCGCACCCAACATAGAGTATTCGTCAAACATGTTCAGCTTGCTTTGCACCTTGTCGCGAACGATTGGAAGAATGCCGGTGATATAGGCTAGGGCGATGGCGGGAGCCAAGTTGACGTTCTTGAACAGTCCGTTCAAGAAGTCCAGAAAATGTTCAAAGTATTCACGTTTGGTTTGCGTGCGGACCAATACATCGTACTCGTCGATGATGATGACAAACTGTTCCTGGGTGGCGGAGTAAATTCGCCTGAGCGCCATCTCAATGCGGTCGGATTCGATTTCAACGTTCGGAAACTGTTCCCGAAGCTCGCGACAAACTTCCGACTCGGCTAGTGCGATGATGTCTTCGCCCTTGTAAGTGGAACAAAGCGAACCCAGGTCAATCTGAATCACATTCAGCTTGTTCAGGTACTTTTCGAAGCATGGGTCCTTCGCAATCTTCAAATCGGCAAAAAGGTGGCGGCTGTCGCAACCTTTGCTGTAATACGCCGCAAGCATGTTGCCCACCATAGTCTTTCCGAAACGGCGCGCACGGGACATACAGACAAATCGTTGGTTGGTATTCACCAGCTTGTTTATTTCTGCAATGGCCATGGACTTGTCGACATAAATCGGTGTGTTGCGATCCAATTGCAAGTTTATATTATTCGGATTGACGTAGTTACCCATGTCCGGTAATATAATAAAAGGCGAACGCAGAGACAACCGGGGTATCCAAGGTCAATGCTATCATGGTTGCGTTTTTTATACCTTATCTATTCTTCGTCGCTTGAATATACCTGGCTGAAGGAAGAAAAAAGGTATATTTATACCAATAATCTTTGTAGAAAAAGATGAGAATGTGAATATGTGTGTTTGGAAAATTAATAATTTAGTCTTTTTGCTTCTTGCGGCATTTGTCCTTGATGCTTTTGCAGCATCCCCGACGGTTGCGCCGGATCGTATGCGTAACTTGCGCATGCTGGAAGCGAATCCGTTTTTGTTTGAATACCATCGTGTGACCATGGGGGAGGGGCCGCAGTTTTTTGCCTATCCTAAGCGCGATACCTCGTTCCGCAAGAATTTTGACGAGACCGAAAAGGATGCTCTGTTTCACCTGGGCGATAGTGATTATAGGATTGCAGCCTCTATTGTGGGTGGCTTAGATTATCGCGGTGGCGAAACCCTTGGCGATACCATTTGGCCGGGGATCGATGGCGGCCTGTTTGTCCGTGGCTACGTGGATTCCCTGGATTTTTCCTTGGAGGCCCGCATGTACGTGGAATCCCATTCTGCAAAAAGGCAGAAGTCCTGGGACCATGAGGTTTTTGATGAACAGTATGGCGATATTCAGTATGTGAGCTATTCCCGCTATCGCGGGCAGGTGGGCTTTAACTGGAATCATTTCCGCGTGAGTGCCGGCCGTGACGTTTTGCACTGGGGGCCTGGCTTCTACAATAACTTGACCTTGAACCAGTTTGCGTTGCCCTATACGTTCATGACCTTGGATGCGGTCTTTGGCCCGTTGCATATTGTAAGTGCTTATGGCGACCTGCGAATTGGCCAGTGGGCTTGGAGTGATGAGAATGCCAACGAACGTAATATGTATGCACATCGTTACGAATTGGCTTTGGGCAACTTGACTCTTGGCGTTAGCGAACTGCAGGTGATCTATAACGATAGCAAGCCCTTGATGATGGTCCCCATTATTCCGCTGTTTATTGAAAAGGGTAACTTCTCGGAAACTAGCAACAACGGCTCCATCTCTGCCGACATCAACTATCGCTTGTTCCGTTTTGCACGAATCTATTCGGAATTCTTGCTGGACGATATGGAAAGCCCGGATGAATTGCTGAAGGGCAAGATGAACAACAACCGCTGGGGCTTTATGGCTGGTGTCCAGGCGTCTCATGATTTCTATGTAGCCCAAATGAAGTTAGAGGCTGGCGCTATTCTAGAATACGCCCGTGTTGAGCCATTCACCTACACCCATCATGATTCTGCAAAGGCGCAGCTGGCTCACTTGAATCATCCTCTTGGCAATCCCAACGGCCCCAACAGTCAGACCATTGACTGGTTAATGTATGCCCGCATGCATAATGTGTTTGTGTCTGTTTTGCAGAGGTTCTATTGGAAGGGCAAGACTTTCGGCAGTTCCATTGACGATGTTTTTGAATGGGCTCCTAAGAATTATCTGAAGGGCGCCAAGATGCAATACTCCCTCACTCCTTCCATAACCTACGAAGGCCAATACACTGCATTTACAGGGAGCATCACTTTTGTGGACGACCCGCAGGTTTATCTGAGAGTCGGGTTTAAGTGGTAATGCGACTTTGGCAAGTTGTCTTCATCTTGTAGTTGCATCTGTTTCTGTCTTTTTTTATATTCTTGCGTATGGAAAAACAAATCTCTTGGATTACGGCGGCGATCAATGAATTTGCAAGGGCAAAGGCGTTGACGGTTAAGCAGGCTTTCAATTACTTGAGCTTGTTCAAGGGCTTTGATTTTATTCAGGATCATTACGAAGCGGAACATTTACTTTCTTTTGAAGATGTGGTTGATGACCTTACCGCAATTTGTTTGAAGAATGGGGGCCTTGTCAAGTGATTCTGTACCATGGATCAAACTGTGAAATTGAAACTATTGATTTGACGAAGTGTAAGCCGTTTAAGGATTTTGGTCAATCATTCTATCTTACAACGCTTTTGCCTCAGGCAAAGGAAATGGCTGAAAAGGTTGCGAAGCGATTCGGCGGCTCTCCTGTTGTAAATGTCTTTGAATTTTCCCAGGAACAGGCAAAAGATCTTCTCGTTAAGGAATTTTCCAGTCCTAATCGGGAATGGGCGGAATTTGTTATGGCGAACCGTAGCCGGAACTCAGTTCATCCTGCGGAATCCTTTGATCTAATAATTGGACCTGTTGCCAACGATGATATTGCGACTTTGTTTAGAACATTTGCAATGAAGATTATTTCCATTGACGAATTGGTTAATGGATTGCGATTCCGTAAACTGAACAATCAGTATGCTTTTAGAACGAAAAAGGCTATAGCCCTTTTGCAGAAGAGGGAATCTGTATGACGTCAAAACAGAATTTCCTTGTAGAAGGTGTTGTGAATGATATGGCTCTATGGCTTATGCAGGAACGAAACCTCTCGTTGCAGGAATCCCTAAGGATTATTTATAACTCTTTGACATTTGAAAAATTGCAGGATCCAGAGACCGGCTTGTATTTGGAAAGTTCTGCGTATAATTACGATCTTTTGTCTTCTGAAATAAAGAATGGTTGCATAGTTCAAGAAGACTATTGATAAAGTCAAATCATGACTTCAAGTCTTTATTGAGCCGATTTGAATAACTGAATCCATTCATCACGGACTTCTTGATTGGGGATGTAGCACATTTTTTCGCCTTTGTCAATCGCTAGATGTCCAAAGTGTATCAGGCATGTGAATACATCATCTTTGCAAAGAAAATCAGTCATTTTGTTTAGGTAGGAGAGTGGGTCTACTTCAATTCTGCCGTCGTCAAGCATGAACTTTATATCGTCAAGGATACCCTCGAAGTTTTGCCGTATTAAGTTGCCGACGACTTCAAAAGCAACCGAATCGATTTGGTTGTTTGAAAACTCGCGGTTGCGCATTGCCCTGATGACGGAAAATGAATTGAAGATTTCCACGCCATTCACATTGAATCCGTTGTACCGGCGTTTGCATTCCTCGAAGTCCATGCTGTAGGACTTGCAAAGGGTCTCGACTTCTTCGTTTGTGAATCCAATGCTGTTGGCCAATCGGTACGAGCCGAGCATGGAGAATTCGTCAAAATTGTTTAGGCCGCTTTGCGATGCGGTACGCATTACCGGCAGGATTCCGGTAATGTAAACAAGGGCGATGGCTGGAGCTATGTTTGAATTTTTGAACAGCCCAATCATGAAATGGTAAAAACTGGTGATGTGCTTTTCAGGGAAACGACGCCGAACGAGAAGGTCGTAATCGTCGATGATGAAAATAAATTCTTCTGAGGTAGCGCTGTAGATTTGACCCAAAGCATCGACCAAGTTGCCGTCGGAATAATAGTTTACTTGTGGGAATAAACTTTTTAGTTCCGAGACGATTCTAGTGTTGATTTCTGGAACAATGTCGCCTATTTGTGAGTATTCCAAAAAGTCGGCAACATTAAAATGAATTACATTTAGTTTGTTTAAATATTTTTCAAAACTGGGGTCGTTTGCGATTTTCAAGTCGGCAAAAAGGTGGCGACTGTCGCAGCCCTTGTTGTAGTAAGCTGCAAGCATATTGGCGAAAGTGGTTTTCCCGAAACCGCAAGGCCGTGTCACGCATACCCTGCTATCATAGGTTCTTACAATTCGGTTTATGCTTGCGATTGCGTGCGACTTGTCAACGAACAGCGGTGAATTTTTTGCTTGCTTAAAAATTTCGTTGCCCGGGTTGACAAATTTGTTCTTGCGTTGTGATTCTGCGAAAATCTTGTGGAAGCAAGATCGTGTTTCTTCGTTTGGGAAACCTAGGGTATGTATATTCATGTCGAAGTCCTTTATTATCATGCTCAGGAATATAGTGAGATAAAATCGCTCTTGTCAAGGTACCTGTTTGTGAGCGAATAATTTGTTTCTAAAAAGGATTTTGACTATGACCAGGGACTTGACAGTTTTTGTTTACGGAATTATATTGTGGTTGTTAATGAAAATCCGTCTGATAGCGGCGTGAAGCTTTGCTTCTAGGTCCCGGGGCGACAATGCAAAAATCAACCTTGTTGGTTGATTAGGTGATTGCCTAGTGTGGGACCATTATGTCTAAAATAAAAACAGTCAAAACGATTTGGAATCTTGGTAGTGGAGATTTCTTTTTTACAGGGTTTATCGTCCTTTACCAGAATCATATAAAAAAGGTCTGGAGTGGTAAATATGAACTTGATTCCTTAGACTCTTTTGCGAAGCAGTTCAAGGCGCAAGGTGAAGGTAAGCATTTTAGCCGACTAGACCGTTATACGCTCTGGTTGAACTATAAGAACGAAACAAAATCTGAGAAGGAACTTGTTTCCAATATGCTTGATGATATTCCGGCTGATTTCGTGCCACAAAGGGACATGCCTGATTTTTATGACTTTCTCTATGGCAAGTCCTTTACCATCAAGAACAATTGGATTAAAGTTTACACAACAACAGCGATTGTCGAAGAAGATTGTGCAAGCCTGTTAGATGCGGCCATGAAAATCGTTTCGTCACTTTACAACCAGGATTCTCCTGCAAGCCTTTATCTTATTCGCAACAAGATTGTTTATGACAGTATCGATGTTGGTGATTTCAAGTGGGAAGGTTGCCCAGATCGGTTTAGTGTCAACTATACTTCACGAGAATCCAAGGCGGACTCTTTTTCGTTTCGAATTTATTTCGATATGGAAATTAGCTATAAATTTCCTATTGACGAAAATCTTGATAACTCAAGGGTTGCGGCAGGCCCGTTAAACCTGGAACGATTCGACTTTGTACCTCTTTTTTTGGAGGAATTTATTGCCTGTCCCAAGGACATTCATCTTGATAAAAGAAACTGTTTTTATTACAGGACGCCAAAGGACACTCATGAACAGGACTTGATTTATGCTGAGCAGATTGTTCAGGGCTTGAATCGTGAATATCGATATGATGATGATTGTGCTCAAGAATATTATTGGATGGCCTACCATGCTAAAGGCTCCGCGAGTGAACTGAAAAAGACCTTGAAAGAATGCGAGAAAAAACGTAAAAGAATCGAAATTGCGCAAGATTATATTGAAAAATATGGTGATAATGGAAAGATTTCAAAGAAGGTGATTTTATCTCATTTGAAAAAGATGATTGATTGTAATCCCCTTGATTTTACGGATTATGATATTAAATCTATAGCGCTTTATGCACGAGCATGTGTTACAGGAGAGTCTTTATGAGCAAAGATTTTTATTATAAAGGCAATGTCTCTGTAAATGCTCGTGGAAAACGAACCTATAGTGCAAAAATTGATTATGGAAAGAATGGCAATTTAAATGAATTGGAAAACATTGATTCGGTCAAGTCGTTAGCATGTGGTGAATCTTTTATTTTGAAAGATAATGTCATTGAAGTTCTGATGGATGACGAAGGTGATCTGGTAAGATTAAAGAATGTTCTGCATTTGTCCGAAAAGATTCTGCACGAAGATTTCAAGATGGACTGTGTTGATGAATTTGGACTTCATCGTCAGGTGATTGCCGAAAGCGTAAAAGTCTATCAGGATCATTTTGGCTTCGTGTCGAAAAGATGCTATCAGATTAAGTTTGATGTGCAGGTTGAATTTTCTTGGAGCGGAGATTGTCTTCTTGAAAAGCGAATCAAGCGGGATTCCTTGGTGAAAATCGAAAGTGTCAAGATGATGCTTGAATCTTTAAAGCTGCAAAATGATTATCCTGCAGAGTATCGACTGTTTAATATAGATGGTGTAATGTGGATCGGGAGACTCTCGAAACGCAAACGGGACTTGTGGAATGTTCTTGCAAAACCGATTTGGAATTCTATTAACGGCAGCTATTCGCTGATAAAGTTCATCCAGAAAACCTGTCCCGACAAGGAACTCAGGGATCGTTTGCAAAAGATTGAGCTGTCTAACATAATTGAGTTTGAAAATTTCCAAAGCGAAAAGTTGAGAAACGAAACCGAAATGGATGCCATCCGTAAATTGCTGGAACTGCAAGAAGGGTGTTCCGGTTCTGATGGGGAAGCCCTCAGAAAACAGGTCGGTCTTTACATTGTGAGTCAGATTCGCGCAAATCCCGAAAAGTATGTGAAGAGTTACTTTTTTTCCATAAGGGATTGTGCAAAGGAGGTTCTTGGAGAATCTAGTTTGTAACGAATTTTTAAAAAGCCTTCTGTTTAAATGTTCTTTATTGCCAATATATTAGCAACAATATTGCGATTTGACCTAAAATTGCTTGTATTTTGGCAGTATGGATAATCGATTTGATATCGGCAGTTTTGTTGATTCTAACCTGAAGGATTTATGAATCTGCCTCAGATAAAAAAACTGACTGTAAAGTATAACGGCTGTGTGGTGGGCTATCTTGCTGAACTTGATGGTGGCATCGCTTTTCAGTACGATGATCTTTGGCTGAAAAATGGTTTTTCCGTTTCCCCCTTTTCTTTGCCGTTGATTGACTCGTTAAAAAGTTTTCCCGGTTGTTCAAGTTTCTATATTAAATCTTGAATGATCGAGTCCAACTTCAAAACAGTGATTACTTCCAGGCACAAGTTTTTTGACTTGCACCTGCGGGAGACTTTTCGCTACCGGGACTTGATTTTTTTGCTGGTCAAGCGCGATTTTACGGCGGCCTACAAGCAGACCTTGCTGGGACCTGCCTGGGCGATTGTCCAGCCGCTATTGACGACGGTCGTCTTTACCATCGTCTTTGGAAATCTGGCTAGGCTGACTACCGCGGATGTCGCCGGCGATTTTGCTGTTCCCGGATTTCTTTTTTACATGGCGGGAAACATCTGCTTTAGCTATTTCTCTTCGACATTGAATACCACGGCGGGCACGTTCCTTGCGAACCGTTGGACCATGAGCAAGGTTTATTACCCGCGATTGGTGATGCCCGTTGCGACGGCGTTTTCGAAGCTGATTGCCCTGGGTATACAGCTTGCCATGCTGTTTGGATTCTGGATATATTTCTTTGTTCAGGGAAATACGGGTATCCATGTCACCTGGGCGCTGCTGCTTGTGCCGCTCTGTATTTTGCAGATGATGTTTCTGTCGGTGGGACTTGGCATTATCGTTTCCTCGGTGACGACTAAGTTCAGGGACCTGATGATGCTGGTGACTTTTGGCCTTCATCTTTGGCAGTACGGTTCGCCTATCGCCTATGGCCTGAACCTGGTTCCGGAAAAGTACCTGGCCCTTTATATGCTTAACCCGGTGACGCCCATTATCACTACATTCCGTTACGGCGTTTTTGGATTTGGCTATTTTGATCTGCATTACTATTTGCTGAGCTGGGGTGTCAGTCTCCTTGTTTTCTTTGTTGGCCTTGTTTTGTTCAGCCGTATTGAACGGACCTTCGTGGATACTGTGTAGGTGCTCTATGGAAGAATTCATGATTCAGGTAGAGAACGTTTCTAAGCAGTACAGGCTTGGTCAGATCGGCGGGACAACGCTTCGCGACGAGTTGCATCGCATTGGTGCTCGGCTCTTTCGCAGGGAAGACCCGACGAAAAAAATCGGGGCCCGCTCCTATGAAGATGGTGAAATCTTTAATGCCCTGAACGGCGTCTCCTTTTGCGTAAAGAAGGGGGAGCGGGTTGGAATTATCGGCCACAATGGAGCGGGCAAGTCGACGCTTCTGAAGTTGATTTCCCGCATTACGGCGCCCACCGATGGGGCTATCGGCCTGAACGGTCGCGTGGCTTCTATGCTTGAGGTGGGCACGGGCTTTCACCCGGAGCTTACGGGCCGCGAGAACATCTACATGAACGGTGCGATCCTTGGCATGACCAAAAGGGAGATCGACGCCAAGGTGGAGAGAATTATTGATTTTTCGGAATGCCGCCAGTTCATTGATACGCCTGTAAAGCGGTATTCCTCGGGCATGTTCGTGAAGCTTGCATTTTCTGTGGCGGCCCACCTGGATAGCGAAATCGTCATTATGGACGAGGTGCTTGCCGTGGGCGACATGGCCTTCCAGCAGAAGTGCATCGCAAAGATGAATGAAATTTCCCAGAATGAGCACCGCACGATTCTGTACGTGTCCCATAACATGAACACCATTCGCGAGCTGTGCAGCCGCTGCGTGGTACTGAGCCATGGCTCTGTCGTTTATGACGGCGATGTGGAGCCTGCCATAGACATCTATATGAATTCCTCGGAATTCAATTTGGAGACAAGGATTAACCTTGCAGAAAAACAGCGTCTGCAAAGTTTTGGAATGGCTCCGGAAAATGTTCCGGTGAAGATGTCGTCTCTGGAATTGGTGGGGAAGGAGACGCCCCTTTACGGGATGGGGGAGGACATTCCCTTCGATCTGGAGCTGGACTCAAAGGTGGATTCCGAAAGCCTGAGCCTGCGCCTTGCGGTTATGGCTCCGGGCGGTCAGTATGTGGGCGATTCCTTCATCTATGATTTTGCCCGGATGAAGCCCGATGAAAAAAGGAAGTTCCGCTTTGTGGCAAATTTCGGTGGGCTTATGCCGGGGCGCTACGCCGTGTCGATGCTCCTGTTTCGTACGAATAAATGGAGCGCCGCCGATAACGTGGATGGAATCAAGTTCGCGTTTTACTTCGAGGTTCGCGACACGGATGAACGGCTCAAGGTAAAGCTGAACAATGTCTGGAACAAGGTCCTGTTCAGGGACATCAAGCTGATTTCTTAGTTTTCATGAAGTTGGATTCCCGCTATAAGGCATTCTTTGCGCTGCTTCGCTATTCTCTCGGGATTGGCGAATCCTTTGCGCATCGCCTGTCCGCGGAAGAATGGACTTGGATGCGAGAGGAGGCGATTCGCCAGGCGCTGGTGGGCGTGCTGTACATGGGCGTAAAGAAACTGCCCGAGGACCTGCGACCGCCCCGCTTGCTTTTGATGCAGTGGGCGTTCGATGCCGAGAATATCCGCGGTACCAACCAACAGGTGAACGAGGTCGCGGCAAAGCTTACCCGGATGTTCAAGGAACGGGGTCGGGAATCGGTCATATTGAAGGGCCCCGCCAATGCGCTCCTGTACCCGGATCCCTTTGCCCGCAGCTGCGGCGACGTGGATATCATGCTCCCCGGTGGCCGCGATTCCGTGGTAAAGCTGCTGACCGAGATGGAACTGATGGAGGGGGCTACGGTAAATTCGCTGCATGCTGAACTTGCGGAAAGTTTGTTCGCCGTTTCTGTGGAAGTTCATTATGTTGCGTCGAATACTTATTCTCCGTTTCAGAATAGGCGGATGCATCGGTTCCTGACGGATGAATTTTCGAACTTTGCTGAGACATCTAAAGGCTTCTGCGTTCCATCGGCAAGGTACGCCATGATCATGCAGCTGGCGCACATCAAGATTCACTTCTTTAGCGTTGGCATTGGATTGCGCCAATTAATTGACTATTACTTTGTACTGAAGTCTTCGTCGGAGGACGAACGCAGCGAAGTTTCGGAACTGCTAAAAAAATTTGGCCTGTATCACATGGCCCAGGCGGTAATGTGGCTTTTGGAAAAAGTCTTGCATTTGGACGGATCGCTTGAACTTTGCAAACCGGATGAAAACCGCGGAAAAATGCTTTTGCAGGTGGCTTTGAACGGCGGTAATTTTGGGGCGTTTGACGAATCTGCCGGTGGCTCCATCTTCAAGCTTTTGCTGAAACATTATGCCCGTGTACCGAGGCTGCTTAAGTTTGACTTTTTCGATGAACTGTGGCGCGAAATCGGCTGGCCCAAGGGCGCCTTGAAAGGTGCATTGCTGCTAAAGAAAAAGTAGCCGGTGCAGACGCCCTTACCCGCGAACCACTTCATCCATGATTTCGATCATTTTGCTGATGTCCGCTTCGTGCATCATATGGTAGTTTGCAAGGATGCGTTCCAGCGGGAACTTGCTTAGAATTTCTTCAAAGGGAAGTGCTGATTTCCACTGGTAGTAGGCGAGAACCGTTCCGCTCCAGTATTCTTCCTGCGGGTAGAAGGGATGCTTTCTGGATTCCTTGATGGCTTCTTCGGCTTCGTCGTTGTCGAATGCGATAATCGAAAGTTCGTAGCCGGATTTGCCGCATAGAAAGTCCGGATTGCCGAATTCAATTTGCACGGGAATTTCCGATTGCAAAAATGCTTGTTGAACTTCGGCTGGGCTTTTGCGAAGATACCGGAGCACCGTCTGGAAAAAAAATCCCAAATTTTTCTGAACATCGTTCAGGTACATTTCGCTATAGGTGTAGGCCATCGATAATTTCCGGATTTCTGATGATGTCCAGCAGGTAAGTAGCTTCGGCGGGCTTGATTTTGCGCAGACCCTCTAGGTAGTTTGTTCTTGCGACCGAGTCGCGTTCCCGATACTTTGGAAAGTAGGTTTCTTTATTTGCAATTTCGCTTTTGACAAACTGAATCTGTTCGAATGCCTTTTCGCTTTTCAAGACAACTTGCATTCCTAGGCTGCCGAGTTTCATGGAACTGGCCCGGTTCTGGACCGGAATGATGTTTTCTAAAAAGTCGCTTGCAAAAGAGAAGTAGGAATCGTTTGCCCTATACCCAAGAATTATGTCGTACTCTTTGTAGTTAATAGGAAAATTCTTGACAAGGAAGTCGAGATTCTGCTCGCCCAACGGAGTCTTTGGGGAAAACGTTCTGTTCTGCATCAAAATGGAAATCCAGTGCAGAATGTTGATTGGTTCCTTAGAAAGGTCTAGTACGCTCAGGTTCGTTAGGTCTAGGCTGTATGTGTTGGCATAACCGTCAAGATTTTTCTGGCAAGCCCACTCTTTAGCCAACTCCATGTTTTCGGTACAGTAGAAACCAAGCCCATAGTCGTTATGGGTGTTTCCCTTGCCATAAACAGGCTTTTCGATAACTTCCGTTGAACCGTGATAAATGATCATGTTTGAATTACACCCACTTCCATTTGGCGTCGATGCCGAGGATTCTGTCGCATTGCACGTTCTTGATCATGTTCATGGTGGCAAGGCGCTTTTCTCTGAATCGCTCGTCGCATTCTAGCACAAGTTCTGTTTCACGGATTTCTTCGACGCATGCCCTTATTGCTGGGGTCATGATGGCCTTGGCCGGGGCGACATAGTCGCTGCCGATTACGGGGCCTCGTCTTGAAAGGTAGTCGTCGAAATTGTCGTTGTAATTAAATTCCGGTTCCGAGAACGGCACGAACGCCATGTTAAAATCGAAACAAGGATTGATGCTGATCTGTTCGTAGCTGTCGTTATCGACCAGAAAACCGAAGTTGCCAAAGTGTCTGTCGCTATTTAGCGTGATGCAGTCTGCAACTACCATGCGGCGGAATTCGTCTTCGGCGCCGATTTCTGCGTAGATTGGCAAAAGTTCTGCAAGGCCGTATTTTATGCCGTTTTTCAAGTATGGAGCAATGGGTCTGTAGCCAAATTTTTCGCTAGTGAAGAGCTTGCAGTCCGAAATGACGCGACCGTCGTATCGGCCCAATTTGTAGGTGACTGACTTGCAGATTTTTTCAAAGACTTGCGAGGCAAGGACTTCGCCGTAGGGTTCGAGACCTGCGTTGCGTGCACCGGTGCTTCCTGTTTTGATTAGGTGGATTCCGTCACTTTTGTTGAGCCAGCACTTGTCGTAGGCTCCGTCGGTAGTGAGCTCTGGTGAGGTGGTGGACATCTGTATTCCGTAAAGTCCGTTGCCGTCAAAAGACAGCTTGGAAATCACCTCGTCAAATTTATTTTCGTATAGGTTGATTTTTGCCCAGCTCGCATCTTCGGCCTCGCTCTTTACCCACAGTGTGTCTGTGAGGGAAAGGCAGTGGGTGAGCGCGATGAAACCGCTCTTTGTTTTGCCTCCACAAAGGTCGAGAATCTTGTTCACGTGAGCGCGATGCTTTGCCGCACTGCGTGCCCCGACCCAACCGCTAATTTGCGTCGCCCATTCTGGCAAGGGGTTGTGCTGCTTGAGCATGTTGCAAACTTCAAGTTCACCTTCGCCCACAATCTCAAAATCACAAAGAGGCACGTCTTTGTTCATCAATGTATAAATCAAATTTGCCATGATGTCTCCCTGTGATGTTGCGGTCTATGCGGAATATAGTAAAATAAAAAAAAGGAGCGCAAAGAAAAAGCCTCCGCTGTTATTTGCGGAGGCTAAAGTTTTTTGAGGGATGTTGGTTAGTCGAAGTCGACGATTTGGTATTGGGGAGTATCTCCCGTAGTTGACATCTTCTTTTCGTAGTAGCTTGCGTTGAGCAAAGGAGTGTTTGTATCCATTTTCAAGACAGTCATTTGCGGTGCAACATAAATTTTCTTTTCTGTTTTCTTATTCATGTTGACCTCACTTGATGATAACGGGGATGCCGTTCTTGAAATAGGTTCCCGGGACATTGGGGCTGCCGTTCAGGCGGCGGCCTTTGATGTCGCGCCAGCTTTCAACCTTGTTGGACTTCAGCGGTGAGATGAAGGGCTTGGTAATGGCGGTTGTGCCTTCTTCAGCATTTTCTTCATCATCGTCTTCGGCGCTGGGGTATTCGAAAGTGATTGTGGCAACAACTTTTGTTGGCTTTAGCGTGCTGTCAACTACCGTAACCTTTTTAGGAACCACAATTTCTTTTTCATCAACGATGACGTCAATTGAATTCGGTAAGTCTTCACCGGACAAGTCTAATACAGTTGCTGCCGGAGCGGCCCTGTTCATGTTCTTGTAAGGTGGTGCTGCCATTGGTGCGATTGTTTTTCCGCTATAGATTAGGTAGGCGCGCATTTCTCTAGTACGGACATTGTGACCAGCCTTAGCGAACTGACCGATGGAGAAAGTTGATTCTCCGATATATGGTACGTTTTCAGTTCCTACGAAGCCATAGATTCTTCCAAGGTTGGAGTCTTTTTCGTAATCAGATTTTCCGCCGGAAGTGGTCAGCATTGTTTTGTATGTTCCGACAAATTTCCATTGGTCTTGAATTGTAATCGGGGGTAATGTAGTTTTGCTGTTTACTGCTTTCAATGTAACTGGACCGCAGAAGTGAATGTTTCCTTTGACACCGTCAACTAGATAAGGGGTGTTTGCCTTGATTTCTGAAATTTCAGTGGTTGCTCCGATTTGGTATTTTTTTTCATTTTCGTCATAAGAGATTGATGCATTCTCACTGTCAAAAGTATTGAATTTGAGTGGTTTAAAGTCCTCTCCTTCATCAACGATGCATTTTGAAATTGCAGTGACCTTTGAAGGTACTATGTCAAAGGGCAACATGATGGTGGAATTCTTGCCACTGAAAACGCGATCAAAATCAACAGAATCAACGAACATTTCTTTGGGTATGTTTAGCGTGTCCAAAACTATTTTGTCCCCATTTTCATCTAATTTGTACTGCCACGGCTCATTTTCGGGTTTTTCTTTCATCCATTCGGTGATGTGGGCGATGAGCTTGTTTGTGGCGATGTCATAGTCGTAGATAACACCATAGGCTTTATAGTTTGCATCTTCGTTGAAATAATTTGCAATGTTTTCGCCAAAGGCTTTTTTGCAAACACTGAGTGCTGTATTTTGTCCACATACGGTGCGAGCGTTGCAATCGGTTCCGCTTCCGGCACAAAAAACACTAGAGTTGTTGTCTACTTTACCTTTTTTCGTGCCGTGAATGCCATGTTCATATTTGTTCACGATTTGAACTTTTGAGTAGCAATTTTTTAAATTTGCTGTTCCGCTAACAAGGCCTATCAACCCTCCTGCATAATTGCCTGCAGAATTGTTAATACCGTGTTGTATCGATCCTTCTGCAATTATGTTAGACGCAGTTAATTCCCCAGCCTTTACCTCGCCAATGATTCCACCTGCGAAACGGCTAGGATCATTTGCGTTTCTGAGGTCATCTGAATAAATCATTCCTTCGAATTGGTAACCTTTGACGGTTACGTTTCCGTCAGTTGTTGCTGCCAGTGAACCGACTCTTCCATTGGCTGCGAAATAAGAGTCCGTAATGCGCAGGTCTTTAATTTCTGCTCCATTTAATAGGTTAATAAAGAATCCTGCTGTAGTTGCGTAAACTTTGGGCTTTATTGTGTACGCTCCGTTTGCATCCTTAATTGGATCTCCGTTGCTGTCTTTCGATGTATCTGGATCGGCTCCGACGAATATACCCGAAATGGAATACCCTTGGCCGTCGAAGGTTCCGCTAAAATTGTTAATTGGTTGCCAAGTGCTAGTTTCAGGAAAATTTACCTGGGCAGGGTTTGATGCAAAATTCACAAAGTAATGATTGTCATCAAACTTGGAACCTTCTTCGACGCTTCCAACTCGAATATCCTGCATCAGTCGGGCGTTCAAGTTTGGAGCGGCCTTTTCTGGGTTAAACCATTTTTCGGGATTTCCCTCTTCATCAGAACGTTCGTCTAGGCCGTTGACTAAGTCAACAAATTCACGCAAATCCTGTGCAGACGAAAGTTCATAATACCCATCGGTTGCGTTTTGTGTTAACGCCGATGCAAATGTTGCGCAAAGTGCAGCAAAAGTCACGATGTTCTTAAAAAATCTCATACACGGAACTCCATTTTTATGGAAAGTTATTTTTTTTTAACATTTTTTGCAAGTAGCTGGGCACTTACGAAAAACTTACAAATGCGTTTGTCGCCCCTTGGCGGTTCTTGGAAAACCTATTTGGCCACGGTGCTTCATTGTTGTTTCCAGAAGAAAGTCATGCTCGACCTGATCGAGCATCTTGAATGCTAGATTCCCGGTCAAGCCGGGAATGACGCAGAGAGTGGGGCCGGGAATGACTTCCGCAAGGGGCGCTGGGAATGACGTGGAGAGTGGAGCTGGGAATGACGCGGAGAGTGGAGCTGGATGACGCGGAGAGTGGTGCTCGGGGACATTAGCTTATTTAGCTTTTATTATATTTTGGTTGTAAACTTTAGGAGATTTTTGATGAGGAACTTTGCGTACCTCGTGTTTTTTGTGTTTTCGGCGTTGTTTGTCAGCAGTTGTGCCTTTGCCCCGGGTATGTACTTTGGGGAAATGTCCAGTGAGGATGGATCTGTGGATTCCCTGGCCACGTTCCAGGGGGCGGAAGTCCGTCTGCAGAGTATCAGTCCTGCGGCCATGCTGAATGCGACGGAAGAGGCGGAGTCAAAGACCGCCATTCCCCAGGCTTTGCTGGACTTTAAGCCGGATACCTATCGCCTGGGCAAGTTCGACGTGGTCCAGGTGACGGTGTGGGAGCATCAGGAACTTTCTCTCCCCTTGGGGCCGTACCGTAGCGACAAGGCGGTGGGCCAGATGATCGACGAAAACGGCGAGATGTTCTATCCGTACGCGGGGCAAATCAAGGCGGAAGGCAAGACCATCACTGAACTTAGGGATATTATCGGCACAGGCCTTGCGACAGTTTTCAATAAGCCCCAGCTGGAGGTTCAGCTGCTGCAGAGCCAGAGCAAGCGGGCTTATGTTCAGGGTGGTGTGGAACATGCCGGCGTGGTGCCCCTGTCCAATATTCCCACGTCCCTGCTGCAGGCGATTTCACAGTGTGGTGGCGTGAGCGCGACCAATGGCGACCCGACCCAGGTGACCTTGATTCGTGACGGAGTGAATTATCCCATCGACCTGATGGCCATGTATCCGTCGGGACATGGTCCTGGCGACATAATCCTCAAGGATGGGGATGTGGTCCGCGTGGCTGAAATGAGCGAGTCCAAGGTGTATGTGCTGGGCGAAGTGGGGCGCCAGCAGGCTCTGCCCATCCTGAACGGTCACCTGACTTTGTCTCAGGCCTTGGCTGAAGTGGGCGGGCTTCAGATTCTTTCCGCCCAGAGCCGCGGCATTTACGTGATTCGCGGGGACCTGAAGCGTATCAATGTCTATCACCTGAATTCCAGGAATCCCATGGCGCTGGTCTTTGGCGATCAGTTCAAGCTGAAACCTCACGACATCGTGTATGTGGACGCCACCAACCTGGTGCGCTGGAATCGTGTGATGTCCCAGATCCTGCCCTCTGTGCAGACCTTCTACTATGGCCTGCAGGGCGTACATCTGATCAAGTCTGTTAAGAACGACGTGAATAACTGGTAGGTCTTTATGTTGCCTTTGAACGAAAATGGAAATCAGGGGGCGAGTCCGCAGGTACAGGCTCCGTCAAGCTCCCTGTCTGTTTTTGATGTAGTTCGTGTGCTCTGGAACGGCAAGTGGGTGATGATTCTGTTCGCCCTGATTGGTGCGGCGGTTGGTTTCTACAAGGCCAACTGGGAAATTCCCATGTACACCAGCGATGCCCTGATCCAGATCAACACCAAGGTGGAACAGCCCGTGGCCGCCGTAGGTGCGGTAAATGCACTTTTGGTGGAGCGTTCTCCTGCCGATGCGGAGATGATGCTCATCAAGAGCCGCATGGTCCTTTCCAAGGTGGTGGAGGAACAGCACCTGAGGTATCATGCCAATCCCATTGGCGACAAGGACCGCATTCTCCATCGGGAAGGCCGTATGGACCTGGAACTGCTGGAACTGCCTGGCTATGGTTTTAGGGCTCGGGCTCTGGGCAAGGATTCCTTTGCAGTTGTCTCCAAGGGTAAGGAGATTGTCCGTGGTGCGGTGGGAGAGACCTACCGCGAGGAATGTAATGGCGATACTCTGGTCATCCGTGTTGGATTTCTCAAGGCAAGGGCCGGCCAGGAATTTTCTCTGAGCGTCTCCTCTGAACTTTCCGCAATCAATAGCCTTGCGGGCGGATTGTCGGTTGGCGAGGCTGGCAAGAATTCCGGTTCCGGCATGATTAAGATTAACTTCTCCCACCGCTATGCGGACCGGGCTGCTGCAATTCTCAATTCGGTGATGAATACCTACCTGCGCCAAAATGTGGAATTGCGTAGTGCCACCGCTGCAAAGACTTTGGAATTCCTGGATGAACAGCTTCCCGGGGTAAAGTCCAAGCTGGATAGTATCGAGGGAGTTCTATCCAAGTACCGCCGCGAGGTGGGGACGGTGGATATTTCCGGCGAAACCAGTTCCAGCCTGACCCGTAGCGTGGATTTGCAGAAGCAGCTGGCCGATCTCGACCAGCAGAAGGCCGAGGCACTGCGTGTCTATACGTCGGAACATCCCAATGTCCAGGCCATTGAAATCAAGCGTAAGGCCTTGCTTGGGGAACTGGGCAAGGTAAAATCTGTCATGAAGAAACTTCCCGAAAAGCAGCAGGAACTGTTGCGCCTGCAGGGCGAGGTGGAGCTGAACAACAAGCTGTACACCACCATGCTGAACAACGCCCAGCAGCTGCGGGTGGTGCGTGCCGGTGAACTGGGAAATGTCCGTATCGTGGACCATGCCCGCATTGCGGAAGGACCTTCTTACCCCAAGAAACGTAGCATCGAGATGATGTACCTGCTGATCTGCCTTGGCATTGGTGCGTCGATCCTGATCTTGTTCCGTGTGTTTTCGCGCAAGGGCATCCGGGTCAGTTCCGAAGTGGAGAATGCTACAGGCATAAGCGTCTATGCCAAGGTGCCGGAATCCCGCAATAAGCTGCTCCGTATGCGTAAGCATGCCGCCAAGAATTTCCTGGTGGTGGACGACCCTGACGACCGCGCATCCGAAGCGTTCCGCTCCCTCCTGACCGCAGTGGACTTCTCCCTGGAAAAGAACCAGGTGCTCATGGTGTCTGGTCTTATTCCCGGCGTGGGCAAGTCCTTCGTTGCAGAAAACATTGCTGCCCTTGCCGCCCAGATGGGACGCAGGGTCCTGCTTGTTGACGGCGATATGCGTCGCGGCCGCGTGAAGAGCCGGTCTAAGGATGGCCTTGCCAACGTGCTGATGCACAAGTGTTCTGCGGCTGATGCAATCACCCCGAGTTCCGTGGAGAACTTGTTTGTGATGGGCGGTGGACACACCCAGTTGTATCCCAGTGAACTTTTGCGAGGTGATACTTTCAAGGAACTGCTGAACGAACTGCGCCCCCAGTACGACATGGTCATCGTGGATACGCCGCCTATTTCCCTGGTGACGGATGCGACCTTGATTTACCCGTTGGTGGACTTTAGCCTGATTGTCCTTCATTACGGAAAGCATTCCGTGCCCGAAGTGGTTGAGACGCTTGCCTCGCTGGACCGCATCAAGGATTGTCCCAAGGCCTTTGTCCTGAATCATTGCGAACGTGGCCGCCATGGATACGGTTATGGTTACTATGGCTACTATAGCTACGGGTACTACAAAAAGAAAAAGTAGTCTTTGTGATGTTTCTAAAAATTTATTTAGGTTTTCGAAAGAAAAATCTACGGACAAAGCTATATTTGTGCCGTTAAAAAGGGTTATGACATGAAAAGAGTTTCTTCCACATTAGCCGCCGTTTTAGGCGCTTTTGCTTTTAGTTCCGCCGCACAAATACAGGGCTTTTTCTCTGGGTATGCACCTACAATCGTTGATGAATACAAAGAAGTAAAAGGCAAGGAAATCTATAGCGAACTGAATTCCGATTTTATGTGGGGCCTGGGTGCGGAATTTTTGGCTAACCCCGTGGGCCCCCTGGTGGTTGGCGGTGGTCTTGGCTTTTTCAGCCTGCAGCAGGATGGCGATGTGAATGTGGTGATGCCTTCCATTCCTTTATGGGCTTCTGTTGGTGTCATTGGTCCAGAACAGTGGACCGTGCGTCCTTATCTTGAATTTCGTGCGGGCTATCCCATTCCCGCAACCGGCTTGTCCACTTGGTGGGATAAGCCTTTGAACTTTTTCGTGACGGGATCCATCGGTGTCCAATTGCCCTATCATATGGGTGTGGAATTTGATTATACCTATATTTCCATGGACAAGTACTTTAAGGATTACGATGTGAACTTCCGCTTGGCTTCTGCAAAGTTTGGCGGGTCCATCACCATTCATTTTGACTTGTCCGGAAGCTCTGCGGAACCTGCTGCAGTGTCCGCCAGAAAGGCCGATGTTGTCAAGCCTGCTGAAGAATTTTCTAGCGAAGCTTCTTCCGACATGAGCGAGAATGTGGAACCCGCAGCTGCAGAAGAACATACTTACGGCGGCTATAGCGAACAGCCTGCAGAGGAGCCTGAGGTTCAGGAACCTGTGACGGAATACGGTTCTGCAGAATCTTCCGATGGACAGGCTGTAGAGGAAACTGCTGAATCGGGTGCAGAGGAAGAAAATTCCACTGCAGAAGAATCTGTTGCGGAGGAATCCTCTACTGAAGAGGCTCCCGCGGAAGAAACCGTTGCAGAAGAATCTGTTGCTGAAGAAACTCCTGCCGAAGAAACCGCAGAGCCAGCCGTTGAGCCGGAACCGAAGCCGGAACCTGCCGCTGCCCCGGAACCGAAACCGGAACCTGCCGCGAAGAAGGCTGGCAGTAAGAAATCAGCTAAGAATGCCAAGGCTAAGAAGGACTCGAAAAAGGACAAGAAGAAGGCCGGAGCGAAGAAGTCTACCAAGAAGGGCAAGGCCGCTTCCAAGAAGACTGCAAAGAAGCCTGCCGCAAAGAAGAAGGCGGCAGCCAAGAAGAAGGTTGAATCCTAAAAAATTAGAGATGCCGCCCAGTGCGGCATTTCGTATATTAAATGGGATGAAACCTGTTTGCCTTGTATTGATTTGCCTGGCTGTGAACCTCCTGTTCTGTGCCTGCGCCGGTAATGTTTCAACCGGCTCCGTCTGGGACAGGAATCGTCCAGCTCACCATTTGCCGGACGGTCATTTTGAAAATACGGACAATAGTTGTGAACCGATTCGGGATACTATGGAACTGGATTCTATGGTCCCGAGGAATCGCACGAAAATGTATGCCCTTCCCATTGTTCGCGGAAATGAGTATCTGTGGAATGATACGGCGGCGACTTCTGCCACATGGATTGGTCACAGCACCTATTATATTCTCTGGAAAAATTATGGAATATTGACGGATCCGATTTTCAGTCAGTACGCTTCGCCTATCCAGTTTGTGGGACCTAGACGGGGTACGCCTCCGGGACGCTCCCTGGATAGTTTACCTCGGGTGGACTTGGTCATTATTAGTCACGATCATTACGATCACCTGGACCGTACAAGTATTGCAAAAATTTTTAACCGTTGGAATGGCGTGACATTTGCTGTTCCCTTGAAAGTGGCTGCCATTCTTGAAAGTTGGGGGATCCCGTCCCGAAATATTGTGGAGTTGGACTGGTGGGAAAGTGCTTCTGTGGGTCCTTTAAAGCTGACCTTCGTTCCCGCTCATCACACTAGCCGTCGAGGAATTTTAAAATCTAGCGCCAAGACCACCTTGTGGGGTGGCTGGGTCATGGAACGAGCTTCTGTTTCGGGATCTTCTAGGAAAATGTGGTTCGGCGGGGATTTGGCCATGGGTGATGGCTCCTACTATAAGGCCATTGCCGAAAAATTTGCACCTCTGGATGTGAGTTTTTTGCCCATCGGCAGCTATAAGCCCAGTCGCTATACGCGAGTCCATGCCAGTCCTCGACAGTCTGCGCAACTCCACCTCCTGACTCAATCTAGGAAAAGTCTTGCCATGCACTGGGGAACTTTCGGGATGGTTTATGATCGGCTGGAAGATGGGCCGAAGGATTTGGCTACCGCGCGCAAGGAACTGAATATTTCGGAATCCGATTTCTATGTGCCAAAACATGGGGAAATCGTCCCGCTGCTGCAGTAGGCTTTTGCTAAATTTGAAATATGCCTGAACAATCTTTAACTCGCGAATCTTTGGTGGAATTCTTCGGTGCAGAAGAATTCACTCGCTTGTGCCGCCATGAGGCTGGACACGCGCTGGTTGCGTTGCTTTTTAAGCGCCCTCTGGAATATGTGAAGATGACTAACTCCAAGGAACGCCCGGGTATTACCCACATCTCCGGCAGCGACCTGGAAGGCTCCGCCCACATTGCAATCGCGGGGCATATTTCTGAATTCATTATCCGCAAGAACTTCGCCTGCGATTTAGACACTGTGCTTAAGGAACTGCCTGCGGAACTGTACAAGAGTGATGCGGACTACCAGAGTTTTCAGGCCGCCTGCTATTACTACAAGATGTCGGAAGTGAACGTTGTGGAGCAGTGCTATAACGTGCTCATGGCCTGCCAGAAACCGCTGATGGCAATTGTTGACGGGCTGGAACAGCGCACTTGCCTGAGCCGGGCCGATATTGAAAATATTTTGAAGGGCTTGGCTTAAAACAACCTTTGGCCTTTAACCGTAAAGCTTTTTTCCTTCAGCAGAATATCCATGCTGGAGGATTTTTTGTTAAAGACTGGGACTGCTGAATTTTGTCTGACGGTACGGTTTTGTTCTGTTGCCGAGTTCTTGAAAATGCTTGAAGTATTTTGAAATGCGTCGTCAATGTATTTTGGGTCGCTTTCGATGCTTGCCTTCATGGCTTCGAACATGCGCTTGGTTTGTTGCAGAATAATGTCGTCGGACACACCCTCAGATTCTTCACGCCAGATGGCGATTTCTGCGCCTACGATATTCTTGTAATTCTCCAGGCCACCTTCGTAATTGGCGTCCCAGCGGGAAAGATTCCAGTTGTCGATGTCATTGACCGTATAGTCTAAGTCGTGCGGGTTCGTGTTTCGCGGTGAAGGTACGAAATAGAGGTAGTATGAATTTGTTTCGATGATCTTGAAACCTGCCGCCTGCAGGTCGGGGAGGCTGGCTCGTTTTGCAATTCGTTCTTCACGCACTTCGGGATCCGCTGCGGCACCATCGTGGGCCCAGTAAACAACCTGGATGTCCTTGTTTAGAAGGTCGATGTATTCTTTTAAAATCAGGTCGTTGTAGATGCGGGTGACGAAACCGTTTGCAGTCAGGATGGAATCCATGTGGTTGATGAACTGGATGGTACGAATGCCGTAATTTGTCCAAAATTCATCGGCGCCGATGGAAAAGACTGCGGGCTGCGCAGTTGCTGTCGGAGACAGTGTGACTTCTGAAAGGTTCTGTGCAGGGGGTGTTTGATGCGTCTCGGGTGTTTGTTGTGTCGCGGGTTTGAACATCTCCATATAGTGGGCGAGGAGGCTGTCTGCAAACTGGATGGCCGCGGGTTCCGTAATGTTCAATTCCCCAGGAACTTCGTCTTCGTTCACGGCGATTTTCTTTACGAATTCGTCGCCGTATTTTGCATGGGCCTGCTTGAAGAAACCGCCCATATGGGAAGGTATGTCGATTTCTGGATTGATGGTCACATTTTTAGCCGAAGCGTACTGGCGAATATTTGCAATGTCTGTTGCAGAAAAATCAGCGACCCCTTCGTTATCGGACAGATGGAGTGTGAGAAATCCTTTATGGGTGTCGTCTGTCGCAGCCGTGACATTGGTTGATTGGTCTGAACCAACGAAGTCAACGTAATCTTTGATCATTTCCACGGTGCAGTTTTTGCGGGCACAGTCCAGCATAATGCCGTATTCCGTAGCGGAGGCGGCAATGGCTGAAACCATCGTAGAGACCAACAAAAATTTTAACCGAGGAAAACTCATCGCTTGATTAAATATAAACAAAAGCGTGTTTGTACCAAACAAAAAGACCAGCCTCAAAATGAGAACTGGTCTTTTTATTGTGGATCCTATCGGTCGCAAAGCTCCCTCCAGGATGACGTCTTTGATTACTTCAAAGCAGCGATCGATTACTTGAGTGCGGCTATAATAGCGTCGCCCATGCCGGTGGTGCCAACCTTGGTGCAACCTTCCTGGTAGATATCGCCAGTGCGGTAGCCCTGGGAGATCACCTTTTCGCAAGCTGCTTCGATAGCGCGAGCTGCTTCTTCTTCCTTGAAGGTGTAGCGCAGCATCAAAGCGGTGGAGAGGATCTGGGCCAGCGGGTTAGCGATGCCCTTGCCAGCGATGTCCGGAGCGGAACCACCAGCCGGTTCGTACAGACCGAAGGAGCCTTCAGCAATAGAAGCGGAGGGCAGCAGGCCCATGGAACCGGTGAGCATTGCGCATTCGTCGGTGAGGATGTCGCCGAACAGGTTCGGGCAGAGCATCACGTCGAAGTCGCGGGGGCGCTTCAGGAGCTGCATAGCAGCGTTGTCCACATAGAGGTGTTCGAGGGTCAGTTCCGGATAATCCTTGATGACTTCGTTCACGACTTCACGCCACAGGACGGAAGTGGTCAGAACGTTAGCCTTATCGATGGAAGCAACCTTCTTGTTGCGGAGCATGGCAGCATCGAAAGCGAAGCGAGCGATGCGTTCCACTTCGTAGCGGCTGTACTTCATGGTGTCGAAACCGATTTCTTCCTTGGAGCCAGGAACGCCTTCGCGGCCCTTGGGCTGACCGAAGTAAACGTCACCAGTCAGTTCACGAACGGTAAGGATGTTGAAGCCGTCACCGACGATGTCGGAGCGCAGCGGGCAAGCGCCGGCCAGTTCCTTATAGACGCGAGCGGGGCGGAGGTTGCAGAAAAGCTTGAAGTGCTTACGGAGCGGCAGGAGAGCACCGCGTTCCGGCTGCAGGTTAGGAGGAAGGTGTTCCCACTTGGGGCCGCCCACAGAACCGAAAAGAATACAGTCAGAAGCTTCACCCAGCTTGAGGGTGGATTCCGGCAGCGGAGAACCGCTTTCATCGTAAGCAGCGCCACCGACGTTTGCCCATTCAGCATTCACGTCGAAGCCGAACTTCTTGGAAACAACATCCAGAACGCGGACAGCTTCCTTCATCACTTCCGGACCGATACCGTCGCCCGGGAGAACTGCAATCTTGTAATTCTTGCTCATTATTGAGTCCTTTTTAAGGTTTGAAAATTTGAACGACGTAAAAGTAGTAAATTTCTGGGGGTATTGAGGGAAAAGCGGGGCGCCTGGTGAGATTCATGGCTATTTTATTAATGTAGGCTGTAATCTTGAACCACAGAAATTGAAAATGATTTATGCTATTCTGCCGATGAACCCAAGAACTGCAACAAAGTGTTTTTGACGGCCTTGGAATTTAGCGGTTGTGCTGTTGATTCAAAGGTGGCGAGCAAGTTATTGCCTAATGTCCATCCGGCTTTTGCATATAAAGAAATTTTCCCGATGGCGTTTTCTGCGTAGTCGCAGTCGCTCATCATGCCAAAATGTTCCCAAATGAATTCTTTGCGCGTTCGCAGATTTATGCAGTAAAAATCCGGATGGACCATTCCCATGCCGCGGACATTTACAGGGAATTCGTAGCGAAAGGGAACGCCTGCATCGGTCAGAATGTCGGCTATGATTGCCTCGGACTTGGAACGAACCCGCAGTCCGCTTGCGGAAAAGATTTCTGCGGTTCCTGACTCGAATCCCTTTGCTTTGTAGGGGAGGCTTAACCATACTGTTGCGTAGTCTTTGTCTGTAACGGCGATAGGCTGTACCATGCTTTTGCGGCCGGGTTTCAATTTGGTAAATGCATCTGCGATGTCGCTGCCGCAAAATTTTGCAAGAAATGCTTCCAGAGTCTTGATGTTGGCTTCGATTGCCGCGAGAACTTTCTTGTTGTAGTCCCGCTGTGCAATTGCTTCTATTTCATCTAGATTTTCCTTGCCGACATATTTGCCGTTGGGGTCCTCTCCGGAGACTAGGTAAAACCGCGGAAATCCGTTTCGGTCGGTAGCTTCCCGAATGTGACCTTCTACATGCTTCTTTAGCGTTCGCTGAAGCCGTCCATGCTCAGCCTTGATTGCTGCCAACCATTCACGAGCTTCGCTGGTGAAGTTTTCGTTAGGGATAATTTGTTTTAAATTGATTTTCATAAGGAACAAATATATGAAACCGCGCTGTATAAGGGTAGTGTAGTGCAAATTTTGCAAACAACTGTTGACACGAGCGTTGTGCCCATGGCAAGTTTACTTGCCATTGGGCATGACCGAGGTCAAGGTTGTTCTACAAACAACTGTTGACACGAGTGTCGTGCCCATGGTAAGAACCTTTCGGATCCGCCACAAAAGTCGAACTTTTGCGTTGTTTTGGCGAGAAAAGTATGACCCTTCAAGCCTGTGTGTGGACCAAAAGGATGGCATATGGCCCAGGCTATGTGTGTTTATGTGTTACGGGTAGTATTTTTGGTTTAGTACTCGTGAAAAAGTATGACCGGTTAAACGAAAATAGGTGTTACTTTAGTTAATTTGTTTGTAAATATTCATACTTTTGTAGTTGATTTGTGTGAAAAGTATGACTTTTTGCTCGCGAGCATGCTAGCGGATGATATATCTTATGTTAAGGATGCTTCTCTCGCGGGTGGAAACTCTTGTGCTCCTGCTTGATGAATTCCTTGTCCACGTGGGTGTAGATCTGGGTGGTACTGATGTCGGCGTGACCCAGCAGTTCCTGTAGCACGCGGAGGTCCATGCCCGCTTCCAGGCAGTGTGTGGCGAAACTGTGGCGGAAGGTGTGGGGCGACACCTGCTTGGTCAGGTGCAATGTATGCTGCTGCACGATTTTCCAGGCGCCCATGCGGCTCATGGGCTTGCCGTGGGCATTTAAAATGACATTGTCTGTTTCCGGGTGGGTGAGGGGGCGGCCCCGCTCGATCCATTCCCTAAGGTTATCCTTAGCCTTACTGCCTAGAGGAATCAGGCGCTGCTTGTTGCCCTTGCCGATAGGCGTCAGCCATTCGTTGTCCAGGTCCAGCTGGGAAAGCTTGATGCCTAAAGTTTCAGAGATTCGAAGTCCGGCGCTGTACATCAGCTCGAATAGGGCGGTGTCTCGCAGAGGGTTCTTGCCGTGGGCGGCACTCTCAAAGACGCTGTCCACCTCTTCGCGGGTCAGGTACTGCGGTAGGTAGTGACCCAGGCGTGGCGTCGCTAACATCGACTCGGTGCTGAAGTCGTACTCACCTTGGTTCTGCATGTACTTCAGGAACCCGCGAAGGCTGGAAAAATGCCTGGCGATGCTTGTGGCGGCGTACTCGATCTGATCCCCGTTGCGGTTCCCGGCAGAGCCCTTGCTGTGGCCGTCCTGGTCGCCTTTGGTTTTCTTGCGGTCCCCGTCTGCGCTGTCCTCGTCAAGATTATCTTCGCCTCTAACTTTGCTGGCCGTAAAGGTAAGGAACTGGTCCAGCTTCTCGGGAGTCAGTTCCTTCAAGTCCAGGGACTGACTGTCTAGCCAGGCGACAAAATGCCTCAGGTCCTCCTGATAGCTCTGGATAGTCATGGGGGAGAGGTTCCGCTCCACTCCAAGGTAAGCCAGAAAGGCGTCGAGACGATTTGAATTAAGACTCATGGACGGTGAACAGTGAATAGTGAACAGTGAACAGTGAAAAGTTAATAATTAACAATGATAATAATCACGGCTTCGCCGTTTTATATTGAGCGCGAAATGCCTTTATCTAAATTGTTCGCTGTTAATTGATAACTAAGGCGAGTGAAGCGGCCAAGCTTGCTTGGGCGGGACAACAATTCTGGGCTTGAAATTTTTTTTCAAAAAAAATCGCCTTTCCCCTTGCCAAGGATTTTGAATAATTCTATAATTGTGCCCGTCGATGAGACAAAGCGACAATGGATGATTAGCTCAGTTGGTAGAGCAGCTGACTCTTAATCAGCGGGTCGCAGGTTCGACCCCTGCATCATCCACTAACCTCGAAAGAGGAAACATAACAAAGCCAAAACTTGAAAAAGTTTTGATTTTGCAAAAGCGACAGACAAAGCTAAGCGTTCTTCGGAAAGCGAAAGCAAACTGGTCAACGAACTTTGAAACTTCGACTTTTGATTTTACGACCTTTTGGATGATTAGCTCAGTTGGTAGAGCAGCTGACTCTTAATCAGCGGGTCGCAGGTTCGACCCCTGCATCATCCACTAAAGACCACTCGAAAGAGTGGTCTTTGCTTTTTTAGGCATATTTTGACTGGCGATGGCGGAACAGAATGATTTTGGGCTGTTAAAAAAAATAGTGTGATGAATTTCAATATGGTCCCCGATTTGTTGCTTTTGTATATTGCCATCGGTTGCAAAAAAGTAAGAAAATTCTATCTTTTGAATGCATAGTGTAAACTTATAAAGATTTGGTTATTACGGATGAAAATTGTATTGCCTGTTGCCGGAATGGGGGTGCGTCTCCGCCCGTATACGGAGAATGTTCCTAAGTGTCTGCTGCCTGTTGCCGGAAAGACAATTTTGGATTGGATCGTCGAGGATTCCCTGTTCCTGAAGCCTTCTGAAACCATGTTCATTACTGGTTACAAGGCTGAAGTTGTGGATGACTTCCTGAAGAATCGTGCCGACTGGGGGAAGACCCGCACCGTAGTGCAGTCCAATCCTCAGGGGTTGGGTGAGGCCATCAGTCTCGCTCTTCCTTATGTTGAGGATGGCGAACCGCTCCTGATTATTCTGGGCGATACCCTTTTCGAGGCGGACCTTACGATTCTGGAAAGCGCTCAGGACAATATCCTGTACACCTACAAGGTGGATGATCCCCGCCGTTTTGGCGTCGCTGTTACCGATAAGGATGGCCACATTGAACGCCTGGTAGAAAAGCCCCAGGAATTTGTTTCCGACGAGGCGATTGTCGGCATTTACTACATCAAGGATACCAAGGTCCTGAAGGAATCCCTGAAGTACCTGATGGATAATGACATCCGTACCAAGAACGAATTCCAGCTGACGGATGCCCTTGAAATGATGATCCAGAAGGGCTGTTCCTTCCGTACTGCTCCCGTTACCAAGTGGCTGGACTGCGGCCTTGCCGAAACCCTGCTGGAGACCAACGCAATTGTTCTTAACCGAAACGACAATTCCGCCGAAGCTGATTTTGAAGGCTGCGAAATCATCGCTCCCTGCTATATCGGTAAGGACGTGAAGCTGACGAACTGCAAGATCGGTCCCAACGTTTCCATCGGCGATGGTTGCATTATCGAGGATTGTTCCTTGCAGGATGTTGTGGTCTGGGACGGAGTCAAGATTGACCACAAGAAACTGGACAATGTCATTATTCACGAATAGGGCGCAGACGAAGAATTTCTGAAAACAGAAAGGTAGGCGTCAAAGTTTGTATTACAGGAGAAGCCATCGGTCATACCGATGGCTTTTTACTGTATATGCGGTTCCAGGCCATTGGGCCTGGATCATGCTTGCTGGATTATTTCACGTCCAGGACAATCTTGTACATGGGCTTTCCCCTATGCTTTACCAGGTCCTTGCGGGGTGCGGTCAATACCTTGACGCTCTTCTTGGTGACGCCGGGCTGTTGCAGGAGGTACCGGAGCATTTCCTGGTTGCGCCTGTTGGCCTTGTCAAGAATTTCCTTTTCCAGTGAGACCTTCGTGAGCTTGGGTCCGTTCTTTGCGGCATAAGCCATAAAGACGCTGTCCCTTTCGCTGATTTCCAGAATGGACTTTTCATCCAGTTCATTCAGGTTTTTCTTGCCCTGGGTTTCCTTATAGAAATCGGTCTTCAGCTTATGAGTCCTGTATGTTTCTACCATCTCCTTCATGTTGAATGTCTGCACGAAGGTGATTTTCAGGTTGGGGTCCGCAGTGATGACCTGGAGCATTTTCTGGGCCTTGGCGAACTGCTCGCTGGTAAAGCTGCTGTTCAGCGGGTCGATGACGACTTCGTCGTTCTTGCCCAGGTCGAACCCCAGGGCTTCTGCACCGGAGGCGGCCAGGTTCCCCACCAGACGCAGGGGCGAAACTGCCACCTTGATCAGCAGGTTCATGACTGTCTTCCAGATGATTTTCCCGTAGGAGAATTCCGGGTCCGTAATGTTTCCCTTTACCGGAACGTCGAACTGGATCTTTTCATCCTTGTCCTTCAGGATGTAAAGGCCTATCTTCATGGGCACCATGAATTCCGGATCGGAGTTGGGGTCCTTGTCATCCACGGTGATGTTGTAGATGTCGATGGTGTTCTTGCTGTCGATTTCGTTCTTTACCATCTTGTTGTCGCTGGCGAAGGCCAGGGTTCCTGCGCTGATGGGATATCCTGTATAGTGATGGCTATAAGGGGCGAAACTCTTGAGGGGGAGATTCTTGATGCTGATGTAGGCATCCATCGAGGTCAGGTCGGAGAAGGCTCCCTTGTACTTGAGTGTTGCGGTGCCTCCTTCGGGTAGATTTGCCGAAATGTTGATGGCGCAGGGACTGTTGAAGTTGATGTTTGTTCCCGAGACGGTAATGCCCGTAACCTTAAAGGAGAACGGCTTTTGCAGGGTGTTGTCGTTGGCCGTAAATACGGTGTTCTTGAGAAGCAGCTTGTTCAAGACGAACTTTAACGGCTTGGATTTTTCTGCGGACTCTGGAGCCGGGGCCTTGGCGCCGCTGTCTGCCGTGTCCGATTTGGTGTTTAGGAGCGTCGTGATGTTGTTCCCGTTCTTGAACATGTCGAAGTGGGCGTTGACACCGTCCACGATGACGGAATCTACCTTGAAGTCCATGTCGTCCAGGTTCGCCTTGCCGATCCCTATGTCAAGGTTCTTTAGGCTAATGACCTTGTCGGAGGTTTCCCTGAGACTGATGTCTTCCAGGGTCAGGTGTCCCTTGATGTCTGACGCCAGAGGGGCTTTAAGGTTTCCGGAAATGTCCAGGTCGATGTTCAGGCTACCCTGGAAATCCTTATAGTTGATGAAGTCCTTCAGATAGGGATTGGCGCTTGCCAGGTTGAAATGGTGGAGGCCCAGGAGGATGCCGAAGTTTTCCGTTTCCATGTTGAACAGGAACTTGATGTTCAGGTCTCCGCCGTCTGCAAACTTGAGATTGATTCCTGCATCGGTGTCCCTGTCGCTGAAATAGACCGAGGGTACCTGCAGGGAAAAGTTTTCCAGCTTGAACCGGGAGCCGACCTTCTGGTCTTCGTAGATGACATTGCTTTTTTCGATGTTTATGTTCTCGATGGAAAGGGATAGACCGCCGAGCGCCTGGGAAATGCTTGCGCCGATGCTTAAGGTGTCGGACCTGCTGGAATCCGCCTTGGGCGGCTCAGCGATGGCGACGGTATCGTCTCCGGCTGTAGAATCCTTGGAGCCAAGGGTCTCCAGGATGTCGCTGAAGTTGAATTTGTCCCCGTTCTGCGTTACCTTCGCGAAGAAGCCGCCTAGATAGATTTCGCTTACGCTGATTTCCTTCTTGAGAAGGTGAGTGGGGTTCAGGTTGATTCGGAATTGCTCGAATCCGACAAAAGGCGTCTGACCGTCCTTTTCGTAAACGGTCAGGGAGTCGATGTCCAGCGTAAATGAGGTAAGGCTTAGGCTGATGTCGCTAATCCTGATGTCGCGACCGATCCATTCCCGGGAATGCTTTTCGATGTAGTTCCTGGCGACAGAGGGCGCCGCCTTTAATGCGATGAGGGCGGATACCAGCAGGATTCCCAGAATGACCAGAAACTTATAGCGTTTCTTTAGGGATAGAAATTTCTTGAAAGGATTGAATTTCATGTTTTCAAAATAGCAATGTTTTAGTTTTCGTTAATGACGTCCAGAAATTCCTTGCCGTATTTGTTTAATTTCATGGAGCCGATTCCCGGGACCTCAGCCAGTTCCGTCAGGCAGGTGGGACGCCTATGGACTATTTCCAGAAGGACCTTGTCGCTAAAGATTACGTAGGGCGGAACGCGAGCTGCGTCAGCTAAATTTTTGCGATGGATGCGAAGGGCCTCGAAGAGGGTGGCGTCGCTCCCTTCCAGTTCTTCCCTGGAGCTGAGGCGTAACCGGTTTTCGCTTTCTTTGGCGGGGGAGGCGGTTCTGTCGAACTTTTCGCGGGCTTTGCGGTTTTCCTTGGGGGCGACCATTTCGTCGGTTACCAGGGCAAGCTCTATCTTTTTCTCGCCGAAAAGGACCTGCCTGCCGAACTCCGTAATGCGTAGAGTTTTCTGGTCGGTGTAGCTCATGGTGAGGCACCCCAGGTGAATGAGCTGCTGGATATAGACCCGCCATTTTTCTGCGGGAGTTCCATTGCCGACTCCGAATGTTTTCAGCTGGTCGTATCCCTTCGCGATCAGGTCGGAACGCCTGGACCCGCGAAGGATATCTATGATCATGGTGGCGTTTTCCTGCTCCCGGGTGCGGGCAATTGCGCTTAAAGCCTTTTGTGCGATGATGGTCCCGTCAAAACGGCGGGGAGGGCGCCTGCAGATATCGCAGTTTCCGCAGTCCCTTTCCATGATCTCGCCGAAATATCCCAGAAGTATCCTGCGCCTGCATACAAGGCTTGTGGCGTAATGCTGGATGCGGGCCAGCTTTTCTAGCTGAAGGTTCTTCTGGTTTTCGTCGGGACTCTCCCGCACGAATTTCGCAAGCTGGACAATATCCCCGTCGGAATAGAAAAGCAGGGTGTCTGCAGGTAAGCCGTCGCGACCTGCACGACCGATTTCCTGGTAGTATCCTTCCATGTTTTTTGGAGTGTTGTAATGGATCACATAGCGGATGTTGCTCTTGTCGATGCCCATGCCAAAGGCGATGGTAGCGCAGATGACCTTGGTGCGGTCGAAAAGGAAATTGTCCTGGATCTGGGAACGGTCCTCGGCGCTCATGCCTGCGTGATAGGCCTGGGCGTTGATTCCCTGGCGATTCAGTTCCTCGGCGACGGTCTCCGTGCCCTTTCGCGAAAGGCAGTAGACAATCCCGCTTTCGTTTTTGCGGGCCTTGATAAAGTCGACCATCTCGCCGATCTTGCTTTTCTTGGTAAAGTTCGTCTTGACCGTCAGGGAGAGGTTCTTCCGGTCGAAACTGTCCTGCACCAGGTTTTCGGCAGGTATGGATAGCTGGTGAAGGATATCCTCTCGGGTAATGGCGTCCGCCGTTGCCGTAAGCGCCAGCATGGGAATGCCCGGAAAGTTTTCGCGCAGCCTAAAAAGCTGGGTATATTCTGGACGGAAGTCGTGGCCCCATTGGGAAATGCAGTGAGCCTCGTCGATGGCGAACATGGACACGTTCCCCTGGGGTAGCAGGTGGTCCGCCTCGAAGGTCAGCCGTTCCGGCGATATGTATAGAAGTTTCAGTTCGCCCTTGCAGAAGGCACGCCGTACTTCAGCCGCCTCTTCGTTGGAGAGTGCGCTGTTCAGGGCCGCTGCCGCAATGCCGTTTTCCTTCAGGGAATCCACCTGGTCCTTCATGAGGGCTATCAGGGGCGAAACGACCACGGCGCACCCTTCGAAAACCAGGGCGGGAATTTGGTAACAGATGGATTTTCCGCCACCGGTGGGCATCAGGGCCAGGGTGTCTTTCTTTTCTAGAACCTGCCTAATGACTTCTTTCTGCCTGGGTCTAAAATCGTCGTACCCAAAATATTCTTTTAGTGTATGCAGGGCTTTTTCGTATAAATCACTCATGCCGTAAATATAATAAACGAGTGAACGAATGTGCAGTGATTTGCTAAAATTCTATGCGCCTTGGGTACTTAGGCCGTCTGGGATTCGTCTAGTGTAGGCTGAGCGTTGGTTACCGCCATTTCTTTTTTGACGACATATCGGGCGATGAACTCAAATATAATGGTAAAAGCGCTTAGTGTCACCGCGGTGTAGTTCAGCTCTTCGGCCAGTGGATATTCCTTGATCAGTGCGATCAGAGTCGGAATGAATCCTGTAATGGTGAATACAATGGGGCAGATCCACGCAAAGGCGTTGTGTTTCCAGGTCAGCAACAGGTAGATTCCTTCGGTCAGGAGGACAAAGCCGAATGTGCCCATGATCATGGCCTGGGTTTCTGCGTAGAGCTGGTCGGAAAGGCCCACATAGACGAGTTCGATGATCTTGATCAGCAGGACCGTAAAACCAATGGCGATGGAGATGATCCTTAGGATGTGGATGTTGTTTTTCTGAAGGACTACAAAGAATTTCTTGATGAGGTTCCCGAACTTTTGCATATGGCCTGTGACGGTCAGTTCCAGGAACAGGGGCGGGAGGGAGAGAATTGCTGCAAAGTTTGCGCAGCCCTTGGCGACGTCTGCACCCATGCCGTACCAGGACAGGCTCTTGGAAACATAGCTAAGGAAGAACAGCGTACTTGCCGGGATAAGAAGTGCGGGAATCCAGGCCAGCTTCTTGTCTCGATAGGCCTGCCGCAAATAAATGAAAGAGAGGAGGATCGCGATTATGGCGAACGCGATGGAACCTGCATTGAAGGATGCGCTAAAATGCAGGTCCGCAATATCGTGTCCGCTGGAAAAGCCGTTCAGGATAGTGAACACCATGGAGACGGTGGTAAGTAGCAGGGTGAAAATCATGAACACCATGGCGAATACGCGGAGGTGATGCATTTTCTTGCTGTTCTCGATGAGGGCTTCCCGGGTGGAAAAGTCCTTGAGTACGCCTACTGTTTCTTCCCTAAGACCCTGGACGGTGCTGGTGGCCTTTTGCCTGACCTTGCCCAGGTAGGTATCGTTGTCCTTTGGGGTTACTTCCTGACTATCCACGGTAGATTACCAGCTCTGACGGCCTACTGCGGCATTGTCGCAATGGTTGGAACGGCATTCGCGGATGCGGTCGCGGAGATAGTTGGCGCGTTCCACGTTTACTTCGTAGCTGCAACGGACGTCGATGGTGCCGGGAGAAGTTTCGCATCTGCCGGTGCGGTACTTGAGCCACTTGATTTCAGCCTTCTTCAGGGCGCTCTTGCCGTTGTCATCCAGGCGTTCGCGAAGGTCCTTGTAGACTTCGTTCAGTTCGCCGTCGGAATCCACGAACAGCTTGCTGAGGCAGTAGGTGCGGTCGTAGGTTCCGGTGTACTTGTCGCAGTTGGTTTCGATTGCGTTTGCGGCGGTTGCAAGGAACAGTGTTGCAGCGGCTGCGGTAATGATTTTCTTGAAAGACATGTTTTCTCCTTGTTTTGGGCTTGAGCCTCTTTAGCGTGCAATATAACAAAATGATGAATTGATGATTGAATATGTTTGTTATTTTTGGTATAAAGGAAGTATTATCTTGCCTTCCTGGGATGATTATGTTTCGTTTTCTTTTTTTATGTCTTGTTTTTGTGCTGGTGTCCTGTACGGACTATGCCGAAAATCTGGAATCCCGCTTCGAAGGTCGTAAGTGGTGTGGTTCGGAAACCTACGATGAAGGCAAATTTTTCTGCCAAGATGAATCCTTGCATGAGCTTTGTGCAGGTTCTTCTTACGACGTGAAAGAATCTTTTTGCGAGGTAGGTGCTATATATCCGTTTTGTGGTGGGGAATGGTATAATCCCTATGAACATTTTTGCGAATCGGGTGAGGTAAAGGAGGCTTTTGCCACTTGTGGTGGGGAAAGGTATGATGTTCGAAAAAAATTCTGTATAGATGGTGTTGCCTATGATTTCTGTGAAGGCAAGACCTACGATGTGGCGACTTCGTTTTGTCATGGCGGTGCCGTCAAACTGAAATGTGGCGGGAAAACTTATGATCCGGGTGTGCAGTTTTGTTTCAATGATTCCCTTTACATCCTTTGCGGCGGGCTGAGCTACGATGTGACTAAGTCCTTCTGCCTGGATGGGTCCCTGAAATATCTTTGCGGAGGTAAAGTGTATGAACCCGCCCTGTACTTCTGCTATGCAGATGCCCTTGTGGAAAAATGTGGCAGGGAGGAGTACGATCCTGCGAAGCAATTCTGTGCCGATTCGAAGGTCTATGAACTTTGCAATGGCGAAACCTATAACACCGGCCTTTATTTTTGCAGTGCGGGTTCCCTGATTGAAAAATGTGGTGGCCTGGAATATAGCCTCGGGAGCAAGTTCTGCGTTGATGGGGCATTATATGACCTGTGCGGTGGAAAGACTTATGATGTAGATTTTTACTTCTGTGTGGCCGATAAGTTGTATGAAAAATGCGGAGGAGTTTCCTATGATGTTTCCTCTGCGGTTTGTCAGGGTGGCGTACTGAGGAACACTTGCGGTGGACAGGTGTATGATGAGACGAAGTATGTCTGTAAAAACGGATCGCTTGAAGTAAAGCCTGTGTCTATCAGTTCCTGTGTGGCCTCAAGGCCTACGGAAACCTGCCAGGGGAAAACTCTGGATAAGACAAAGGAATTTTGCAATGACGGCATAATAGACACCTATTGCCACACGTCACTTTATTCTACGGTGGATAGCCCGATGTGCTATTCGGGCTCTATCGGCTGTTGTGGTGGGTATCCGTACAATCCGAATAACTTTGCTTGCGTGAACGGGACCTTACGAGAACGTTGCGATGGGCGTTATTTTGGACATTATTTCTTTGGACTCCAGGGATCTTGCATTTAGCGCTCGCCTGACGGTCTTAGATAATTGCATTTTCTATCTTTACCTTTGATGGAACAGTTGAATGTTTTGATTCTTGCTGCTGGTTTGGGAACGAGGCTTCGTCCCCTGACGAATGATGTGCCCAAGCCCTTGGTTCCTGTGGTGGACAAGAGTATTTTGGAACAGCAGGCCATTAAGGCTAGGGCGATTGTCCTTGATTCGGGTAAGGATCGCGTCGGGCAAAGCTCGGGGCGGAGCGGCACCGGGCTTGTGTCTGAAACGGATTGCGCGGGGGTTCGTCTGCATGCTAACGCCCATTACCTGGCGGACCAGGTGGTCGCCGAAGGGGCTCGCCTTGGTTTTGAAAAGGTCTGGGTGGAATATCCTGAAATTTTAGGAACTGCGGGCCCGTTGAAACGCATTTATAACGAGGGTTACCGCGGTGGCCTCCTGATCATGAATGGCGACGCCTACTGCAGTTTTGACCTGAAAAAGTTTGTGGAAAACGCGAAACGTGCATTTGCTTCGGGCGCACAGAATGGTTCTGCCGCTGATTCTCCGGATAGTTCTGCGCCGGGCGTTGCCTTGCTGGCAGTGGATTTCCCGAAGGTGAATACTTTCCGTGTTGATGGGGAAGGCCGCCTGGTGGGTGTGGCTGGCCGCTTTGGCTCGGAGGTCGGGGCTGCTGCTACATTCTCTGGAGTTTCCTATTACAGCGATGAGGCGCTTGCCCGCATTGCCGATGGTGAATTCGATATTCGTGAATTCTGGAAACAGGAAATTGCCGCAGGCCGCCCGCCTTTTGTAGACATGAGCCAGATGGACGCCACCTGGATAGACATGGGTTCGCCCGAAGGCTTGTGGAATGCGACTGCAGCCCGCCTGGCTGAATTGGGCGTAGATTCCTGGCAGGATGATCGTTTGACCGTGAGAGGCAAGAACCGCTCCATCGTGTTCGCAGGCGCTGACCTTGCGGAAGGCGAAGTGGTGCAAAACGAAATCTGCGGACCTGGATTCGTGTGGAAGGTATGATAGTGAATAGTGAAAAGTGAATAGTGAAGAGCTGTTTTTCACTGTTAACTATTCACTGTTCACTTAATGATTAGAAGTTTGAGTTGCGGTATAGCCGCTTAGAAGAATATGAGAAAATTTCGAGTAGTATTGGTTGAACCGGAACATCCTCACAACGTGGGCTTTGTGGCCCGCGCCATGCATTGCTACGCCTTGGATGAACTGTACATTGTTTACCCCAAGCGTAACAAGGTCATCGATAATTCTTACCACACGGCAGCCAACAGCCACGACATTCTGGACAAGGCGACCATCGTCCATTCCTTCCAGGAAGCTATCGGCGATTGCTCTTGCGCAGTAGCCTTCAGCCGTCGCATTTTCGGTAGCGCCATCAAGCACTGCATGGTTCCGGACTTGTCTGACATACTGCCGGATGACGGAACCATCGCCTTGGTGTACGGTCGCGAATCCTGCGGCCTCGCTCTTGAAGAAGTGAACGCCTGCACCTACCAGTGCGAAATTCCGGTACCGGGCCTCATGAGCTTGAACTTGGGTCAGGCAGTTTCTGTTTCGCTGTACGAACTTTGTCGTTCGGGAGCGCTTGCCAACGGCGAAGGCCGTGCCAAGCGCGGCTCCAAGGGAGCCTGCGAAACCCAGCCCGCCACCATCGACCAGATCAACGGCTTCAAGAAATTCCTGGACCGCTATTTGACAGGTCAGTATCACGACCAGGCCTGGCGCGACAACTTCCTGAATACCTTGCTCCAGCGACTGCACCCCACCCGCAACGAATTGAGCGCCTTGTTTGGCTTGCTTCGTAACGTCGCCGGAAAGCCCGCTCGCCTGGAACAGGCAGAAGACCGCGCCAAGGCTGCTGCCGCAAAAGCCGCAGAAGCAACCTCCGTTGAAAATTCGGAATCTGCGGATAAGTAAAAACACGTCATTCTGAACGAAGTGAAGAATCCAGGGGAAAACATGGCTTCAAAGAAAATCACCATCCAATATCTTGATGACTCCGTCCCGCGCCTTACGTATGTGGGCGGAAAGTCCGACTGGATCGACCTGAGTGCGGCAGAAACCGTGACTCTCAAGAAGGGCGAGTTCAAGCTGATTCACCTGGGCGTTGCCATGAAGTTGCCCGAGGGCTACGAGGCGCACCTGGCTCCCCGCAGTTCCACCTTCAAGAACTTCAAGATCCTCCAGACCAATTCCGTAGGCGTGGTAGATTCCAGCTACTGCGGCAAGGGAGACTGGTGGAAAATGCCGGTCTACGCCACCGAAGACGTGACCATCGAAAAAGGCTCCCGTATTGCCCAGTTCCGCATCATGGAAATTCAGCCTACTCTGGAATTCGAAGAAGGGGAATTGGCGGACAAGGATCGCGGCGGCTTCGGCAGCACCGGCGTGAAATAATAACAGCACCGGCTCAAATAAACTCTGCGATTGGATAAAAAAAGATCTCGTCTTGTATGGCGAGGTCTTTTGTGTTTTTACTTCTTTAGATTTCCGTTTTCGTCCCAGACTTTGCAACTTTCTTTATCAACTTGTAGGTCTGAAATTTTGCATTCAACAGCTTTTCTACCATTATCTCTGTAAATGGCCATCGTGCCGTTTTGTCTAACAACACCTTCGTCGTCGTTCAAAAGTGTTCCGTGGTACTCTTCTTTAAGTTTTCCGTCTTCATAATATGAGTATTCATATTCCTTTTCGACGTCCATGTCGTATTCAAAACCATTCTGCAGACGACGTCTTAGTTTTGTGACGCGGCCGCCCACATACCAGAGATCGTAAAATGCATTCAACTCGTTGCGTAAGGTTTCGTCTTTTTCGCCACCGTAGTTGATATGCACCATATGAAGCTTGGAATCGTCCGTCTTGGATTTCATAAAAATGTCCATAACGTAGCCGTTCACCAGATTGAGCTCCATATTTTCTTCAAGCTGTTTAACGCCGAAATTATCAATGAGTCCTTGAAGAAGAGCTCTTGTGTCGTAGGGAATCTTTTTGAAGATGTTTTCCATGCCCAGGTTTGTTCCGGGAACATTGTACGTTGTGTCAAGACCGACATTCCGTTTTGCGTCACTGATGAATTCGCTGGCAAATGGGGTGCTCTCAAGACGGTTCATCTTATAAAAGAAACTCATGCATCCCGAAAGTGCGCATGACAACAGAACTGTGGCCGCTAGAAAAATTTTCTTCATTTGAATCTCCTTTTTATTCCCAAAACACGTAGGTAAAGATAGACAATGTTTATTGAAGCAGTTGGGTTTGGTTGTTTTTTTGTAAACAAAAATTATCAAACAAGTTGCGTGCAAAGTTCCCTGAAAAATTCGTGTATAAAGGAGGTTCTAAACAAAATATAGGTGTATTGACAAAAGCAATACATAAAGGTATATTGTACATGAATATAAAATTCAGTGAACATGCAAAACAACGAATGCATGAACGAGGCGTAACCGAAGAACAGATAATTCGTTTCTTTGTGACGAATGAAGGCCTGCTAGGATTGAAATTGAGTGACAAAGATGAATCAGAGGTTTTATGAAGAAAAGTAAATCGAAAAAAAGTGCTTTGGATTTTGAGAAGGAATACGAAACTTTTGGGGATAATGCGGGAACGAAACTGGACTGCGGTTCTGTTGCAGAAGCTTGTGCCGAAATCAAGAAACGCATGATTTCCATGCGAGTGGAAACGGTCGTCATTGAAAAATTGAAGGTGAAGGCCAATAGGGTAGGGATCCCATATCAGACCCTGGCGGCAAGTGTCCTGAAACGCTACGCGGAAGGTAATTTGGATATCGAACCCGCTTGATGACTACAGGTGTGGCGGGATCTCGGTAAAAACTGGAAATAACCCCAAAAATGACTAAAACACTGTTTTACAAAAATTGTAAAACAAAAAGTGTAAAAGTAGCTATTTTTACACAAAATGTAAATAAATGTGAAAAATCCTACAATTTTTGTATAAAATTTGACAAAAAACTTGTAGCTTTGTTTTTCACTCTTTGTTATTTTTCAAACGCAAAAATTTAAAATAAACTCTAAAAAGCCCCTATAAGGACATTATTATGGCAAAAATCGCTATTCTCGGTTATGGTAACTTGGGCCGCGGCATCGAATGCGCTGTCAAGAAGACCAAGGACATGGAACTGGTTGCAGTGTTCACCCGTCGTGATCCCGCTACTGTCAAGATTCAGACCCCGAACATTCCTGTTCTCAACGTTTCTGAAATCGAAAAGTGGGCCGACAAGATCGACATGCTGGTGATCTGCGGCGGTAGCGCTACTGACCTTCCCAAGATGACTCCGGAAATGGCTGCCAAGTTCAATGTCATCGATACTTTCGATACCCATGCCAAGATTCCTGAACACTTCGCCAACGTTGACTCCGCTGCCAAGGCTGCTGGCAAGATCGCTATGATCTCTGTTGGTTGGGATCCGGGTATGTTCTCCCTGAACCGCGTGTACGCCAACGCAATCCTCCCTGATGGCAAGGACTACACCTTCTGGGGTAAGGGCGTTTCCCAGGGTCACTCCGACGCTGTCCGCCGCATCAAGGGCGTGAAGAACGCCAAGCAGTACACCTGCCCGGTTCCGGAAGCTCTGGAAGCTGTCCGTAGCGGTTCCATGCCTGAACTGACCACCCGTCAGAAGCACACCCGTCTTTGCTACGTGGTTCTTGAAGAAGGTGCAGATGCAGCCTACGTCGAAAACGAAATCAAGACCATGAAGAACTACTTCGATGAATACGACACCACCGTAAACTTCATCAGCGAAGAAGAATTCAACGCAAACCACAGCGGTCTCGCTCACGGTGGTTTCGTGATTCGTACCGGCAAGACCGGCATGAACAACGAACACACCCACGTGATCGAATACAGCCTGAAGCTGGACTCCAATCCGGAATTCACTACTGCTGCAGTGATCGCATTTGCCCGCGCAGCACTTCGCATGAAGGCTGAAGGCAAGACCGGTTGCTTCACCGTTCTCGATGTTCCTCCTGCATACTTGAGCGAACAGAGCGGCGAAGAACTGAGAGCACATCTTTTGTAGACCGCTTGGGACCTCCTAAAGCAAAAAAAGACCTGGGTTTTAGCCCAGGTCTTTTGCGTTTAAAAAGTGCGGTGCGTTTTTATTTCACGTCCTTTTCCCACATGGAGCAGGGGTAGTCGTCTTCGCTGTCGGAGAGGCAGTGGTATCCCAGATAGCCGGTCTTTAAGCCTTTTACCGGTACATACGCTCTTTCATTGTTTTCGTTAACGATAATAGCGACTCCTGCCAGGTAGTTAGGCCAGTGCTTGAATACCCCTTGGTTCCAGTCATTGTCGTACCCATTCTTTTTGACATACTCATGAGCTTCGAAGCCGATTTTTCGGTCGGTCAGGGAAATAAGGAACGGGGCAATGAACTTGTCGTGGGTAGCGACTATGGTGACATTTTGGATATTGTCGTACATGAAGTATGTATCGATGAATTCCTTTGTTTTTTCGTCAGCGTCGTAGAATACTTCAGGGCAGGCGGTTGGTTCGTAAGCGAACTTGGTGAAACGAGCCCAGCTTGTAACGCCGTCGCAATTGTTGATGTCCTTGTTTTTTACGAACCATTTTTCGGTGAAGTCATCGCTTTTTATAAAGTGATAGCTGCTGTCCTTGCTGAAAACGGTAGCGCTATCCAGGAAGGTTTCTCCCTTGCCCCTGGAAATGTAAATGTCGGTATTGAGGGTGCGGTAAGTCTTTGTACTGATGTAGTAGAATTCTTCCGAACTCTTGGGGGCAATTTTTTCGCCTAGGTAGAAAGACTGGGACTTGCCGTTTTCGTTTAGATCGCCTGTAGTTCCCTCGGCGCTCTTGTCCCGTTCACCATGGCGTATGACGAATACCAGCTTTTCTTTAGGCAGGACGCAGTCAAAAACATCTTCCATGGGAATGAACTGATCCTGGGTGCTGCGCATTGCCAGGCATTCTTCGCTAAGCGTAGGTACGGCTTCCTCGGAACTGGAGGATTCCTCGATCTCGCTGGAACTGGAAACCTCGGCCTCGTTGCTGGAACTTGTGGGTTCTTCTGCTTCGCTGGAACTGGATGAATCCGTTTCGTCAGCAACTTTTTCTGAAGAACTGGATTCTGCGTCGTCGGATTCCGGTTCGGAGTCCTGGGAAGCGGAACTTGTTTCTACCGGGGTATCTTCGTTTGCGGAACTCAATTTTTCGGAGGTACTGGAACTGCTCTGTTCCGTTGAATCAAGAGAGTCGCTGGAAAGGGTAGGGGTATCGTCGCCTACATCGGCCTTTGTGGAGCTGGAATCAGAACAGGCTGTCATGAAGAGGGCAGCCATGGCTGAAATGGTCACTATTTTATAAACACTTGTTCTCATAAGTTCAAAAATACCTAAAAAAGAGAAAAACGGATAGGTTGTTCGTGATAAAGTGTTGTTATTTTTTCCATAGAAGACTCAGCGCAGGATCACTCCGCCGAAAATAAAAAAGGAAAAAATGAACTTCTACCGCAAGGCAATTGATTCTTTAGACTGGGGTTCCGCCCGACAGGTTGCACCGGGGGCAGAACCTGCGATTGTCATCGGGCACAAGACTCCCGATGGAGATTCCGTCATGTCGGCGCTGGCCTATGCCCGCTTGATGCAGGAACTTGGCTACAATGTGGTTGCCCGTATAGCGGGGAAGGCCAATAACGAAACCGTCTTTGCCGCAAAAGCCTTTGGCTTTGATTTGCCAGAGATTCTGTTGAAGGTCGAACCGCAGGCTGCATCCCGGAATGGAGAACCCACTCGCTTGATTCTTGTGGATCACAGCGACTACGCCCAGGCAGTTGATGGTGCGCGGGATGCCCGCATTTTGCAGGTTATGGACCATCACGGTATCGGTGATATTGTGGAATCCAAGCTGCTGTATGCCAAGTACATGCCTGTAGGCTCCACCTGCTCTATCGTCTATACCAGCTTCAAGGAGCTGGATGTGGAAATTACCGCCGAGGTGGCGAAGATCCTTCTGGCGGGAATCATGACGGATACCTTGAACTTGAACAAGGTGACCTGCACGGATATGGACCGCACGATCTATCAGGAACTGGTCGCCATTCTTTCCCCTGCAGAGAATGTTTCCTACGCAGAAGAATTCGAGAAAATTCAGAAAATTTATCAGGGCATGCAGGAAGCTTCCAAGAATTTTGACGGCATGACCGACGAGGAAATCTTCAATTCCGATGCCAAGGATTACGAAATTGCGGGTGTACGCTTTCGCCTGGGAAGCCTGGACTGGCCTCACGAAGATTCAATCGATTCCTTCAATGACCGGATGCTTGCCGTGATGAAAAATCTAGTGGAAGGTCCTGGCGTCGCGTCCTTGAATAGCTCCTATCGTATGGCGTTCTGTCGCGTTGGATTCAGGGAAACTTCCTTCATCCTTTACTGTGGGGGCTCTTCTGCTCAGGCCGTTGCCGAAGCTGCATTCGGAAAGTCGGTTCGTCCCGGAGTCATTTTCTGCGAACGCCGCCTGAGTCGCAAGCTGGACGTGGTTCCCATGTTGACGAAGGCCCTGAAAGAATAAATTTGGTAAAAAACGGCGAAAAAATTGGCGAAAGTCTTTTGCCGGGGGAAATAAAAAATCCCGAGTCGCATTTGCGGTTCGGGATTGAAATTTTACTTGGTGTCTGGAACTAGTCCTGCACAGTCGTGTCGGCTTCAATCGGCTTGAAAGTTGCCTTGGACTTGGTTGCGAAAATCTTGTCGTACTGTTCCTTGCTGATTCGCTTATAGCCGGTAACGATGTCGGCGAATTCGTAGTAGGCGGAATCACCCTTCAGGGACATACAGTAAGCCATGTTCAAGGAATTTCTGCCGCAGATTTTTCCGTCGGCACTGGGATCGGCTGTCAGGTCCCCGTTGACATTGCGGATAATGTACTGATTTTCGTTCTTCAGAACTTCAAAGACGATGTCGGATTCCGCTTCGTGCCAGTAGCCGACAAAATCTTTCTTTTCTTCGCTACCGCATGCGGTAAACAGAAATGCCAGAGTAGATGCTGCAATGAGTGTGAGTGATTTTTTCATGTCTATAAAATAGTATTTTTTGGAGCGGAAAAAGTAGGGCTTTTGTGTAAAATGATTATCAAGTATTTACTCAGGTACATTTTCTGGATATTTCCGATTTTCGGAATTTTAGTTATCTGGTTTGTCCATGACTTGATTGAATCGAATAAGCAGCCCGTTCCTAGATATGAACCTCCCGTCGTGGAGGAAACCTGGTCTGCCGAGGACTATATCCGGCATTTGAATGTAAGGCCCTTCAATGATCGCGAAGTTCATCGCCTGCTTTTGAAGCGGACCCGACAGAAGCAGGGTGTCTATCTGGAGAGTTTATCTCCGTTGATGGATACCATCGGTCTTGAAATCGTTAACAGTTTTCATGTGGTGGTGGGGGACGACTATACTCCGGTCATTACCAGCGGAAACGACTTTCCCGGGCACGTCCGCAATTCCAAGCATTACCGGAACGCCGCCTTCGATTTTCGCATTAAGGACCTTTCCCTGGAACAGCGTAAAAAACTGGTGGAACTGGTAAAGTCCCGGATAGGTTCCCGTTGTACCGTCCTTTGGGAAAAGGGGGAGGCGGAACATCTTCATGTTGAATTAAATGACAACGAAATAAAAGACTAGCATAAAAAGAAAAAGGCTGATATCATCAGCCTTTTTTGAATTGTCTAGATCTCGTCGCTGTTACTTGCAGCAGCGGAAGCCTACGCTGGGATACTGGTTCTGGGGGTAGAAGCTGAACTTGCTTTCGGTGCACTTGCTTCCGTTATTGGTATTCCAGGCGCCGCCTGCAACCAGGTACTTGTCCGGGTGTTCCTTGCTGGTGGTGGATGTCCATTCCCAGAGGTTTCCGTTCATGTCGTTCATGCCCCACCAGCTGCGGCACTGAACCTTTCTGCCGGAACGCTGGGCTGCCGTGGTGTTGGTGTTGCATTTGTTCTGCTTATAGCTGTCGCCGTAAGAATACTTTAGGTTGTCCTTGCCACGGCAGGCAGCCTGCCATTCCGTAATGCTGCAGAGGTGCTTGCCTTCCTGCTGGCAGAGGTTTGCGGCTTCTGCCTGGGAGACCATGTCCTTGGGCTTTTCGTCGGCCTTGTTGGGATATTCGTAGGCGTCCACACAGACGGTCTTGCCGTTAACGGGAACGGGGTAGGAATTCTTGCCGCAAACATTGTCGCTGGCCATATCGTACTTGGCTTCTTCCCACGGGGTGCGGTTTCCGACGGAGTCTACCGCATAGTAGAATACGGAGCCGGTCTTGTTGTACTGAACCGCCTTACTGGCGTCCACGGGATTTAGAGTGTCTCCGATGGAGAGGAAGGTCTTGCACTTGATTTCGTCGCACTTGACCTTCAGCTTGATGGGCTCGTAGTAGCGACCTGCGGGAGGTGTAATTTCTGCAACAGGAGGATTCTTGTCGGAGTTGCGGATGCTATCCTGGAGGCGCTTCTTTTCGTCTTCCGCGGCCTTTGCCTTTTCTGCAGCGGCGATGCTGTCGGCGATGGCCTTGTTCGCCTTGTCGATGGAATCCTGCTTTGCTTTTTCTGCTGTAGCAATACTGTCGCGGACATGCTTTACGCTGTCCTGCACGTGTCTGATGCTGTCGCGAACTTTGCGGATGCTGTCTCGGTTGACATTTGGCTTCATGGCGGCGATGCTGTCTGCGACACGAATGCTGTCCGCAATGCGTGCGAGGCTGTCTGCCTTGCGGAGACTGTCTGCCGAATTGATTATGGCAAGGCTGTCCAGGGCCCGGAGGCTATCGGCGCGCCGTTTTTCTGCCTGGTTGAGACTGTCCAGGGTATGCTTTCTTGCGATTTCCTGTTCTGTTTCCTGCTGCTTGCGTAGCTCTTCCTGCTTGATCTTATCTAGCTGGCACTGAACGAGGAAAAGGGCGATTAGCATAAAGAACATCAAGATAAGGATGATCTTGTTTCTACGATTGCGCTTTTGCTTCTTGTCTTCTTCGGTCTGCTGTTCCGTATTTTTTCCCGGTTCCATAAGCGATATCTCTATAGTTCAAAAAGGTTCCTAGTCTGCACTTTCCGTTGCAATTTCCTGCTTCGGCTTTTCTCGTACATCGTTAAACAGTTCACCCCAGTGGCGGATGATTTCAAGCTTCAGTTCCTGTATGCTTAAATTCCTTCTCAGAGTGTTGCGGTATGCAATCGAGATAAAACCGGTTTCTTCGGAAACGACAATGACCAGGGCGTCGCATTCCGAGGCCAGGGCCTTTGCGGCGCGGTGACGCATGCCGTATCCGGCTTCCTTTTCCGCGTTTCCCGTAGGCATGGGGAGGATACAGCCCGCTGCAACGATTTGCTTGCTGTTGAGGATGACTGCACCGTCATGAAGCGCCGAATTGGGGAAGAACAGGGCGCGTAGCAGCCTGGAACTGATTTTTGCACTCAGGATTTCTCCGGTGTCTGCGTAGTTTCTCAGGCCCACTCGCTTTTCGAGAACAATCAGTGCACCGGTCTTTGTCTTTGCCAGATCCTGCACGGCAGTGGTGATGGTCTTGGTGACCTCGTCCAGACCGCTGGAGTGAAAGAAGATGTCCTTTAGGTTCAGCTTGCTTGCCGCCTGTCCGATTCGAGTCAGTGCGCTTCTGATTTCCGGCTGGAACAGGATCACGATGGCGATAATTCCTAGCGTTGCCAGGTTGCTGATAATCCAGGCGATGGTGTGAAGTTCCCACCACTGGGCTATCATCCAGACAAGGATCAGCAATAGACCGCCGAACAGCATCTGTGCTGCACGGGTCCCGCGGAAAAGGGAGAAAATGTAGTAGATGATGATCGATACAAGCAGAACATCCAGGATGTCTGCCATACGAACATCGATAATGTCGAAAAGTTTAAACAGAACCACGACTCAAAGCCTCCAGATAAAGCATGGATTCCTTTGCTTCCTTTACATCGTGAACGCGGATGCAGCTTGCCCCGCCAAGGGCCGCTACAATGCCTGCGGTAACCGTAGGTATCAGCCTGTCGCTGTTTTCCAGCCCTTTCATCTTTCCGATGTAGGACTTGCGGGAACTTCCAATCAGGATGGGGTAGCCTTCCGTGAGGAAATCTTCCGTGGATTTCATCAGGTCAATGTTGTCCTGGACGGTCTTGCCAAAGCCGATACCCGGATCGATGCAGATTTTTTGCGGGTCCACACCCAGGGCCAGTAATTTCAGAACCTGGTCCATCAGCTCGTCGTGGACTTCCTTCACTACGTTTTCGTAGGGCTTGAAGTCCTGCTGCATGGTGCCGAAGTTTCCTCGGATATGGTTCAGCACCACCGACGCGCCGGTGGTGGCTACAGTCTGTGCCATGAGGGGGTCCATGGTCAGCGCGCTAATATCGTTGATGATGTGGGCGCCCAGTCTCATGGATTCCGCGGCAACCTTGGACTTAACCGTATCCACGGAAATGTAGAACCCCATCTCCTGGGTAAAGGGCGAGAGCCTTTCGACCAGGGGGCAGACTCGGTCCAGTTCTTCCTGAACGGAAACGGGTGTGCTTCCCGGACGGCTGCTTTCTCCGCCGATGTCGATGATGATTGCCCCTTCCTCGATGAGCTTTCTGGAATGGTCAAAGGCGGCTTCCAGGGTATTGTGGGTTCCGCCATCAAAGAAACTGTCCGGAGTTACATTCACAATGCCCATGATCAGGGGCGTCGGGGTACAGCTCAGAACATCGTTTCCGATTTTCCAGGGAAGAGCCCTTGATTGGCTAAGCAGCTGGTTCAACATGGCGATGCCTAAAAATTAAGACGGGTTCTTTGGATCTTCGGGAGGAAGCTCGCAGTTTTCCGTAGCGGGTTCCGTTCCTTCGGCGGAAGCAGGCTTCACTTCGGATACGGGGGCGTCACTGACGGGGGCTACGGGGGGCTGCATGCCCGGATCGGGAGGAGGGACATCGTCTTCCTTCTTCTTTGCGGCCATTTCCTCCATAGCCTTGTACTGGCGACTCTTCTTTGTTCCTGTAAGTTTTTCGCCGGCCATGACCCGGTCAATTTCTTCGCGGTCCAGAACTTCGAATTCGAAGAGTGCTTCGGCCAGGGTCTTCAGCTGTTCGGAATTTTCTTCCAGCAGGTCCTTGGCTCGCTTGTCCAAACTCTTAATCAGCCCGTTGACGGCGTTGTCGATCTTTTCTGCCATCATTTCGGACATTTCCTTGGGCTTGCTGATTTCACGGCCCAGGAACACCTCGCCATCGGTACGGGCGTAACATACCGGTCCGATTTCGTTGTCGAAGCCCCATTCCGTAACCATCTTGCGTGCAAGTTCGGTGGCTCGCATGATGTCGTTGCTGGCGCCTGTACTCTGGTGGTTGAAAGTCAACAGTTCCGCCAGACGTCCGGACATCATGATCATGATGCGTTCTTCGGCGTATTCGCGGCTGTAGGAAACCTGGTCCCGTTCCGGTAGGCTCATGGTGACACCTAGGGCGCGACCGCGGGGAATGATGGTAATCTTGTGCAGCGGATCGGAATGCTTGCACAATAGGGTCATGAGGGCGTGGCCAGCTTCGTGGTATGCGGTGTGACGCTTTTCCTCGTCGGTCATGAGCAAGGTACGGCGTTCTGCGCCCATGGAGAGCTTGTCCCGGGCTTCCTCGAAGTCCAGCATGGTCACCTGCTTGTTGTTGAATCGGGCAGCCATCAGGGCGGCTTCGTTCACCAGGTTTTCCAGGTCTGCACCGGCAAGGCCCGGAGTGCCCTTGGCGATTGCCTTAACATCCACGTCATCAGCCAGGGGTACCTTGCGCTTCTTCAGGTGTACCCGGAGAATTTCTTCACGGCCCTTCAGGTCAGGCAGTCCCACCACGATCTGGCGGTCGAAACGGCCCGGACGAAGGAGCGCCTTGTCCAATACGTCGGGACGGTTGGTTGCTGCAATGAGAATCACGCCTTCGTTGGCGGTAAAGCCGTCCATTTCCACCAGCAGCTGGTTCAAGGTCTGCTCGCGTTCATCGTGACCACCTCCGAGACCTGCGCCGCGTTGGCGACCTACGGCGTCGATTTCATCAATGAACAGGATACAGGGGGCGTTCTTCTTTCCGTTCTCGAAAAGGTCACGGACTCGGCTGGCGCCTACACCCACGAACATTTCCACGAAGTCGGAACCGCTCATGCTAAAGAAGGGGACACCGGCTTCACCTGCCACAGCACGGGCAAGCAAGGTCTTACCTGTACCCGGAGGACCGACCAGCAGTGCACCCTTGGGAATACGACCGCCCAGAAGGTCGAACTTCTTGGGATCCTTCAGGAACTCGACCAGCTCCTGCAGGTCCTGCTTGGCTTCATCGCAACCGGCCACATCCTTGAAGAAGGTCTTCTTCTTCTGGTCCAACTGCTTGGCCTGGCTCTTGCCAAAGGCGAAGGGACTCTTGCTGCCGCCGCCCATCTGGTTTCTCATCATGATGTAGAAGAATGCGATCAGGAGGATCGCCGGGAGGAACGCTGCCAGGGTGTCCAGCCAGGAGGATTCCTCGTGAATTACCTTGACCTTGACGCCCTTGAACATTTCCCAGGCGGTAATCTGGTCGTTGGTCACTTCCAGCATGTGGCTCTTGAAACGCTTGCTGTTGGGGCTGTCGTTTCCACCGCGGGAGAATCGGGCCAGGAGCCCCTGGTCCTTATTGCCTGCGGTAGCTTCCTCTGCAGTGAGTCCGCGGGAACCTTCGATAATTACTCCGTCGCGGGTTTTCTGCAGGGTCATTTCCGTAATTACCATGGTGGAATCGCTCATCATGGCGAGGAAGTCGGTTCGGGTCATGTCATCCGCATTGTTTCTGGAGGACAGGGGGAACATGACAAAAAGGAGCAGGATCATCACCAGCAGAATGATAAAGTTCTTACTGCGATAGGGGGGCTTTGGTTTTCCCGGGTTTTTACTCATACTATCCTTTATAACATCGTTATGACGCTGAAATTAACTTTCCTGAAGTCGAAGGCCATGTACAAAAAGAATCCGGTTTTCAGAAGCTCTCAGGGGCAGGCTATCGAACATCCATCGGGGAATGCCTTTTCCGCGGAGCCACTGTTCCAGCTTTCGGGGTGAAATCTTTTCGTCTTTAGGCCATAGGATGTCGCCCTCTTTTCGGAATCTCAATCCTTCGGCTTTTTCGGAAAAATTCTGTTCGTCTACAAGATACAAATTGTTTTGTCCCGATGCAGAGTGTAAATTGCAAATCCAGAGCGTATCGCGGCATTTTTCGATGAAGATTCCCTTTAAACGGATGAAGTTTTCGCCTGCGTTTGAGAGAAGTCTTTCTCCTACAGGAAGTCTAAATCCCCGATTGTCTAGCCATAGGCGGAAAACCTCGTCCTGAAGGGCTTCCGGAAGGGTCCTGAAGGGTAGCTTTTTTAGATTCAGGGCGAGTACTTCCTGGTAAGGGGAAAACACTTTTTGAAAGGGCCATTGACAGTGGGGGACAAGAGCCGCAGAAAAGGATTTTTCCGCAGCTTGAAGAACTTTTGGGTAGGCGTGTTGGGCTAGTTCCGCTATATGGTTCAGCTGTTGCACTGCGCCGGGAACAGTTTCTTCAAGATGGGGGAGGTGGGTGTGGCGAATGGCATTGCGGGCGTAGCTTTCGTCTGAGTTCGACTCGTCCTCTCTCCAGTCAAGGTTTTGGCTTTTTGCGTACTCCTGGAGGTCCTTGCGGGTGACCTGCAAAAAGGGCCTGAACAGGTTCACCGATTCAAACTTCCGGATGGGGTGAATTCCCTGGAGACCAGAAAGGCTTACGCCGCGACGGATGCGGTAATAGAGCGTTTCCGCCTGGTCATTGCCGTGGTGTGCCGTAAGGATGGCGTCGGCGAGGTTGTCGGTCGCAAATTTCCGTAGGGCTTTGTAGCGCGCATCCCGGGCTATTTCCTCCAAGGAGCCGCATTTAGTTTTTAGAAGGTCGCCATCCAGCTTTTCTAAAAAAAATGGGACCTTGTTTTTTTTGGCGAAATTTTGAACAAATTCTGCATCCCTGTCGGCTGTTTCTTCTCGCAACCCGTGATGCACATGGGCTATTCCCAGCCATTCAATGCCGAGGTCCGCTTTGTGGGCTACAAAAAAGTGGGCGAGGCAGATGGAGTCCAAGCCACCGGAAACAGCAAGAAGCAATCGCTTCCAGCCTTGTTGCTGGATGACTGTTTTAATTGCGTCTTGCGGAATCATCTGTGCTAGAAATCGTTCTCTTCAAGAGTTTTGCGGGTAGGTTCCCTACTTATCGCAAACCTTAAAGAAGCAGCTGCGGGCACCGGTGTGGCAAGCCACTTGCGGACCCTGCATGCGAACCTTGAAAAGCAAGGCGTCGCTATCGCAGTCGGTAGCCCATTCCACAACGGTCATGACATTTCCGCTGGTGTCGCCCTTGTGCCAGTACTCCTTGCGGCTACGGCTCCAGAATACCATTTCACCGCATTCCTGGGTACGGCGGAGGGCTTCTTCGTTCATCCATGCCATCATGAGTACATCGCCCTTGTCTGCATCCTGAACGATAGCGGGAGCCAACATAACGCCGTCCACTTCCACTTCGAACTTCACTTCTTTCATGATATCTTCAAACTTCATCTTTTTTCCTTTGGTTTCTTTTTCATTTCAAAGATAAAAATAAATGGGAGTTAGTTTATTCTTGCTATATTGTTTTAGGTAAAGAAATCCTTTTTTAAGAGGAAAAACGATGAGCAAGATTAGGAACCTTTTGTTAGCAGCCTTGTCTGTTGTTGCCATGTCTTTTGCCGATGAAAATCTTATGGAAGATAAGCGGGATGGCAAGGTCTATCATAAGGTGAATATGGGAAGTGCGGTCTGGCTTGCTGAAAATTTGAATTTCAATTCGCCCCACTCCTATTGCTATGACAATAAGGCGTCCTGCGATGAAACGGGTAGGCTATACACCTGGGATGTTGCCATGAGCGTTTGCCCGGATGGATGGAGACTCCCCACGGATGAGGAATGGAATGCAGTCCTTACCGCGCAGGGGGACTGGCATGGTCTGGAAAATTGGGAAATCAAGATTCCCATGGCGGGAGACCGTCGAGCAGATGGCGTTTATCATTATCAAGGTGAGTCCGCATTTTTCTGGTCATCGACCGCCGCAGGGAAAAAAATCTATCGCTACAAGTTTGATGCTGGCAAGGAAAAATACGACCGCTCACTTATGGTAGATGGTCCTGCCTATACCGTAAAGTGCGTCGCTGGTACCAAATCCTGTGCTTCTCCTCTGATGAATGCAGTCCGCAGTGGCGATACCAAGAAGGTGGCGTACCTGCTTGAAAGCGGCGCCTCCATCAATGAGGGGTGCTTTACGGAAAATTTCAGGGAAATGTCTTCCATGGGGATGGATTACGAAGGAATTTCCCTTCTTGGGATGGCTATAGACCGTGGTAATCTGAAAATGGCTCGACTGTTATTGCTTGCCGGGGCTGACCCCTATTCTATCGATGTCAGCGGGCCTAGCGATGAATTGCTATCCATGATGACCCGCGCCATGCTGAAGAACAATCGGGATATGGTCAAACTTCTTTTTGATTTTGGCGGGGTGCCGGGATTTTGTGATGTCGCCTTGGCAAGGTCTGCGAAGGTGGATATCATAAAAATGGTCGCCGAAAAAATTGATGTAGAGGAAATGAACAAGTGTTGGTATGGAAGTTCTCTTGTGGATTTGTATCATGATATGCCCGCTGTCAAGAACCTGCTCATAAAGCGTGGCGGCAAGTCCGGCTCTGTAGTTTGCCCGTCTGGCTCCAACGAGGAAATTAACGAATCTTCAAATACCAGAATGTGCGGAGACTAGATTTTTGTGTTTTTTTGCGGAAATTACCTATAAATTGAAAGAATAAATTGTGTTTATAGGTAAAATTTTAATTTGTGCGTAATAAAATAGGTGAAAAAAGCTGTCGAGCATGCTGAATGACGATAGATTAATGTCAGAATGTGGCAAAATGCTCGTGAGAAAAGCCTTTCCGATAAAAAAAAGGATTGCGTTTACCTATAAGGCTGCGCAATCCGATTGATTTATGGGTAAATTGCGAGAAAGTTCGTTTCGCTGGTTTTAACCGCGAACCTGTCCTTCGCCGCGGAGAACCCACTTGTAAGTGCAGAGGCTTTCTACTCCCATAGGGCCGCGGGCATGGAGCTTGTCGGTGGAAATGCCCACTTCGGCACCCAGGCCGTATTCGCCACCGTCGGCAAAACGGGTGCTGGCGTTCACCATGACGCTGCTGGAATCTACGTTTGCAACGAAGTAATCCTGTGCGGCGGCATCTTCGGAAACGATGGCTTCCGTGTGGCGGCTGCTGTACTTTTCAATATGGTCGGCAGCTTCTTCCACGTTTTCCACGAACTTTACGCTGGCCTTCAATGCCAGATATTCGGTGTGGTAGTTGGCTTCGTCGCCGATGTCGGTGACGCTTGCGATACTTTCCAGACGCTTCTGGGCGTCAGCGTTGCCGAACAGTTCTACGCCACGGCAGGTGAGGGCGTCTACCAGTCGCTTGACGTCAGCAGTGGACAAGGCCTTGTCGAACAGGACGCATTCCATAGCGTTGCAGACGCCGGTACGCTGTGTCTTGGCGTTAATCAAAATCTTCTCGGCCTTTTCGATGTCTGCGGCCTTATCTATATAGACATGACAGATGCCGTTGAAGTGCTTGATCACGGGAATCTTGCTCTGTTCCACAACCGCGCGAATTAGGCGTTCGCCACCGCGGGGGATTACCAGGTCGATGCAGTCGTTGCGCTGGAGCAGCATACCCACCAGGTCGTGGCTGGTTTCCGTCACCAGCTGGACTGCGTCAGCATCAACGCCGTTTTCGGTCAATGCCTTGCGGAAAATTTCAGCCAGGCACTTGGCGGAATTCAGGGATTCCTTACCGCCACGGAGGATCACGGCGTTACCCGCCTTAAAGCAGAGGCAGGCACCGTCGATAGTCACGTTGGGGCGGCTTTCAAAAATAAAGAACACAGAACCGATAGGCACTGCCACGCGGCTAATCTTGATGCCGTTCTTCAGTTCGCGGGCTTCAAGTACGCGACCCAGCGGGTCGGTGAACGCTGCGATTTCTTCGGCGCCCTTGGCCATGGATTCAATGCGGGCGTCATTCAAAGTCAAGCGGTCCAGCATGGCGTCGCTGATCTTACCGCGGGAGGCGTCCACATCCAACTGGTTTGCTGCAAGAATCTCCGGCTTGCTTGCGCGGAGCAGTTCTGCCACGCGGGCTAGAACCTTGCTGCGGGTCTCTGCGCTAAGGGTGCGGATTTTCTTGCTTGCCTTACGGATGTTGTTTGCCAGAAGGTCGGAATATTTCTCTAAATTGACAGTGTTCATACGCAAAATATAGCTTATGGGAATCGACTTGTTCCAACTTGGAATATTCGTTGTGGAGTATTTCAAAAGGAAAACTTGATTTCCGTCACATTTTTGTGTAATTTAAGGTTATACAGGTTTGTTTTTATCCTCGACATTAACGGGTAGTCGCGTGGATATCGGACTTGGGTGTTTAGACTCGGTGCTTGCCTTCTCTCTCATACGGCACCGAGTCTTTTTTGTATGAAAACCGTTCGGTCAGTGCGTTGAGGTAAGAACCTCCTGTAGTTCCCTCACTCTCGCCATTGCTTAGCAAAGGCTCACGGTTCCCGTTCGCTCAGTACGCCATGTGAAGAACCTACGATTTTCGCTCGCTCACGTAATGCATTTGGGAAAACCGTTCGGTCAGTGCGCTGAGGTAAGAACCTCCTGCAGAAAAGGTTTTATTGATTGCAGTGAAATTTCAATTGGGACATTACGCTTTCTTTGGTAAGGCCTTCTTTTTCCGTTTCCTCTAATGTTTCATAGGCTATTGTGCCTGCGCAGCGATATTTTTCCCCTTTTGCTGTGCGGGTGTTTACGAAATCAGCGCAGTCCTTGGGGGTTTCAAAACTCCTTGTTATTTCGCGGGTAAACTTGGTTACATCCCCTTTGAATTCGTAGGTCAAAACTTCACTGACATCTTCGAATTCGACGGTCCACAGATTGGATTCCATGTCGGTCTTGCACTTTGCGCGGATAGGCGGCTCACCTATAGATCTTACTTCTGTAGCTTCAGGGTTTGCTTGGGGGGCATTGGGGCCTATAGGCTCGCCTTGGAAAAACAGTGGCTCGGTGGTGGATTCGTCAGTAGGACATTTTATCTTCATACTTTTATAAAGTCCTTCCTTGATTTTTTGAAATTCTTCTTTGGTGTCGAATTTTAGTGTGTCTTCATAGTGTGCTTTTGCGATGGAACCTTCGCACTGTATGTCTTGCTGGTTTTGGTTAAGTATGGCGAGATAAATCAGTTCCTGGCAAGATTTCACGGAACCCAAGTCCTCAGACATATCTCTAATTGTCCTGATTGCGTCTCCTTCAAAGAATATCTTCTCGCTGATTCCTTTCTGCACGAAAGTCCATTCATTGGAATCCATGTCTATATCGCAGACTGGTACTACAGGCTCTTTGACGACATTCTGAGTGCTTTTTAGGCTATCGACAGCGTCTTCTGCCTTAAAATATTTGCAGGCGCTTTTTATCCCGTTGGATAACGCTCTGAAATAATCAATGTTTTTAGAATCGGTTTCAGAAACAGTTATGGAGTTTCCTTCACATGAAATCGTGGTTGTACTGGTTTTCAGTTCCTTATGAGCGAATTTGCATTCACTATCGATGATTTCCTGAGGTGCCCCTTCCTTATAGGTTGCCTGCAAAATGCTTTGGATTGCATTGTTGACTACAGAGGCCTCCATGGTGAGGGTTCCTGTGCCGTTGACGGTCATCTTGACCTTAAATGCAGATTCTGAATCTGTCAGAATTTCGCAGTTGTCGTAATCGGCGACCGTTGTGCTCAGAAGGCCTTGCCAGGTTTTGACGGTCTCTATTTCTGGAGCCGTTGTCGGTGTGGCGATTGCTGAGTCCTGCTGGTCGGTCGCTACAGCTACGGAAACCGCCTGGGGTTCATTTACGGTTTTCTTTTCGGAGCTGGCGCAGGCGCTGAAGGAAAGAGCTGCAACGGCGGCGGAAATGGGGAGGATGATTTTTCTGAACATGCTTTACCTGATTGTCTTTGCGAAAAAATAATAAAAATGCACAGTTCGCCTCAAAAAGATTCTGTTCCGCTAAATGTGAATGCGCATTCGGGTAAAATCCGATAGACTTTATCAACGTACTTTTATATAAACTAAAAAAGAACCGTCAGCGGTTACTCTGGCGGTTCTTCCTTGTTCCAGCGCTAGGAAACCGCGCTGGTATATTTTATGTCCGTTTACAGGAGGCTTACGATCTTTGCAAACAGGGCGTCAGCCAGGGCGCTGGTTTCCAGGCCTTCGAAGACGTTGAACTGGTTGAACATGATCTTGCCCTTGCCGAAGGGGACCAACTGCAGGTCGGCGCCGGTGATGACCGCTCCATCCTTCAAGGTCAGGTCGCGGGCGAATACCTGTGCGCCGGACAGCTCGTTCAGGGAGATGCTGGGCATGACTGCTGCTGCATTGTGGTCCAGCACTGCGGTTTCTCCGAAGACGGTGGCAAGTGCAGAACCCTTGGGCAGGTAGTGGATGGACAGCTCGTTTGCGCCAGTGCTCCAGTGGGACTGAATTTCAAAGTCGAACAGATGGCTCTGGTTCATGTAGTCAATGTCGTCCTGGGTCATGTCGGAAAGGAGCAGGGTCTTGCCGCCATTCTTGGTGACGTCCACGATCTTGTCCAGAATTTCGTCGGGCCAGGAACTGAGGTTTGCGGTAAAGATGATCTGTTCAGGACCGGTAAGTGCGGCAAGAGCGTCGCTGGATTCTTCGCAGTTGTCCAGGAAGCAGACCTTCTTTTCGGCTGCACGAACGTCGGCCTGGGCGATGACCAGCAGGTCTTCTTCGGAAGTGTGGATTTCCTTGCCGTTGTCCAGCAGGGAAACCTGAATCTTGTATTCGCCTTCTGCTCGGGGGGCCATAAAGGTGCAGATGCCAAGCTGGGTGAGGCTTGTCTTGCCGGCGGGTTCTTCCGGAGCGATTTTCTGGCTGGAAACTTCCTTGCCCTTGGAGTCCAGAAGCTTTACCTGGACGGTCAGTTCTTCGTAGCGCTTGTTGTTCAGGAGTGTTACCTGGAAGCTGACTTCGCCCTGAGGAGCGACTACATGCTCCAGTTCGCTAACAAGGGCGCGGCTGGGGGCGGTGATTTCCTTGGTGAAATTTTCAAAACCCTTGCTTACGCGATTCTCGTCGTTGATGCCGCTGAAGTCGGTACCGCAGTCAGCCCACTGGTCCAGGAAGAAACCTGCGATCTGGGGGTTGCTCTGGAATGCGGTAATCTGGTCCAGCTTGCTCTTGATGGCGATGCGGTTCGCGTCGGCGATAAAGTCCTTATAGCTCTTCCATACAGAAAGATCGCTTTCGACGAAGGATTCCACCTGCTTGACGAAAGTCTTGATGGCTTTCTGGTTCTTGGTGCTGCGAGGACCGGAAATGGAAGTTGCCGCGGCGGTCAGCAGGGTGTGGTTCTTCAGGGTCACCAGCATCTTGTTGTTGATGTCGCTTGCTACGTTCTCTTCTTCATCCTGGAATACGGCGTCACCGAGACCAGAATCGGGGACCATCAGTTCCTCGTTATCGCGGTCAAAGCAGTGTGCCAGATAGTGGGTGTAGCTTGCGTTGGGGCTCATGCGCGGGTTGATGCGCAGGGTGGCGTACTGGGAGATGCGGTCCACGGTCACCGGAAGGAGCTTTCCCGTATCCTTGTGGAAACTGCCCTCGTTGTCCAGGTAGATGGAATTCAGGTTGCTGATTGCCGGGCGGGTCATGTCCACCGGGCTAATGGCGTTCAGCATCTTGTTGCCGTTCTGCAGCAGGAAGGTGCCGTTCTCGGAGCCCAGGACCCAGGCGCCGATGCAGGGGTGGTTGTGCTGTTCTGCGACGATGTCGTTAATCAGCTTCTTTGCAATTTCCAGACCCTGGGGGGTGGAGCGCATGGTGTGGATGGGAAATTCCTGGAAGACAATGATGCCCAGCTTGTCGCAGAGGTTCAGCGCATCTTCCGTAAGGGGGGCGCCGCAGCTACGGATGGCGTTGAAACCCTGAGCCTTGATGCTCTTCAGGTCCTGTTCCAGCTTGGGATTGTTGTAGGTCCAGAGGCCGCCTTCGCTCCACTGCTGGTTGTAGCTCATGCCCTGGATTTTAAGAATCTGGTCGTTCAGGTAGTAGTCGCCCTTCAGGCAGTCAAACTTGCGGAAGCCGAAGGTGCGGACCACGGAATAGGCGTATTCAGGACGCTTGACTTCCTTGCCGTCCTTTTCCTTTGCGGCCTTGATTTCCATCTGGAATTCGATGGCGAAAGTGTTGGGATGTTCCGGAGACCAGAGGAACTTGTCCTTCTTTACGTCCTTCACCTCGAAAGTATAGCGCTGGGTTGCGTTTTCCTTGTCCAGCTTGATGTTGTCGATGAAATGCTCGTAAACTTCGCCGTCCGGGTTCTTCATAAGGACGCGGAGACGGGTCTGGAAGCCGCGGGGATTGTTGAAGCTGACTTCGCAAGCCACGCGTTCCTGGTCCAGGTCCGGTTCCACATGAACATCGGAAATGAATGCTGCCGTACCGAGAATCAGTTCCACGTCTCCGTAGATACCGCCAAAGGGATACTGGTTCCAGGGGTGACCCACGGGCATTTCGCTGGGGTGGGCGAAACGGTCGTCGGCACCTTCCTTGGATTCACGTCCCAAGTCAATGCGGCTGTTGGATGCACCCATGTTTGCCACGCGGACGCAGAGAATATTTTCTTCGCCGATCTTCAATGCCTTCTGGGTTTCCAGGACGAAGGGAGTATATGCACCGAAATGAGTGCCCAGGAGCTTGCCGTTGAGCCAGACCGTGGCGTGGGTTGCAATGCGGCTGAAACGCAGGAAAATACGCTTGGTTACCTGCTTTTCATCTTCAACAGTAAAACGCTTGAAATAGTAAGCACAGTCCTGAGACATCAGAAGCTTGTCGAAAGCGCGTTCCCAGACATGGGGGACGGACACGGTTTCGGTTTCTTCTGGGTAAGTTGCATACCAACGGTTGGTGATGCCTGTATCTTCGGTGTCCCAGATCATCTGCCAATCGCCATTGAGGCTCATTATTTTGCTCATTAGGAGGTCCTTTAGCACGTTGTTGCTTTGGTAGGGCTCTCTACCAAAATTAAAATACGGCACAAAGATAGGAAATTTAGGGGGTGAGGGGTGAATCCAATCCTTGAAACGGGGGCGAAAAAGGCCCTTTTTATGAAAGTTCGGGCGAAGAATCTTCGTTAAACCGGAAAAACATCCGGGAAAAGGAATTTTTTTACCAAAAACCGGATTTTTTGTTCATTTTCTGTGGATAAACCCCTTTAATTTTTTGCCGGATTTAACTAAATTTGGGACTCCAATAGCAACCTAAAAAGGATTACAAAAATGTATTCTATTGTTGAAACAGGTGGTTTCCAGTATAAAGTCGAACTCGGCAAGACCTACAAGGTTCCGACCATCGACGCAGCTGTTGGTTCCGAACTGGAGCTCAAGTCCGTTCTTCTTTTCGCAGGAAAAGAAGTGCAAATCGGCACCCCTGTCCTGAATGATGCTTCTGTCAAGGTTGAAGTTCTCGACCACGGCAAATACGATACTGTCATCGTGTTCAAGAAGAAGCGTCGTACCCGTTACGAACGTCGTAACGGTCATCGTCAGGGCTATACCGAGGTGCTCGTCACGGAACTCCGCTCCGGCGCTGAATCTGCAGTCGTAGATCCTCAAGTTATTACCCGCAACCGCGCTCGCGTGGCTGCCCTTGCCAAGCAGAAGGCTCAGAACAAGCCGCTCACTCGCAAGGAAAAGATCGCTCAGGGTATCGCTAAGCCTGCAAAGGTCAAGAAGAACTCTCTGCGTAAGGCTAAGGAGGCTTAATCCATGGCACATAAGAAAGGTCAAGGTTCCGTACGTAACGGCCGCGATAGTAACGCCAAGTACCTTGGTGTCAAGAAGTACGCGGGCGAAGCCGTCAAGGCTGGCAACATCATCGTTCGCCAGCGCGGTTCTCACTTCCACAAGGGCAACAATGTGGGCATGGGCAAGGATTTCACCTTGTTCTCCCTCGTTGACGGCACTGTGAAGTTCGAACGCCTCGATGCTAAGCGCCAGAAGGTTTCCGTTTACCCGGAAGAAGCCAACTAAGTTCGCTTGAATCGAATTTGAAAGCCGGACGCGAGAGCGTCCGGTTTTCTTTTTGCTAAATTATATACGATGTTTATGCGCCTTTTTAAATTAAATGTCTTGTTTGCTGTTTTGGCATCGCTCGTCGCCTGTTCCGACGACAGTTCCAGCACAGAATACCTTTTTGAACGTGAACCTACCGAAATAACCGTGCTGCGTGAATGCGCTGACGATGCCGATAGCGGGGCTGCCTGCTACCAGATTCGCTACCACTATCCTATGGACAGGGTGGACTTTTCCGGTGTGTACATGTGGGTCGGAGAATCTGTCGTAGACAGCGCCGACAAAGAGGTGACCGACGACCAGATTGAAAAGGCCGACAAGTATTTCGAGTACAACAGCAAGAGCTCCGACATGTACGATACTATCGACATGACGTCGATCGTTGCGGAATACATGGACCGCTACGACAGTCTCGGCATGGCCCTTTGCAGTCTCCATGTCGCCTTGTTCGCCGATTATTCCGATGGTGACGATCCAGGCTCCGTGCAGCATATCTATATGCACTTCGGCGACGACATCGATCCTTCGCGTGTGACGATTCTTGACTCTGTATGGACGACTGGTGTGCAGTTGGAATGGTTCCGCCCTACGGACCAGACCGATTTTTACAAGCCTATGGAACTTTCGGGGCCCATCGTCGGCTATAACTTGGAAATTTATTCTTACGATACCGACGAAGACCTGCGCAACTTGAAGGTGGCTGTCTATTCCGCCGATGGTGTCGACAGCATTGGAGGATCCCTTTACAAGCGTCATGCCCGCGTCAAGGCTGACAACGACTCCGTTTGGATTGATTCCGTAAGCCACGGCGACAAGGTCAAGAATTACTTGCGCATAGCCGTCATCGATGGCAAGGGCTTTGATTTCGAAAACGACTCCTTGAACAAGTTCAAGGTCATCATAGATGGCCTTCGTAGCGAAACCAAGTATACGGTCGGAATTACATCCTGGGATTCCAGCGGAAACGCCTCGGGCGACGAAGGACTTTCTACAGTGGAAGACAACCAGTTGTTCATCACCACGGACTCCATCGCTCCTTTGATGCCTACAAAGATTTTTACCATCGAAGATACTTTGTTCCCGGGTATGGCTAGACTCGACAGCAACAACAGGTTGCGCATTTTCTGGAGCCAGAGCATGGATCCGATAGACCTGGACTACAAGATTGAGGTCGACACCGTATTGCTGTATTCCAGCGGCTGCGTGCAGGGCTTGTGCTACGATACCGTGGCCTCGTACAAAATCGACCGCTACGATGCCTATTCCCAATCCTGGGTGACGTACAAGGATGCCGGCGGTGAAGGACGCTACGGAAAACTATACCAGGTTTCGGGCGACACGATGAAGTATTCTACGCAGGGGACCTTCGTGACGGACACCATCCGTCGAGTGTCTCCGGGCGATACCCTGATTCTGAGAATCCGCTCTATCGACAAGTCGGGTTACTATTCGGTGGCGCTGATTGATACCATCTATGTTTCTCCCGGGGCCTTGGCAAGCGAACTGGAATGCCCGGAGGGCTTTGTCCCTGTTGCTGCATCGGATTCAAACAAGTTCTGCATGGAAAAGTTGGAACATCAAAACGAAGATGGTGAATTTGTTAGTAATGTGCTTTTTGCCGACGCCAAGGCGGCGTGCGAATCCATGAGCGCAAGCGGATTTACCGTTGGACTTTGTAAGGAACGCGATTGGGAACTGGTTTGCCTTTCTGGAGGCTCGCTCACTTACGGTGTTGTCGAAGAAGGCAACCAGGGTTCTTCGGAATACCTGCTCACGTTCTGCAACGTCTCTACGGGCGATTCTGTATCGGCGGCCGACGTTACCAAACGCGATTCACGCTGCGTCAACCCCATGGGCGTGCGCGACATGCCCGGCCAGTATCAGGAATGGGTTGTTGGGCGTTCCAGCGATACGGCTGCGGTAATCAAGGGCGCTAGTTACAAGATTTTTGATGGCATCGACCACGAAACCATTGCGCAGTGCACAAACCGATTCTTCCCGTTCTATACAAGACTTGCCTATACCAAGGATTCCGTTTATCTTTACAGGGAAGGCACCAGGATCGATACGGTGTTCGTTGCGGACACTAGTCGGACGCTGTACAAGATTTTGACCCAAAAGGATTTCAAGGACAGTCTGCAGTTCTTTGACGTGCAGGATTCCAACGGCAATTCCTTGGGAGTCGATTACGCCCCGTATTCCGAATACAAGCGCGGTGGCGACGAGTGGCTCGAAGAACTTGGTGGAGGTCTTGTATACGTGCCCGACCATATTGAAGCCGTGTTCTTGACAGGCGAAAAGATTCCATACCGTAAGGTGGGTGATTTCTACAAGTCTTCGACAATCGGTTTCCGCTGCTGTGCCTATCCGGAATAAATCCGCCGGTGCGTTTTTCGCTTTGGATCGCCGCTTTTGTAAAATGTTGCGCATTATAGCGGCGGATGTTTTCGGAAAATTCTTGCATGCAAAAAAAAACTCGGTTTTCACCGAGTTTTTTTAGTAGCGGGGGCAGGACTTGAACGCTGCGACCTTCGGGTTATGAGCCCGACGAGCTACCAACTGCTCCACCCCGCGTCGAGGTTAATCCATATATAGAAAAAAACTTGCCATTTGGCAAGGCTTCTGCTTTCAATTCTTTTTCAAAATGGCTTAAAATCGAGGAATTAGACGAATTTCTTGAGAATGTGCTTGCTCGAAACGAAGTAGTCCACGCCGCTGATTAAAGTGATTGCGGTGATGATTCCCATGACGACCTTGGGGAATGAACCCCAGATGCTTTCAAGGCCTGGAACCATCGCTCGCACAGGGTCGATTGCGCCGAGCAATATGGCTACGATTCCAATGCCCTGCAAAGCCGTTTTCCACTTGCCGCTACGGCGCGCCGGCATGATCAGGCCTTCGCTTGCGGCGAGCGTCCTGAGTGTTTCAACGCTGGATTCACGGAAATAGATGAGCGCCACCATCCACACGGGCGCATATCCCGTGGCGATAAAGCACATGAAAATCGTCATGTTCGAAATCTTGTCGCTGAATGGATCCAGGTACTTGCCTAGCGTGCTCACTTCGCCCATGGCGCGGGCGAGTTTGCCGTCAAGAAAATCGGTGAGCATAAAACCAAGGACCATGATCAAAGCAAGGCTCTTGAATACAAGACTGTTGTTGCTGTAATTCAGGTCGTTGTCGTAGAAGAACACCCACAGGAAAAACGGCGTGAGCACGATGCGACTCATGGTGAGTTGGCTTGCTATGGAAAGTGGCTTGCGGTGGGCGGGATCGCGGTAGTACCAGTAGGCGTAGGCCACGGTGGAGGCTGCAATCAGGAGAATGGTGGCGACCATGCAAATCTGCTGGTAGTCTTCGAGGTTCAAAAGATACACGCCCATGGTGGCCGTGGTGGCGATGTTCGCGAGTTTCGCCCAGCGCCTCTTTTGTGGCAATTTCTTGCCTTCGCGGAGAACCCCCAGCGAGAACAGGCTGTGCGCGATGAGGCGGGCGAGTACGACGGCGCAGCCGACTCCCAAAAGTTTTTCGGCGCTTTCGGAATAGTACAGGTCGCGTACGAAGATACTTGTCATCACAATGAACTGCAGCAGACCATCGATGACGTTCAGCCAAAGTCTGTAGTAGGGCTTCTCGATTTCCTGTGAGCGAAGTTGGTAAAGGTTGACCCAGCCCATGATCAGGGCTATGGCCACAAGGGCGCAGGCGGTTTTTGCCATGCCCAGCCAAATGAAAACAATCACGCAAACAAAGACGATTGCCCTAAGGATGCTCCAAATGCGGGTCCGCAGGCGTACTTCCGATGCTTTTTTGCCCATTATACTTTCTCCAAAAGTTGTTTTGCATGTTCGCGGACGGTTTCGGATTCCCCTCCGAGCATGCGCACAAGTTCGTCAATTCGGCCTTCGCGGTTGAGGTCTGCAACAGATGTGAAGGTTCGTCCTTCCACTTCTTTCTTGCTTACTGCCAACTGGTTCTGAGCTCGGCTTGCGACCTGGTGCAGATGGGTGATGGTAAGTACCTGGTGGTGCTTGCCAAGATTCTGCAGGGCTTCGCCGATGCTGTTGCCAACTTCGCCGCTTATGCCGGAATCGACTTCGTCAAAAATTAGTAAAGGAACCTTGTCCAGTTCTGCCATTACGCTCTTTATGGCCAGCAAAACACGTGAAAGTTCGCCGCCCGAAACGGCCTTTTGCAGGCTTTTTTCGCCTTCGCCCGGGTTCGGGGCCAAAAGGAACTCGATTTTGTCGCAGCCGTTGTGGCTTGGGGCCTGAGTCTCGATGCTTGTCTTGAATGTGGACTTCGGCATTCCGAGGCTGTGGAGAATGTCTTCTACGGCCTTGTCGAACTTTTGCGCTGCTGCAATGCGGCGTGCGCTCAGTTTGCTGGACTGCCTGTCCATTTCGGCCTTGCTTTTGGCCGCCTGCTTTTTGAGTTCTTCCAGGTCCGCATCGAGGTTGGTCAGGCAGGAAAGTTCTTCTTTCCGTTTTTCAGTGAGGGCGATAAGTCCTGTTACGTCGGTGCGGTATTTGCGCTTGAGTTTCTGGATGAGGGCGATTCTGGAGTTGGCCCGGTCGATTTCGGCCGGCGAAAGGGATTTTGCAGGGCTCAGACGCATCAGGTCCTTGCAGATACCCTCGAACGGGTCCGCCACTTCGGCGAGAGCGTTCAGTTCGCTTTCGTAGCGGGGGAGTTTGGCCGCGAGACTTCGCATTTTTGATTGCAGAATCTGGACCTGGTCAAGAATTCCGTTTTCGCCTCCGAGCATTCCCTGGATGTCGTCCAGGTAATGGCGTTCCGTTTCGCCCTTGCTCGCGACATTCACTTTTTCTTCGAGTTCCTCTTCTTCGCCTTCCTTGAGGTTCGCCTTGGTGAGTTCGTCGAACTGGAATGTCAGAAAATCTTTTTGTGCGGCGAGGTCCTTGGCGCGGTTCTCGGTTTCGGCTATCGTGGAAAGCGTCTGGTTCCAGGCGTTCCAATGCTTGCGATATTCATCGAGCAGGCTTCCGTTGCCGGCGTAGTCGTCGAGCATCTGGGCGTGGGTGCGCGTATCGCGGAGCAGCAACTGCTCGCTTTGTCCGTGCATCTGTATCAGTTCTTCACCTATCTTTTGCAGGTCTGGAAGGCTTACCACGGCGCCGTTCACGCGGGCCCTGCCCTTGCCGTTTTCGAGAATTTCTCGACGGATGATCAATTCCTCGTCACTGTCGATTTCCAGGTTTTCGAGAATGGCCTTGACCTGGGGCTCGTTGGATATGTCGAAAACACCTTCGATGATTGCCTTTTCGGAGCCTGCGCGGACCATGGTGGCTTGCGCCTTGTCGCCGCACACCATGCGGAGAGCCTTTAAAAGTACAGACTTGCCTGCGCCCGTTTCGCCGGTGATGGCGGTAAATCCGTTGCGGAAGGGGACGTTCGCGTTTGCGATGAGCGTAAAATCGTTTATGGAAAGTTGCTTTAACATATCGACGACAAACTAGAAAATCCGAATGTCAAAATGTGACACCTGCCTCTATTTTTCAAATTCGATGACGCTGCGGTAGATGGGGCGTCCTTCTTTTTTGTACTTGCGTTCGAATCCTGTCTGGATGCCTTCGGTGGGTTCCGCTGTGTTGCGGACGATTACTTTGCAAGTCGGGTACGCGTCGAATGTTTCAAGAGCAATCTCGTTGTATTCCTTGTGGTCGGTGCCCCAGTAGAATATTCGCTTGCCTGGTTTTAGGCAGCGAGCGACTTCGTCCAAAAAATCGGGGCGGAGCAGGCGGTTCTTGTGGTGGCGTTCCTTGGGCCACGGGTCGGGGAAATACATGTGGAACGCGTCCACGGTGTTGCTTTTCACTGCATCGCGCAAAAAGTAGAATACGTCTCCGCGAAGCATGGCGGCGTTCCCTTGTGCGACGATGCCGCGCTTTTCCATGCGCTCGTGTGCAAAGGCCGCCCAGGTGTAGTCCCATTCGCTGCCCATGATGAAATAGTCCGGGTGCTTCTCGGCGTAGTCCGTCATGAAGTTTCCCTTGCCGCTCCCGATTTCCACCTCGATGTGGCCGTTCTCGTTCGGGAACATGTCCTTCCATTGGAAGTCCAGTTTGTGGGGGAGCCCATCGGGTGTCTTGATGGGCTTGCGGTCTCCGTTGGTGCGGAACACGTAGTGCCAAAGCGCCTTGTCTTTAGTGTCCTGGCTCAAGTCGCGGAAAAATTCCGGAATCACGACTTCTCTTTCTTCTTTTTCAATTTCTTCGCTCATCTTTGAAACCTAAATAAACGCAATCACGCGTTCCTTGAATTTTTCGGGAATGTTCTTTTCCAGCATTTCCCGGATATGGCGCTCGGAATACTTCATGGAGAAATGACTTAGGATAATTTGTTCGCATTTCACCTGGTCGCCCAGTTCGTTCAGTGCGTTAACGATGCTTTTAAGGTGCGTGTGGCCCTTTTTGTGCGCCATTTGCTCTTCGTCTTCGTCCAGGAAGGTGCATTCGGTGACGAGAACCCTTGAATTGAATACGTGTGCGTTTTCAAGCAGGCTTTCACCAAGGCAGTCGCCCATGAAACTCAACTGGGGCTCGAATACTTCGCGTGTGATTTCCACGCCGTTCTGCCGCAGTTCTATAATCTCGTTCGACGACTTCCCCAGGAATTCGTCTTTCAGTTTGTGCTTGTGCAGGAGTATCGTGGCTCCCATGGCCGTTATGGAATGCTTCACGTCGAAGGGTTCCAGAACAAGGTCTTTGCGGTAGCGCAAAGAAATGCGTTCCCCGGCTTTTACGGGTTCAATTTCAGGATAGCGGAACTTTGTTTCGCCAACGCCTTCGAACATGGCTTCGGCCTTTATCCAGGCCTTGGCGCCTTCGCAAATGCTTTCGGGAACGTAGTAAACGCTGTCTCGCTCCACTCCCATCATTTTGCGCAGACTGTTGTGTCGCATGATGCAGCGGGCGTGGTCGCCGTGGGCGTGCGTCAGGAACACATGATCCAAGGGCGTGGCGCTCAGGGGGCATTCGCCCATGTCCACGCAGAAGTTCATCTCGGGAAACTGCATGTAGGTGGCAAGCCCCGATATGGAAAATCCCTGCACGCTGGAACAAGCCGCCGTCAGGTGGACTTGCTTGAGCGCGTTGTGTATGTACTTGTTTTCTGTCGTCACTTTTTTACCATGGACAAATTTAGCAAATTACGGCAGAAAAAAAAGCCGTTCCATTGGAGGAACGGCTTTTTGCAAAAGCATTTTCTTACTTGTTTGCGTTGGCCTTGGCCGCAGCGGCCTTGGCGGCCTTGTCTGCTGCGACAATTTGTTCGAAATCTTCGCAATCCATGCGCTCGATGTTGTTACCCATGGCGCGGTTACGAGTTCTGGCGTTACCCTTGGCTTCGGGAATGTGGAAGCAGAAATCGTAACGGGTGCCGACATCGGTCGGAATCTGCATTTTGAAAATTCTCATGCGGACGCCCGAAGCCCTGTTGAAGATTTCGTGGTATTCGTATGTGTTGGTGATGCGCTGCATGCGCTTTTCCTGGCTGAACTGGAGGTCGTCAATGATAGGACCGTCCAAGTACAGGGGGAGAGAATTCTGGAAACGGAGCTCGAGTTTGTTTCCTGTCTTGACGATGGAGGTTTCGCTCGGCTTGATTAGGTAGCGCTGTTGGGGAATGTTCTTGTACGCCTTGTTGTGGACTTTGCGGACGCCGCAAATTTCTCGCATGTCGGGGTTGGATGAAAAGTCGATGTCTCGGCAGATGGGAGGGAGGTTCGTAGGAACTTCCAGGGTTTCTTCACCTGAACCGGCACAACCGGCCAGTAGAGAAAAAGCAAAGAGTACTGGGGACAACTTTAAAGCAGCGAATCGTAGTTTCATATTGCAAATATACGTTTTCTTAAGTAAAAAGCATTTATTTTGTTGAGAAATTGTGAAAAAAAAGCAGAATCCTGAAATAAAGTCGACAGTGTGTAAATGAATGTTTACTAAAATCGTTTTTTTTGAATTTTTAAACGCTTTTTTCGGATATTTTCGTAAGGGGTTGACCATGTTGAAAGCAAAATCTATCTTTGGAGACAGGATTGAAGTGTACGGTACGAAATGAAAATTTACAGTTGGAACGTGAATGGGATACGGTCCGCCCTTAAGAAAGGGTTCGAGGACTGGTTCACTGCCACAAAACCCGACATATTGTGCGTCCAGGAAGTGAGGGCTGACGAAGACCAGGTGCCCGATTCCATTCGTAATCGCGATGGTTATTTTTCGTACTGGAACGCCTGCAAGCGAAAAAAAGGCTACAGCGGCGTTGCCGTCTACACGCAGATTGAACCCGACGCTGTGAACTACGGCTTCGACATCGAGGAATTCGACGACGAGGGGCGCGTGGTGCAACTGGTGTTCCCGGACTGGGTGCTCAATTCCATCTATTTCCCGAACGGAGGCTCCGGCGACGACCGCCTGGACTACAAACTCCGCTTCTATGACGCTTTTCTCGAGAATTGCCATCGCTGGCTCGATGACGGCAAGCATGTGGTGACCGTGGGTGACTACAACACCTGCCACAAGGAAATCGATATCGCTCGCCCTAAGGAAAACGAGAACATTAGCGGGTTCCTGCCTATCGAACGTGCCTGGATGGACAAGTATGTGGACCACGGTTTCGTGGACAGTTTCCGCATATTCCACCCCGATGAACGCGACGCCTACTCCTGGTGGTCCAACCGCTTCGGCGCCCGCGCCAGGAACGTGGGGTGGCGCCTGGACTACGCCTTCGTGGACGAAGCCCTTGTGCCGAACGTTGTGAATTCCTCTATCCACCCGTCCGTCATGGGTTCTGACCATTGTCCGATTAGCATTGAACTTGAACCTCCGTTCGCACCGCTCCCGATAGTGCCTGTCGTGCCGGAAGGGTAGAATGCTGGTTCTGCTTGACCGAGCATAAAAGGAAATAAAAAAGACGCAGCGTTGAACTGCGTCTTTTTTATTTTCGCGAGCTTTGTCTTAGCGAGTCTTTACGATTGTCCAGGCTTCGTCGAAGAGCTTGGCGGCGTCGCCCGGGTCGGCGAGGAACACCATGCGCTTGATTTCCTGTTCGTTCGGGTTGATCACGCGGTTGTTCTTGAATTCGTCGTCGATGACTTCGAGGCTAGCCTTGTTCGGAGTCGCGTAGTTGATGTACTTTGCGAGTTGTGCACCAATCTTTGCGTCGAGAATGTAGTTCATGAATGCGTAGGCGCCTTCGACGTTCGGGGCCTTGCTGCTGAGCGTCATGGCGTCAACCCACATGAAGGAACCTTCCATCGGGATTACGAACTGGAGTGTGGAGTCTTCGTCGATGGCTGCCTGCGCTTCGCCGTTGAATACGATGGCTGCCCAGTCCATCTTGGAAAGCACCTTGTCCTTGCCGCCCACGGAACCGTCGAAACCGAGGAAGTTCTTGTCCTTCTTGGCCTGGAGAATGAGTTCCACGGCCTTGTTGATTTCCTCTTGCTTGGTGCTGTTGGCGTCGAATCCGAGAGCCTGCAGAGCCATGGAGAGCATGGAACGGCTTTCTTCCAAAAGGCTGAAGTTGCCCTTCGTCTTGCTTGCGTCGAAAAGCATGCTGTAACTTACGCTGTCCGGATTGACTTCTTCGCCGCGGAACAGGATTCCGGTGGTGCCCCACAGGTAAGGAATAGTGTAGGTGTTGGTCGGGTCGTAGGCCTGTCCCATGAACTGCGGAGCGATATTCACGCGGTTCGGAACCTTGGCCGTGTCGATAGGAGCGATAAGTCCGAGGTGTACCATCTGCTGAATAACCACGTCGCTTGCAATCACCACGTCGTACTGGCTGGTGCCTGCGGCCTGGAGTTTACCAATCATTTCTTCCTGGGCTTCGTAGAGTTCCAACTGCAGTTTGTAGCCGGTCTTCTTTTCGAAGTCTTCAAGCATGGCCGGGTCGATGTATTCACTGTAAATCATTACAGTGACGGTCTTCGGGGCTTCGGCCTTTTCTTGTTTTTGTTCGTTGCAGGCGGAGAGAGCGATGCAGGCGAACAGGGAGAGTGCAGCAAGGAGAATTTTTTTCAATTTATTTATCCTTACGGGGTTGAGGTTTGTTTTTTTGTGGCAGGTGGCCAATGAAGAAAAAATAGAATTATTTACCCTTGGGGGCGCGGGCCGGGCGCTTGACCTTCCCTTTTAAAGTGGTAAGGAGCATCGCGAACAGCGTGATTGCAAAAATCAAGGTAGAAAGAGCGTGAATTTGCGGGGAAATGCCACGCTTGAGGCTGCCATAAATATAGAGGGGAAGCGTCGTCGACTTCGGGCCAGAAACAAAGAAACTGATGATGAAGTCGTCCAGCGAAAGTGTGAACGCGAGAAGCGCTCCTGCGATGATTGCCGTGGAAAGTTGAGGAATGATGACGCGGAACCAGGCGCCTGCGGTACTTGCGTAAAGGTCGCGGGCGGCTTCGATCTGGTCCTTGCCGATGGATACAAGTCTGCTCTGCACCACAAGTACGACGAAACTGATTTCGAAGGTGACGTGCGCAATGACGAGCGTGAGCATGCCCGGATCAAAGAGCGGAGTAAAACTGCGGAACAGCGCAAAGACGCTCACGAGAGCGATTGCCATGAGAATGTCCGGAGTGACCACGGGAATGTTGATGCTCATGTCGTAAAAGTTCTGCATCTTCTTGCCCCAGGGGGTGCGGTGGATGCCGATGGCGATAAGCGTCCCGAGGATGGTGGAGATTACCGTGCTCACGCAAGCCAAGACAATGGTGTTGACGGTTGCCGACTGCACCATCACGTTGTCGAAAAGTTTTGTGTACCAGTCGAAAGTGAAACCGCCCCATGTCTGTCCGTGCTTGTTCGCATTGAAACTCTGCATGGCCACAACAATTAGAGGCACGTAGAGCAGGAGCATGCCCACGTAGGCGAGGATTCGGGCGAAAAGCGGAAGTCGATTGTTAGACAAAGTTCTTCCCTCCGACTTTCTGGAAAGCCACAAGGCTTAGCACGCTCGAAATGATAAGCACGATGCCGAGCATGGCTCCGAACGGCCAGTCCAGCGCAGTCCCGAAGAACTGCTGCTGTATCAGGTTGCCAATGAGAATAAACTTCGCTCCGCCTAAGAGGTCGCTCACCACGTACATGCCGAGAGTCGGCACCAGGGTCAATACGACGCTTGCCACGATTCCCGGCATCATCTGCGAAAGGATTCCATGGTAGAATGTGCGAACAGGACCTGCGTAAAGGTCGCGGCTTGCCTCCACGATTCCCCAGTCCAGACGTTCGACGCTTGTGTAAAGCGGCAACACCGCGAATGGCAGCATGCAACTCACCATGCCGACGTAGACGGCGAACGTGCCCGGGTAAAGCGATTCCGCTTCGCCAATGAATCCGAGAAGACGGGCAAACCAGGTCGGCGGCATCTGGGAACCCAGGAGGATCATCCAGGCGTAGGTGCGGATGACTAAGTTCGTGCAACTGGGAACCATCACGAGTGCGAGTAAAAGTGTGCTCGTGCGCTTGCTGTGGGCGCCGATCCAGAATGCCATCGGAAGTCCGACTACCAGGCAAAGAATCGTGGTGATGATGGCGAGTTTAAAACTGCGCCAGACAATAATCAGGTTGTCGGCGCCCCAGCCAAAACTCGAAAAGCCGATCAACTTCTTTAAATTGTCAAGCGAGAACGTCCAGTTGATGGTGCCGTAACTTCCGCGTTCGGCAAACGCCATCACGACGAGGAAAATTGTCGGCAAAAGCAGGAATACCAAAAGCCAAAGCATTCCAGGGCCGGTGAGCAACAGACCAAACTTGCGCATGCGGGCGCGTGTCGTGAGTTTGCCTTCGAAGACTTCTGTGACCGGTTGTGCCATTTGTCGCAAATATAGGAAAGTGCCGTACGAAACATAGACTCGCTAAATAGTTTTACCAAGTTTTTTCGCTTCGTCGGGGGTGGGTGTTCCCTGTATGTCGCCTTTTTCTTTTACATGGCGCGCAAGTACATGGCCCAAGTCTTCGATATCGAGGAATTTGAGAGCCGATTCGTACTGTTTCAGTATGGCGTCAAAAAGTTCGGGGTGCCGCCTTTGCGCGGACTTCCTGTTAAAACAACAATCTTATTCTTGTTACTTTATATTTAATTTGTAGCCGTCTTCTGTCGGTAACCATTTTTTGATATCCTCTGCGGCAGGGGGATTTGCCTGAAACGTGGAGTCCGCGGTGGAATTATCCATTTGGCCTGGCTTTACGATGTTGATGATGGATTCCAAATACAACGTGATAATCCGTTCGGCCTGTTCTCGGGCGCGTTTTTTCAGCATGTCGTGGTTGTCGGCTTCGTATTTTTTTTGTTCCTCGAGAAAAAATTTCTTGAAGTCCTCGAGCTTGATTTCGTTGAACCAGCCCTTGTTTTCGCAAAATATGTCGATGCTTTCAAAGTCGATGCTGTGGCTTAGAATCTTGGGTTCCGGCAGGGTGATATCAATCGCCATGGAAGTGGTGTCGATATTTACCTGGATGTCCTTCAGGTCGTAACCCATTTTGACTTCGCCCTCGTATATCAGTGAAAAGTTCTTGATGGATTTGTTGATGCGCCAGTCGGGGAGGTATTTAAGAAGTTTCTTTGCGTCCTGGTAGTTTGCGTTCTTGCGGTAATGATGCTGGAGGGTTGCGAGTTCCGCGATTTCCTGAATCCTGTTGCCGATGACTTGGCTTGAAATCTTTGTTCTGCTCGTCGCCTCGTCCGGTTTATCTTTCAAATGCGAAACTCCCGTAACAACCAGAATGATTGCTGCGCAAAGAACGATGCAAACGGATAAAAACTTCGCGATGAATCTCATACGAATAAATCTATTCTCAAAAAAAAGAAAAAGCGAAGGCTTGTCGCCGTTTATTGGCGAAAAGTTACTTTCTTGCGATGATGACGCCGAATTTGCTATGGAAAAAGAGGTTTTCGACAGAAGAGAATCGAAGCGTTTGCCGGATTGTTTAATCTTCGAGGACCTGCAAATATTGCGGTTCCATGTAGAGTTCCACGCAGTCGCCCGGGTCGTAGATTTGGTCGGGGTCGGTCATCACGCGCAGTGTGAGAGGGCCGAAGTCGGCGTGCAGTTCCCAGTAGTCACCGCGGAAGATGCGTTCCTTGATGGTCGCGTGGAAAACGTTGTTTTCGAAGTGCTCGCCTTCGGTGCAAACGTGGATATCTTCCATTCGGATGGCGACACCGCCAGCGCAGTTTGCGTTTGACCAGGTCGGAGTCTTTTCAACCACGAGTTCTCCGATGGCGCATCTGACAACTTTATCTGAAACCTTCCCGCATTCGAGAATGTTGCATTCGCCCATGAAGTTTGCGACAAAGCGGTTCACCGGGTGCTCGTAAACATCTTCGGGGGTTCCGTCCTGCACAATCTTCCCTTGGTACATCACGAGGATGCGGTCCGAAACGGCGATGGCTTCGTCCTGGTCGTGAGTCACCATGATGAAGGTTGTGTCCGTCTTCCTTTGCACTTCGCGGAGTTCCGTCTGCAATTTTTTGCGGAGGTTTGCGTCCAGGGCGCTGAGAGGCTCGTCGAGCAATAGAATGTCTGGCTCGTTCACCAAAGCGCGGGCGAGGGCCACGCGTTGCTTCTGACCGCCGCTCAAGGTTGAGGGCATTTCCTGGGCCCAGTCTGAAATGTTCACGACTTCCATCATCGCTTTCACGCGCTTGTCGATTTCGTCTTTCGGCACCTTCTTGCTCTTGAGGCCGAATGCGATGTTGTTGTAAACGTTCAAGTGCGGGAACAGCGCGTAACTCTGGAACACCGTATTGATGTCGCGCATTGCCGGGGATTTCTTGGAAATGTCCTCGCCACCGAGAATCACAGCCCCTTCGTCGGCCTTCTCGAATCCTGCGATGATGCGGAGAAGTGTCGTCTTGCCACAGCCCGAAGGGCCAAGCAGCGTCACGAATTCGCCATCCTTGATGGTAACGTCGATATCCTTCAAGACAGCCTTGTCGCCAAAGCTCTTCTTGATACCCTTGATGTGCAAGTCAATTTTGTCCATGGTCAGCAATAAGGTGTGGGGTATGAGGTCGCTCGCAAGCTCGCTTTGAGGCGTGAGGTGTTGAGAATTTTTTTGCTCATACCTCAAAGGCCGAAGGCCGACCTCAAACCTCAAAGCCTTGCATAGCAAGGCGACCTTAGCTATGCAGGTACTCGATGATGGCGTCGTGGATTGTGGTGAACACGCTGCGGAGTTCCTTTTCGTCTTCTTCGAGGAGCGTCACGCGGAAGCCCTTCAAGTCGGTGCAGAAACTGGTACTCGGCACAACGCAGATGCCCTTTGCGCCAAGCAGGTAGTACACGAAGCGGTAGTCCAGGTTTTCGGTCTTGGAGCACCATTCTTCCACCTTCGCCTTGATGCGCGGATTTTCAATCTTCAAGCTCTGGTGCTTGTTCAAAACGCCTTCACGGAAAATGATGGTGTTGTAGAAGGCACCGTAGGTGGGGTTGAAGTAGAGTTCCGGAATGTCGGAAAGAATTTCGTTGATGATTGCCGAACGGCGGCCAATCTTTTCGTTCAGGGCCTTGCGGTGTTCCATGAAACGCGGATCGCCCAGCACACGCGGAATCGTCATCTGCGGAAGCGTCGTGGAGCAGACTTCCACCATCTTCGCGTTGTCCAAAGCGCGGCAGAAGGCGTCGAACTGTTCGTCCTTGTCGCGGTTGTAGTATTCGGCCCATCCGCAGCGGGCTCCCGGCCACGGGTATTCCTTGGAAATGCCCTTGAGGGCAATGCCCGGAACGTCGCCGATGTATTCGGCCAAAGCGTAGGCGTGGGCTCCATTGTACGTAATCTTGTTGTAGATTTCGTCGCAGATGATGAAGAGGTTGTAGCGCTTCGCGATATCCACGATCTTTTCGAGGATTTCACGCGGATAGACCATGCCGGTCGGATTGTCCGGGTTCAAAATCAATATACCCGCGATGGTCGGGTTGTACTTCACCTTGTTTTCCAGTTCCTCGAGGTCCGGGTACCAGTGGTTTTCGGGCTTGAGGCTGTAGGTGATAGGGCCGGCGTGGGCGTGGGCGGCTTCGGCGGAGCTGTGGGTGCTGTAGGCCGGAGCGGGGCCTATGATGCGGGTCGTCATGGAAAGCAGGCTGTAAAGAGTCGCGATGGCGTCGCCGAGGCCGTTGAAGAAGAGTATGTCATCGACGGTAATCTGTGCACCGCCGAGCTTGTTGTTTTCCTTCACCAAAAATTCGCGGGTGTCGAGCATGCCCTTGCTGGGGCAGTAGCCGTAGCTGCGGTTCGTCTTGACGAGGTCCGAGACGATGTCCTTGATCCAGCCCGGGACTTCGCATTTTTTCTCGATGGGGTCGCCGATGTTTTCCCAGTGGATTTCCGGCAGACCAAGCGTTTTAAGGAGGTTTGCCTTCTTGACTATCTCACGGATTTCGTAAGACAGTTCCTTGGCACCATCGGTAAGCAAACGCTTTCTCATTTTATTCTCCTGTAAAGGTATCGAAAATTCTCTTGTGGCAGGCTCTTTCGAGTCGCCAAATTTTACAACGTAATAATAGCATAAAATTCAAGAGGATTTCCTTTGGTTTTGGGGTTTTGGGTTAAAAAAAGAGGGCCGCCCGCGGAGAGGCTGCCCTTGAAACTTTTGCGTCTGTTTTGCGAGTTATGCGTTCCAGACTTCAGTTTTCTTGGACAGCCTCATACTAGCTCGTGCTGCTGCCGAGCCTGCTGCAAATGCTTTTGCGATGATCTGCCCAAAAATCATGTTCATGCCACAAAATATATAAACGGAAGAATGGAAAATCAAGATAGTAACTGAAAAAATGAAAAATGGAGATAGCGCGGTTGCGCCGCATTATGAGAGGTGCCGCCCTCAAAGCGAGCGCCCTCAAAGGCCGAAGGCCGACCTCATACCTCATACCTAAATTTACTGGACACTAATAATATTTTTTAAATTTGCGGTATGCACAATACTATTTCCGATATCGATTCTTGCGATGAAAACGTTGCACCTCAAACTTTGTTTGACCCGATTCGCAAGAAGGATGTGCCCGCGACGCCCGAAGAACACGTGCGCCAGGCGACGATTCGCTATCTGCTCGATGTGGTGAAGGTTCCTGCGCATTTGATTAGCGTGGAGTTCGGCCTGTGCGCCATTGACCCCAAGACCGATGACCGTGTCGATATCCTGGTGCATAATTTCCGCGATGGCGCTAGTCTTGATAAGCCGTGGCTCCTGGTGGAATGCAAGGCTCCCGGTGAGTACACCTGGGAAGCGTTGCAGGTGCAACTGAACCGTTATCTCAAAATTCTAAAGCCGAACTATGTAATGCTTGCTCTTGGCGATACGGTTCGTTATTTTATGTGTAATGAATCGACAAGCCGGTTCACTAAGATAGAATCTCTGCCTGTGTACTGATTCCTTGTCGTCCGGAAAAATTTTAAATAAAAAAAGAGGCTGGTAAAACCAGTCTCTTTTTGCTAATCGGCTAAGCGTCGATTAGTCTTCGTCATCTTCGATTTCTTCGCAGTCGCTAGAAGTGCAACCGTAGTACTTGCCATCTTGCTTGCAGTAGTAGTAACTGAAGGTTTCCCCTGCGTGCTCTTCGGATTCGAGCAGTGTGGAATTGCTGCAGTACTTTTCAATGGCGTTGCCCTGCTTTTTTGCTGCAGGGGTACTTGGGTCGGAAACCGAGTTAAGACGGGGACCGTTGATGGTCGTGTCGTCTGCTGCGGAGCATGCCACGAGTGCAGAAATCATCATTGTTGCAGAAAGTGCGATAATAATCTTTTTCATGGTATGTTCTCCTTAGAAGTTGATGAAGCCGCCGAGGTTGGCAATCATATCGCCGCCGTTAAATCCGGTGAGCGGGTTGTTGTAGAATCCATCAGCAATGGAGGCTTCCAAAGCGAAGTTCTTGTACTGGAAACGAGCGCCAGCTTCGACATTGGTCTTGCCTGTAGCCATGGAGATGATGGAATGGTCGCGCTTGGTCTTGTTTTCGTCGTTTGCGTAGTCGCTGATGTATTCGTCGCTCTGCAGGTTGAAGGCCTTCCATTCGAAGCCTGCGCCACCGAATATCATCCAGCAGTTGCCGAGGCTGAGTTCGGCGAGAATGTTCGGCTGGGTGTAGACGCCCATGGTGAAGTAGTTGTCCTTATTCACCTCGTCGTCTTCGAATTCGGCTTTTTCCTTGATTTCGTCAAAGAAAACAAGGGGAACGCGGGTGTTGAGGCCGAGAAGGACGCGGGCGTTCTGGGATTCAAGGACTGTGCCGCCGATGTTGAAGAACGGCTGAGCCATGAAGTAGTTGCCATTGCCGCTGGTTTCGGTCTTGTAGTTGTTGTCACTTTCGGCGTTGTCGGTGAACTTGACCTTGGAATAGTTTTCATGGCGAAGGATGTTGGCGCCTGCACCCCAGAAGACTTTCTTTCCGGACGGAGTGTTGGAGATGGTCAACTTGCCACCGAGATTCCAGTTGTCGTTGTCCACTTCTTCCTTGGTTTTGTTGTCTTCGGTCTTGATTTCTTCGGTGTAGTTGGTTTCATACTGGAAGGTTTCCCAAGTGCCGTTGATAGTCAAGTCGACGGGGCCGAGAGGAAGAGCGAAGTTTACGCCAATCTGGTCACCGGCGGAAACGTTTCTTTCGTCGCGGGTGGTCTTCTTGGTGGAGGTGGTAAGTTCGCTGGAGTCCCAAACCTTGCCGAGAGCGTATTCAACGCTCAAACCGAAGGACTTGTTTGCGATACCGACGGTTGCGAGGCCGAGGTTTGCGGTATTGTCGAATGCGATGAACTTGGTCATGCCTTCGCCAAAGGAAAGGGCTGCAAACGGAGTGGTGGGTTCCATGTAAACGAACTTGAGTCCGGCCATCTTGTACGGAGTGTTCAGGTTGTCGCCAACGGTAGAGGCTCCGGCCTGGTTGCCAACGCTATTGTAGGCGTTGCCGCGCATGACATCAAAATTGGCCTTGTTGGGGTCAACGGGTTCTTCGGCTGCAGGGGCGGCTTCTTGTGCTACAGGTGCAGCTGCGGGAGCCGGTTCCGCTGCTTGGGCAGGAGCGGCGGCCTGAGCGGGGACTGCTTCTTGAGCAGGAGCCGCTTCTTGAGCAGGGGCTGCTTCTTGAGCGGGAGCCGCTTCTTGAACAGGAGCCGCTTCTTGAGCAGGGGCTGCTTCTTGAGCAGGTGCTGCTTCTTGAGCGGGGGCTGCCTGGGCAGGTGCAGCAGCAGGGGCGTTTGCTTCTTGAGCCATGGCCGTTGCAATGGCAACGGCCGCAGTCAGGGTAACGAGCTTTATATTCATTTGGTATCCTTTATGGGTTAAGAATAAAGATTTATGTGCTAAAAATATAACTTTGTTTGTTTTTGGGGGACTATGTTTGAAAAAAAATACGGCAAAAGCTTTTTTTTTGTAGTGTCACGAAAAAAAATATGCCAAGAGTAAAAAAACGATGTATTTTGTTAATGTATTTAGCAATGTTTTTTTTGTGTAAAGGACGTGGAGTGAATTTTCGCTGCATGAGATTTTCTTTGTTTTCTGTGTTGGCCCTGTTGTTGTTAACAGGGTGCGATGAGGTAGTTCCCAAAAAACAGCCTTCAGAAATCATCCAGGAAAATCCGCTGCCAGTGGAACCCAAGGATTCGGTCGTCGAACCCCAACAGGAACCTCTGGTTTATAGAACGGATGCCCCTCCGGTTTCCAGTTCTACAGTTGTTATTGAATCTTCGGCTTCTGTTATAACGAGTTCTGCTGTTGCGGTAAAGCGTAAACCCAAAAAAGTTGTAGACTCCGCTCGAACTGTCAAAAAAGATACCGTTGTCGTAGTCGAAGAACCCAAGGTTTGTGTCATTGTTCCCGCAGGAATGGTTTGCGACATGAGAGATGGCAAAATGTATCGCACTGTCAAAATCGGTAGTCAGTTGTGGCTTGCGCAGAACTTGAACCACCGTACCGAAGGCAGTTGGTGTTACAACAATCGCACGGAAACTTGCGAAACCATTGGCAGACTCTACAATTGGGCCGCTGCCATGGATTTGCCGCATGAATACCTCGACAAGAACGCTGGCCAACTGGTTACGGGAAAACACCGTGGCGTGTGCATGGAAGGTTGGCACATCCCGTCCGAGGCCGAAATGAAAACTTTGGTGGCTTATGTCGAAAACCACAACGCCGAACTGGAGGGGGAGGTCGAGTCTGTGGGAACAAGCCTAAAATCCGAAAAAGGCTGGGCCAACTGCGAAGTCGGCGAAGAAGGATGCGTTGCTCCTACGGACCGCTACGGCTTTGGCGCCCTGCCTGCCGGTCGTCGGCATGCCGATGGTTCGTTTAACGATGTCGGCTATGACTCCGGTTTCTGGATTTCTGCGGAGTCTTCGAACGGAATCCACGCCCCGTATTGGGACCTGTACTACTCCAGTGACAAGTTCTGGGGCAGTTACAGCAATAGAAAAAAGGTGGCCTATTCGGTCCGCTGCATCAAGGATTAATTTCCTGGTTTGATTTTATGGAATAAAAAACACCGCGATTGAATCGCGGCGTTTTTTAATGCTTTTTTTGCAGGGAAGGACTGCGTTAGGCTTTCGGCTTGATGAATTCCATGCCACCCATGTACGGACGCAGGACTTCAGGAATCTTGAGGGAGCCGTCCTTCTGCTGGTAGTTGTCGCAGATGCCGACCATCACGCGAGGTGTGGCGAGGCCGGAACCGTTCAACGTGTGGACGAAGGTATTCTTGCCGTTGATCTTCGTCTTGATGTTTGCGCGGCGAGCCTGGTAGTCTTCGAAGTTACTGCAGCTGGAAACTTCGAGCCACTTCTTTTCTACAGGAGCGTAGACTTCGAGGTCGTAGCACTTGGCGGCGCCAAAGCCGAGGTCACCCTTGCAGAGGGCGAGGCGGTGGTACGGGAGGCCGAGCTTTTCCAAAAGCATTTCGCCGAAGCGGGTGAGTTCTTCGTGATCTTCGTAAGAACGTTCCGGGTGGGCGAAGTACACCATTTCCACCTTGTTGAACTGGTGCAGGCGGAGAAGTCCGCGGGTGTCCTTGCCGTAGCTACCAGCTTCGCGGCGGAAGCAGGCGGAGTAGGCGCAGATGCGCTTCGGAAGGTCCGCTTCCGGGATGATTTCGCCGGAGTAGAGGTTCGTAAGAGGAACTTCTGCGGTCGGGATGAGGAACAGGTCGTCGTCCTTGTCGCAGCGGTACATGTCTTCTTCGAACTTCGGCAATTGACCCGTGCCGCGCATGGTGTTGCGGGTGACGAGGTACGGAGGAGTGAATTCTTCGAAGCCAGCCTTCTGGTGTTCGTCCAGGAAGAACTGGATGAGGGCGCGTTCGAGGCGGGAGCCGAGACCACGGTAAACCGGGAAGCCGGAACCGGAAATCTTGGCGCCACGTTCAAAGTCAAAGATGCCAAGGCGTTCGCCCAAGGTCTTGTGGTCCACGCGGGCGAAGTCATCGTTCTTGGTGTAGAAGTCGAACGGAATCGGGCCGTCCTTCTCGACGACGTTGTCGCTAGAGTCCTTGCCTTCCGGGGAACGCGGGGCGATGTTCGGGACGTGCATGAGCATTTCGGTCTGCTTGAATTCAAGCTCCTTCAGCTTTTTGTCCATTTCGTCAATCTTGTTGCCGAGTTCGCGGGTGGCTGCCTGGGCGGCGTCTGCGTTTTCGCCCTTCTTCTTGAGTTCGCCGATGAGCTTGGATTGAGCGTTGCGTTCGCTCTTGAGGCGTTCCACCTCGGTGAGGAGCGGGCGGCGTTCTTCGTCGATGGCGAGCACGTCCTTAAGGCTCACGGTCGTGTACTTCTTTTCGGTTTCTGCAATATAATATTCCGGATTTTCGCGGATCTTCTTTATGTCAAGCATTTTATGCCTCTATTAGAAAAATTTACGGGGTAAAGATAGTAAATAGTGGTTAGGGGTTAGGGGCTAGGGAGGATTTAGTGGCTAGGATCTAGGGGCTAGGGAAAAGTTTAGTGGCTACGCCGCAGGGGGGACTCGGAAACGAAATGCATGAAGATTGCAACGTTAAATAAACAAAAGATTGCAAAAGAGAGAACCCCGACGCATTTCCAGATGCAAATGCTCTAGTTTCTAGTCTCTAATCACAAATCTTTCGTCTATTTCGCAATTAGCGTACCTCATACCTCAAAGGGCTGCTGGCCCGACCTCACGCCTCTCCCGTTTGTTTTACATAAGTTTACATGTTGTATGTTCTTACATCGTTATTTGTTCGCCGGCTGTATTGAAATTGATTTTGGGGGGTATATTATTTTCGGGATAGGTGTGGGGTTTGGATATGAACACAGAGGAGTAAAAAATGAAAATATCTGTATTGCTTATGCTTACAGCGTCTTTGTCCTTCGCCCAATGGGGTGATTGGGGCGGCGGCAACTGGGGCGGTGGCTTCGGTGGCGGAAAATCCATCAACGATTACAAAAAGGAGTCGGTTTCGGGCCGAGACATTCACGTCTGGGTGCCTGCCAATCTTCCTGCGAAGAGCCCGTTGCTTCTTTCTTTGCACGGCATGGACCAGGATCCAAACTATCAGCAGCAAAACACTCATTGGGAAAATGTGGCTGATACGGCGGGCTTTGTCGTTGTCTATCCTAGAGGCGGAACCGGCATGAGCACGTGGGATATCCAGGGTGACCAGGATACTAAATGGGTTACGCAAATCATTGACCAAATGGCCAAGGAATACGACATCGACACAAGGCGCGTCTATCTTTCCGGCTTTTCCATGGGTGGTATGTTCACCTACCATGCCATGAGCAAGATTGCAGACAAGATTGCTGCCTTTGCTCCTTGTTCTGGTTATAATGTATTTGGCGCCTCCAAGGCTATGCGCCCTGTTCCCATATTCCATCCGCACGGAACAAATGACGATGTTCTGGGCTATGACCAGGTCGAAGGCTTCATGAAAAATTACCGTGACCAGTTCCATTGCCCGGCGCAGGCCGAAGTTCAAAGCAATTATCCCAATAACGAAAATCCGAATGCGACGCTTTACACTTGGGGACCGTGCGATGGCAATGTCACTATTAAACACCTGAAACTTCAGGGCCGTGGTCATAGTCCTTCTGCGGCGGATGTTTCCGACATTTGGAATTTCGTGAAGCAGTATGATGTTGATGGCCTTATTTCTGACAAGCCCAGCCAAGAAGTAAAGGATACGACAAAGACCGATGTGAAGGATACGACGAAAACCGATGTGAAGGACACGACGAAGACTGACGTGAAGGACACAACGAAAACCGACAAGGAAACTATTGGCTTTGCTAACAAGGCCTTCTTGCTGTCTGTTGAAAAAACGTACAGCGTGTACAATATGAATGGCGCCTTTGTGTGCGAATTAAAGGCCTGTCGTTTTGGTGACGTCCGAGCCCAGTTGAAATCGATGAATCTCGACAAGGGCTTGTATGTTGTAAAGAGCACTAATGTTAAGCAGGTCGTTTCTGTAAAGTAGCAGAATCTAAATTGAATTTAAAGTCCGTGGCGATTTAATCGTCATGGACTTTTACTATATAGGAGCCCGCACGCTCCAGTTTTATTTGCGAAGAGCCGCTGACTTTCGCTTTTTTGACGATGTTCCCGTTCAGGTCGAATATCGTGATTCTGCCAGTGAAGTTCTCAATGTCTATGGTGGAACCTTGAGAGAATATCCTGGTGTTCGGGACTGCGGACTTGTGCTTGATAGCCGTTGTTGCTGAACTCGACGGACCAAAATCTGCGTTGGAACTGGACTGCGCGGAAACAGTCGCGGAAGAGGCTGGCTGCATTGAAGAGCTCGATGAAACTTCCGATGCGCTGGATGTCTCGGGATTCTGGATGGCGCTCGCAATGATTCTTGCCAGTTCCTTCGCTCCGGTTTCGTTCGGGTGGACCATGTCGTCGAGAAGCCATTCTTTTTTGTTGAACAGGGCGTGCAAGTCAATCAGTGCGGCGCCTTTCTTTTCTGCAGCCTGCTTGATAAGCGGGTTGATGACATTTACGATCGCGGTATCGATGATTCCCCATTCAACGTTTTGGGCGTAGGGCTGCAGGGTGGCGTAAATTTTGGGGGATTGACTCTGGTGCGCAAAAGTGTCAATCAGCGCTTCGTAGTCTTTGTGGAAGTCTTCCGGTTTCGCTCCGGAAAACTCGTAGTAGTTGTAGTTGTAGCCGCTGGAACTTCCTTTGCCGTCGAAAAAGTACTTGGCGTCATTCGTCCCCAGTTCAATGACCACGATGTCCGGTGCGAAATTGTAGGCCTTCGTGAATTCGGCGGTGCTCCAGTAAGACTGTCCTCCGCCTTTGTAGAACGTCATGCTGGATTTTCCGAAGTTTTCCACTTGGTAGTCGTTTCCGAGCATGTCCTGTAGGTGTTCCGGGTATTTTTTCTTGTCCCAGATTCCGTATCCTTCGGTAATACTGTTGCCAACGCATGCTACTTTGATGGCCGCCTGAGCGCTTGTGGCGAAAAATGCCAAGGCTGCGGCCGCTGTGATAATCCTAAAATCCATCATACACTCCTGTTGTTCAACAAAATACTAATTGTTTTGATGAAAAATTTCTAGTATTGATGCCATGGACAAGTTTTTTAGACACTTTTGGCTTTGGACGATGCTTGCAGTCGCCCTGCATTTGACCGGCTGTTACAGTTTTACGGCGAGTACGCTGCCGAGCCATATCAAGACCGTTCAAATTCACGAGGTCGAAGACAAGACTTTGGATCCTGTGCTTGCAAACGACATCCATACGGCTGTGGTCGACATGTTCAAGCGCAATGCGGGAGGCGTCCGCCTGGTGAACGACGAGGCCTCCGCTGACTTCGAAATCACGCTGCTGAGTTACACCAACAAGCCTGAAAACTACAACAGCAATAGCGATGTGGAAACCTACCGCGTCACTATCCGCGTAAGCGTCAAGTTCTACGACAACGTGAAGGACCGCATTATCTACGAGAACAAGTCCCTTTCTGCCGATGGGACTTACGATATCCAGAAGAACGAATCGGAAGACCGCCATGGCCAGGCTCGAGCCATTGAAAAACTGCAGGATTTGATTATTTCGAATGCTCTCGCGAAGTGGTGATTTTTCTTGAAAATTTTGTCCGTCGATTTTTTTTGACAAATCGTTTAAAAAGTAAGAAGCCGACTCTTTGGGGAGCCGGCTTCTTTGGGGTTGGTTTGGAGTACTTATAATATTGCTTTTTTTTGCGAAATTGGAAAGGGAAAAATGGCTTTTTTTGTTAAAAAAGTGATAAAAATCAATTTTTTTAGGGCTGTTTTGGAACTTTATGCTCCAATTTTTAAGGGGATGCCGTCCAAAACGGCTTCTAAAAGTTCCGCATCCCTGTATGTGAGTTTCAAAGAAAAGAACGGATGCTCCTTTTGCAGAAGGTCCAAAAAAATCAGATCTCCGTCCCAGTGGGGGAGTTTGGCGACCATTTCCTTGTCCACCCATTCCAGAGTTCCTTCGTCACACTCCTTGATGTCGCCGGTATATTCTGTGGCGGTGAACAGGTGCATGAATTCGGTCTGGTCCATGCCGTCGCTAATGAACGTTACGATGCCTCTGTACCTTGGGCGGACAAGCGTAAGGCCGGTTTCTTCTAGGGTCTCGCGCATGATGCAGTCTTCGGGGGATTCCCCTTCTTCGAACTTGCCGCCAATGCCTATCCACTTGTCCTTGTTGATGTCGTTCTTCTTTTTCACGCGGTGGAGTAGCAGGTACTTGCCTTCGTGTTCTATGTAGCAGAGAGTTGTGTTGATCATCGTTTAATGTCGCTTGCGGTAAACTTGATTCCTGAGGCGAAAGCGTTTCCTACGGCCTGAATCCTGACGCGAGGTTCTTCGTAGCCCTTTATCTTTAGGAAGGCGGAGATGTTTTCTACGCGAGCTTCCGAAATTTCCTGGGCGTTCGGGCCATTGGCTGAAATTTCTATAACCAGGTTGAATTCGTAGCGGCGCAACAATTCTATGAGGTCGTTGAATGCCGTGTATGACGAATTGACCAGTTGGTCCGAACTTCCCTTGAACTGGATTTGCTTTGCGAGTGTGTTCAAGTTCATCTTGCTGTTGTACGGGCAACCGTGGTTGTCCACCAGGATGTCGGGGAATGTTTCTGGGCACTTGTCAAGGTAGTCGGCGATTCCGTCGTTGTCGCTATCCTTGGGGCAGCCGTTTTCGTTGACCGGCGCATTCTCGGGGGTGTTGGGACATTTGTCCAGGTCGTCGGGAATGTTGTCATGGTCGTTGTCGATTGGGCAGCCGCTCATGTCTACGGAGAATCCAAAGGGGGTGTCGGGGCATTGGTCCTTTGTGTCCGGAACACCGTCCTTATCTTGGTCGGAGGGACACCCGAATATATCTACGTGTTCGCCGGGCGTGCTGTTCGGGCATTTGTCGACGTCGTCGGGAATGCCGTCCTTGTCGAAATCCAGGGGGCATCCATCGCGGTCCACGGATTGTCCCTGGTGTGTGTCGGGGCACTTGTCGCTTTCGTTTAACACGCCATCGTGGTCGTCATCGATGGGGCATCCGTTGGTGTTCACCTGTTCTTCGGGGGATGTGTTTTCACATTTGTCGTTGTTGTCGTCTACGCCGTCGTTGTCCGAATCCTTGATGCAGCCGTCCTTGTCTACGGCGCTTCCTATCGGGGTCGCGGGGCACTTGTCCTTGTAGTCGGGAACATTGTCCTTGTCTTCGTCCAGGGGGCAGCCGAAAAAGTCGACTTCGAGGCCGAGTGGCGTGTCGGGACAGTCGTCCACGATGTTCAGTACGCCGTCCTGGTCCTGGTCTACAGGGCATCCGCGGCTGTTTACGATTACGCCGAACGAAGAGCCGGGGCACATGTCCTTGCGGTCGGGCACTCCATCGCGGTCGACATCTTTCCAACTTAGGTCGAGCATTTTGGTAAGGGCGAAGTTGAAACCGATTTCACTTGTTGCCGGCACAACGTACTTGATATCGCGGTCCTTGTCCTGGCGGGTGACCTCGATGCCGTTTCCGATTTTACGCTCGCGGAGAATGTCGAGTCCGATGTCGGCTCCAATGACAATGTTTGTATAGTTAGGCAGGTGAATTCGAATGCCCGGCGTGAAACGCGTCGGCTCGTTCCACAGCGAAGAGAACGAGGTCTTTTCCTTGATGCGCATCTCTCCCGAAATTTCGGCTATTATGCTGATCATTTTTTCGGGGAACAACTCAAAGCCCGAGCCCCAGAGCAGAACGTCGGTACCTTTGCCCATGGTCGTCAGGTAGCCACCAAAGTTGTTCCAGTAGAGGACGTCGAAAAAGTTGAAGGTCAAGAATGCCGAACCGGCAAGGGCGACTTGCCCGTTGGTGTATGCGTAACTTCGCTTGTCGCTGTCGATGAACCAGGCGTGTCTCGGCCTGAATCCTTTTGTCTTGCTGCCGGTGGGGGCATAGACGTCGCCTTCGAAACTTAAGTAGATGGGAAGTCCCAGAGGAACGTTTACCTTCAGGGAGCCTTGGAGGTCTCCTGCCGCGATACCTTCGAAATGGGTGGCGGTGACCTTGCTTTCGTAGTATATCGGGAGCGAAATTCCCAATTCCAGGAAGTCGAAAACGCCGTAATTGGCCTGGATGCTCCCGCCCGACGAGGCAGCCTGGTCGTCCAGTTCGGTCTTGCCTCCGTTTGTGAGATCGGTGTAGCCGTCTATGGCCAGAGGTTCGCCGTCGCTGATGGTTTCGAAGCTGCCGGCGAAGTAAAAATTGCCTTGTTGCAGGGTGAATGCGGAGGGCACCCGGATGCCGTGGGCATTGCGGGCGACGCCAACCTGTGCGAAAAGCGCAGAAACGGCGATAATCACAATGAGGAGAACTCTTCGCATAAATACCCCAAGAAATTATAAAAATTTTCATTTTACCTATTTGCAAAACAAAGATTATGTATATATTTCTTTTCCGTAATGCTTAATAGGGGACGCAAATCAGAATTGCCATCGTGGCATAGAAAATCGCAAAAAGCCTACCATTTGAATCGCGTTATCATTGTGCTTCAGATTGTTGCTGCTTTTGTAATGTGCGGGGTGATTTGGTTCGGTGTTCTCAAGGTTATGCACTAAAAAAGAGGTACTATGCTGAATTTTGCTCGCCAGTGCGGTCGTCGTCCCAAGGGAGATGGCTTTGACGCCCCGGTTCCTTTCCCAGAAGAAGAACCCGAGGAGGAAGAAGAGGAAGAGGAAGAAGTAGACGAAGAAGTCGACTTCGACCATCCTACTTTCAAGCGCGACCAGATTTGGTCTGACTACGCCGAAGATCTGGATTACGACCAGTGATTCGTGCTCGTGGACTGTTGCGCCTGCTTGTCGCGGGCGTATCGGTTGCGTTATTGTCTGCCTGTTCTCCTAAACAGGCGGTTCAACCTGCTCCCGTCGTTGGTGGCGCCGAACCTCAGGTGCCGGACTCCCTTTCGTATGCTCAAATAGCCCTTAAGGAAACCGTTTCCGATTCCTTGGCTATCCGTCCGTCCTGGACATATTACCGCTATGCTCTTGAAGCCATGGACAACCAGGAGTGGCTGTTGGCCCGTCATTACCTCGACGAGTCCTTGCGACAGTTGGTTTCTGAAAAGTACGATTCCCTTTATCGCAATGTCTCCGCATCCGAGGACTCCGCATATCGGGCGCTCATGCCTCAGCGCATTGTGCTTGCCCTGGACGAGGTCTATCCGAACGTGTCGGACCTTGGGGAAAGCGTAGAATCGTTCCAGCAACACGAAGTTTCAATTGAAGGCGTGGACGCTCTCGACGAGAATGCGGCTGATAGCGCCTCTTTGCAGGTGATAGAGAATTTCCTCGATACTGTCGATGTTTCCCAGTTTACGCTGCCGGTGGAATTTAACGAGCGCGTGATGCAGGAAATCTATTACATGACCAACGGCGCCCGCAAGTTTACCGAGGGTTCCCTGAACCGTAAAACGGCCTACGATTCGTTAATTTATGCGAAAATGGAAGAAATGGGCATGCCCAAGGACCTCATCTATTTGGCCCTTGTGGAATCCGGATTCAAGGTGAAGGCCTATAGCCGTGCCAAGGCTTCTGGCATGTGGCAGTTCATTCCGGAAACGGGTAAACGCTATGGACTCGAAGTGGATTTCTGGGTGGACATGCGTCGAAATCCGGAGAAGGCGACCGAGGCTGCGCTCAAGTATTTGGGGCGCCTGCACAGTGAATTCAATGACTGGCTTTTGGCTATGGCTGCCTACAACTGTGGCGAAGGCCGCGTACGCCGCCTGGTAAAAGAAATGATGGCCGATTCCACTTGGGATTCGACAAAGACCGTTACCTATTGGGATTTGGCGCTTCCAAAAGAAACGATGCGCTACGTGCCGCGTATTCTCGCTGCCATGGTGGTGGGGCATTTCCCGGACCATTATGACATGAAAATCGAAAGGCAGTACATGCCTGAATTTGATACCGTTACGGTTTTCGACTCTTTCCCGCTCGAAGAAGTGGCCAAACTGCTCAAGGTCCCGGAAGATACTTTGCGGACGTTGAACATGGAACTCGTCAAGTGGTGCACGCCGCCTAATAGGGATCACTACCTTTTGCGCTTGCCTGTGGGGACTCGTAGCGCCTTCGTGGAAGGCTACGACAAAATGGAAAAGAACAATTTTTCGGATATGCACCACCACAAGGTGCGTAAAGGCGAAACCTTGGGGGCCATTGCCCGTCAGTACGGTATTTCCATTGCGGAACTCAAGCAGGCGAACGACATGAAAAACGACCGCATCCGTGCGGGAAAGTCCCTGTTGATCCCCATCAAGGTGAAACCCAAGAAGTCTACGGGCCAGAAACCGGTGAAGGTCAAGACCTATGTGGTCAAGTTGGGCGACAACCTGGCTAGCGTAGCGCGCTTGTTCGGAGTTTCCCAGGAATCCCTCAGAACATGGAATTCCATGGATGCGGGCTCTGTTGTAAAACAGGGCGACACCTTGTTCGTTTCCAAGCCGGAACTCAAGCCTTCCGAGGAGGTCCAGGTTGTACGCCCGGCTCTCAAGAAGGGCGAACGCTACGTGGTGCAGTCGGGCGACACCTATGCTTCTATCGCCAAGTCGTACAACGTCCCGGTAGTCGTGCTCCTTGAAGCAAATAACGGATTCTCCAAGCGTCTAGGTGTTGGCGATTCCCTTGTCATTCCCGAGATCGTGGCGCCTAAAAAGACGAAGGCAAAGGCTAGCGAACCCAAGATTCCAGCCAAGAGCGATAAAAAGCCCGAAGCCAAGAAAATAGATGTCAAGAATGCCGAAACATACATCGTGCAGTCCGGCGACAACCTATTCAATATTGCAAAGAAGTACGGAGTTACCGTGGCCGACATCCAGGCCTTGAACGGCATGGGCGAATCTTCGTCCATTTACGTCGGTCAAAAGTTGAAGGTGAACGGTTCTGCCGTTGCGGCTCAGTCTGCGACAAGCCCCGTTAGCAAGGCTCCGGAGGGAGAATTTATCCACGAAGTCCAGAAAGGCGAGGGGCTTTGGGACATTGCTCGCCAGTACAAGGTGACCATTGAAGAAATTGTCAAGTGGAACGGCTTGAACGACACAAAGATTCGTGTTGGGGACAAATTAAAAATCAAGCGCCAGTAAGGGCTACGGCATGGGGGCTTGGCGGGAGTGCCAGCCCTTGTGTTTATTGATTTTTATTATTTTGATGCCGATGGAATGATAACAAAAATTTACTCGCAGGGGCGAAAGCGAAATTAATAAAGAAAAAAGTTTTTTTCGTTGATAAATTTCCAAAAAAAAGTGTAATTTTAGTGACAGAAAATCATAAAACCTTTTATGGAGTCAAAAATGAAGAAGAAGTTGCTTTGCGTATGCGCTCTTGGAATGTTGCTTTCCCTCACTGCTTGCGACGACAAAATGGATCCGAACGATCCGCAGTCCGTGCGCAAGTACCTGACCAAGCAGAAAATCGGTTTCACCCCCAACAACTTTGTTTCTTTCGCAGCCCAGGGTGACACTGCCAAGATGACTTTGTTCCTCCAGGCCTCCTACGAAATTGATGCTTTGGCCGATAATGGCAACAATGCTGTGGCTATCGCGGCCAACAAGGGCAACCTGATGGTTCTGAACTACCTGTTCGATCATGGTGCCAAGGCTGATGTCCGCAATGGCAACGGCGAGCCGGTTATTGACAATGCTGTGATGATGGGCAACAAGGATGTCGTTTCTCGCCTCATTGCTCAACTCAAGACCGAAGGCGCCGATCCGGCGACCCTGGGTACGGCCGTGCTTATCGCTGCCAAGGCTGGCAAGGTAGACATGCTTGAAATTTTGGCCGATGCAGGCGCTCCTCTGGAACACCGCAGCCCCGATGGCTACCTGCCGATTCACTGGACCGTAAAGTCCGGCAACTACGATGCCATGATGTTCCTCATCGGCAAGGGTGTCGACGTGAACGCCAAGTGCGGCCAGGGTTACTCTGTTCTTGACTGGGCGACCAACGAAGGCTATTCTCGCCTTATCAAGGCCCTTAAGAAGGCTGGTGCCAAGAATACTCCGCAGTATTTCAAGGATTCCAAGAGATAATCTGAATTAAATTTCGTTTTTAAAGGCCTCCGCTTCATTTGGCGGAGGTCTTTTTAGTATTTTATACCTATGAAATCGTATTTGTTTAAAGTTCTTCTTAGCCTTGGGCTGGTTAGCGTCATGGCTTTCGCTCAAGAAACGGTTGAAAGCGTCCGCCGGCAGATAAAGTCTGTCGAGGCCGAGGCTTCCCGTGAAAAGTCTTTGCACGATGCCGAGAAAAAACGGCACAGCGAATTTGTGGAGGTGGGACGCCAAAAAGTCCAGGCTCTCGCTTCGCAGACAAAGTCCATCAAGGCCGAAATCGATTCCCTCAAGGCTGAACTGGGCCACATATCCGAGGCCCGTCAAAAGACGATGGGCACCATCAAGTGGTTCGAAAGTCGCAAGGCTCGCTACAACGAATCCATGGCGAAAGTCATTGATTCCCTGGTACCGGTATTCGAATCCGACTTCCCGTACAGGAATGAGGAAACTGTCAAGAGTGTTCAGGAAATTGCGGAACAGTTGCATAAGGGTGTTATTGAAGCCGACGATGCGCTGAACCGCACATTGGAAGTCTTTTATGACCGCATTCGCCTGGGGTACACTACCGAGGTGTGGAAAGGTTTCTTGCAGGTGGATGCCCGCAGTGTTGCTGGAACTTACTTGCGTTATGGGGCCGTGGCTTCTGTTTTCGTGAGCAACGATGGCAACGATGTCCTTTGGCTTTCCAGGACCGATGACGGCGGTTATGCATGGAAGAACGTCTCGGACGACCTTGCCATGAGGACTGTGCTGAAGGACGTGATGAAAGTTGCCGAAGGGAAGACTGCTCCGCGCCTGGTGACGATTCCTGTCTCCTTTCCTAAGGAGGCAAAGTAATGTCTATGCGAAACAACTCTTTGCTTTTGATAAAAAACTCGAAACTGTTTATGAACGTTTTTGCGATGCTTGCTATGGCTGCGGCTCTTCTGGCTGCCCCTGCTGTGGCCCAGCAGAATAGCGATATCGATGCCGTGAAAAAACGCGCCGAATTGAATAGCGCCAAGGCTGATTTAGAAGAAGCCCGCAAAAAACGCGACATGGCCGTTGCAGCCCGTTGGAAAGACCGCGAAACGGCTAACCAGGAACGGGAACTTTTCAACGAAAAGTATCAGGAGAACAAGGAAAAACTGGATGCCCTCATGTCGGAACGCGCCCGTCTGTTCGAAGATGTGCGTGTGGCACGAGAAGACTTGGCCCAGGTCAAGTTGCAGGCGGAAAAAGCCCGTGCCGAATACTTGTCGCTGGCTGCCGGTCCGGAACGCCTGGAGACTCTCGCAAAGTTCCAGGAACAGGGCGTGCCCTTCAAGATGGCTGAACGTGTAGAAGCGCAGAACAAGGTGAAAAAGGAAATGTCCCTTTATCGCGACGACCCGCTGCGCATCGCGAAGTCCATCCTGGATGTGGCAAAGGGCGAACTGGAATTCACTCGTGAAAGTCGCGTTGAAAAATCCGAACTGGTGTTCGGTTCCGCTGTGGCTCAGGGCGACCGTATGCGCCTCGGTGGCCTGTATGCCTTGCAGATGGCGAACGCCTCCGACATCAACGGACTTCATCCTTCGGCGATGATGCTCCCGGTCGCTGGCGAAAAGAAGCGCGTTTACAGCTGGCAAGAAAATTTGGACCCGTCCACTAAAACCGAAATCGCGAAGGTCTTCGGGAACTTGAAGGACTCAGCGTTCGTGATGGTGCCGGTGGATGTGCTTTTGAGTACGGAATTGTCGAGCGAACTTGCAAACCACACCGAGACGACCTGGAAAGATGACCTGAAGCAATTCTTCAAGGATGGCGGCATTCTGATGTATCCGATTGCGGCCCTGCTTGCGCTTGGACTCCTGATCTTCTTGTGGCGTTTCATTTGGATTTTTGTGATGAGCGTCCTTGGCTTTACGGCGCGCAAGGCTATCAAGGCCATGGAAAAAGGCGATGTGGAAGGGGCTCGCGCCAATCTTCGCAAGTGCCATGGCGAAGAGGGCAAGGTGCTACGTACGGTGCTGTCGAAGAATTTCGAAGACCGCGCCAGTGCGGAGAAGGCCTTGGAAGTTTTGTTTGCTGGTGAAGTCCCAAAAATCGAGACGGGGCTCAGTTGGATTTCCGTGTTCGCCTCGACGGCTCCGCTTCTGGGACTTTTGGGTACCGTGATGGGTATGATTGAACTTTTCGATGTGATTACCATGCACGGAACCAGTGACCCGAAACTTTTGGCTGGCGGTATTTCCGTGGCTCTAGTCACGACCGAGGCTGGCCTTATCGTCGCCATTCCTTTGCAGTTGCTGCATACGTTCCTGGTGAATAGGTCCGACGCTTTGCGTTGTCGCATGGAAAAAGTCGGCCTCGCTGTTTTGAACGCTCTCTGGATTAAGGAAAAGTAATGAACGAGTATTCCGTCATTGAAACGGCCATGAACCTTTTGCTGCGTGGCGGCTGGGTTCTTGCACCCCTGTTTGTGCTTGGGTGGTTTGGCTGGTTTTTGATGATGGAACGTTTTGGCTATTACTTGATGCTCAAGGGACGTTCGACTTCGGCGTTTTTCAAGGATCTCGAAACCAAGGGCGAAAATGCCGCCTTTTTCCATTTGCGCAAGCGCCGTCACGGATATTTCCTGGCTCTTGTGGAAGAGGCCCGCAAACACAGGGACGAAGGCCCCGTGGCGGTTCGCAATGCCATGGAAGCCGCGAGACACCGCATAAGCGTCAATCTTTCAAGGTCCCAGCGCACGATTGCCACCTGCGCCGCTCTCGCGCCCATGATGGGACTTCTGGGCACGGTGACTGGCATGGTGCATACATTCGAGACGATTCAATTGTTTGGCTTCGGTAATCCGGTTCTTTTGGCCGATGGAATTTCAGAAGCCCTGCTTACGACCCAGGCCGGGCTCTTGGTGGCTTTTCCGCTGATGCTCGTCTACAACTACCTGGAAGGGCGTATTGAACATATCAATGATTTTGCCTGGGGCGAAGCGCTCAAGTACGAGGCCTATTGCTTTGCCAAGGAGGATGCATGAGTTTTATCCGTAAAAGAAATCGCGGTGGAGGCGGAATTGACGTTTCGCCGATGCTCGACATGGTGTTTATCCTGCTTATCTTCTTTATCGTGACATCCACTTTCACACGTGAAACCGGCGTGGACGTGACGAAGCCCAAGGCGAGTTCCGCGAAGGAACTGGCCAAGGAAAGCATTTTGATTGGCGTGACCCGCCAGGGAACCATCCACATCAATGAAACCCAGGTGAACCTCTCGACTCTCCAGACGGTGCTCCGCCAAATGATGGCAGAGGCTCCGGACCGCCCGGTGATTATCGTGAGCGATCGCGATGCCCCGAACGGCGTTGTGGTGGACATCCTGGACGAATGCAACTTGGCAAAAGTCCGTAAGGTATCCATCTCGGCGAACAAAGAGGATTAACTCATGTCCTTTTCACCCACAGACTTTATCGCAAAATATTTCCGTTATCCGATAGCGGTCGTTTTGTCGTTTGTGGTGAGCGCCGTATTTTTCCTTGCGGTCCCTGTGCTGAATGCGCTGTTCTTTGACAAGGGCGTGGCGCAGGAAAAGGAACTGGAAGCCGTTACCGAGGTGGAAGTCCTGGTGAACGAGAAGAAGCCCGAGGTGAAGCAGAAGGTGATTCGTACAATTGTGAACCCGAATCCTTTCAAGATTTCATCGAATATGGGAGTTTCGCGCAACCAGAATTTCCAGATGGACTTGTCCCTGGCACGCGGCGCCGCCGGTGATGGCGTGGCCGTTGGCACTGGTTCCATGGAAAACGTAGTCTATGAAGCGGGCGAGGTGGACGAACAGGCGCAGGTGCTCAAGGAAACCCAGCCGAAGTTCCCCGAACGAGCCAAGAAACTCGGTATCTCGGGCTACGTGAAGGTGATGATTGTCATTGACGTTTATGGCGATGTGGCGCAGGCGTCCGTGATGAGTCTCGACCCTCCAGGCTACGGATTCGAAACCGAGGCATTGAATGCCGTAAGGCAATGGAAATTCAGCCCCGCACATTTGGGCGGATATCCGGTGGCGCAGAAGGCCACGAAGGAGTTCCGCTTTGTCAAGTAGTTTTAAAATTTGGGCCGACGCGCAAGCGGTTAGGGGAGGTCTAGTCCCGTGTCATCCTCGAGGCACGAAGTGCCGAAGGGATTCCGTCCTGGTTAACAATTTAACTGGTCATCCTCGAGGCACGAAGTGCCGAAGGGGATCCATACTGTTCTTAACAGCGCTTGTCATGATGTTCTTGAGCGCTTATTCTTTTGCCGCCGATGATTACTTCTTCAAGGCGAATGAACTTTACGACCAGGGCAAGTTCAAGGAATCGGTTCCGCTTTATCGCGCAGCCATCGATGAGGGCCGTTACGAGCCTTTTGCCTGGTTCAACCTTGGAAACGCACTTGTGCAATTGGACCGCAAGCAGGTCGCAATGGTCGCTTATCGCCGCACAGTGGAACTTTTGCCGACATTTGAAAAGGCTTGGATGCTGCTTGGCGACCTCTATTACCTTGCTGGCGATGCAAGCGAGGCGATTGCCGCTTACGGACGAGCCGTTGAACTCGGCGTGGAATCGGACCATGTGCATTTCGCCTTGGCGGAATGCTACATGAAGGGCCGTGACTGGACGCTTGCGCAAAAGAATTTTGAACGTGCCTTGCAGTTGAACCCGGACCGCATGGACGCCTGGTACGGCCTCGCCGAAGTGTACGAAAAACTGGGCGATTATGAATACGCCATCAAGACTTTGCAGAACGCCTTGCAGATGACAGCCACCGCCGGCGCCGATGTCCATTTTACTTTGGCCTACTATTACCGCAGCATGGATTCCACGCGACAGTCGCTCAACGAAATGGAAAATGGTTTGCTTGTTGACCCCGAAAACGTCTCTGCTCGCCGTTACCTTGCGCAGATGTACGTTCAGGAAAATTCCCCATGGATGGCCATTTTCACACTTGAAGAAGGCCTGCGCCATACGAAGGGCAAGGCTGACCTAAATTTGGATTTAGGACAAATTTACTATAATCAAAAACGCTACGACGAAGCTTTTGAATGTTACATGAAGGCCTGGCTTGCCGGGAATTCCCAAGGGCGCATCGGAGCGGAGAACGTTGGCCACGTTTATTCCAATGCCGGTGACACCGAAAAAGCCGAGAGCCTCTACAAGCGCATCCGCGAACGAAAGTAAACGGAATTTGCTTAACGATCGACAATCTGGCTGTAACCGACAGCCTTGTTGATTGTGGAATCGGCGATACCCGTAAAGTAGATGAGGTTGCGTTTGCTGTCGATGGGTTTGCATTTTGGTGCAGGGAAGGGAAAAACCTCATTCAATGAGTCGGCCTTATCGCCCCTAAAAATATAGTTTCCGTCAGGGGCGCAATTTCCTGGATTTTCACGAAGTAGTCGGTCGGCGTTCGCCTTCATTACGTTGTATTCAAAATAGGCTTCGTGCGTTTTTTTGTAGTTCAAAAATGCATTGTTGGCGGAACCGTAAAGGTTCAGGGCCAAGGTGAAGAATATGCCCGATACGGCCATGGTCACTACAAGTTCAATGAGCGTGAATCCCTTTTTATTCATGGGTCCTCGCTTTCGCGCTTGCTGGGGGCGTATAACGGCAAAAATAGAGTGCTCGCGTTGTGTCGGCTTTGTTGCGTACAGGCGTTGCCTGGAAGCACGCTTCGTCTTCGTCTTGGTTGCGCTTTACAAGAATTTCCCAGTTTACACCTTTGGCGTCGGTGTGCATGAAAATCGTGTCTCTGGGCGGGTTTTCGGTGAGAAGGGTGATTTTGGCGAGTTCCTGACCGTAATTTTCATTCCAGGCTTTTTGTGTAACGGAACTTTTGTACAAGAAACCGGAAACGAATACTCCGGTAGTAGCGAGTATGGCGAAACTCACTAGAACTTCGACGAGCGTGCTGCCCCGGCGGATTGTGCGGAAACGCAATTTATTTTTCATAGCTCGCTACTCCGCCAAAGTGAACGACATCGGGCAAGAAGGGGTGGTAGGTCGTATCTCCCTTGATTTGCCCACCGCGTAGGAATCCGCGCCACAGGGTTTCACCTTCGTAAAAAGCAAAATTGGAAGTGGTCATTTGACCGGTGAGCTTACCACGGAAATCCAGTGTGCCGTTGATAATTACTACTCCGTGGATATCGACCTGCTCGGAAATTTCGACAGGGATTCCCTTGAGTGTTTCGTCCCAGTTGTCCCCGTAGAAAATAATGGTTGCGTCACTTGCCGTTAATTTTAGAATGCTGAGTTTCCCGGAATACTCGACATCGTTTTTCTTTTCGCCCTGAACAATTAAATTCAATTTTTTATTTTGATGAAGATCGAGCTTTACTTCAAGGGTGTCCTGAGCAAAGAAAACTCCGGCTACAGCGGCGCTATCTTTGAGCGAAATGTTTTTTGCAACAATGCAAACGTTGTTTAGAATTGTCCTGCCGCGTACAAAAATACGTTCGGCTTGAATCCTGCAATTTTCGCAACGTGAATCGCCTTGAGTAATGACTGTCTTGCAGCTGATTTCTCCTTGAATGACATCTGTACCGTCAAAAACGCAACGATCTTCGGTATATGTTTTTGAAAATTCCTTTCGACTGAGCTCGGGGTAATATTGCAAAGTATCAAAGTACGAGAGCGTGTCGGCAACGTAAACCGTGTCGTAAAACGAATTTTTTGTTGCCATCATCTTGTAGTTGGTACTGTACGAGATGGAACCGTTTTTGATTGCTGTTCCCCCCTCAATGCGGGCGTCTCCTACAAGGGCCACGGAGGTTTGCGGTGCCGTTAAAACAAGAGCCGGGCGTGGACCTGGAATAAAACCGGTGCGCGCCGTGAATATTTTTGATGAATCGCTATTCCATGCCTGTATTTTTGCAAAGGCTCCGTCTTGCTTGTGCGATAAAGAAAATTGGATATGCCCATCTTTGGATGTGTGGTTTAAACTGTCGGTTCGCCAGGGCTTTTTTTCGGCATTCATCCTGTAAAAGGCGTAATTCGCCGCAGATTCCAGTTCCAACGAGGATTGCGCAGCCCTGAACCGTCTGTGTGATTCGATGCGTTCCCGCTTGACCATGTCATAAAGAGAAAAACTGAGGATCCCGATGATTGCAAGAATGACGATTGTAAGCGGAAGAGTAAAACCGTGCTTGTTACCGAACGTTTCCATTGCTTACACCATGGCTTCGGCGGCGACTTCGGATTCGGTGGTGAGGCCTGTTGCAACTTTCTCGGCCCCGTCAACGGCTAATGTCTTCATGCCAAGCTTGATGGCTGCCTGCTTTAGATCCGCGATGCTTGCATTCTTGTGGATAAGTTCGCGCAGGGGCTCTGAAATCTGCATCATTTCGAAAATGCCTACGCGCCCCTTGTAGCCGCTTCCGCCGCAGGCGAGGCAACTTGAGTCCTTGCCTCCACACTTTGGGCACACGCGCCGAACCAGGCGTTGGGCCATGATGAAGTTCACCGCCGATGCGACAAGGAACGGCTCGATTCCCATGTCGATGAGGCGCACAATGGCCGATGGGGCGTCGTTTGTATGCAACGTACTGAATACGAGATGTCCAGTGAGTGCCGCACGGATGGCGAGCTCTGCAGTTTCACTGTCGCGGATTTCGCCTACCATGATGACATCCGGGTCCTGGCGTAAAAGCGTACGCAAGGTTGCTGCGAACGTTAAGTCGATTTTAGGATTCACCGCCGTTTGTGTAATGCCGTCGAGCTTGTATTCGATAGGTTCCTCGATGGTCGAGATGTTCAGCTCCGGACTGCGGATCATTTGCAAAAGCGTATAAAGCGTTGTCGTCTTGCCGCTACCCGTAGGCCCCGTAATCAGGAACATCCCGTAGGGCTTGTGAATCTCTTGCTCGCAAACACCGATTTGCGCAGGCGTCATGCCCAGAGAATCAAGACGATGGATGATTTGCCCCTTGTCCA
>JAZLMK010000032.1:0-17156 GCA_045598645.1 Fibrobacter sp.
GACTCCGTGAGTGACGAACTTGATTTCGGAACTTCGCCGCTTGAAGACTCCGTGAGTGACGAACTTGATTTCGGAACTTCGCCGCTTGAAGACTCCGTGAGTGACGAACTTGATTTCGGAACTTCGCCGCTTGAAGACTCCGTGAGTGACGAACTTGATTTCGGAACTTCGCCGCTTGAAGACTCTGTGAGTGACGAACTTGATTCTTCAGGATTATTAGATGAATATGAAGTATTCGTTGAATCAGGACTCACAGTGGAGGACGAATAGACAGCCTGTTCATGTACCGAAATGGGATCCTTATCTTCAGAGCATCCTAAAAGAATAAAAAAAGAAAAAACAAGTATAAAGCACAAGGAAAATTTTTTACACATTTTTCATCCCCATAACATAACTAATAAAAAGTACAACTTTAACAGCAGACTTATTATTAATATTTTCTAAGCCATTTAAACGAAGGCTCCATTCTGTATTTCGTTCCAAAGAGGCACCTTCAAAAGGAGAGTATTTTTCATCAGAGAATACAAAACTATATTTTCCTGCCTCAGACAAAGCCATACTACTAGCCCAAGTACTTAGGAAAACATGTTCTGAAGTCAATGATATTTCGGCATTTAAGCTTTTGTACCATTCATTAGATCCATCATCAATGACCTGCAACCAAACATCAGAAATCCGTTTGTTTCCACCATTCTTAAAGTCATTAGCAAAATAATCACCTGTTATTTCAAATGTTATTTCAAGTTCTGATGACGGATTCTGGTTTCTGACTTTTTTAATAGTCAAAGCACCACTTGATGTTTGAACATTGGATAAATCTGAAATCAAAAGAATGGGTTTTGTTATTTTTATTCCATGTTCGCTTTTTTCCAGATAAGCTTTTTCCATTCTTCTTAAGTCAAGAAGTATCTTTTCAGGAGCAAGCAACCCCTTTCGGAAGTTATCCCAATAGTTAGACTTAATAAAACTATAAAGAGGCTCTGTTTTGCCTTCTATTTCAAATAGATACGCTCTTTCCGCCATCTTGGCAACTTCGATTAGAAGGTTCACATATTTTTTGAAAGTTTTGCCAAGCTCTTTTTCCAACCAAACATACAACTCATTGTTCGTAAACTTTTCACTTAGAACTTCGTAGGCTTGTTCAGAACGGAGAATTTCATTTTCAATGTTTTTGTGTTTCTTTTCAACTTGTTGAGTCTTGATTTCGTTTACAACTTCCTGTTTTTCAACTTCGACCACTTCAGCGTCTGCAATGTCGTCTTCGATAGTCCATTCTTTTGTGCGGCGTTCCAGTTCAGCCTGCAACTTTGTTTTGGCCGCATCCAACTGGCGCTGAGCAAACCTAGCGGCGTAACTTTCTGCCGCACTGACAAGATTTTCAGCAAGTTTCGTGCCACCCAAGGATTCGATATCAAATCGCGGGCCTCCGAAAGCGTTAACTACGGAGCCGTACTTGAAATCAGGTATCTTGAATGTGGCGGAGGCGATGTTGCGAACCTTCTCAACGGTTTCCTGGATTTTCGCAACTTTTTCCATCAACTTCTGGTACTTTTTTTCGGCTGCGGAAACAAGGTGCATCGCCTTTTTCTTGGCGGATGTACTCTTCTTTGCGGTTTTCTTTTCTTCAAGTCGGGTCTTTTCAGCCTCCAGTGACTTGATTTCCATTTCATGCACAGCCTTGCTTTCGGCTATCACGGCCTTGTCGCACTTGGCCTTGAAAATTTGCAGTTGTTCCGCATCCTGTTTTTCAAGAATGGCGAGCAAATCGCGACCCATCTGACAAGCATCCTTCGCCATGTCAACAGCCAGCTTCACGATGACCCTGAAACGATAAATGGACATTTTGCCATCAGTAGAATTCAAGATAGAATCGACGGAAATACCCATCGCATTTGCTTTTACAAGTAAGCCAGGGTCAATAGGCGGCGCAAACAAGGCCAGGGTTCTCTTTACGCCTTGAATATTTAAGCTGTTTCGAATCTTGTACAACCTATCAGCAATGGTATCCCAGTAAGAGAACAGGGTGTCGTTTCTTGGGATGCTGAAATAGAACATCGATTCGATGATGCTTCCTGTGCGCTTTGTTTGATTGTCCATCGCACGGATATCAAGGACTTTAGCCTTGTCCCTTCCAACAAGAGCCGAATTCTCGTACTCTATAAAAGCATTGCCCAGGTCATCGGTCTTTGAAAGCAACTGCCGAACAGTCAATGGGGATACAGCCTCCGGTTCAGGGGCTTCAGGATTCTTCGGACCAAGCAATTCTGCTGCGAGCACATAGAATTGAATTGCCAGATTCACAGATTCCGTTGTATCTTTCGTAAATTCCTGATCACCCCAGCCGATGAGTACATCCAGATACTTCATTACCACATATTTCTGGTATGCCACATTACGGTATCGGGCAATCAAGTGCGGATTGAACGGGTCATTTTTCCACTTATCTACAAGCGACGAAAGGGCTGAACGGTCAGGCAATTTGTCATGTGCTGTAGGTTGGCCCAACATTTCCAAAACGGATTTATCGGCATCCTTATTTGCAAAGAAAGGCAAGAACTTCCAGTAACGTGCGCCCTTGGGCAATTCTTGAATAAAGAACTTGGTCTTCTCATACGAGGAATAGTTTTCCCTGGGATCAAACACGAGTTGTAACCAAAGCAAGGCTTCTTCGTAGCTCTGTTCTGCAATCATCTTTTCGGCAATGAGCATCGGGACATAGAAGAACAGTTCCCAGTTGTACATAGCGTTTGCTCCGCCCCATACAAAATCTACCATGGGAGCAGGATACGGTCCATCCACATTCGCCTTGTTGGGCCAATAATTGTAGCGGAAGATAGTTTGGCCCAAGTCCCAAGCCTGCCAGTCACCAGCCATGTAGTAGCCGAGATAGACGCTGAAATAGTAGTTATAATATGAGTATGAATAATAATAGCTGTCGGATATTGGCAAAGCTTGTGTTTCACGGGTGTAAAGCCATTTTGTACCACCATCGCGGTAGCGCTTGTAGAAATCGTCCACCAACGAATGAGAGAGTAATTCAAACCGATAGTTCTTCTGAGTAGAATTCACTTTGCCGTCTTTCGGCACCGCCTGGACAAAGAAGGTTCGACGACCATCCATGTAGAAGAACGGCAAATTTTCCGCCTTGTCATCCTTGTCCAATTTCAACATGGACAAGTTAGTCGCAACAATACGGAACTGACCTGGCGTGTAATTCAATACAGCGTTGTCTTCTGGATAAACAAAGCCCTTGTTTCCACATGTAAACTCATCAACCTCGGTAAACACGCCGTGAACAAGTTTTGTACGCTCTGGAGCAAAGTCATCTATGGGCTGATAATCCGCTGTAAAGAGTTCCAACAAATCGCTACCATCAGCCTTGACTGTTATAATAGCAATTCTCTTGAAATATTGACGACTCTTGTCATAGACACGCTTAGTTACCTTATTCGCCTTGGTTGAGCCATCCATGACTTCTGTGGATCCAATAATTTCTTCATATTCCTGATAATGATACGCAGTCTTTATTACAGAAACAGCCACACTATCTAGCGAAGAAACTGTCTTTAAATTATATCGGTCTTCAATTTTCTCGTTATCTCCAAGTGCGAAGTCAAGTTGATTCGTAGAAGCGTCAATCAGAGCGTTACTTGTCATGCGTGTCCCAGTCCACTTGGTTCCCGTATAACTTGTCCAGCAAATTTGAATTCGAGCGTAATACTCAATTGTTTCTAGTCCACCCTCGGATGCCGCTTCGAGATTACGCTGCCCCATTGTGACTTGAGGCCACAACAGATAAAGGCGCTGATTCACAATGGCCGGAACAACCGTTTCAGATGGAATGTCCACATCTAGACGCTCCCACGGAGTCCATTCCCCCGAAAGAATTGCCTTCGCTTTGTACTTGCGATAATAATAGGTATGAGGTTCGCCCTGCGTGCGCCCAACAATGTGTAACGTGTAAAGGATACCCCCCTCATCGCCACCGTCTTCCTTAGTCGCACCAATAATTTCGATACTTGAGACCTCGCGAACTTTTTCAAGATACTCATACAGAGCGTTTTCAAGGCTTGCATGATCATCTGAAAACTCCTGGATGCGGTCTTCCAGTTCTTCAAAGAAGGGGGTCTTGTCATCACGTAAATCGGATGCAATCCAGTTTTCTGGATAAAGGAACACCTTGCGGGCCGCCTCCCACACGCGGTAATTCTTCATCCATTCCCATTCGCCGCGCTGCTCATCAGTCAAGACATTCTCGCCTTCCAAGCCAAGTTCCGCACGCTGAACAAAAAGCTGGATTGACGCCGATGCCTGAACGATACGGGAGATGGTCATATCGGGTTCCATCTTCACATCCATCAGGTAATAGGCGTAGATATCATTTTCGTCAACAAACTGTTGCGGATAGCGACCCACATTCTCTGAATTAGAATTTGAATTGTTGGTCGGAACGAAGCAGGAATCCCAACATACATACGCAGCAAGGGCGTCACGTTTTCTCTTGCGCAGGTCGTCATTCATTTCTTGAGCAAACTTCAACCATTCAGATTCCTTGGTATTGCTCTTTATTGTTTGTTCAAAACGCATTACATAAGCATTGAAACCAGCATTATCTTCATACAGCAATTGCTCCAAATCGGGAAGTACGCAATGCGTCTTGGCATATAATTCATACGATTTTGTAAACTTCATCCAGCCTTGGGCACTGGTGTATGAAGAAGCAACTATACCAAAAGAATCATCTCTCAATCTTTCAATCGTATCGCCATCAATCGCTAGAATGTCTTCTAGTTTTTCCCAATCGCCATCATTCTCGTTTTTCATCAAATTAGACAACAGGTCTAAATTAAACTCCCCTGAAAGCAACCGGTCTGTCGCATAGTTAGCATAGACAAGATTTTTTATTGTATTGTAACTCGCATTGGTCAAATCAAGCTGTTCGTCGGTTAAATCTATTCCTTGTTTGTATTTTTGTATAAAATTATAAATGGCAACTTTTCTCAAAAGTTTTGCATACAACACGTAAGATGCCGACGAAAGAGAAAGATTGTCCTCTAGGGAAGTTTCCTCCAATTCGTTTTCGTCTCCGACATCAATGGTATCACCAGCTTCCCCCTCTTCATTGATGTCTGGATTATCAAGGTCTTTAGGGGTGACCCTACTATCGTATTCTTTAGCGTCTTCATAGAAAGTTTCCCATTCGGCAAAATCATTTGGCAAAAGTTCGTCACCATAATCACTGACAATGCCAAATTCCGCACAAACAAGAAGTTTTAGATTTTCTTTCCACGATTCCAACTTTTCGATATACTCTTTTATTTCTTTCGATCGTTCTGCATCAACATTTTCATTTAGTCCGTCATTTTCGGCTTGTTCATCTTCGCCAGCCTCCTGAGAAATTCTGCTTCCTTGAGATTCTGTACTCAGCGATTCTTCAATAGGCAGAGGTTTTTCGTCTAAACCGGCTGCCGCCAAATTCAGCGCAAATTCATTTGCAGCTTCTTTTTCTTCTTCACTAATAGGCGCCAGCAAATCCAAATAGAACTCCACATCGATGGAGGTTCCCGAAAGAATGCGCCATTCATCGGAGAGTTTTCTTATCCCTTCAAGGCTGTGCCAATCAGAATTGTTCCATACGCCATATTTTATAATTTTTTCTAAATTTGAAAGCGAAATGCCAAATGTTTTTGCTATAAGAGTGTAGCGATAGCATTCGAAAAGCCCTTCTAAAAGAGAAGCCTTTTCATCAACATCAATTATACTATAAACCTTTACCGAGTCCTCTTCTGACAGATTCAGCCCCTGAGTCAATAATTTGAGGACAGAGCGACGATATCCGTCATTTTCCTTGTCCATGTTTACAAGCAGATTAGGCAACAGATAAACAGTATTAATGAATTCTTCCGAAGCCTCTTGTTCGCCACCCAGAACAAGGGCATCCTGTACAGAGACTCCATATCGACCAATCAGTTCGCAAATCACATCTAGTTTTTCAAGGGGCAAGTCAAATGTCAACAGTACATCGGAAAGCGACCAGCCAAGGATATTCTTCCTATGTACAAGCACAGCCATCTTCTTGAAGAAGGAATCCCAGTCAACGGGCGTTTCAACTTCCTTTTTATTGACTATTGTTGTTTTCCCAGCAAATTCGTAACCATTGATATTGGACAACTGGTAAAATTTTGAATCCTTGGGTCTGTAGCAAACATCACTAAAAGTATCTTTTCTTAAAATTTCATTCAAATCCTGAATAGTGAATCCAGTTCTTTGCATGAATATAGCGACACGTCGCAAAATTCCAATGTAAGTTCCTGCGGAGGTATAATTCTTGTCAGGATATAGGACTTTATTAGCAAGTTCCTTCAATCCCCACAAATCCCAGGTATTGTATTGGTTATTGAATTGTGCGAGGGCACTCTGTTTTTCTGGATCCGTACTCAGCAAGTCAACAAGGCAACGCTGATTAAAATCAAGACGCAATTCCCTACAAGTGTTTGAGCCCTCTCCGTTCAATTCCTGCGCTTCAGCAATGTCGTAGAAATGCAACGACAAATTAGAAAGAATTTTCTTGGCCTTGTCTCGACTAAAATTGGCCGGCAGTTGGAAGGGGTATATCTTTGTTGCCAAAAGGTCGCACGCCGCAGCATCTATAGATGATTTATCAGGGGCTTTAAATTCAAGGGGTTCCGCCCTTAATTCTGCAGCCGTTACCCCATCAGGATTATTATTGGCAAATGGTCTTGCCTTTTGCCCCCAATCTAAATTCTCATCTACCAAGCACTCCAATAATTCTATACCCAAGTCAATTGTCGGCATCGGTATTTCGGCATTTGCCTTGGTTAGTTGCAAACCAAGGTAGTCCGGACGACGCGTCACAAACTTACTATAAGCAGAACTTTTTTTCAGAAACTTCAGCAGGTCAATATAATATGCAGAGGCGCTGAGTATAGATTGCCCCTGAGTTGCTTTGGTGAAGTTGATATTCCCGAACAACCCCGCCCAATTTATTGTGTCTCGGGTCGCTTCACGAACACTAGCTGTATTCGTACTGACCGTAGACTTTGGAGCCTTCAATATTCTAGCTTTAGGAAGCGCCCGCGGAAGAGCGCGAAGAGTCTCATTTGAGGATTCCGGTCCGATTTCTTCGTTTAGCGGAATTAAAGATTCATCATTTTCAATTTCATCAGGAAGGTTTTCTTCAACAGGTTCCTCAACAGAACTCGTTACATACGCCTGGATATTTAGCGATGCCTCCGCCATGTAATTCTGAGCAAGCCTATGAATTCTCCTAGCTTCGGCAGTCTTACCTATGCCATTACCATGTCGGGCTATAAATTCGCTTTCACTCAATGTTGAAATCTGGTAAGCAGATTTAAAGTCATGTTTGACAAGATAGGCAATTGCCTTTGCATTCTCAGTCAGGTGATAGAGTCGCTGCAACTGCAAGATTTTCTCTTTATTCTGCTTTCTTTTTTTGTCTCTTATCTCTTCTTCGGTCAATTCTTGCGTTTCTTCACTATCGTCTTCTTCCGTGGCTCCGTTTTCTTGATTTTCAGCAGGTTCTTCCTGTTCTTCACCTTCATCTAAGGCAATAGGTTCAGGATCCGGTTCAAGTTCTACACCAGAAATATCAAAGAAAGTTTCATTCTTGCCAATATATTCATCCAAGTCAGTGTCAGAAAGTGAGAACTTTTCCCACTTCGGAGTCGTTAGCTCTTCGCAAACCTTCGCCCAGTTCGAGCCTGATTCAAATAGGCCTTTTAACTCCCACAACAAAGCCTGCTGCGGGTACCATGCTATAATCCGCTCCGAAAGTTGGCGGGCGTAAATAATTTTCTTCAAGTTGACGTTGTTGCCGGGAAATTCCGCAGGCAATGCACAAGGAAGGGCCTCGTCTAATTTTTCGGTCGGTTCGTTTTCGTTATTTAATGGATCGTCTCCAGAATTTGGTTCCTGTTCCGCCTGTCCGTTATCCGAGTTGTCTTCATTGTCACTTTTATCACTTTCGTAGCAATAGAGAACATAATAATCTTCTGCTATAGCTTTTACAATATTTTCCCAGTCCGAGTCTGCGAGACGCAACAGGTCCGAGAGTTTTTTGAATTCAAAATTCTCTTTTTTCGTCACATAACGATAAGTGCAGACAACCCCAGGAGCAAACTTTTCAAAGAACTCGTTAAGGTCAAAAACGGCCTTTAATCTAGAAATTTCATCCTGCGTCAGATGAGGAACTTCAATTACCTGCACTTCAGGCAAAATTCCATTTGCATCAATTTGAATGTCGTATTCTTCTTCCTCTTCCGATTCTGTTTCATTTTCTGTTTCGCCCGGCTCAGTAGGAGAATCGCCTTCTGTCTGTTGATTTATTTCGGGCAGAACGTTTTCTTGCAGCAGTTCAATAAACGCATCGATATCAGCTCCCACGCTATAGTAGGCTTCAAGCAATTCTTCGTAAAGAATCTGGTTTGCCGATTTAGGTGTTTCTTGAGATTCCTCTTGGTTCTCTCCTTCTAAAGAAGGTTCATTACCGGTTCCTTCACCTTCGCCAGCGACTTCCTCGCCTTCGCCTGAAGATTCTTCCTCAAAATTTTCTACGGCAACATAGTGCGGAAGTTCCGTTACCTTTTGTTCTTCTTCAGAATCTCCGTCATCTTGTGGCGTGTTTGCGCCGGAACCATTGTCACCCGAAGCCGGACTGTCCCCAGAATCAGCAGGAGTTTCACCATTCTCTGTAGTTTCTCCCTCTTCGGGATATTCGATACTCAAGTCTTCCTTGATATACAGGCTGAGCAGCTGGCTTATGGTAAGGGAATCGTCATCATCGGCTCCGTCCTCTTCGCCACGTAAAGTTCCGCCATTCACCAACCTTTGCCACAGGTTCAATATAAGCGAAGTGTCAACAGGGCAAATCAACCCGTCGGATACGGCTCCAAACAATGTTTTTTGGATAATAGTAGGCTTAACCTTGGTTAATTTGTAGAGCGTAGAGACGCCTTCTCTCAATGCCAAGGCAAAGAAAATTTCCAGCCAGTTATTTTCTACTTCTGGTTCCAGACAGTCATAATCATCGGAATAACGATTTTGCAGTTGGAGAAGCATGCTATACGCTCTAAAATAAGCCTGTACTTTGCTTTCAACAATTCGTTCTCGTCCAGCAACGAGCGGGAATACCGTATTGGAATTCAAGAAAGAATTTATTGCATTAATCTTTTTCGCATTGTTTATGGGTTCTGTACACCAGGAATCAACTGTATTTCGATAAACGCGAAGCAATAAATCAAGCTTCGCATACTCACACTCAAAGCTTTCCTGTTGAGACTTTAGGGTAAAGTTTATCTCTTGTTCCGTTTTCCCGTTGAAAACAAGATGCTCCGTCGCCCTATGGTAAAGTTTGTTGTTCTTCACCTCATAGGCTTCTGCATAAAGAGAAACCTTGTCTTTCCCGTAATCTTCCTTTGAATCTAGCCGAAGACCTACGGGCAACAAAGAAGAACTATATCGTTTCTCATATTTACCATCAGAAACAGAAAGAGCTTCCCCCAAAATTATTTTTTCAAAATATCCCAAAGGTTCATCGCCGTCAACAGAAGTATCAACAAAATGCAGGCAATAGGCAATTATCTTTATATTCGAAAGGATGTCGCCCTGCTCATTTTTCACTGTTCCAAAAATGCGGCAATCTCCCTCCGTTTCGTCAACAGGGGTGCCAATATCGTCTTCATCGCTTTCTGCAGAGGGGGATACGTCATTTTCTGTCTCATTTACAGGGTTTCCGTTTTCCTGATTAAATGGCTTCAAGATATCAATTGAACCGACATCGAACGTTGAACTTATTTTTTCATAAATACCAGATGTCCAAAGAACATTTCCTTGGTAATCAACAACACGAATTCGAAGTGTTGGATATTCAATGGAATTATTCCCTTCCTGAAAGTTCCAGCGTGAATAAGTTAAAATAAAGGAACCGTCGGCAGCAATACCGGTTTCTGCAATTTGCTGAAAATCACCATTTTTCAAATTATCGGCATATACATTAGCCTCAAAAAAAGGAGCTCCGTTCTTATTAATTTTGCCAGAAACGGTCCAAACTTCGGGTACGGGATAAGTCATGAGAAGTTCCTTTGAAAGTTTTTTGTAACATTTACAATTTACACTTTTTTACAGAAAAAAAGATGAATAAAAATATTTACGAACCGATATAAACCACAATTTTCCATCATTTGTGAAAAAAAATGCTCACCGAAGGTGATACTGTGGACAAGATTCGCCGAGTTCTAAAACTCACCGAGGAACAAGTCGCCAAACTTTAGCGAAACAACAAATAAAATTTTGGTTAGATTAGAAAAAGACCCGCAGCGATGCGGGTCTTTTTCAAGTTCCATAAGAACTGTATGGATCCCCTCCCGCGCTACGCTTGGTCGAGGATGACGCAAACATTCATTCTGTCACCCTGGAGTGAGCGCCGCGAACGACGGGGCCCAGGATGACGCGGTCTGTAACCTACGACACGAGCATCATGGAGAACACCATGACGAAGAGCGCGACGGTTTCGCCGACACCCAGCACCATGAGGTAGTTCACGAGGCCCTTGCCCGTTTCGCCGAGGGCGTTGCAGGCGTCCGCAGCGGACTTGCCCACGTACCAGGCGGAAGCCATCATGCCGACGCCGCCGAAGATGCCGACGCCGAGGTAGGCGGCCCAGTTCTCGGGAGCACCCTGACTCTTGTTCAGGATGAACATCATCAGGAGCATGCCGTAAATCGTTTGTGCAATCGGCGCACCCACAAAGATAAGAAGCGTGAAGAGCGCATTCTTGCCCTTGAGATACGCCTTTTTCCAGGCCCCGATGGCCGCAATGCCAAGCGCAGCTGCAGCACCCCTATAATGACCGAACAATCTTTGGTTGTTCTCTCGCCAGCACGACTCGCTCTCGCTGAGTCGCTTTCTGGCTCACAGGGCACGCATTCTTCTTTTGGGCGTTCCCGCACATATCTGTGCGGTCGGGCTATATTGCAAGGTGCCCCGGTCGCACCTGCGGCACGCCCGCGCCGCTCTTGCAACGAAGCCTTGCTCCCAAGAACCGCATAAATAAACTGCCCGCAAGTCTTCGCCCCAAGGGGTCACTATCCCTAACGCATCTCGCCTTGATTTGGCTGAGATGCAGCCGAATCCGGTTCATTCAAAATGTCACGGATAATCTTGGATCCGGTCACGATATCATCTGAAGGGCTTCCTGAAGACGGATTCGTATCCTCATCTTCTAGAGCTTTGAAAACATTACTCAATTTATTCTGCTTGGCATCCAAACGGTAATCCGTCGTCACCCTGTTGATTGCATCTAATAATGAATCGGGATTGACATTAGACATTTGCAGTGTGTTATCTATGCCGATATGCTTTAATCGGAGAGCGTTGTCTATCTGGTCCTTGCCCATAGGGCAAATAATAAACTTGCGGTTGAAATAGATGCATTCCTTGATAGATGCAAGGCCGCCATGGATGATTGCACAAGAAACACAGCCTTCTTTGGCAAGCAAGTCCCTTTGCGGCACCCAGTTAACGACACGGATTTTCGATTTGTCGTAATCGTCCCATTCATCGCTGTTTACCAGTTTGGAACCCACAGCGAGCAGCAATGTATAATCTGCCATTTGCGGAGCCTGCATCGCCTTGCACATGGAATGGAACAGATTCTTCGCTTTGTCTTCATAGTCGAGGACCTGTGAACCGGCAGATACAAAAATGACATTCTGCAAAGAATTAAGGAGACCTGGAATAAGATTGTGATTTTCGTCTTCTTCATCCTTCCAAATAATTGTTTTCCCATCAGAGTCAATCGAATGTGGTAGGGTTGGCTGTTCGCTCAGGATGCAGGGGTCCACATAGTGCACCAATTCTCCATGTTCGTAATGGTCATAGTCATACGCCCTAGGACATGGAATCAGCTCGTTAAATGATTCTAGCGGAGCGACAAAATCGTCCAAGGTAATATTAGGCTCTCTTGTTGAAATCTTTCCCCTTGTTGCCATATTTATAATCTTGTACAATTCCGGCTTCGAGAACGCCAACAAGTTCAACTTGGCACGGACGGCAGGGTCATCTTGGGGATGCCTCAAATAAGTGGTCGAGATGACAAAATTCAAATCGCTCCGACGAATCCGAGTTTCTTCGTAGTCATCATCATCTTCTTCATAGTCCTCAGAATCTATTACGTTTTCATTACCTTCATATTGAGTTTCATTTTCTTGATTTTCGCCGTCATTTCCACCGTTTTCTTCGGATTCTTCTTCAATTTTTTCAAAACCATAAATCCAATAGAAGAGCAAAGTTTCTAACGAAGTGAAGTAACCACCCACAAGCATATTAGGGTCAGCCAAAGTCCAGGCTTTCCAAATGGATTTGGCATCTTCAATCAAATCCTTACTGGGAAGCCTTGCTCCATCCGGGAGATTGAATTCAATATTAGAATCAACCACCTCTCCATTTTCGTCTATCAATTCGAAATATTGGCTATAAAGAATCGCCCAAATGTGCCATGTTTTCCAACGCTCGTTCGGGCTGGAATGGCTTGCAGTAGTATAGCCTTCCGGGTACATATTTTCTAGAATCGTATGGAAGGGGAAGCAACCGCCGCCATTATCGTAGCAGCTTATAATCGGTGCACAGTCAGGAATGCCCATATAGTTTACGGAATAGGCGTGTGCCTGATTATCCATTTGATTGTGCAGGACCTGCGCCCATTTCAGCGTAGGCAACCAGTGTCCCTGTTCCTTGTAAACATCGGGCCAGAAAAGGATGGATTTGGGCTTGTTGGGCATAGCACGTTCCTTCTGTTGTAAAAAAATAGATAAATGTTTTTTGCTTAATCCTTTATGCAACGAATCGAATACATCATATTAATTCCATGTGCATAATTAATGGAGGATGCATCATCCGATTTATCATATAATCTCACTACTGTCCACTAAAAATTTAGCTTAAAAACAAGTTGTCAAACAAATCAAGCGTACTTTCGTCATCCTTTCCCGATTTTTCCGTCTTGCCGACCGCCAAAAGTTCGCAAAGAGGCGTCTTGTCCGTTAGGGATATTCCGAGAATTTGAAGAATTTCATAGAGCGACCTTTTTAATTTCAAGTCGTGATGAACGATCGCCACGAGGCAGTAGGAGATTATGGCGACATAGATTTGAATCTTCACGGAGTTCTCCGACGTACCCCAGATTTTTTTGATTTTTAGGTGCTGTTTCAGCCACTTGAAGAACAGCTCTACTAGCCAACGATTCTTGTAGAGTTCTGCCACCCTGCTTGCGAATATTTTGTTCGAGTTTGTCAGGTACGTAAAAATCCGCTTGTTTTCTGCATCGTAGTATTCTACCATACGGAGCGGCTTGCTGTAAAGTTTCTTCGTCTTGTATCCTGTCAGTTTTATCCTGCAGTCCTTCAGAACGTTGTCTGCAAGTTCTTCCTTCGTATCGACAACCTCGTACTGCATGTTCGTCTTTGCCCTGACAACAAAGAAACAGCCCGTGGAATCAATCAGCGCGAGACGTCCGAAATCGTTGTACGCCTTGTCAAATATGTAATAAGAACGGATTTCGTAGGGAATGTAATCCATGGCGTTCACGTCATTTACTTTGGCTTCCGTAATCAGCAGGAACGATGGAACTTGCGTCTCGACATCGAGAAGCGTGTAGACTTTGACCCCGCCCTTTGTCGTACGGAATTTCGCCCATTCGAACAGTTCCAGGCATAGGTCTATCGTCGTCGAGTCGAAAGCGTAGACATGTCCCTTGAACCCGAAAATCTTTTTCGCCCTTTTCTTTCGGGCTAGTTCGATCATGTGATAGGCGAAATCTTCAAAAATACGGAAATCCCTGTTTTCGTTTGCCTTGGCAAGATTACTCCTTGTGACGTGACGACCGACGCCGAGATGGTAACATTTAGAACGGTGCGCATCGAAGGCGACGATCAGTGCACGAAGCCCATCGCGATTGGACAGCTGTCCGAACATCAGTGCAAGCAGCTGGTTCCAGCAGGTGAAATGCTTGACGTAGCGGTCTCCACCATATTTTCGGACGAGATAGTTGAAGTGATTTCGGTCCAGAAAAGAAGTTAGTTGGGCAAAAACATAGGGATTTTCATGCATATCACCTAAAAATATGCTTTTTCGCCTTGCACGATTTCAAATCCGTTGACTCGCAAAATCGTCTGTATCCCTTTATTCATAAGGTTTCTAGACAACATGCATCGTTTTTTAGTGGACAGCAGTGATATAATCTGAAAAAATAAGGATTAGTATCTTTTTCCCAATAGTAAAATGCTGTAGTGGAATCCGAATTATACCACTTTACTGAATAACTATAGGTTCCCGCAATTAACGCAGAAAAACCACTTTCATTTGTACTCGTACTAGACCATGAACCATCTGCTTTTTTAAGTTTTGCTGCAGCGTTATTTCCGAGAAATGAAACTAGTGTTTCCCAATCGCTTTTAAGCGGGATATTCCATCCTTCAGGACAAATACCTTGACGATTGGATCGCGTCGCCTTATACAAGGCGATTTTTCTAGTATAAAGTCTTCCATAAGTAGAGCATTTTTTTGAATCTTCTGAGGATTTCAAAACACCCCCACCACAAACAGTTTCCCCGCTATAAATCGTTCCAACCGTATCATTTGGCATATAATTTAAGTTTTCTGCCATCCAAATTTGCTCGCCGATCGTTACTGTTTTATAAACTTGATTATCTCGCAAATCTGTCAAAGTATTATTTACAGCATCGTATATACTATTCATAGATGAAGAACTTTGGATGCTGGATGAACTATTTTCATCAATCAAACTACTTGATGATTCTTCTATTTTTACTGAACTTGAGGAACTTCCTATACTTGACGAAGACTTGTTTTCTGAACTTGAGGACGTTTTTTTTATTTCGCCACTTGAAGACTCGCTTTTTTCTGAACTTGAAGAACTTCCTATACTTGACGAAGACTTGTTTTCTGAACTTGAGGACGTTTCTTTTATTTCGCCACTTGAAAAACTTGATTTTGCCTCATAATTCTGTGTTGACGAAATTTCATCATTTATTTCGACTTGAACAGGGCTCTCGTTTGATTCGTCATTTCCACAAGAGATGAATAAAAAAATCAAACAAAACAAAATGGAACGGTATGTAGCATACATTTTTTAACCTCGCCTTGCTGTATAACTGATGAAAATAATTATTTTAGATATATCCTCTTTATTCAATTTATCATTTTCAAAAATTTTCAATTTCCATTTAGAATCAAGTCCGGCTCCTTCAAACGGAGAATATTTTTCTGTTTCAAAATTAAAGTCCAACATTCCTGAGATATAATTTGCCGTACTCGTTGCAACTTTTACTACTCCAATACGATTTTGAAGATCCGTATGACCATTAATTTTTAGAACATTATTTTCAAGAGTTAGTTCTGCATCAATATATGTTCCGCTGAAATTTGGAACAACAATCTGTAATTTAACATTTTTTATTCGACAAAATGTAAAACCAAATTTTTTTGTCAGGTGTTCCGTTTTAATTTCAAAGGGACATTCTTTCCCTATTTTCAAGTTATCAAAAATAGAACTTCCATCATCATCATAAATCTCGTCTAAATCAATCGGTCTCGTTATTTCCAACTCATTTTTATCATTCTCCAGATAGGCAACTTCCATGGCATGTAAATCAGCAATAAGCCTATCGGCAGAGAGCAATCCACTATATGCGCCATCCCAATAACTATTACTGATGAACGTTTTCGCGTTGCCCATGTCGGTGTCACCGATTTCGAAGTGATAACACTTTTCTGCCATCTTGGCAACCTTCGTGGTCAGCTTGCACATGGTCTTGGAAAGCTTGGTCATCTGCTTTACAAGCCATTCGTGCAGATCCTTGTTCGTGAACTTGTCGCAAAGGAATTCGTATTCTTCCTCATCCCATTCAAGTTCCTTTTCAAAGCGTTCCTGCTCCTTTTCGTTCTGTTCCTGATGGATTGTATTGATGATGATCTGCTTTTGCGTCTGGTCTATTTCACTTGTCGCAATAGATTCTTCGAAGGTTTCTTCTTCTGTCGCCTTCTTTTCTTCGCCCTTGGCTTTCTGTTGCAAGGCTGCTGCTTCCCTTTCAAGGGCCTTGGAAAGATAGCTTTCCACCATTGCCAAAGCCGCCTCGCCAAGTTTACGACCACCGTAAGAAGCGACATGGAAATCTATACCACCAAATGCATTCACTATACCGCCTGCATCCATATCGGGAATGCTGAACATGGCAGAAGCAATGCGTTTTGCAGATTCAACCTTTTCGCGAAGGTCAGCAACCTTCTGCATGGTCTTGGCATAGCCGTTTTCAAAGTCAGTCTTGAGCTTTTCAATGTTAGACTTATGATGTTCCTGTTTCCTTGTCTTTTTCTCCTTTTCGATTTCCAGAGAAGCAGCTTCGGTTTCAAGTTCCTTCATCTGTATTTCAAAGATATTCTGCGACAGTTTCTTTGCTGCAATACGGTGCTGCATACGCAACTGAGCCAAGGTCTCAGAATCCTTGTCCTTCAATGCCTGCAACAAGGTTTCTTGCATATTCCGCAAGTCACGAGCAATTTCTAGCGCCTTCGCCACAATGACCTTGAAACGGTAATGCGGCAATGCGGCTCCGGCATCAGCAAGAATGTCACTGATGGAAAGCCCTGCGGCCCTAGCCTTCACAAGCATTCCTGGGTCAATAGGCGGAGCAAACAAGGCAAGCGTTCTCTTGACGCCTTCGATATTCAGGCTGTTGCGAATTTTGTACAACCCGACATAGGATCGGGGATGTCGACGAGACAAGCATTGATTACGAAAACCAAGACGCGTATATTCAAGTGATTTGAGAGGCATCCGACTACTCCCGGCAGTTTCTTCTATTACGAAACTTACATTCTTTTACGTGAAAAAGGAAATCCGATAGGCGCTGAAGGCATAAAAATACAAAAGATGGCGAGGAATTCCATCCTTTCAGCAAACAAACTTTTACTTGCACTAACACAACTTTTTATGTAGTTTCCTTGCATCTGCTGGGAAACCGGCCAACATCGTGTATTTATAGATCGCTACCTGCCTAGGAAACTCCGACCGCAGAGGCGGTCTTTTTTTGTGGAGTGAA
>JAZLMK010000033.1:0-95218 GCA_045598645.1 Fibrobacter sp.
GCCAGCTTCGCGCCATTCTGCACCTGCTTCCTTAAAGATCTTGTCGAGGCCGAGAGCTTCTGCTTCGACCTTGATCTTCATGGAGCCTGGAACGACCCACATCTTGACGGTGTCGGCGACCTTGTGGCCCTTGATGATTTCAGCAGCAGCCTGGAGGTCAGAAAGGCGACCGTTGGTGCAGGAACCGACGAAAGCGATGTCGATCGGGGTGCCGATCATCTTGCCGCCTTCTTCCCAGCCCATGTATTCATAAGCTTCGGAGATGACCTTCTTTTCGCTTCCTTCGAATTCGGAAATCTTCGGCATGTTGTCGTTAAGCTGGATGGCCTGTGCCGGAGTGATACCCCAGGTCACCATGGGTTCCAGGTTGTCGCAGTTGATTTCGATTTCGTCGTCGAACTGGGCGTCGGCGTCTGTTGCGACGGACTTCCAGTAAGCAACGGCTTCGTCCCACTTGTCTGCCTTCGGAGCGTAGGGCTTGCCCTTCAGGAATTCAAAAGTCTTTTCGTCGGGGTTGCAGTAGCCAACGCGTGCGCCGCCTTCGATAGCCATGTTGCAGACCGTCATACGGCCTTCCATGCTCATAGCTTCGATGACGGGACCTGCAAATTCGTAAGCGTAGCCAACGCCACCGTTCACGCCAAGCTTTGCGATGTAGGCAAGAGCTACGTCCTTAGCGGTAACACCCGGCTTGAGCTTGCCGGTGAAATTGATGCGGCGGGTCTTGAGCGGGCTCATGGCGAGAGTCTGGGTTGCGAGAACGTCGGCCACCTGGCTTGTGCCGATGCCGAACGCGATAGCGCCGAAAGCACCGTGGGTAGCCGTATGGGAGTCTCCGCAAGCAACGGTCATACCCGGCTGGGTAACACCTTCTTCCGGGCCCACAATGTGGATCACGCCCTGTTCGCCTGTCTTCGGACCAAAGAACTTGATGCCGTTAGATTCGGTGTTCTTTTCGATATGGGAAAGCATTTCTTCGGAAATGGCGTCCTGGAAGGGACGGTTGCGTTCCGGGAACGTGGTCGGGATAATGTGGTCGACCGTTGCGAAGGTGCGTTCCGGGAACAAAACCTTCGTGCCTTCTTCACGGAGAGAAGCAAAAGCCTGCGGGCTTGTGACTTCGTGGCAGAGGTGGAGACCGATGAAAAGCTGGCACTGGCCGCTCGGGAGCTTAGCAACAGTGTGGCTTTCGAAAATCTTCTGATATAGTGATTTACCCATGATTTTCTCTTTGTTTGTACGGACCGTCACAAACGACGGCCCAGGTTGAAATTTTGCGCGTAAAATATAGCAACTTACGCCAATATATGCATTTGAATACGTCGTACAGGAATGTCGTTGACGCTTTTTTTACTGGGTTACATATGTAAACACTTTTTGTGCGAAAAAAATGGCAAAAATCTTTGTCCGATTATATTTTATTGAAAAAAGTTTCCTTTCAAAAAGGTTATGGTTATGAGGTCTAAATTTGCCGGTTTTTTGCCGTTTTTCTGCTCCGCTTTAATTTTTAGCGCCTGTTCTGACGATTCTTCGACGGATACGGAGGTCGAAATCATTGGCGAAGAATCTTCTGGCGACACAACAATCGTCCACCCGACCGATTCCTCCTTTGTCGCGGATACGAGTTCTCCTGCGGGGCCCGTTTTTTCTGGAATTGCGGCAATTGGCCCGCTTATGCCCGGAGGCAGTGTTCTTGTGGAATGGCTGGACGACAAAGGAAATGTGGTCGGCGACCCTCTGAAACTGACTGTTTCCGATGTTTCGGGTGCATTCTCCTCCAATGCTGCGAAGGAAACCTCCCATGCCGACCTCATGGCGACGGGTGATTTTTACAACTTTACAACGCAAGATACGAATAGGTGCGATGGGCTGCACGCCTATGTGGACTTTGACAAAACGGATCGTGTCAATTTGAACGTTCTTACCCAAATGGAATATTCTCGTATGCGAGTTTTGAAAGAGGACGGACTCTCTTTTGCCGAGGCGAAGGCAAAGGCGCACGACGAGGTTCTCGAGGCCTTGGGCTTGCCAGCCGATTCAACTCTTTTCGAAGAAGTTGATTTTACCACTAAGGGACAGGCTGGCGCAAATCTTTTGGCGTTTTCGGTCGCTATCCTCGCGAATCGTTCCAGCGCTCAGGCCGGTGATTTCTTGGAAGACCTTTATGTTGATTTTATCAAGGATGGCAAGTTCCATAGCGACTCTTTGGTAGCGGTCCTTGCTGACAGGACTAACGATTTGCAATTGAGCGTGATGGCTGTGGACCTGATGAACTACCTGAAAGTCGATGAAATTGAAAATTTCGAGTCAACACTGATGTCACTCGTTGCAAAGCAATACGGCCTGACGGCTTGCTCTAAGGATAATATCGGCGCTTTGGATACGAATTCGAACAAATTTAGCGAAAAGTACAGGAGTGTTTACCAGTGCAAGGAAAGTGGCTGGTTTGAGCTTTCTGAAACGATGCTTAGGAGCATCGCCTTCGCTGCCGTAAATGGCGAATGCGATTCGAGTATCGAAGGGAAGGTCATGGCCGACGACAAGGATAGCTTTACTTGCCACAAGAATTTTTGGGTGAAGTCGACCGAAGCCGAACTTTTGAATTTCAATGTATCGAAAAGCGAAGGTCCTTGCCAGGAATCCATTGATGGGAAGGTGGCTTCGCTGAAATCGGAATACGTGATATGCAAATCGGGTGTCTGGAAAAAGACGATGCGCAAGCCTCTGGATTATTCCGCCGCAAGGGCCATGAACAAAAGGCTTGGCCGTGGAATGAATTTCGGCAACGCCTGGGAATCCTCGGGAAAGACGGGCATCTCGGCGGATTGCGGCTGGAACAACTGCATCGATGATTCCTATTTCAAACTGGTCAAGGACGCAGGCTTCAATTCGATTCGCCTTCCGGTTGGCTGGTATAGCGATGCCTCGAGAAGCGAACCGTACACTATTGACGAAGGGCGTCTTTCGGGAGTGAAGGATGATATCGACAAGGCCATTGAGCAGAACCTTGCCGTGATAGTCAATTTCCACCACTATTTCGAAATGAACAACGCCGCGGCAAAGTATGCAACGTCCAAGACCAACTACGAAAACGAGAAGAAAAGGTTCCTTTCCATGTGGAAACAGGTGGCTGAGGCTATGGATGCGTACCCGGATAGCATGGTCGTGCTGGAAATCTTCAACGAACCGCACGACATGAAAAACGAACAACTGAACGACATGTTGAATTCCGCTTATGCCGTGATTCGTGAAAATGCCCCTAAGAAGACCATCATGTTCGAGGCTGGCGGTTATTCCAAGTTTGGAAACATCAAGAATCTGGAATTACCCGAAGACGGAAACATCATTGTGAGCGGGCATTATTACGAACCCTATACGTTCACACACCAAGGGCATGGCTATGATTGCAACAATTCCGCATCGGTGATGAATCTTTCTGCAGTAGTTCCCCATTTCAAGGAATACGTGGATTCCGCGGCGGTCTATTTCCCGGATATAAACGGCGGGCACATCCCTATGAATCTGGGTGAATTCGGAGTTTCGGGTCAGCACGGATCGTCGTGCGGTGGCAACGGTGTCAACGATTCCTTGAGAGCCGTCTGGACCAACGAAGTCATCGAGAACGCCGAGAAGTATGGTATGTCTTGGCATTACTGGGGCTTGGTGGGTGTCGGCGGCTTCGAGGCTTACGACAAGGATGCGAAGAAATGGTATCCGGAACTTATCGAGGTATTTGAAAAATACACGAAGTAAAAATCGTTGGGTCAAAAACGCAACGGTAAATGGATCTCATAACAAAAAGCGCAGCCTCGGGCTGCGTTTCTTGTAGACTCTGATTTGGTCTGGAACAAATTTAGAACTGTTCCAGTTGAGTGTCGAACTTGTACTTGTCCTTGTAGTACGCAATCATTTCGTCGCTGCTGCTGAAGGCTCCGCTGCGGAGGGCTTCGCGAACATCCGGGTCGGTGCGCACCATTTTGCGGATTTCGACGTCGATATCCTTGAAGAACAGGTCGTTGCTGGCCATGGCAACGTGATTCTGGTTGAAGTTCAGGTTATAGCGACGTTCCAGGGTCTGGAAGAGTTCTGTCTGGCAGGAATTTTCAGGGGGAACGCGCTTGACGACAGGCATGTAGCATTTGTTGATGTAGTCTTGCTTCATGCTCACAATCATGTTGTCGATGGCGGGAATGTTGTGGTCAGCGTCGTGGCTTGCAAGTTCTGCAGTGGGAGTCTTGATACCAGAGCATCCGGTAACGAGAGCGGCTGCTATAGCGAGAGAGGCGATGATTCCAAACTTCATATAAATCTCCAATTAAATTTTTTCATCCATCTCATCCCGAATTCAAAGTTATTTAATTGTGGATAACTTTGCGATGGATTACATGTAACTTTTCGTTAACAAAAGGTTTTTGTAAGTGCGCTTTGTGACTTGTGTCACGTAGTCGGGCTTACGGAAGCGTCGGCTTGAATTTGTAATACCAACTGATTGGGTTTATTACGTTGTAACGAACGTTGCCGATGCGCTTTGCTCCGTGTTTCGATATGATTCCCGTCACAATGTGTGCGTGCGGTCCGGTCGTGTGGCCGGTAGTGCCTACGGTGGCAATCGGGTCGCCGGGCATGACTTCTTGACCGTCTAGATAAAGCAACTGATCGCAGTGCATGAAAATGACCACGTCTTTTTCGCGGACAAGACCGATAATGATTCCTCCGCGTTCGTCTTTGCTGGTCCAGGCCTTGGCGGCGAAAGGCGCTAGAATGCGGGCTCCCTGCCTGCTGGCCAAGTCGATTCCGTTATGCTGGCGCTGGTTCGACGTTTGGTTTTCGTGATAGAATTCTGTAATGTAGGCTACGCTGTCCGAAACAACGGTCGTCCAGTATTTCCATGCGGCACCAATGGAATCGGCAGAGGCTCGACTAAGGTTTTCCGGACGGGAGAATTTGATGACTGTCCCCGCAGGAGGGTAGATGAGGTTGTTCTTTTCCCAACTTTTGTAACGGTAGCCGTTGTCTTCCATGGTCTCTTCGATGTACTGCTTGACCATTTTTTCGTTGGTGATTACGGCATTGAAGCGGCCAATGGCGTAACGGGCTATTCTTTGTACCGTCTCGTTCCCGTCGAACGTGAATTCGAAAGACGGCGCCGAGGCGAGGCGGTCGCGTTCGGCGAAACGGTCGCGCATGTTCGAAACGTCCATTTCCATTTTGGTGGGTATCAGGAACGGGGCTACGATTACAGCCAAAAGGAATATCCAGAAAAGCCTTACAAAGAGCTTTGGAATACCGTCCAAGGGGTTTTTCCTTAGAATGGATGCCTTGCACAGCAATTCGAAAGCCTTGCTGAACTTTTCGGGATTTTCTTTCCAGTTTGTCTTGCGGAATTCTTTACAGAAAGAAAAACTTTTACTTACAACGTTGTATGCTCTTGGGTAGAGTTTCTTGATTGGCTTTTGGGGTAAAAGCCATACAAGCGTTGCTTTTTGCAGGGCTGGGGAGTCCTCGATGTAAACGGAGGCAGCCTCGAGACTCTCGCTATCGATGATAACTGTTTTGGCTATCTTGAAAATGTAGTCGTTGCCAGCCTTGGGCGCATCGCTAGGCAGGATTCCGAATACATAGGTGATTCTTTTCTTGATGAGTTCGAGGTTGTGGTAGAATTTGCGGAAATCCGCCTCGCTCTCGCTAGGCTTTGCAAATCCACCTACGAACACATTGTTTTCGCTGTCGAAATACTTGAGTTCGTCTTCGGTGAGGAACCTTTGGAACAGAACTTCTACCGTAAAGGGAACGTTGCCGTCTTTTTTTCCGGTGAAGTCAAATACAACAAAACGCGCGCCGGCGTTTTGCGCCTGCGCGAATCTTTCCAGGGCTTCGTAATCGGGAGTTTCGCCGGGGAAGGCGAAAAGCGAAAGTCCGCCCTGCTTGTACAGGTTGTCAAGAACCCTGCGCTGCATGGTCCACTAGGCTCTATTAAGCCTTGGCTGTGCCTCTGGGGTAGGAGAATCCGGCAGGAGGAGCGGCAACGAACTTGTCGACCTGCAGGTAGAGTTCTTCGGCGCTTGCGCTCGGATTGAAGTAGATTTCCTGATTGCGGTTCTGGCTGCGGCCCTTGAGGGGTTCGCTCTTGCGGGAGCGGCTTACGACGCCGAGCGGAAGCACTTCCAGGAGCGGAAGCAGGCCAAAGTAACGGAAAAGGCTGAAATTCTTCTGCCAGGTGGAACGTTCGGCCAAAACGGCGAAGGTGCCTTCGAAAATGGACTTGGACTGCAGCAGATCGTCGCTGGTCATGGTCACCAGTTCGTGGTTGGTGGGGAAGTTGTTCACGAAGTTGACGAGGTCGCCCTTAAGGTAATTGGCGTCGCAAAGGAATACGAATTTCATTTTTTTACCTATATTGTTAATTGTTAACGGCACTAAGATAATTTTTTCGGGTGCTTTTGTCACTCCAAAATGGCCCTTGCGAATGGCACTGTCCCTGAAAAGAGTCGGGTTTTACAAAAAATTTACATTTGAGGTGCGGAAAACTACCGGAAAACGACGAAAAAATGGCCATAAGAGATTTTCCCTCCTTTTCCCGAATAACTTGTTTAAAAAAACGATATTTCGCAAAATTTGTGTAACTCGTTGATACTCAATGAGTTACGATGTTTTGTCAACCGATGGAAATGAAAATGTGCCTTTTTTTTGCAAAAAAACAAAAAAAATTTCCAAAAGTTAACATAAAAGGGCTATATTTTGTGACTGTTATCACGCATAATTATGCAAGTGTGTTTGTTAGGCCGTGAATGAAAATGAGCGGAAAATAAATGGCTTGTGACGGAATTTATGGGAGATCATAGATGAAACGAATGAATTGGACTATTGCGGCTTTTGTGGCTTCTGCGGGCGTTCTAGCTACCGCGGTTATCGCCCAAGATCAAAACGAAGCTGCAGCTGTTGAAAATAATGCCCCGATGGTTAATGGAATTCCTGGTGAATCCATTCAGGAAGGCGGCAAGTTTGCCGCTATCAAGCTGGATAGCTATGTCTCTGACGACATGGACAAGCCGGACAAGCTCAAGTGGTCCGTGTCTGGCAATAAGAGCCTCAAGGTGAAGATTACAGACCGCGTTGCTACCATCGAGGTCCCTGACCAGTACTGGAACGGCGAAGAGAACATCACCTTCGCTGCAACTGACTCCAAGGGCGCCGTTGGTTCTGAAACGGCAACGTTCACCGTTGAATCCGTTAACAACCCGCCAGTCGTTACCGCCATTCCCGACCAGAGCATCGACGAAGGCAAGCAGTTTACCAAGATTAAGCTTGATGATTTCGTGACCGACCCCGACCACCCGAAGGACCAGATTCTTTGGGAATTCGACATCCAACCGGTAGGCAAGGATCAAGCTGAAGGCGACCTCAATGTTGAAATCGACCCGAAGCGCGTGGCGACCATCGTGATTCCCGATACCAACTGGTACGGCGCCGCAAAGATTACCTTCACTGCTACCGATGGTGAATACGCCAGCGACAAGAAGACCGCTACGTTCACTGTGAAGGCAATCAACGACGCTCCCATTCTCCAGAAGATTCCTGGCCAGACCATCGAAGAAAAGAACGAGTTCGACCAGATAAGCCTGTCCGACTTTGTTTCCGACGTTGATAACGACGTGTCCACCATCAAGTGGACCGTGGCCGGCAACAAGGACCTCAAGTTCGACATCGACAAGTACGGCTCCTGCAGCATCAAGATCCCCAATGAATTCTGGAACGGTTCTGAAACCGTTACCTTCACAGCCACTGACCCGGCCGGCGCTGCCGTGAGCACCAAGGCCACGTTTACCGTCAAGTCCATTAACGACGCTCCCGAATTCGTGAAGGACGTTCCCGACCAGACCATCGAAGAAAAACAGGAATTCAAACCGATTGACCTGAGCGTCTTGGTGAAGGATCCTGATCACAAGTACGAACAACTTAAGTGGACCGTGTCCGGCAACAAGGACCTAAAGGTCAACATCTCTGGCAAGGAAGCCAAGATTGTCATTCCGAACAAACTATGGAACGGCTCCGAAACGCTCAAGTTCAAGGTTTGCGACCCGGATGGCGCCTGCGCTGAATCCGAAAATAGTTTCACCGTGAACTCTGTGAACGACAAGCCGGAATTCGTGAAACAGTTGCAGAACCAGACCATTGACGAAAAGAAACAGTTTACGAGCATCAAACTCGATGAATATGTGAAGGATGCTGACCACAAGTCCTCTGAACTCAGTTGGGAAGCCGAAGTCAAGCACCAGGGCAAGGAACCGGAATCCGGTACCCTCGTTGTGAACATCGACGGAAGCCATGTCGCTTCTATCGAAATTCCGGACAAGTACTGGAACGGCGCTGCCGACGTGACCTTCACCTGCACCGACCCGGAAGGCGCTTCCATCAAGCAGAAGATTACTCTTACCGTGAAGTCCATCAACGATGTTCCTGTGTTCAAGAAGATTCCTGACCAGACCGTCGAAGAAAAGACTGAACTTTCTTCCATTGTTCTCGACGAATACCTGAGCGATGCCGACCATGATCTCTCCAAGCTCAAGTACGAAGTTTCCGGCAACAAGGAAATCAAGGTTGATATCAACAGCAAGACTCGCGAAGTTTCTTTCAAGACTCCGAACGAACTCTGGAACGGTTCCGAAACTGTGACCATCACCGCTACCGACCCGGAAGGCGGCAAGGCTTCTACCAGCTTCAAGCTCACCGTGAAGTCCATCAACGATCCTCCTGTCATGAAGGACATCGCCGAACAGAACATCAAGGAAAAGGAAAAGTTCAAGCCGGTTGAACTCGATAAGTTCGTCGAAGACCTCGACCACGCCAAGGACAAACTCAAGTGGACCATCACTGGCCAGCGTGAACTCAAGGTCGTTGTCGATGGCAACCGCGTTATGACGGTGAACCCGCCGAGCCCGCAGTGGAACGGCTCTGAAACTCTTACTATTAAGGTGACTGACCCTGAAGGTGCTACCGACGAACGCGCCGTGGCATTCTCCGTGGAATCTGTGAACGACGTTCCGGAATTCACCAAGCAGGTCCAGGCCCAGACCATCAAGGAAAAGGAACAGTTCAAGCCCATCAAGCTTGGCGAAATGGTCCGCGACCTCGACAACAAGCTTTCTGACCTTGCATTTGCTGTCGATGTGAAGCCGGCTCCGGGTTCCAAGAAGAAGGAAGCGGGTCTGACTGTTGAAATTGACGCCCAGATGGTCGCCAAGATCAATATTCCTGACAAGAACTGGAATGGTGCCGACGAAATCACCTTCACCGTGACCGACCCCGAAGGTGCAAAGGCCACTTCCAAGGCTGTGTTCACTGTTACTTCTGTGAACGACGTGCCGGTTCTCAAGAAGGTTCCTGACCAGATGATCGATGAAAAGCAGCAGTTTGCTCCGATTAATCTTGCTGAACTTGCTAGCGATGCCGACCACGAATTCAAGGATCTCAAGTGGACCGTCGCCGGCAATAAGGCTTTGAAGGTTGATATCGACAAGAGCGGTGTCGCCACCATCAAGGCTCCGTCCCCGATGTGGAACGGCTCCGAAAAGATGACCTTCACTGTTACCGACCCGGAAGGCGCTAGCGCCAAGTCCGAAGCCGTGTTCACCGTGAAGTCCATCAACGACAAGCCGGTGATGAAGGATATCGCCAACCAGACCATCAAGGAAAAGGGCGAATTCAAGGCTATCGAACTCGACAACTATGTTAGCGACGCTGACCACGAAAACAAACTCCTCAAGTGGACGTTCTCCGGTCAGAAGGATTTGAAGGTTGCCATGGACGCCAAGCGCGTAGTTACCGTCACTGCCCCGAACAAGTACTGGCATGGTTCCGAAACCATCAAGTTTACTGTCACTGACCCTGAAGGTGCTATGGACAGCCGCTCCGTGGTGTTCACTGCCGAATCCGTGAACGACGCTCCGGTATTCACCAAGCCCATCAAGGACCAGACCATCCAGGAAAAGCGTGAATTCGCAATCATCAATCTCGCTGAAATCGCTCAGGACCCGGACCACAAGCCGGAACAGCTCACTTGGAGCTTCGACGTGAAGCCGGGCAAGGGCTCTCCGAAGGGTTACGCTCCCCAGCTTTCTGTGAAGGTGGACGACAAGCGCATGGCGCACATCGTTATTCCCGACAAGTTCTGGAATGGTTCTGAACAGATTACCTTTACCGTTACAGACCCGGAAGGTGGCAAGGCTTCTTGCACTGCAACCTTTACCGTTTCTTCTGTGAACGATGCTCCGACCATTGGCAAGATCAACGACCAGACCATCGAAGAAAAGGCTAGTTTCGCCGACTTCAACTTGGCCGAAATCGTCAAGGATCCGGACCACGCCTTCGAAAAGTTGAAGATTGAAGTTTCCGGCAACAAGGACCTTAAGGTCAACATCGACAAGAAGGGCATGGTTTCCGTGAACACTCCGAACAAGATGTGGAACGGTACCGAAAAGTTGACCTTCACCGTGACTGACCCGGAAGGTGCCAGCGCCAAGGCTACTGCAGCCTTCACCGTGAAGTCCATCAACGATCCTCCGATAATGAAGGATATCGCCAACCAGAAGATTAAGGAAAAGGGCCAGTTCAAGGCTATCGAACTCGACAACTTTGTCGAAGACCTCGACCACCCCAAGAACAAACTCAAGTGGAAGATCGAAGGTGCCAAGGAACTCAAGGTTGCTATGGATGGCAGCCACAAGGTGACCGTGATGCAGCCGAACCCGAATTGGCATGGCAAGGAAACCATCAAGTTCACCGTCACCGACCCGGAAGGCGCCAGCGACAGCAAGAGCGTTGAATTCGAAGTCGAATCCGTGAACGATGCTCCGGAATTCGTGAAGGAAATCAAGGACCAGACAATTGACGAAAAGAAGCAGTTCCAGCAGATTAAGCTTGCTGAAATGGTCAAGGACCCGGATCACAAGGCTTCCGAACTCACCTGGAGTTTCGACGTGAAGCCGGTGAAGGCCGGTGCCGCCGCTCCTGCCAAGAAGGGCAAGAAAGCTGCCGAAGACAAGGCTCCTGCCGGTGAAACCCTCAAGGTGAATATGGACAAGAATGGTGTTGCTACCATCGCCATCCCGAACAAGTTCTGGAACGGCGCAGCCAACATTACCTTTACGGTTAGCGACCCCGAAGGAGCCAAGGTCTCCAAGACGGCTCGCTTCGAAGTCCGCTCCATCAATGACTCCCCGAAGATTTCCGACAAGGCTCCTCAGGGTGAAACCATCCGTGAAAACGGCCGCTTCAAGACCATCGACCTCTCCAGCCTGGCTACCGACCCGGATCATCCGGCGACAAGCCTCAAGTGGAGTGTCTCTGGCAACAAGCAGTTGAAGGTTGACCTCCGCAAGGACAATACCGCCATTGTTTCTGTTCCGAACGATCAGTGGAACGGCAAGGAAACCATCACCTTCACGGTTACCGACCCCGAAGGCGCTAGCGCAAGCCACAAGATGAACTTCGAAGTGACCCGCGTGAACGATCCTCCTGTTCTCGTGAAGAAGATTGCCGACCAGAAGATCAAGGAAAAGGAACAGTTCAAGCAAATCAAGCTTGACGAATACGTGAAGGACCCGGATAACAAGCCGAACGATCTCAAGTGGACTGTTACCGGTAACAAGAAGTTGAAGGCCGAAATCTCTTCTGCCCACATTCTTACCGTATCCGCTCCGGATAAGTACTTCTGGTGCGCTCCGGAAACCATGGTTCTCGAAGTGAAGGACCCGGATGGTGCTGCCACTTCCCAGATGGTGACCTTCGAAATCACTTCTGTGAACGATGCTCCGCAACTGAAGGATATTCCTGGCCAGAAGATCAAGGAAAAGGGCCAGTTCAAGGATATCGATTTGAACAAGTTTGTGTTCGACCCGGATCACAAGAACGAACAGCTCAGCTGGGAAGTGAAGGTGTCCAAGGTGAACGCCGCTCCTGCCAAGCCGGCTCCCAAGAAGAAGCCTGCCAAGAAGCCCGCCAAGAAGGGTAAGAAGGGCAAGGACGACAAGGCTGAAGCTGAAGAGGCTCCGGCACCGGCTCCTGCTGATACGTTCCAGGTGGAAATCGACAGCAAGAACATTGCCCATATCAAGATTACCGACAAGTTCTGGCACGGCGAACGCAACGTGACCTTCACTGTGAAGGATCCGGAAGGTGCTTCTGCCTCCAAGACCGTGAACTTCCTCGTGGAATCCGTGAACGACGCTCCTGTTATCAAGCAGATTGCCGTCCAGTCTATCGAAGAAAAGAAGTCCTTCAAGCCTCTCGACCTGGCACAGTTCGTGAGCGACCCCGACCATGCTATTGGCGCGCTCAAGTTCACTGTCGGCCCGACTCGCTTCCTCAAGGCTTCCGTGAACAACAAGAACCAGTTGGTCGTTTCTACTCCGGACAAGTTCTGGAACGGTTCCGAAAAGATCAAACTCGATGTTGTCGACCCCGAAGGAGCCAAGGCTTCTACACAGATTGTGTTCGAAGTGACTCCGGTGAACGACGCCCCGATTGTCAAGGCTATTGCCGGCCAGAAGATCAAGGAAAAGGAAAAGTTCGCTCCTATCGATCTCTCCAAGGTGGCTACCGACCCGGATAACAAGCCGAATGAACTCAAGTGGAGTGTTTCCGGCAACAAGGACCTCAAGGTCGATGTGAAGGGTACGCGCGCCATGGTGCTCACTCCGAACCCGAACTGGTTCGGCAAGGAAACCCTGACCTTCACGGTCAAGGATCCGGCTGGTGCCAGCGCCTCTACCAAGGCTACCTTCGAAGTGATTCCGGTGAACGATCCTCCGAGCCTCAAGCCGGTCCAGCCGTTCGTTATCGAAGAAAAGAAGCAGTTCGCTCCTGTGGACTTCACCAAGTTCGTAAGCGACCCGGATAACAAGATGGAAGAACTTGTCTGGACGCTCGACGACGCTACCCCGGCCATGGGCAAGGGCAAGAAGGCCTCCAAGGCCAAGAAGTCTACTGTCAAGCACGACATTATCTTCGACATCAGCGACAAGGGTGTTCTTACTGCCGAAGTCCCGAACAAGTTCTGGAACGGTAACGAAACCGTGACCGTGAACGTATTCGACCCGGCTGGCGAAAAGGCTAGCGTGAACGTGAAGTTCACCGTGAAGCCTGTGAACGATCCTCCTGTCGTGAAGGAAATCCCGGGCCAGGAAACTCTGGAAGGCAAGTCCTTCAAGCCGATCAAGCTCGACCAGTACGTTGAGGACCCGGACCACAAGGCCCACGAAATCAAGTGGAAGGTCACTGGTGCCAAGAACCTCGACGTGATGATTTCCGGCGGTCGCGAAGCCGTGATCAAGCCCAAGAAGTCCGACTGGTTCGGTGAAGAAACTCTCGTGTTCACTGCAAGCGACCCGGCTAACGCCAGCGACAAGACTGTTGCGAAGTTCGTCGTGAAGCATGTGAATGCCGCTCCTGTAATGCGCGACATTCCTGACTACACCATCAAGGAAGACGACCACGGTGGCGTGATTGCAACCATCAAGCTCGACCAGTACGCCCGCGATAAGGACCACCGCTTCGAAGAACTCAAGTGGACCTTCACTGGTAACAAGTACCTCGATGTCAAGCATGACAAGTTCAAGAAGATTGTGACTGTTTCCCAGCCGCATGAACATTGGAACGGCAAGCCGGAACGCATCACCTTCACGGTTACCGACCCTGAAGGCGCCAAGGCCAGCAAGACGGCCTTGTTCACTGTGATTCCTGTGAACAATCCGCCCGAAGCCAAGTCCCAGACTTACATGACTCAGGAAGGCGATCCGCTGAAGGTTTCTGCTTCCGATGGTCTCATGTCCGGTGTGAGCGATCCTGATGGCGAAAAGCCGGTATCTGTACAACTCGTGCAGAAGCCGCGCAACGGTAAGATTACCCTGAACGAACGTGACGGTTCCTTCGAATACATCCCGAACAAGGGATTCTCCGGTCTCGATGAATTCACCTTCAAGGTGAAGGATCCGGGTGGAATGTACTCCAAGGTGACTACTGCCGAAGTGAACGTGACCTTCAAGATGAAGGACCTCCGTGGCAACTCCAGCCCGAAGAAGGTCGAAGATAAGAAGGATGAACCCAAGGACGACGCAAAGGACGCCAAGGGCCAAAAGGGTAAAAAAGGCAAGAAGGGCAAAAAGAGATAATCCCTGAAGGCTAGAAAGCTTAAAAATCCGCTCAGTTTACGCTGGGCGGATTTTTTTTAACGCAATGTTTTTTTTGCCGTTCTTGGTGAAAGGTACTCAACACTTTTTGGGAACGTAGCGCCATTGATTGTCTTGTAGGCTTTTTTTGAATCTATTTTTCTAAAAAAAGGGTGTGTATATGAAAAAATGGTTGTTTGGGATTTATGGTGCCGTCCTGTGCTATGCATCGACGGTTTTTGCTGCAGATGGCTTTAACTGGAGCAACGTGACCATGGGTGGCGGCGGCTTTGTGAGCGCCGTGATAGCCTCCAATGTTGAACAGAATGTCTTTTACGCCCGTACCGATGTGGGCGGCGCGTATCGCTGGAATGAGACTTCCGCCAAGTGGGAGTCCATGATGGACTGGGTGGATTATTCCGAACTTGGGCTGTTGGGCGTGGAAGCCCTGGCGGTGGATCCGTCGGCCAAGGGAACGGTCTACATGATGGCGGGGACAAGTTACTTTAGCAATGGGCGCAGTGCGTTCTTGCGTTCCGGCGATTACGGGAAAAGTTGGGAAGTGCTCTACACTTGGGATGAAACAGGCTACAAGGGGACCGCGGTAAAGCGTTTCGGCATGCACGGTAACGGCATGGGCCGCGGTAACGGGGAAGCGCTCGCCGTGGATCCGAAGAATTCCGACAACATGTTCTACGGTACAAGGAACAAGGGACTTTGGAAATCGACGGACAACGGTTCCAATTGGAGCCATGTGGATGCGTGGACCAAGGCTGCTGGCAGCGATACGACCTGGAATGGCGCTGGGTTCAGTTTCGTGCAGTACGCGCCCGGCGATTCCAAGGTACTTTATGCGGGCTTCCTTCGCGAAGGCTCGACGTCGAACGGAACCTTTGAAAACGTCTTTACATCTACGGACGGCGGCGCTTCGTGGAAGGCGCTGCCTATTCCCGATGCGCTTCGCAAGACAAGCGGCGGGAGCATTGTGCGCTTGATGCCGCAGCGTGCCGTGGTGGCAAAGGACGGCGGCAAGCTCACGGTGACTTTTGCCGATGGCGCCGGCCCCCATTCCATGATGTGGGATGAAGGCTGGGGAATGATTTACGACGGATTTGGACGTGGCGCCGTTTTGCAGTACGACGTGGCCGCAGGAACCTGGAGCGACGTCTCGCCGGAAAACTTCTTGGACGATAATGGTGACGCCGCTTACGACGCGGTCGATGTGAAGGGACTTTCGGAATGCAGCAGTTCGGGCAAGTCCGAAAGTGAATGTGAAAGTTTCTACCCCTACATTGCGCCCTATGGAGGCATCGCCATCAATCCGAACAATCCCGACGAAATGGTGGTGACTACGGAGGGCTACCGCGGTCCGCAGTTCTGGTACACGGCGACCGACGGCAAGGACGGCAAATGGACGGACCAGTGGGGGACAAGCATCTATCATACGACCGACGGCGGTGCGACATGGGTTTCCAGTTTCAAGTACTATTGGATGGATGGCGGTTTTTACCCGACAGTCCAGATGATGGATGCGAACGGTGTGGGATGGATGCACAACGGTTCCATCCACTGGTCGGGAAGCGTGGCGATTGACCCGTTTGACCATAATCGTGTTTTCGTGAGTTCGGGCAACGGCATTTTCCGTTGCGACAACATGAGCGATTACAAGGTGATTCCTGCGGGCACGTTTGATTCCACGACCAACTACTACTATTCCAGTGACGAGGCTGTGCAGGGGCAGGTTTGGCATTACAGCGCCCATGGTATCGAGGAGACTGTCCCGTACGAGGTGGTGAGCATTCCGGGCGGCCCGCTGGTTACTGTCATTGCGGACTACGACGGTTTCCGTCACGACGATATTTCCAAGTATCCGGAGCATCGGCACTTGACGGCGCTTCCCGGAAAAACGATGTCCATTGGCTCTACCTGGAGCATGGCTTATGCGCACAAGAGCGGCAAACTTGTAAAGATGTGTGCCGCCCGCACGGTGGATTTGGCTTCGCAGAGTTCGTACAAGCAGATAACGACCATTAGCCCTTTGCAGTTCTCCGCTGATTCCGGCAAAACATGGACTGGCGATGCGCTGTATGGCGGCCCGACGGACCTGGAAATCAAGGAAGGGACTGTCGCGATTTCTACGGATGGAAGTGTTTCGCTGTGGGTGCCTGCTTCGGGCGCCAAGAGCCCGTACCGCTACGAAAGTTCCAACTGGACCGAGGTCTCGGGGCTGAACGCCGGCGGTGATGTGTTTGCCGTGGGCGATCCGGAAAATGCCGACGTCTTTTACGCTTTTGAACGCACGACAGGCGTTTTCTACAAGAGTTCCGACAAGGGCAAGTCCTTTGCGAAGTTGAGCGAACCGGGGGTGAGTTACGACAAGAAATTCCGCGCCATTCCCGGATTCGAGGGCGATTTGTGGCTGCCTGTTGCCGAACGCGACGAAATCGGCAATCCCAAGGGCGGTGCGCTCAAGCATTCTACCGATGGCGGCAAGACTTGGGCGAATGTCCCCGGAATCGGTTACTGCGAGGCTGTGGGCTACGGGATTTCCAAGACAGGGGCTGGTTATCCGGCAATTTATGCCTACGGTGTTGTCGGCGATGTCCTGGGTGTATTTGTAAGCGACGACAAGGGTGAAACCTGGACCCGCGTGAACGACGACGGCCATGAATACGGCGGACTTGCCAACGGTGAATTCGTCATGGGCGACATGAACACTTATGGCGTCGTGTACATGAGCACGGCTGGCCGGGGCATTGCCGCCCGAGTTCCTGACAGTTGGAAAATGGGAAGTACGAGTTCGGGCGGAGCCACGGGCGAAATCAAGATTACCCCGGAGGATTCGTTGACCTTGAACGGAGCCGTAGCCCAGAAGAAACCTTCATATGCTTCCGTGGCCTATGTCCATGGCAACTTGGATATTACATTGAAACTAGCAAGTGCACAAATCGATGTGTTCGACATGCAGGGCAAAAAGTTGAGCAGCCGACGTATATCCAAGAGCGCGAGTTTCCCGTTGCGCGAATTGGTCGGGGCTAACGGCAGTTTCTATGTGCAGGTGAAGAGCGCAGGCCGTGTGCTGTTCGCGAATAGGATAATTGTGCGCTGAATTGTGCGGAATAAATTTTTGCCGTTAGAGATTCGGCATAAAAACCGCGCGGTAAAAAAAATCCTGCTTTACGGCAGGATTTTTTTGTCAAAAGGCATTGAAACGATAATGCGTTTTCGAATTACTTCTTGGTGCGCTTGCTTTCGTGCCATTCGTCGAAGGTGATGCTGCGGTCGAGGACGCCGTCCGGTGTCAGTTCCAGGACGCGGTTCGCGACAGTTTGGGCGAATTCGTGGTCCTGCGTGCAGAAGATGATTGGACCCTGGAATGCGGTGAGGCCGTTGTTCAGGGCGGTAATCGCTTCCAGGTCGAGGTGGGCGGTCGGTTCATCGAGGAGCAGGCAGTTCGCGTTCGAAAGCATCATCTTGCTCAACATGCAGCGGACCTTTTCGCCACCGCTAAGCACGTTGCAGCACTTGAGCGCTTCTTCGCCGGTAAAGAGCATGCGTCCGAGGAATCCGCGGATGAAGGTCTCGTCCTGTTCCTTGCTGTACTGGCGCAGCCAATCCACGAGCGAGAGGTCGCTCTGGAAGAACGCGTCGTTGTTCTTGGGGAAGTAGTTGTAGCTGATGGTGTTTCCCCATTTGAGTACGCCTTCGTCGCTCTTGGTCTCTTCGGCGATGAGTTGGAAGAATGCGGTCTTGAGCGTATCGTATTCGCCGACGAGAGCCACCTTGTCGCCGTTGTTCAGGCTGAAGTCTAAGCCCTTGCAGATGATGCCGTCGCCACCATCGATGGTCGCGTTCTTCACCTCGAGCACGATTTTGCCCGGTTCGCGGTCCATCTTGAAGTTGACCCACGGGAACTTGCGGCTACTTGCCGGCATTTCTTCGACGGTCATCTTGTCGAGGAGTTTCTTGCGGCTGGTGGCCTGCTTCGCCTTGGCTGCGTTCGAAGCGAATCGGCGGATGAACGCCTTCAATTCTTCAATCTTTTCTTCGGCGCGGCGGTTCTGGTCCTTGCGCTGCTTCTGGGCGAGTTGGCTTGCCGCGTACCAGAATTCGTAGTTTCCGCCGTAGAGGTTGATTTTGCCGTAGTCGATATCGCAGGTGTGCGTGCAGACGGCGTTCAAGAAGTGGCGGTCATGGCTCACCACGATAACGATGTTCTCGCAACGTTCGAGGTAGTCTTCGAGCCAGGCAACGGTTTCCAGGTCCAAGTGGTTCGTCGGTTCGTCAAGCAGGAGGATGTCGGGGTTGCCGAACAGCGCCTGGGCGAGGAGAACTCGGATTTTTTGGCCACCGTCCAGATCGCACATGAGGCTCTGGTGGAATTCTTCGGGAATGCCGAGGCCCTTTAAAAGAACAGCTGCGTTCGAGTCGGCTTCGTAGCCGCCGATTTCACCGAAGCGAGTTTCGATTTCCATGGCCTGCATGCCCTGTTCCTCTGTCATTTCGGGGAGGGCGTACAGTTCGTCGCGTTTCTTGCCGAGTTCGTAGAGTTCGGGGAAACCCATCATCACGGTCTCGAGCACGGTGTTCTGTTCGTAGGCGAAGTGGTCTTGCTTGAGGACCGCGATGCGTTCGCCGGGGTCCTTGGTGACTTCACCGGTGTTCGGTTCGAGTTCGCCGGAGAGAATCTTGAGGAATGTGGACTTGCCGGCGCCGTTTGCACCGATGACACCATAGCAGTTGCCGCGCTTGAAGGAGAGGTTCACTTCCTTGAAGAGGATTCGACTGCCGTACTGAAGACTGACATTTGAAACGTTAAGCATATTGATAAGTGTTTAGTGGTTGGTGGTTGGTGGTTAGGGGCTAGGTCTTAGATACATGGCCATGTCGTATTTATAGGGCGCGCTTGCGCACGATAATTTGCTCTAGCCACTAGATTCTAAATCCTAGCCGCTAGAGCCTCATACCTACAAGGGACCCTGTAAGGGGACCGACCTCATAACCTCATGCCTGGTTCGCCTTCTCCAGTTCGCGAGCGTTGATGATGAGCATCTGCAAGCGGTTTTCGATGTTTGCGAAACTCGTATCCGGGTCGTAGTCAAGGCTCAAAATTTGCACGTGGGGGCAACGTTCCTTGACGGCCTTGGTCAGGCCACGGCCACTGATGTGGTTTGCAAGACAGGCAAACGGCTGCAGGATGATGTAACTGTTCACGCCGTGCTTGGAATTGTACAGGATTTCGCCCGGGATGAGCCAGCCTTCGCCGGTGTTGTAACTCGGGTCGATGATGTCCCTTACGTATTCCTTGAGTTCGTAACAGTCGGCATGGTGCTCGTAGAGCTTGAAGCCCTGCATGGCCTTCTGGACGGTGTTCGCCGCATGGGTGTAGATTTTTGCGGTGATGCCGCCTTCCAGACGGTCGCCGATGGGGTTGGCGGAGAATCCGCGCTTCACCTTTTCTTCGCGGACGACTTCGTCGACGCGGAAGAAGTCCAGCATGCCCGGCAGGTAGACTTCCATGCCGTTGTCCATAAGGTACTTTTCCACGAAGCCGTTTGCGCTCGGATGGTAGTTCATGAGGATTTCGCCAAGGACGGCTACGCGCGGCTTGCGGATGCCCTTCTTGCGGTCTTCGGTGATTTCGACCTTGTTGAAATCTTCGATGCAAGCCTTGAGCAGGTCCATGACCTTCTTGGGGGTGCCGAGTTCGGTCTTCTTGAGTTGGCCGAGCATGCTCATGAGGAGCGGCATCCAGTGGCTGTAAATTTTCTGCGTGGCACCCTTCTCGATTTCGTAGGGGAGGAGCGCGCGGTACATGGTTTCGATGGCGTCCATCACGACGATGCCCCACAGCATGTGGAGGCGGAAGTCGAGGCCGACGCCGAAGCCCGGGTGCATGCCCTTGAAGTCGGTTCCTGTCGTAATGATGGAAACGTCCTTGAAGCCGGCTTCGTCGAGCGCCTTGCGGGCGAGAACGGCGTACTGCACGGCGCGGCAGTTTTCGCAGTTTTTCGCGATGCACATGGATACTTCGGTCTGCTTCACTTCGGGGTGGTTCACGAGCCACTTGAGGCATTCGCCGATGTTCACCTGGCAGGGGAAGCAGATGTCGTTGTGGACGTACTTCTTGCCGAGTTCGATGGCTTCCTTGTCGGCTACCGGCAAGTATTCGGCCATGTAGCCTTGCGCCTTGATGTATTCGCTTGCGAGCACTGCGAATGCCGGCGAAAGGTTCGGCGTAAGAATCTTGCGACGGGTCTTGTCTTCGGCGACAAACGGCGTGTGGTAAAGCGGTTCCTTGCTAGGCGGCTTGTCGGGGAGGTTTGCCGCACGGCGAGCCTTGACGGTTTCGATGAAGCTCTTGACGCGGATTCCCACAGGGCCGCGGGCGTCGCCTTCGTCGAGCTTGAGCATGAGCATTTCCTTGTTGGAGTCAAGGTGCAGCATGCGCATCATTTCGTCGGTCAAGATGGAGTCGTGTCCGCAGCCGAAGCTCACGATCTGCGCAAGTTCCACGTTCGGGTCCTTCGCAGCAATCATGGTGGCGCCTATCATGCGCAGGTGGAACGTGTTCTTGATTTCGATACGGGTGTGGCTCGGAACGTCCTGGTCGTAAACGCCGGGGAGCGATTCGGTGGTGAGCACCGGGATTCCCATGGCGGTAAAGTGGCTTGCGATGTTGTGGTTGATGAGCGGGTCCGCATGGTAGGGGCGGCCTGCGATGACCACGGCGAAACTGTTGTTTGCGCGGACGTCGTCCAGAATCTTCTGGCCTTCCTCGAGAAGGGTCGTGCGGTAGTTGTTGAGGGCCTTTTCGCCTTCGGTGACGGCCTTTGCCAAAAGTTTCTTGTCGAGGTTCCAGTGTTCGTGGAACCAGTCAATCGTCTGGTTTCTGCGGAGTTTTGCGTTGAACCAGTGGAATACCGGCTGGTCCAGCGGGATACCGTAGTTCCTTTCCGGATCGTCCGTGTTCTTGCAGATGTTGGGGTAGCCTTGGACCACGGGGCACACGGAGGTGGCCGTGAACTTGGTGTGGTCACTGGGCATGGCGACCATCATCGGGAAGAAGATGCGGTCCACCTTCTTGTCGACAAGGCTTAAAACGTGGCCGTGTACGAGCTTTGCCGGGAAGCACACCGTGTCGGAAGGCACGCTGTGGAGGCCGGATTCGAACATCTTGTAGTCGCTGGAACGGCTGATGACCACGGTGTAGCCGAGGCTTGTGAAGAAGGCCTTCCAGTAGGGCATGCTGCTCCAGAATTCGAGCACGCGCGGAATACCGATGGTTTTCTGGGTGCCGTCTTCGCGCAGTTGCGGTTCGGCGAGTTTTGCCGGAGCGTAGTCTTTCACCAAAAGCTGGTTGGTGCGCTTGATCATGTCGGGCACGGCCATCATCTTCTTGTTGATTTCGGCGATGAGGGCCTTCGTCTTCGGGTCGTTCGGGTCGGCGGTGACTTCGCCGCGTTCGCAGCGGTTGCCCGTCACAAAGCTTTGGCCGTCGCTGAAGGTGACGATGGTGCGGGAGCAATGGTTGGTGCAGTACTGGCAGAGCTGGCCCGGCTGGTTGTGCCAGCTGAAGTTGCGCATGGCTTCGAGGCCGATGAAGCTGGACTTGCAGTCCGGGTCCTTCGCACGCTTTTCTTCCATGAACTTGCGGGTGAGGAGCGCTATACCGATGGCGCCCATTTCGCCCGGGCGTTCCGGACGAATCGGCTTCAAGCCTGTGTACTGTTCGAATGCGCGGAGGACGGCGTTGTTCTTGAACGTACCGCCCTGCACAACGACCTTCTTGCCGAGGGTGTTGAGGTTCCTTATGCGGATGACCTTCGTGAAGACGTTGTTGATGATGGAACGGCAGATGCCTGCGATAATGTCTTCGGGCTGCTTGCCGTCGCGCTGTTCCGTGATGATGGAACTGTTCATGAATACGGTGCAGCGGGAACCGAGCTGGGACGGGCTCTTGGCGTTGAATGCCATTTCGGCAATCTTTTCCATCGGGATGCCGAGGCTGCGGGCGTAGGTTTCGATGAACGAACCGCAACCCGAGGAACAGGCTTCGTTCAGGATGATTCCGGTGACCACGCCGTCCTGGACGGAGATGGCCTTCATGTCCTGGCCGCCGATATCGAGGATGAAACTCACGTCGGGGCAGAGGCGCTGGGCTGCGTTCGCATGGGCGACCGTTTCCACGGTATGGAAGTCGGCATGGACGGCCTTCGCAAAGAGCTGTTCACCGTAACCGGTGGTGCCGACGCCCAGAATGTTCAGTTTGCAGCCGTATTCCTCGTAGCGGTCGGCGAGGTCGTTCATGGCGCGTTTCAAGACTGCCAAAGGTTCGCCGTCGTTACTTGCGTAGAACCCGTCAATCACGTTGTCCTGTTCGTCCAAAAGCACGAACTTCGTGGTGGTGGAGCCGGCGTCGATACCGAGATAGGCGTTGATGGTGGAGCCGGAAGCGGGCTGCGGGTAATGGTTACCAGCCATCTTGTGCTCTTCCAGGAACATCTTGTACTCGGTTTCGTTCTGGAAGAACAGGTCGGCAGCCGCCTTGGCCTTGTTTTCGGCCTGGCGGATTTCGTTGAAGTGCACCAGGGCATCCAGGGAGCCTTCTTCGCGGTAGTAGCATTCCTGGCCTGCGAACATGGAGCCGAGCGAAAGGGCTGCACCCATGGCGACGAGCACTTCGGAGTGTTCCGGCAGAATGGCCTGCTCGTCGGAGATGCCCAGGCGTTCCTTGAAGGCGCGTACGAGGGTCGGGTTGAACGTCAAGGGGCCGCCTTCGAAGATGACTGGCGGCTTGATTTCCATGCCCTGGGCGAGGCCGCCGATGGTCTGCTTTGCGATGGCGTGGAAACTGGAAAGGGCAATGTCTTCCTTGGCGATGCCGTTGTTGAGCATCGGCTGGATGTCTGTTTTTGCGAAAACGCCGCAACGGCCCGAAATTTCGTAGACCTTCTGTCCGCGCTTGGCGAACCCTTCGAAGGCTTCGGTCTTGATGCGGAGGAGTTCGGCCACCTGGTCGATGAAGGCCCCCGTTCCGCCGGCGCATACGCCGTTCATGCGCATGTCGCTTGCGATGAGTTTTCCTGTGGTTTTGTCCTTTTCGAAGAACACCACCTTGGCGTCCTGGCCGCCGAGTTCGATGGCTACTCTGGATTCTGGGTACGTGGCTCGCACGGCGAGGGCGTTCGCGACCACTTCCTGTACGAAAAATGCGTGGGTGGCTTCGGCAAACGGCTGACCGCCGCTACCGCAGAATGCGACCCTGAAGTTCTTGCCCGGGAAAAGTCCGTGGGCCTCGCGCAGCACCTCATGGACCTTCTTGGCCTGCATGGCGTTGTGGCGCTGGTATGTATAATGCAAAAGTTTGGATGTCTCGGGTTCGACAACGGCAATTTTCACAGTGGTGGAGCCGACGTCGACGCCTACCCATAAATCGTTTGTAGAATTATTCATAGTGGGCACAAAGATAGCAAATGAGACGAGAGACGAGAGACGAAAAACGAGAGAAAGAATGTGTAAAACACAATGTTTCTGCACTCTTTATCCTAAAATGTGCTGTCCTATGCACATCAAACAATTTATCTTTGTAATCATCAATCATCAATTGGTATTTTTGAACAAACCACTAACCACCAACCACTAACCACCTACCACTTAATGAACTACCTAGCACTTGATTATGGTGAACATCGTGTCGGGGTCGCTTTCGCCGATTCCGAACTCAAATTTGCCTTTGCCCGTGAAACCATCGACCAAAAGATGATTAATTTGTTTGAAAGGCTGGAACAGTTGGTGAACATAAACAAGGTGGATGAATTCGTGGTGGGAATGCCGTACCATCCGGATGGCCGCGCAAACGGCAAAAACGTGGTGGTTGAGGCCTTTATCAAGGATTTGGCGGAGCATTTTCCTGGGATGCCAATCCACACCCAGGATGAGTCATATTCCAGCGTGCAGGCGCAGGAACGTACATCTTATTTCAGTAAGAAGAAAAAGCAAAAAAACAAGGCCGTGATTGATCAACTCGCGGCGCAAATTATTCTCCAGCGCTGGCTCGATGAGAACGCCGTTTTTTAAATATTCTTCCCGCGGTGTTTCTTTTTTGTTCGTTCCAGGTATCGGATGAGTTTTTCCTTGTCTGCGGCCTGCATTTTGGGCTCGATGACCCTTTGGTACTGTTCGTTCAGTACGTTCCAGAAATCGCCAGGATTATCCGTCAGAACATTGATGACCCGGTTCAAGTCGAAAAGATCGGGGCTGCTTTTGCCGTTTTCCCACTTGCCTATGGTTATTCTGCTGACGTCCGCCCTGGAACCGACGAATTCCTGGGTTTTTTGTCCACGGAAATTTTTAAGAGTTTCTCCGAGAATTTCATTGAAAGTTTTCTTTAAATCGTCAGTTTTCTTTGTCATAGTTAGGGAATTTCTAGGTATTTGTTTCCCTTCTTTGTGTAAACAGGTGTTGTCATTTTCTCCTTTTTTTTCGGTACAATGCCGAATATCTTTATAAAAGATGCTTGAATCTTTGCTAAATTTGCCTTTGTTCAAACATTTATTAGGACGTTATCATGATTGATATGAATGACCAGGTGCAAGCACGCCTTGCAAAATTAGACAAGTTCAAGGAAATGGGTGTGGAGGCTTATCCGCACAAGTTCAACCGCACGCATGATTCCAAGGTTTTGAAAGAAAACAAGGATTCCCTGATGACATCGGGCGAAACGGTTGCTTTTGCCGGCCGCGTGGTTCGCTTTAACCGCAAGGGCAAAATGTGCTTTATGCACCTCAAGGACCGCTGGGGTCGTTTGCAGGTGGTTTGCGCCCGTGACGAAGTGGGTGAGGAAAGCTACGAAATCGTGAAGATGACGGACCTCGGCGACTTTATCGGCGTTGAAGGTTTCATGTTCGAAACGCAGACGGGCGAATACTCCGTGCACGTGAAGAAGGTGACCATGCTTTCGAAGGCAGTGCGTCCGCTCCCAGTTGCGAAGGAAAAGATTGACGAGAACGGCAACAAGGTGGTGTTCAACGAATTTGCCGATGTGGATACCCGTTACCGCCAGCGCTATATCGACATGGCCATGAACGACGACGTGAAGGAAGTCTTCATCAAGCGCTCCAAGATTTTGCAGTCCATCCGCGAATACCTCATCGAGAAGGGTTTTATCGAAGTGGAAACCCCGACCTTGCAGCCGATTTACGGTGGCGCGAACGCCCGCCCGTTCACCACGCACCACAACGCCTGCGACATGACGCTCTACTTGCGCGTGGCTCCGGAACTTTACCTCAAGCGCTGCATCGTGGGCGGCATGGAAAAGGTCTTCGAATTCTCGAAGAACTTCCGCAACGAAGGCATGGACCGTACGCATAGCCCGGAATTCACGGGTCTCGAATTCTACGAAGCTTTTGCCGACTATAACGACATGATGGTGCACTTCGAAAATATCTACGAACGTGCGTGCATTGCCGCTAACGGTACGACCAAGATTAATTACCAGGGCCGCGAAATCGACTTCAAGGCCCCGTGGCCGCGCTACAGCATGATTGAAGCCATCGAGAAGTTCGGTGGCCTCAAGGTGAACGAAATGAGCGACGACGAAATCAAGGCCAAGATGGAAGAACTCGGCGGACACCTGGATGGTGAATTCAGCCGTGGCCGTGGCATTTTGGAACTCTTTGAACTGACTGTCGAAGACAAGCTCATCCAGCCGACATTCATCAAGGACATGCCGACCGAATCCACTCCGCTCTGCAAGAAGCACCGTACCACCGAAGGACTCATCGAACAGTTCGAACCGTACTGCAACGGCTGGGAACTGGGCAACGCCTATACCGAACTTAACGACCCGATCCGCCAGCGCGAACTCCTGGAAGACCAGGTCCGCCGTGGCCGCGGTGGCGAAGGCGAAACTCACCCGATGGACGAGAACTTCATGCACGCTATCGAATCTGGCTTGCCTCCGACCGGCGGTGTGGGCTTTGGCATCGACCGCATGGTCATGCTGCTCACGAACCAGCAGACCATCCGCGACGTGCAACTCTTCCCGCTTATGAAACCCGAAGTGTAAGCCCGTAGGGCTTACGAGGTCGCTTCGCTCTGAGGTATGAGGTCGCTACGCTTTGAGGTATGAGCTAAATGCGTGATTTTCACACTCTTGATATTTGGAAAAGGAGCCATACGTTGACCCTTGATGTTTATCGTATGACTGAAAATTTTCCAAAGCATGAAATTTACGCTCTGACATCTCAAATTCGTAGGGCCGCATACTCGATTCCTATGAATATTGCCGAAGGCTGTGGAAGAAAAACTGAAGCGGAATTTTGTCAGTTCCTCAACATATCTTCTGGCTCCGCTTCTGAGTTGGAATACCAGTTGTTGTTGGCTTATGATTTGGGATATTTGGATCAAGACAAATTTGATATATTGAGCGAGGAAACCGTTTCCGTCCGAAAGATGATTAAATCTTTTTTGTTTCGTGTTTCTTCTTTCAAAGCACCGCAGGTGTGTCCTCAAACCTCAAAGCCTGCTGAAAGCAGGCGACCTCATACCTAATTACCTCTATGAAACTCGAATTTCTCATTGCATGGCGTTACTTGGGGGCTCAGCGTAAGAGTCTCTTTGTTTCGCTTATTGGTATTTTCAGTATGCTCGGTGTGAGTATCGGCGTGTTTGCGCTGGTGGTCGCCCTGGCTGCCGTGAATGGTTTTGAAGAAGAGGTCACCGCCCAGATGATTGGGAAGGACGCCCACTTCGAACTGATGTCGTACAATGGCGAATCCATCGCTAGTTACGACAGTCTTATCAATGAAGTCCGTTCCCGCGATTCGAGCGTGGTGGCCGCATCGCCGTTCCTTATTTACAAGGTGGGCGTCAGTAGCAAGAAGGTGAACGACGGCATCGTGATTTACGGCATTGACCAGGAATCATCCAAGGGCGTTACCGATATCCACAAGTACATGAAGTGGGGTAATTATTCCGTGGACAGCCTGGAAGATTTGGGTGGGACCCGTCGTCCGGGTATTATGCTTGGCTCGGGTTTGGCCAATCGTCTTAGGGTCGTGGTGGGCGACAAACTTGTGCTGCAGACTTTCCAAAGTCCCGACGAGATGGTTGGGGCTGGCGGCCCGAAAATGATGATGGTGGTCGTTTCGGGAATCTTTGAAACCGGAACATACGAGTACGATGGGAACCTGGCCTACATGGGTATTCCTGAATTGCAGAAATTGCTTGGCATGGGTAACGCCGTGTCAGGAATCCAGTTCCGCATCAAGGACCATTGGAAGGCTGGCGAGGCTGTGGATCGTGTTGCGGAATGGCTCACTTATCCGTATTACGTGTTGGACTGGAAGAGCAAGAACATTACGCTTCTCAAGTGGATGAACTACGAGAAGTTCATCGTGGCGGCGGTAATTTGCTTGATTATCCTTGTGGCGGCATTCAACATCATCAGTTCGCTAATCATGGTGGTTATCGACAAGACGAAGGAAATTGGCATTTTGCGTAGCATGGGCTTCAGCAAGGCGGGCGTCATGAGGGTGTTCATGCTCATGGGTAGTTTCATTGGCGTGGGCGGCACGATTGTGGGCGGTACGATAGGTCTTGTGCTTTGTAAATTGCAGGAGGCGTACCATTTCGTCAAGTTGCCTGGCGACGTTTACGTGATTCCGTACTTCCCGATTTCAGTGCACCTGTTGGATGTTGTTTTGATTTTTGTGATTGGCATTGCCTTGTGCGTTGCTGCAACCATTCTTCCGGCATGGAAAGCGAGCCGGCTTGACCCCGTTGGAGCGATTAGGCATGAATAGGTGTGAGGCCGGGCTTCGCCCTTTGAGGTTTGAGGTCGCGACTACCGTCGCTTTGAGGACTGAAATTTTAGGTGTAAATTTTTTGCGTTTGAAAGTGTGCTAAATGATGAATTGCGAAAGTGATATTTTAAAAAACGCTGCGAAGCAGCCTGACTTTGCCTCTAGCTCGCTTTGCGAGCGACCTGACGACCTCACTCCTCAAACCCTATTGGAGACTCGGGATTTGCGGCGTGTGTTCAGCGAGACTGGCGAAAAGCTGGAAATCTTGAAGGGCGTGAATTTTTCCATGAATGCAGGCGAACTTGTTGCGCTCACGGGTTCGTCGGGTTCCGGTAAATCGACGTTCCTGAATTTGGTTGGAATGCTCGATACTCCCACGTCTGGCGAGATTTTCTTCAAGGGCAGTCCTCTTTCCAAGTTCAGTGATTTTGAAAAGGATATGTACCATCGTGTCAAGGTTGGGTTTGTTTTCCAGTTTCATCATCTGCTTTCGGAATTCAACGCTATTGAAAATGTTTGCGTTCCTGGCCGCGTTCTTGGTTCCAGCGAACACGAATGCCGTGAACGCGCCGAAATGCTTTTGGAGACGGTGGGCCTCAAGGACCGCCTCAAGCATTTGCCAAGGGAACTTTCGGGTGGCGAACGTCAGCGCATCGCTATTGCTCGTGCCTTGATGAATCATCCGGATTTGGTGCTTGCCGATGAACCGAGCGGAAACTTAGACGAGGCTAACTCTGCCAAGTTGAATGAACTTTTTGGTGAACTGAACGAAAAATTTAACCAGGCGTTTCTTATTGTGACGCACGATGAAAAGTTGGCATCCTTTGCCAAGCGTCGTGTGGTGATGCACAATGGCTTGATTCAAAATATTGAATAGGAGCGAATATGGCTGAAGGTGGAAACGGAATTTTTTCTGCAAAGGCGAAGGCCGTGATTCAGGCTGCTCGCATGGCTGCCCGTAACTTGGGCAGCGACAGCATTACTGTAGAGCACTTGCTTTTGGGCTTGGTTCGCGAAGACTCCGGTTATGCGGCCGATACGCTCAAGGCCCTTAAGGTGAGTTTGAATGAACTTTCCGAGACGGTCCAAAAGAATTTGACAAACGACGGTGGTATCATGACTGTCGGTGGCGATGCCCGTGGAGGCTTGCTCGCCTTTACCGCACGTACCAAGGCGGTTCTTTTCAATGCCGCAAAAATCGCGAAGATGGAAGGCGACCAGTACATTGGCCCGGAACATTTGATGCTCGCTATTTTGCAGCAGTCCGATTCTCCTGCTGCAGCGACTCTTTCTACGTTCAATGTTACGGCGGAAAATTTCCAGCAGATGCTGGATCAGTTGAAGCATGGCTCCGAGGAACAGGTTCGCGAAGGAGGCGAATCGGGCGATGACAATCGTCCGTTCCAAGGTCAACGAGATCCGCGCAGCGCATCCCGTTCCAAAACCCCGATTCTGGAACACTTTGGTCGCGATTTGACCGCCATGGCCCGCGCAGGAAAACTGGACCCGATTATCGGCCGTGAAGCCGAAATCGAACGCCTCATCCAGATTCTTTGCCGCCGCAAGAAGAACAATCCTGCGCTCATCGGTGAGCCGGGTGTCGGCAAGACCGCCATCATCGAAGGTCTTGCGCAAAAAATAGTGCAGAAGAAGATTCCGGACTTGCTCGCGAACAAGCGCGTGGTTACTTTGGACGTGGCTGCCATGGTGGCCGGAACCAAGTACCGTGGTCAGTTCGAGGAGCGCGTGAAGGGGCTCATCATGGAACTCCAGCGCGTCGGGAATTCCGTTATTCTCTTTATTGACGAACTCCATACGATTGTGGGGGCTGGCGGCTCCGAAGGAAGCCTGGACGCTTCGAATATCTTTAAGCCCGCCTTGGCCCGCGGTGAACTGCAGTGCATCGGAGCGACGACTATTGATGAGTATCGCAAGTACATCGAGAAGGACGCCGCCCTTGAACGTAGGTTCCAGACGATTCTCGTGAATCCGCCTAACGCCGAAGATTCCGTGCAGATTCTCGAAGGCCTGCGCGTGAAGTACGAACAGCACCACAAGGTGCATTACACGCCCGAGGCAATCCGTGCGGCAGTGAATCTTGGCGAACGCTACATTAGCGAGCGCTTTTTGCCCGATAAGGCCATCGATGTGCTCGACGAAGCCGGCGCTCGCGTGCGCCTCAATTCCATCAAGGTCCCGCAGGATTTGCAGGATATGGAACAGGAACTCACGGATTTGCTCCCGCAAAAGGAAGACGCCGTCGCGAACCAGGATTTTGAGGCTGCGGCAAAGATTCGCGCCCGCGAAGAGGATTTGCAGAACAAAATCTCCGAGCGCAAAAAGGAACTTCAGGCCGAAGGCGAAGAGACTCCCGTGGTCGATGAAAATGCTATTCGCGATGTGATTAGCAAAATGACGGGAATTCCCGTTTCTCGCCTGGGTGGCGAAGAGACCCAGCGCCTGTTGCATTTGGGTGACGAAATCAAACAGCGCGTGATAGGCCAGGATGCCGCCGTGGATGCCATTGTGAAATCCATCCGCCGTACGCGTGCGGGAATACGCAACAACAAGCGCCCCATGGGCAGTTTCCTGTTCCTCGGGCCAACCGGCGTCGGCAAAACGGAACTCGCCAAGGTCTTGAGCTTGAGCCTTTTTGGCAGCGAGGATTCCATGATCCGTATCGACATGAGCGAATACATGGAAAAGCACAGCATCAGCCGCCTTATCGGCGCGCCTCCGGGATACGTCGGTTTTGAAGACGGCGGTGGACAGTTGAGCGAAAAGGTGCGCAAGCGCCCGTACTGCGTCGTGCTTCTCGACGAAATCGAGAAGGCGCATCCGGACATCTACAATTTGCTGTTGCAAATTCTTGACGACGGAATCCTTACCGACAGTTACGGTCGCAAAATCAATTTCAAGAATACCATCATCATCATGACGAGTAACGCGGGCGCTCGCGAAGTGCGCCACAGCAGCGGCATGGGATTCACGAAGATGGGCGAGACCGATGACTACGAACGTATGGAAACCGCCATTCGCGAAGAAGTCAAGCGCGTGTTCTCTCCGGAATTCCTGAACCGCATTGACGAGCAAATCGTGTTCCGCGCCCTCTCGAAGAAGGACCTCGTCTCGGTGGTGGATATCCAGATGGGCTTCTTGCAAAAGAACATCTCCGATCGCGGCATCCTCCTCGAAATCTCCCAGGAAGCGAAGGAATTCATCGTAAACCACAATTACGATTCCGCACTTGGCGCCCGTCCCATCCGCAGGTCCATCCAGAACCTGGTGGAAGACGAAATCGCCGAAGGGCTCCTGCTTGGGACCATGACGGACTTTTCGACCATCGGTATCGGTGTAGAAAACGGCAAACTCAGTTTCAAGTGCGAAAAGTTGCCTGACGAAGGCGGCAGTTCCGTAAATTAACTATATTTGCGCCCGTAAAATTTTTCAACAATCAACTAACCAAGAGGTTATAAAATGGCTAAGATTCCTGCAGTATTGATTTTTGGTGCACCGGGTTCCGGCAAGGGTACCGTCGGCGCTAAGCTCGCTGCTACAACTTCCCTCAAGCACATCTCCACGGGCGACATCTTCCGTGGCATCGCTCCTTCGAGCGAATCCGGCAAGCTCCTTGCTTCTTACTCCAGCAAGGGCCTCCTCGTCCCGGACGAAGCTACTGTGGAAATTTTCGGCCGCTTCATCGAAGGCCTCGTCAATACGAACAAGGTAAATCCGGACAAGGACACCCTCCTCCTCGATGGTATTCCTCGTACCGTTGCCCAGGTGAAGCTCATCGAATCCGTCGTTGACGTGAAGCACATCTTCGTTTTGGACATCAAGAACGAAGCTACCATCGTGGCCCGCATCTTGAACCGCGCCAAGATCGAAGGCCGCAAGGACGACGCTGACGAATCCGTCATCAAGAACCGCCTCAAGGTTTACAAGGAATCCACTGCCAAGGTTCTCGGCAAGTACAGCAAGTCTATCATCAGCCACATCAATGGCGATAACACTCCGGACGAAGTGTTCTGCGACACCCTCGCTGCATACGTGAAGTTCTGCAAGGCTTCCGCTCCGAAGGCCAAGAAGGCCCCGGCTAAGAAGGCCTGCAAGAAGAGCAAGTAATGTGAGTGCTGCGACAACCGAGCTTGCTCGGTTGACGCTTCCGAACAGATTGTAAATAGATGTCCCGGCCAATGAGCCGGGATTTCTTTTTTGGTGATTGAACTATGTAATCCTTCAAAAAAAAATTGGACCATTGCTGTTTTTGATAAGAGGGGCGTCGCATGCCCTTTCTCGTTAAATCTCCCTACGAATCTCCCGTTTTTGTATGTTCGCTGCGCTCACATACCAAATGCTGGACTCTGCAACACCTGTGCAAGCATGGTCGCCACACCAATCACCAACCACTAACCACTTTTTTCTATATTTCAGCCCATGAAAGTTTTTTTATACGATACGACGCTCCGTGACGGTAATCAAGACCGCAAGATAAGCCTTTCACTTGCCGACAAGGTTCAGATTGCGCGAATTTTGGATCATTTTGGTTTTGATTACATTGAAGGCGGGTGGCCGAATCCGAGCAACCCGACGGACGAGGAATTTTTCAAGCTCATCAAGGACGTGAAGCTGAAGCATGCGAAGATTGCTGCTTTCGGTAGCACGCGCCGTCCGGGCGTTCTCCCGGAAAAGGACCCGCTGTTGCAGGCGCTCGTGAAGTCGGGCGCTCCGGTCAAGACGATTTTCGGCAAGAGCTGGGACCTGCACGTGACGGATGTCATCCGCACGACGCTCGAGGAGAATCTCGACATGATCGAGTCCTCTGTGGCCTACCTCAAGGAACATTCCGAGGAGGTGATTTACGACGCCGAGCATTTCTTTGACGGCTACAAGGCGAATCCGGAATACGCCATCGAGACTTTGAAGGCTGCCGAACACGGCCATGCCGATTTCATCGTGCTTTGCGATACGAACGGCGGCACGATGCCGTGGGAACTTGAACAGATTATCAAGGATGTGAAGAAGTGCATTTCGACGCCGCTTGGCATCCATGTGCACAACGATGCGGGCCTTGCGGTCTGCAACAGCATTTATGCGGTCAAGACGGGCTGCACGATGGTGCAGGGCGTGGTGAATGGTTACGGTGAACGTTGCGGTAATGCGAACCTCACGACCATCGCCGCGGATTTGCTCTTCAAGATGAAGGCGAATTTCTTTGCTGCAAAGAAGATTCAGCGCCTCCGCCAGTTGAGCAGCAACGTGGACCAGATTGTGAACTTGCCGAGCGACGTGCATGCGCCTTACGTTGGCGACGCTGCCTTTGCCCATAAGGGCGGCGCCCACATCGATGGCGTGATGAAGGTCAGTCGCAGTTTTGAACATATCGACCCGCATGCCGTGGGGAACGACCGCGTATTCGTGACGAGCGACCAGGCCGGCGGTTCCTTGGTTGTAGAAAAGCTCAAGGCCATCAAGCCGGGTATCGACAAGAAGGATCCGCTTGTGGCAAGCCTCCTCACGCTCATCAAGGAACGCGAAAATGCGGGCTGGCATTTCGACAGCGCCGAGGCGAGTTTCAAGTTGCTCGTGTACCGCCACTTGGGCATGGTTACAGAACCGTTCAAGGTCTTGAATTACCGCGTCATCGAAGACAAGACTCCGCAGGGTGTCTCCGTTTCGCAGGCGACGGTAAAACTCCAGATAGGCGACAAGGTTAGCCACCAGGTGAGCGAAGGCGATGGTCCGGTGAACGCCCTGGATGCGGCTCTCCGCAAGGCTTTGTTGCCGTTCTTCCCGTGCATGGCGAAGGTCCGTCTGGACGACTTCAAGGTGCGCGTGCTTGGTAGTAACGTTGCATCCGATGCGACCGTCCGCGTGTGGACGACGTTTGGTGACGAGCACGGCTACTGGAACATGGTGGGCGTTTCGAGCAACATCATCGAAGCCTGTTGGATGGCGTTCGTCGATGGCCTTACGTACAAGATTCTTGTTGAGAACAAGGTCATTCCGAATGCGTACAAGCACTTGGAAGTGAAGGCCGCTCTCCCCGAAAAGTCCGAGGTTCCCGAAGCGAGCAAGCCCAAGAAGCTGACGGCTCGCCAAGTGAAACGCGCCGCCGACATCACGAAACCCGCCGTGAAGAAAAGGAAATAGTCTATGCAAATCGTAAAAGTTAATCCGAAGTCCAAGGAAATTGAACGCATCTGCGGCCGTGAAGTGGCCCCGAGCAAGGAAATCCACGACAAGGTCATGGACATCCTCGCCGATATCAAGAATGGCGGTTATGCAAAGGCTGTGGAATACGCTCAGAAGTTCGACGGCCTCAAGGGCAAGAACCTCCGCGTGAGCGAGAAGGAAATTGAAAAGTCCGCCGCCAAGTGCCCTGCCGAAATGCAGAAGGCCCTTAAGCAGGCCATCAAGAACGTGCGCGATTTCCACGTGAACCAGATGGAAGATTCCTGGCTCATGGAAGGCAAAGACGGCGTCGTTCTCGGTCAGCGCATTCGCCCGATGAAGCGCGTTGGCCTTTACGTTCCGGGTGGTGCAGGCATTTACCCGAGCACCGTGATTATGAATGCGGTTCCGGCCCTCGTCGCTGGCGTCAAGGACATCGTCGTCGTGACTCCGATCAAGGGCGAAATCAACCGCGCCGTTGCATTTGTCTTGAAGGAACTCGGCATTACCGAAGTCTACCACATCGGTGGCGCACAGGCCATCGCCATGCTCGCTTATGGCGCCAAGGACGCCAAGGGCAAGGTCGTCGTGGAACGCGTCGACAAGATTGTCGGCCCGGGTAACGTCTTCGCCGCTGTTGCGAAGAAGGAAGTTTTCGGCATCGTGGACATCGACATGGTGGCAGGCCCCAGCGAAGTGCTTGTGCTTGCCGATAACACCTGCGATCCGGATTTTGTCGCTGCAGACCTCTTGAGCCAGGCCGAACACGGTTCCGGTTTCGAAGCCGCCATCTGCATTACGGACAACATGGAAATGGCCCAGATGGTGAGCGCTTGCGTCGATATCCAGGTTGAAAACTCCCCGAAGAGGGAACTCCTCCAGAAGGTGCTCGACAACTTCGGCCGCATCCTCGTGGTGAAGGACTGGTTCGATGGCATCGAGATTGCAAACAACATTGCTCCGGAACATTTGGAAGTGATGACCTGCGAAGCTGAATCCATGGCCGCCCAGATTGAAAACGCTGGCGCCGTGTTCATCGGTCCGTGGTCCAGCGAACCGGTGGGCGACTACTTTGCCGGCCCGAACCATGTGCTGCCTACGAACGGCACGGGCCGATTCTTCAGCCCGCTCGGCGTGTACGACTTCCTCAAGCGCATGAGCATCATAAAGTACAGCGAAAAGGCCGTCAAGAAAAACGCGAAGGCCATCGCCGTCGTGGCAAACGAAGAAGGCTTCATCCACCACGCCGCCGCGGTACTCAAGAGACTGTAATCTGTAGCAGAAATTCAAAAAAAACAGGCGAGGTTGACTTGCCTGTTTTTTTTGTTTGAATTTTTTTAGGGCTAGAATTTATGCTTGATTTTTGCGGCGGCGAAAGGCGATACGAGAGTCGTTAACGTAACGAGTGCCCAGAAGTTTCCGCTCGCGATGTCGTAGGTTTTGAGGTATTCTGTAAATCCCTGGCCTGCCTTTAGGAACATGGAAAGGTCAAACAAGTTTGTTAGTAAAAACCACATAATGCCGAACAAAATGTAGTCCTTCTTGCGGCAATTGGCGATGCGGGGGATGAGTGCGTACGCGATGGCTAAGATGCATGCGCTCAGAATGATTCCGCTAATGGGGTTTGCGATGCTCCCGAGTTTTACAAGGACATTCTCGCGAAAGCCACCGTTCAAAATGGCGATGGGGATGATGAGTGCCCAAACTCCGAAAGCTTGAAGATATTTCATAAATTAAATCTCGTTGAATTTTTGAACTACAAATTCCATTTTTTTGACCAGGGCGTCGGCGCATTTTTGAACGGCTAGGTCGGCGCTTTTTTGAATGGCCTGGTCGTCGCATTCTTGTGCGGTTACGCGGTCGCTTTCTTGCATAAACGTTTCGTCGGCATCGGTTTCGAACCGGATGTTTTCGTGCGGGATGAGGCTGATGGCTGCCGCAGTCGATTTCTTGCGGAAACTGTCCGCGTGAAGCGAGAAAAGAGCCCCTAGCGGGAGCGCTGCACGCACGGTGCCGATATCGCCGCCGAACCGGTGGAATACAGGGCGCGGTCCGTGTCCGTCGAATCCTGCCGACTGGAGCAGTTTGACAATCCGTCCGTAATCCCCGACGCAGTGGATTTGCAGGTCACGCCCGAGTTCCAGGGCGAGTTTCGCCTGCCGCAGAAATACCTTTTCTTGCGCGCCGCCCGCCTCGTACCCGGGGAAGCGCTTGTCGAGCCCAGCTTCGCCGACCATGGCGCGGCTGTTCCCCCTTAAATAATCCGCGAGTCTGGAAAACTGCTCTTCGCTTGTTTCCGTGGCCACCATAGGGTGTACCCCATAGGCGACTCCTTCCAAACCCGAATTGCCGTCCTCCCTCGAACCTTTTTCCAAGCCTGCCACGGCGTCCCATTCCCACGGTTCGCAGGCTACGGCGATGTAGCGGTAGCCGCGCTGCGCGAGCTGTCGGTCGAGTTCCCGCGGGTCGGGGAGCCTTGCCAAATGGAGGTGAAAATCAAGCATATTTGCCAATATAGCACGAAAAAACGCGTTTTGATGCATTTTTGTCGTAAAACTTTGCTTTTTTGCTTGTTTTTTTGATGGAAAAAGCCTAGTTTAAGGTCGTTGGGTTTCCAACGAAGTTTTTATTCCGTAAAAAAAGGAGTATTCATGCGCGATTTGCTTGAAAAGGCTTTGAAAAAAGGTTTGAGTGTCAATTTTTCCAACGAGAACGGTTTTGCCGTTATTCGTATTCTCAAGGATGACGAAATCGTTGCCAGTTGCAGTCTCGGTTCTGCCGATTTCCGTTCGGCGGTCGAGGATTCCCTGCAGTCGCTTTTGCTGGATCTTGAACGCAAAGGTGTTTAATCCGCTCTTCTAAAAATTAGCGCGTTTTGCGCAAAAAAAATCCCTGTCCACTTGGTGAACAGGGAAATTTTTTTGCCTGGCAATGCTTGCTGGAGAAGAGTCTCCAGCATTTAGCTTGTGCGGCTTGTTAGTTGATGCGGCCGACCAGGTTGCCCGAGAGCATGTAGTCTCTTGTGGAGCCGAAGCTGTGGAAGCCGGCGGAGAGGCTGAAGCGGTCGGTGAATGCCTTTTCCAGGTAAACGGCACCGAGAACGTCCTTCACGTGCTTTGCACCTTCGGTCTTGAATTCGGTGTCGTAGCGGTCCTTGATCCATTCTGCTTCAAGAATGATGCGGTCCACAGCCTTGGTCTCGAAAGCGATACCACCGGTGACAGGAATGACCATGTCATCGTTGGGGTCGATGTTCATGAGGGCAGCTTCGGCGAAGATGGAAACGCGGTTCTTGACGATGGGGAGGTTCGCCTTGAGGGAGGCGTTGTGCACGACATCGACGTCGGCGTCGTATACCTTGTCGAAGATGTTGCTGCGGTAGGCGAGTTGCACGTTCAAGTCGTGAATGCTTTCAAGACCGTGGAAGTTGAAAGCGAGGCGCATGTCGCCCTTGTCGAGGTTCGGGGACTGGCTGATGAAGGAAAGGAAGAAGTCCACGTTGTCGTTCGGAGTGAAGCCGAACTGCAACTGGTTCTCGGATTCCTGGGTGGACATGAAGCCGGTCAGGTAACCATCGATGTAGCCACCGAAGTAGTCACCGTTCTTGTCGGTGTTGTCCCAACGACCGACTTTGAATACAAAGTAATCGGTTCCCTGCATGGCCCATGCTTCGTCCAGGGAGAAGTAGTCGTCGCTGTTCTTGTTGGTGCCGTTGCGCAAGGCTTCTTTCTTAGCCTTCTTGGCTTCCTTGATGTTGGTGACGTCTTCGTCGTCGTTTGTGTACTTGAGGTCGCCGGGGTAGAAGGCTACACCGATTTTACCCTTGAAGTCGTCGCCTTCGGCAAGGACTGCAAAGTTGGCTTCGCCGTTCCAGGTTTCCAGGTTGTCGCCATACGGATCGTCTTCGCTGCTCCAGAACACCTTGCCGGCTTCCAATTCAAAGTCGGCCTGGACGTCGAATGCGAGGCTCGGGGTTTCGACCACGGCCTTTTCAATCATTTTTTTCTTTTTGCGTTTTTTCTTCTTGGCGGGCTTCTGTTTCGGTTCTGCAGCGGCGACTTCGGCTGCCGGTGCGGCCTCGGCGGCTACTTCGGCAGGCTGTTCGGCCGGTGCTTCGGCGGCTTCGGCGACGGGGGCTGCTGCGGAGTCGGCAGGTGCTGCAGCTGTTTCAGCAGGTGCTGCTGCAGAGTCTGCGGGGGCTGCTGCGGCTTCGGCGGCGGGAGTTGCTGCGGAGTCGGCAGGTGCTGCGGCAGGAGCTTCGGCCTTGGCGGGTTCTGCCTTGGTGGCTTCGGCCTTCGGAGCTTCAGCCTTGGCAGGTTCAGCCTTGGCGGCTTCGGCCTTCGGTGCATCAGCCTTCGGTGCTGCTGCAGGGGCAGCCTTCGGTGCAGCGAAAACGCTTGCAGCCAAAAGGCATGTTGCTAAAAACATTTTTTTCATTCTAGGGATCTCCTTATAATTCCGTTGGGTAAAATTTTAGTAAAATTCATTTTGTTTTGATTATTGAATGTATTTTTGTGGCGTAAATAGTTAACTTATGTGGCAAAAGAGGCTTTAATTGAAAAAAATACTATTGATATCCGTGTTTTTCCTGTTTTCTTTCGCTTTTTCTGACGACGCGCTTTTTATTTATAAAAAAGTGAACAACGAAATCGACGAGGGCCAACCTTCCGGTAAACTTTACAAATCCGACTGGATGAAGGAACTTCCGATTCCTCCCGAAAAGGTTCAGAAGGTTTCGTGGGTGAAAGAAAAGGTCGAAGTCAAGGATAAAAAGGGCCGAGTGGTCAAGGACAAAAAAGGGAACCCCAAGACCAAGGTGAAAAAGAAGAAGGTTGTAAAATGGGTCGAGGTCGAACCGACCGAACCGCCCAGGTTCGTGCCTATCGATTGCAAGTTTGGCAATGTGTGGGTCAAGCGAGCCGACCTTGCCAGGTTCCAGCAGGAGTCCAAGGATATCAGCGGTGAATACGCCTCTGCTACCGGTAGTGTGTTCCTCAAAAAATCCCCCACGAATCCTCGCTATTTCTCGATTGTCATACAAAACGGTCCCGAGAACAACCGCGCCGAAATCGAAATGGGCAACCTTGAAATTCGTGAAGCGAACGGTCACGTGCGATTCAGTTTCCAGGAAGACGGCTGCAATGTGGATATCGGACTTGTGAATTTCAGGGTCAAGGTCGTGCAGCGCGGCTGTAGCGAATACAATGCCGGAAACTACAAACTGGAAGGCGAGTACAACAACTACAAGGGCAACACTCGCAAGGTGGAATCCTTCAATATCCCGGAACAGTCCTTTACGTACAAGTACTTCCAATGGTGTGACAGCGGTTTTGATTCCTGCAAAGAGGAAAAGGATGAAAATGGCAAGGTGACCATTACCTGGAGTAAGGGTGGAAACGGATTCATTGAACGCAAGGCCGGTGAAGAAATCCATACTTACCGCCCCTTTGAACACGTGATTCCCCATAAGCGCGATTTCTACAAGGGCGAAAAGCCCCAGGTCATTAAGACCAAGCGAACCGACATTAGCGGTGAATGGTGGATCTGGTACTATTACCCGAAGGCCGAACGCTTCAAGATGGTGCGTGCCGGCATGCGCGAAGATATTGCCCAGATGGAAATCTACGAGTAAGAACGTCTCTGTCGGATTCGTGAACCAATGAACAAGGCCGTAGAACAGTCCCGTATAATGTTTCTGGACACTGGCGCCATTGTGCGTATGCTTCAGATGAACCCGGATTACTATCCGGTTGTTTCTTCCGTACTGGACTACGCTTACGAGAAAAACATTACTGTTCTCATCTCGACTATTACTTTGTATGAAATCTCCCGGAAAGCCTGTTTGGCGGGGGAGGGCGTTCTTGCAAGGCAGTACCGGGAATTCTTCGAAAAATCCGCGAACGTCCGCCTGTGCGAAGTCAATGCCGAAGTCTCGGTGAAGGCCGCGGAACTTTTTGCGGCGGCTTCCCGCACGAACCATAAAATTACCGAAGCGGAATCCCTGCGGCTTGCGACCGCTTTCGTGAACGGCGCCGACTGCATCCTTACGGAAAACCAGAATTTCGCCAATGCGACCGATATTGCCGTCGTGACGATGGATGAGGTTTGAGGTCGCTTCGCTTTGAGGTCGCCTGCCGTTGGCAGGCTTTGAGCTATGAGGTCGTCCTTCGGGCTCAGAGGTCGCTTCGCTTTGACGTCCTTGGCGTCCGCACTGTGGAAAAGAGAAAAGAAAATTCTTACAGCTCTCTAGCCCCTAACCCCTAAATCCTAGCCACTAACCACTAACCACTGCTTACTAATTACTATCTTTCCCCCTGTAAAATTTATTGGAGACTCACATGTCGAATTATTGTCCTGTTATCGGTCTTGAAATCCATTGCCAGCTCGCCACCAAGACGAAGATGTTCTGCGGTTGCGAAATTGAAGTGAACACCACTCCGAATAAGCACGTTTGCCCCGTTTGCCTCGGTATGCCGGGAGCCATGCCTGTTCCTAACAAGAAGGCCGTGGAATACGCCATTCGCCTGGGCCTCGCCCTGAACTGCGAAATCGACCTTAACGCCATGTGGACCCGCAAGAACTACTTCTACCCGGACCTTCCGAAGGGTTACCAGATTACCCAGACTGGCGGCCTTCCGGTCTATGACCATCCGATTTGCAAGAACGGCTGGCTCGAAATCGTTAAGGAAGACGGCTCCAAGAAGCGCATTGGCATCACCCGTATCCACATGGAAGAAGACGCCGGCAAGCTCATCCACGACATGAGTCCGACGGATTCCCACTTCGATGCGAACCGCTGCGGCACCCCGCTTTGCGAAATCGTGACCGAACCGGACATCCGCAGCCCGGAAGAAGCCGTGCTCGTTTTGAAGAAAATCAAGCAGACGCTCGAATACACGCAGGTTTCCAAGGCCAACATGGAAAACGGCAACATGCGCTGCGACGGTAACATTTCTCTGCGCCCCTCCGAAGACGCTCCGTTTGGCATCCGCGCCGAAATCAAGAACCTGAACAGCTTCACGAACCTCGAAAAGGCCCTGTACGCCGAAATGAATTTGCAGGCGGCGACCTTGGATGCCGGTCGGGAAGTGGAACAGTGCACCAAGCGCTACGACCCCAATGCCGACAAGACTATCGTCATTCGCAGCAAGGAAGACGCGCACGACTACAAGTACTTCCCGGAACCGGACATGGTCCGCCTCGTGACTGACCCTGCCTTCGTGGAAGAAATCCGCAACACGATGCCGGAACTCCCGGATGCCCGCCGCGCCCGCTTCATGGCCGACTACGGCGTTTCCGAATATGACGCCCAGGTGCTTACCGAAGACCGCGACGTGAGCGAATGGTACAATACCGCCGTGAAGGATTGCAAGAACGGAAAGATTCTCGCGAACTGGGTGATTACCGAACTGCTTGCCAAGGTGAAGGAACTCGAAGGCGGCCTCAGCGCATTGAAGATCAAGCCGGAACAGCTCTGTACCCTCGTGAACCTGATTGTCGACAAGACCATCAACGGTAAAATTGCAAAGGACGTGTTCGCCGAAATGTTCGAAACAGGCGCCGACCCTGCAAAGATCGTGAAGGACAAGGGCCTCGTGCAGGTGACGGACACTGGCGCCATCGAGGCTATTGTCCGTGAAGTCTGCGCCGCGAACGCCGCCCAGTTCGCCGAATTCAAGGCGGGCAAGGTTGCATTGAAGGGCTTCCTCGTGGGCATGACCATGCGCAAGTCCGGCGGCAAGGCGAACCCGGGCATGGTGAACGAAATCCTCGACAAGCTCGCCAAGGAATAGTTCTAGACGAGATATACGAAACTAGCAACTTTAGTGGCTTAGTTGAGTTATCCTCTATGAGGAGAACGGGCTTCGCCCTACAGACAAGAGACGGAAGAGATGCATAATCAAGACTCTGCAAAAAGTCCACTGAACTTGATGAAGTGCCTTTTTGTCGTGTTCTGTTTTGCGTTTTTGATTTCGTCCCCGTCCATTGCCGCCGACAAACTTGACAAGTACGATTCCGCCTACGTGAGTACGCTCAACATGAGTGATGAGGAAATCGCGGAATTGTATGGCGTTGACAGTTCCAAAGTCAATCAGGGACCGACTCTCCAGGAGCTGAACGAGGAAAACCCGAGTTACGTGAAGCGCGATTACGACCACAAGCAGCAGGTGATTGTGGGGAGCGTCGTGATGTTCTGTATAGCGCTTGCGATGGTGTTAATGAACAACTACAACCCAAAAAGGTAATGAGGTATGAGGTCGCACCTGCGGTGCTTTGAGGTATGAGGTTTTATTTTTGTACAGAATAATTTCCTCATACCTAAGAGGGAACGATAGTGACCGACCTCAGAGCGGAGCGACCTGAAAACTTTTTTTTAGAGGATCAACTAATGAAATACACAGACGAAGCAAAAGAAAATTTCAAGGCTCTTTCCAAGAATCCGTATCCTGGCCGCGGCATCGTGCTCGGCACTAGCCCGGATGGCAAGTCCTTTGTGCAGGTTTACTGGATCATGGGTCGCAGCGTGAACAGCCGCAACCGCGTGTTCGAAATGGAAGCGAAGACCGGCTTCATGAAGACGAAAGCCTTCGACGAATCCAAACTCTCTGACCCGCACCTCATCATTTACTACCCGGCCCGCCACACGGCCGACGTGCAGATTATTACGAACGGCGACCAGACCGACACGATTTACGATGCCATCAAGCTCGGCGGTACTTTTGAAAGCGCTCTCGCCACTCGCCAGTACGAAGACGACGCTCCGAACTTCACGCCGCGCATTTCCGGCATCCACTACAAGAACGCCCAGCCGGCTTTGTACAAGTTAAGCATCCTCAAGAGCCGCAACAACTGCGAAGACGCGGGCTGCGAACGCGCCACCTTCGAATTCGAGAAGGCTCTCCCGGGTCTTGGCCACTTCATCAGCACGTACGTGACCGACGGAAGCCCGATTCCTTCCTTCGAAGGCGCTCCGAGGCTCATGCCGATTTTCGACACCGCCGAAGAGAACCTCAAGAAGTACTGGAACGCTCTCGACAAGGATAACAAGGTTTCCCTGATGGTTAAGGTTATCGACCGCAAGACTTTCAAGGCAAAGACGCTGATTGTGAACAAGAACAAGTAAGCCGCGTCGCGGTCCAAAACAAGTAACATTTAGCCAAAAAAAGAGCCCGCCTCGATTTCGAGACGGGCTTTCATACACCAAATTCTGGAATTCCGGGCTATACGCCTTCGATGATTAGAACGCAGCTGATACTCACGAGAAAAAGGCCCCAAATTTTTTCGACAATCGGTTCAAGCCTTTTGATTTTCAATTCTTTTTTATCCATAACACCCTCGATTTGTCTGTAGCAAGCTGCATTGCTCTTTACATTTATAAAGATACCTAGAAATGCAGCCTGAATTTTATCCATCATTGACGTTTTTATGGATTTTTTGTCAACGATGGACAGGAGTGCTTTTGCCTGATTTTGGGTGTTAAAATGTCATTTTAATTGAATTTTCTGGATATTTTTGCCGATTTTCACAAAATATGTCCCTGGGCGGGGGAGTGCCACGATGTAATTGGCGGAATTTGCGTTGTAGGTTCCGATATGGCCTCCGAGTATGTCGAATACGGAGATTTTTGTGCCTATTGCGACACCTGCGATTTGTACACTGCGTCCAGAAACCGTTAAGCGGAAGCCTGAGAATTGTGCTATCGAAGGTGTGATTCCTTCTGTTTTGCTCGAGGAACTGGATTCGTCGCTTTCGGAGGAACTGGACTTGTCGCTTTCGGAGGAACTGGACTTGTCGCTTTCGGAGGAACTGGACTTGTCGCTTTCGGAGGAACTGGACTTGTCGCTTTCGGAGGAACTGGACTTGTCGCTTTCGGAGGAACTGGACTCGTCGCTTTCGGAGGAACTGGATTCGTCGCTTTCGGAGGAACTGGACTTGTCGCTTTCGGAGGAACTGGACTTGTCGCTTTCAGAGGAACTGGACTTGTCGCTTTCGGAGGAACTGGATTCGTCGCTACTCGAGGAACTGGATTCGTCGCTTTCGGAGGAACTGGACTTGTCGCTTTCGGAGGAACTGGACTTGTCGCTTTCGGAGGAACTGGACTCGTCGCTTTCGGAGGAACTGGATTCGTCGCTACTCGAGGAACTGGACTTGTCGCTTTCGGAGGAACTGGACTTGTCGCTTTCGGAGGAACTGGACTTGTCGCTTTCGGAGGAACTGGACTCGTCGCTTTCGGAGGAACTGGATTCGTCGTTTTCGGAGGAACTGGACTCGTCGCTTTCGGAGGAACTGGATTCGTCGCTACTCGAGGAACTGGAACTTGTGAAAGTTCTTGCGAATTCCTTGACGTTTTCATGGGCAAATGCGGGAGCGAATCCGTTGTTCAACGCCTCGATGGCCCCCGCCAAATAGGCCAAGGGCGCGTTCCAGTTGATGGCGACTTCGTTTGTCGCGTAACTGCACGTGTTATCCAAATATGTTGTTGCCACGAAGCCCGTGCTATAGTTTGTGGAGCATCCTCCGCCGAAATCGCCGTTAGTGACGCTGGTGTTCACGTCGTCAAGCCCTAAATGTGGCCCACCGACCAACATGCCTGGCACAGGAGCGACAACGGTATCGGCCTGGCTCGGGCGATGGTGCGGGTGCATCGGGGACTTTATTCCCATGCCTGTTACATAGGACATGTCCATGGGGTTTTTGCCGAGTAGATAGTCCAAAGCCTTTAGGGCGCCATTGTAGTATTTTTTGTCGCCGGTGGCGTAATAGGCGTGGAGTAGCCATATGCCGTTATTTGCGACAAAGGAATTCGACCCCCAAGTAAAGAATACTGTTGGAGCCCCGATGCCGGAATTTGCATATTTCAAAAGATCGTCCGCTTCCGCCTTGATTGTCGATGTTGCGTCGTTATGCGCATCTTCAGTAAATACGGAATGCGCAAGGACTTCGTATGTCACAATTCCAGAAATGTTCGCCCATTCCGGGATGTATGAGTAAATGCTGCTGATGCTGTACTTTTCGTTATCGTTTGTGGTAATCAAAAGTTCTGCTGCGGCAAAATCATTGTCGCCGCCAGCGCATTGATATTCTCCGGTTCCAACGTCGAGGGGATTGCTGAAGCAATAGTCCCCGCCATTGTCCTTGGCCCAGTCGTACGCTTTAATGGCGGCATTAAGGCATGTCTCGGCGAACGTTTCGTCAAATTCCTTGTAAATGCGGGCTGCCGCGGCCATCACTCCGGCAAAACTATAGGCGTCCGTTGATACCTTTCCAATGGCATAGCGGTCGGCGACGTCTTTTTCCGGCATCACGAATCCGGAGAATTGCAGAGTTGTGAGTTTGTGGAAAACGCCACCGTCCGTATCTTGCATCGTAAGCATCCAATCCAAATTGTACTTGATTTCTGCAAGCAAGTCCGGCAGTTCTCCATCGGCAGGAATGTTCCATTTGCGGTTCTTGAAAAATTCCGGGTAGTGTTCGTAAAGCGAAAGCAGCGTATAGGTGGTAATGCCCGAATTGACGATGTACTTGCCGTAATCGCCTGCGTCGTACCACCCTTTGGGGCTGGAAATCGTGCCGGTTTTTCCTGTGGAACTATGCAGTTTTACCTGGGTGTCCGGGTGGCCGGCCTTGCGGGCCCATTTGCCGGCGAATTCTTCTTCCAAATCCATAGAGGCGCGCTGGAAGTAGAAGAACTTCAGCGAAGCGTTCAGCAAGTCGCTATAGGGGTCGTCGACAATAGTCAGTACCTTACCCGATGTCACATTGCCTTGGCGCACGGTGTATGTGCCTGCCGTTTTCAAATCGGTAAAATCGACCAGCATGATTTTTTGCCCGCTGGAACCCCATGTTTTGGCTGTTTTTGTCGGTGTTACAGTATATGTGACTTCTCCAGATTCATCGAGAAATTCCAAAGGCTCGTCCGTGCCTTCGACAATCGCCATTTCCTTGAAATCGGAAGTGCGGAAACCCACCTGGTTGAAAAGGAACTGCTGATTGCCCGAAATGGTCGGCTCTGTGTAGCACCAGGCCTTACGCTTGTAAATGTGCATGGCGACGATGTCAAGCGGTTCTTTCCTGAAGGCTGCATTTACGTTGATGACTGCATTTACGGTTTTACCGAGGGGTTCTGCGGGATTGACGTAGTCATAATCTCCATCGCAGAAAGAAAAGTGCGAAGACGCGTAATAGTTGTTGTCGTAAGCGATTCCCGCAGTCCCGCCGTGCAGGTAGGTTTGGTCAAAGCCGAAAAACCAGGTGTAGTCCGGAATGCTAGAAACATTGGCGATAAAATCGTCATATACGGTGGAACCGGTCGTTTCTATGTCGAACCAGTATTCGTAACCATATTCCAGTTTGATTTCGTGGCTGACTTGGACTTTCCATATGTTGTCGACGTCACCGGATTTAATGGTGCCGTTGGATTCAAGTCTGAGGAACGTTTTTGTTCCGTCGTCCGCCATGCCGATGTTTCCGTATGTTACGTCTTCGTCGTCATCTTTGTAGTAGGTTCCGAAACTGGATGCGATTTCTCCAAGGTCCGCAAATTCGCCTTTGCCTTCAAGAATATCTTCGGCATCGTTTGGATCGTCATCTTGGTATGGAGTGTAGGAACCGTCGCAATTGTAAGGGGTCCTCAGAATTTTTACCGATGAAATTTCGAGCGAATTTACTGCTTGCCCAGCATTGAATTGCAGGTCGACGGATATATCTTCGTCGCAGTGAACGATGGTTTCGTTGTAGGAAAGATCGTCTATCTCAGTTTGTAGGAATACGTTTTCATAGTATGTATTGTCTATGACAAGCATTTCCGCACCGTTTGCGGGCTGTTTGAAAACGGCTTTGATGGTGTAGGAGTATCCGTTTTCGAGGGAGAAGGGGTACTTTGACTGTATATACCATGACTCGTTGCCTGAATTTGTGGAAAACATCCTCAGAAAGTAATTGTAGTCATCGTTGTTTTCGATGGACACATTTCCAACGATATTACCGGTTTCGTCCTCGTAGTTGACAATCCAATTTTCGCTTAGGCTTTGTGTTTCGTAAAATAGCCCTTCTCCGTTGAGAACATCGAACGGTTCGGCAGATACGCTAAAAGAAAATGCCGAAAAACACGCAAAAATGGCAAAAAGACGTTTCAGTTCCATATACACTCCTTATCAGTTGAAAAATTAGATAGTTTCTGTTTTTATGGCAACTTTTGTTTACAAAAGTGTGAAATTCATCAAATTTCGTGATTTTTTTGAAAAGAAAAATGCGGGTACTTGCCTTTCTGTGCACTAAATATTATATTGGTGTACAAAAGGGCATATGTTCAAATGTGTATTAAATTGCCCGGAAGGTTTTTCGATGGATTTGCGTGAAAAGTTGAACATTCTGGGCGATGCCGCCAAGTACGATGTTTCCTGCTCGTCGAGCGGTTCGAACCGCGGGGCGCCTAAAGGTGGCTTGGGCAGTGGTTGCAGCGCTGGCATTTGCCATACGTGGGCGGCTGATGGACGGTGCATTTCGCTGTTGAAGGTCCTGTTTAGCAATGCCTGCAAGTACGATTGCGCCTACTGCGTGAATCGTCGTAGCAACGATGTGCCTCGTGCCACTTTTACGCCCAAGGAACTCGTCGACCTCACTCTGGAGTTCTACCGTCGCAACTATATCGAGGGTCTTTTCCTGAGTTCGGCGGTCGTCGGCAGTCCGGACAACACGATGGAACTTCTGGTCCGGGTGGCAAAGGAACTTCGCATCGTGCATCGCTTCGGGGGCTATATCCATCTCAAGGCGATTCCCGGGGCGAGTGCGCGCCTGCTTTACGAGGCTGGGCTCTACGCCGACCGCAGCAGCGTGAATATCGAGATTCCCTCCGACTCTCAACTGCAATACCTTGCGCCCGAAAAGAACTACGATTCCATTTACCGTCCCATGAATTTTTTTGCCGAGCGTAAGTTGGAGTACATGTCCGAACGCTCGCGGTACTTGCCCAAGTTCCTGCCTGCAGGGCAGAGTACGCAGATGATTGTCGGTGCGTCGGGCGAGTCCGACTTGCAGATTCTTAGACTTTCGGCTGGTTTTTACAGGCAGCAGCAACTGAAGCGCGTTTATTTTTCGGGGTACGTTCCCGTGAACGCCGACAAGCGTTTGCCCGTCATTACCACGAAGCCGCCTCTGTTGCGCGAACATCGGCTTTACCAGGCCGATTGGCTCATGCGCTTTTACAAGTTCGAACACAATGAAATTCTTGACGAGGCGAACCCGAATCTCGACCCGGATCTCGACCCGAAAGCCATGTGGGCGCTTAGACATCCGGAATTTTTCCCGATTGACCTGCAGTCGGCGGACTACGAGATGATACTGCGCGTTCCAGGAATCGGCGTGAAGTCCGCGCGGCTCATCGTGAGCGGGCGCCGGTTCTGCAAGATTCGCTTGGATCAACTGAAAAAAATGGGGGTGGTTCTCAAGCGTGCTAAATACTTTATCTACAATCCCGACGTCCCGGCCAGTCTGAGAAGGCTTTACCCCGAAATGCTGCGTCCGCTTTTGATTGCGAAGCCGAAACCGGCGCAACTGGATTTGTTTGATTCCGCACCGAAACTTTTATCTGCTTGATTTGTTGGAGGTTTCCATGTTGTCGATTCACTACGATTCTACTTTTGAAGGCTTTTTGAGTGCCGTTTTTGAAATTTACCGTCAGCACCTGGACGTGGGTGAAATGGTTCCAAGTCGCCCTTACGAGACTTCGGCACCGCAAAATGCAGACTTGTTCATGCAGCCGTTCCAAATCGAAACGAATTCGGATTCTGCCCGGAGGCTCGCCCGAGCCATTGTAAATCGTGCTGGCAGTGACATTTTTGACTTGCTGCAGACGGCATTCCGTTCCGAGGAAAAGTCCATAGAGATGCGGATTCTTGCGTACTTGCGGAAGTTGTTCGCCACCGAGTCACCCGGCTATGCCAAGAATCCGGCTTCCGAAGAAATGCTTCCGCTATTGAAGATTGCGCAGGCGGTGAGCCGTGAAATGGGCAACATGCTCGGGATGGTGAGGTTCGACAAGTCGCCCGATGGCATGTATGTTTCTGAAATCGAACCGAAGTACAACATCGTGGATATGCTTACTGGGCATTTTCGCGGACGTTTCCCCGGGATGCGATGGGCAATTATAGATTCCTTGCGCGGGTATGGCGTTTATTACGACGGAAAGTATGCGACGATGGTGGAGGTGCCAAATCCTGCGGAGATTTCAAAGAGTGCCCCTCCCGATGAATTCACGCGGATGTGGAAGTCGTACTACGATTCCATGGCTATCAAGGAACGATTGAATCCGGGGCTTCTCAAGCGCTGTCTTCCGGTGCGGTACTGGAAGCACTTGCCCGAGCGGCAGAGGAGTCTTGCCGATGTCGAGGTTGGCAGCGGGCGAGGGGAGAAAAGGGGGTGCCTTGGTTTTGGGGCGAGTTCGCTTCCGTCGGCTGTCGCACAGAGGGCTTCGGTAGAATCCAGTTCACGGATTGCGCTTGATTGACTTTAGCGAACGAAACTGTTATATTTGAATCATTTTTCTAATTACTGGGGGTGATCTGGTTGGCCTCGATTAGCGCTATTCGCGCTAATCTCGCCCTTACGGGCCTTGCGCTTCACTTCGTTCGCTTAAGGGCCTGATTGCTCCCGCTTGGTCGCATTCAGTCGACAGGCCTGTCTCAACCAGATCTCGTTTTTGGCATAGGCTTGGCATTTGAGAGGTCTTTTTATTATATTTGATGTTACCTAATTACTGGGGGTGATCTGGTTTCGACAGGGTCGCTGAAGTGTTAGTTGCAAGTCGAGGTCTCAGACGAGGGCACTCGTAAAAAAGTCTGAAAAAAAATAAGTGCTGACGAAAACTACGCACTCGCTGCCTAATTAGCGGCAACGCCGGGCCTCGACCCACTCCCATTGGGTAGTACGTCCGGACGCAATATGGGATAGGAATCTGTCATGCCTGGGGGCAGGTTCCGAGATTCACTAGGCTGGCTGACATCTGCGCCGACCTTCTTGGGCGTGGACGAGGCGAGACCTTAAATACGAAGGGAAAACTTGTAGGAACGTGCATGGACGTGATTTTGGACAGGGGTTCGACTCCCCTCACCTCCATATAAAAGGACGGACGCCTGTCGCCCGTCTTTTTTTTCGCTTGCACGAAAAACAATTTATATTTATGTTGAGAGTTCGGGCGAGAGTTCTTCGCCTGTGGCGTTTTTTTTGAATGAGGTGCCTTATGGAATTCCGCATCCTGATGCGTTTTATCGGTTCCCGCGAAGACCTTTCTGCGCTGTGGGACGCCTTTACGGAGCAGTTCCCGGAAGCGGAACTCCCTAGCGAAGATTGCGGAGACTGGTATAGCGTCGACGATGTGATGATGGACGAGTACGAGTGCCGTTTCGAGGAATTGCCGCAAGATGAACTTTTGGCCATGGATGGCAGTTTTATAGTGGACGATGAATTCCCCGAAGAGTTCCTGGACGAACTGATGGAACGTTTCGAACGAGTCTACGGCGTTTTCAAGTGGTCTTCCATGGACGTGGGAGTGGGGTGCGGCACCAGCGAAGGCTGGGGCGAGTTCAACCCCGAATTTTTTGACGACGGCTCCGACGAAGCAAACGAGATTTCGGAAGCCGTCCTTGGCTTCTAGCATCAAACATCGATGTCGGTGGATTCAAAAGGTTGTCACCATGCTGACAATCATTTCGTCGGGGTCGTAACGGATGATTTCTATTGAGTCTTTTGTAATAATGCTGGGTGGATCGTTGTGGAACCTAATAAGAGGGGTATCGCATGACTATATTCATTGTTAAATTACCTACAAAAAAATGTTCTTATGTTTTTCTTCCTAAATTTGTACTATGACTTTTATATGTAAACGCAATATTCTTTTTGCATTGCTTTAGGCTTTGTGCTCGTCTGTTTTTGCCCTGTCTACGCTTCCGCCACTCCCAATTGCTGATTCCGTTGTTGTTAAAAATCTGAATGTGAAGAACACCGAAATTCGCGATCTGTTGCAGGGAATGGCTGTGCAGTACGGCTTGAATCTTTTTTTTTGCACCTTAGGTTCGGGGCCCTGTCACGGTCAACTTTAACAACCAACCTCTTAAAGATGCACTTCGTGTGCTTTTGACCGGCAACGGTTATGAGTATGTCATTGACGGTAGTGTCTTCTGCGTGCAAATGGACTAAAATAACGAAGGTTTTATGATATCCTATGAATGTGGAGATTTTGGATGTGATAAAAGTTTTCTACAAACGGTGGAAAATTACGGTAAAAATTGGATAAAAAAATAATGAATCGTTGTGGCGCTTCGAATATTGTAAGCTTACACGAAGGCGAAACTTTTACCGTACGTTGATGTGCAAAAAAAACGGCTCCGTTTGAACGGAGTCGTTTTTGCTTATAGGTTTTCTCGCCTTGCTATGTTTGGCAGTTTCTTCGCTTCGCTTGAAACTGCAGACCGCTGCGGCTCGGTCATGGGTCCGCAAGCGGACCCGCGACTCTCGCCTTGCTAGGTCTTGTCTTCGCCGCGGAGCATGATGACCTTGCCCGTGCGGATGTATTCCACGATTTCGAACTTCTGGAGCAGACTCTTCAAGGTATCGACCTTGGCGCTGTTTCCGGTAATCTGGATAATCATGGAAGTCATCGTCATGTCCACGGTGTTGGCGTGGAAATGGTCGCAGAGCTGCAAAATCTCGGTGCGCTGTTCTGCAGTGCAGCGGACCTTGATGAGAGCGAGTTCCTTTTCGACGGCGTCCGTTCCGGTATGGTCCTTCGCTTGCACAACGTCAACCAGCTTTTCGAGCTGCTTGATGATCTGCATCAGGATTTCCGGGTTGCCGTGGGCGATGATGTTCATGCGGCTGAAGTTCGCGTCGAGCGTGGGGGAGACCACGAGGGAATCGATGTTGTAGCCACGGCGGGAGAACACGAGTGCGATGCGCACCAACACGCCCGGGCGGTTTGCCACTAACAAACTAATAGAATGTGCTGTATCTTTCATTTTCAAATCCTCCTATTAGGTCGATCCCGTGGGCTTTTCAAGTTGGGCCTTCGGCGGTTCCGTAATCATCGCGGTAAGCGGGGCGCCGGCCGGGATCATCGGGAACACGTTGTCTTCCTTTTCGCATTCGCAGTGGATGAGAATCGGGCCGTCCTTGTAGTCGAGGGCCTTCTGGATAACCTTCTCGGCGTCGGCGGCACGCTTGATGCGGAGTCCCGGGATGCCGTAGGCTTCGGCGAGTTTCACGAAGTCCGGGTTGCCCTTCATGTCGACGCTGGAGTAGCGCTTGTCGTAGAACAAGTCCTGCCACTGGCGCACCATGCCGAGGTACTTGTTGTCCATCACGAAAATCTTGATGGGCAGCTTGTGGATGGCAGCAGTTGCGAGTTCGGCTTCCGTCATCTGGAAACCGCCGTCACCGCTGAAGCTCATCACGGGCCAGCCGGTTTCGTTACCGAAGGAGGCGCCGATGGCCGCCGGGAAGCCGAATCCCATGGTGCCTGCGCCGCCACTGGAGTGGAGCTGGCGCGGATAGTTGATATGGAAGAACTGGGCGACCCACATCTGGTGCTGGCCCACGTCGGTCGTGACGATGGCCTTGCCTTGCGTGAGTTCGCTTGCCGTTGCTATAATGTGCTGCATGCGGAGCCCGCCCTGCTTCGCGTAGGTGAGCGGGAAGCGCTTCTTCCAGGTCTGGCAAGTCTTGATCCATTCGGCGGTGTCGAGCTTGTTCACCATCGGGAGGAGCTGTTCCAAGACGAGTCTTGCGTCGCCGCACATGAACACATCCGGCTGCAAAACCTTGCCTTCTTCGGCCGGGTCGATGTCGATGTGCATCTTGACGGCGTTCTTGCAGAATTCGCTTAGTTTACCTGTAATGCGGTCGTCCCAGCGGCTGCCGATGCTAAGAATCAAGTCGCAGTCAAGGACTGCCTTGTTTGCGTAGATGGTGCCGTGCATGCCGAGCATACCGAGGGAAAGTTCGTGGTCAGTGGGGAAGGCGCCGAGGCCGAGCATGGTGCAGGCGACCGGAGCGCCGAGCTTTTCGGCGAGTTCCTTCACCTGGCGGCTCGCTCCGCTGATCATGGCGCCGTGGCCCACGAGCAAAAGCGGCTTCTTGGAGTTCTTCAGGTATTCGGCGGCCTTCTCTACGCTTTCTGTAGAGGCGTAGGTCGGAATCTTGTAACCCGGAAGGTCCATCTGGTCGGTGAACGGTGCTGTGCAGGGGCCTGCAGTCACGTCCTTCGGTAGGTCGATGAGCACGGGGCCCGGGCGGCCGGTGCGTGCGATGTGGAACGCTTCCTTCATAATACGCGGAAGGTCGTTCGGGTCCTTCACGAGGTAGGAATGCTTGACTGCAGCGAACGTCATGCCGCTCGTGTCGCATTCCTGGAAGGCGTCCTTGCCCAAGTTCGGCGTTGTCGTCTGGGCTGCGAGCACCACGATCGGGCTGGAATCCATGAGGGCGGTGTAGATGCCGGTAAACGTGTTGGTGGCACCCGGACCGCTTGTGACGAGGGCGACGCCGACCTTGCCGGTCTGGCGTGCGTAACCGTCGGCCATGTGGGTTGCACCCTGTTCATGGCGGCTAAGCACAACTTTAACGCTGGAATCGAGGATGGCATCGAACATCGGAATGGCCGATCCACCGGGATAGCCGAAAATAGTGTCGACGCCTTCACGCTTGAGGCATTCGATAATCACTTCGGCACCACTTAAGGTCTTGTTTGCCATATGATTTTCCTTGTTTAGAAAACTTGATTTTGTCAACTTGCGTAAAAATAGCATATTTTTCGTTATTTTGCAATTCGTTTTGGTGGATAAAATGAAAAATATTGAATAATTTTTTGAATGTTGTGACTTTTTTAAAATTTTTTGTCTGAAAATTGGATGCTTAAATGAGGTTTTTTCTGTTGGTTTTTGTTTTTGGTTTTGAAAGTGGGTTTGTTCTTGACTAAGTTTGTTACTTTTGACTGAAGTCGGTTTCGAAAAATGGTGTAAAGAGCTCTTCGCTGAAAAACGGACATGAAAAGACGGGAAAATAGGACTTCGTCAAAAAAAAATGTGAAAAAAGGAACGTTTTTCGGGAAAAATCCGTCTTTATGGTAAAATACCCCCTAAAAAAGGAAATGCCATGAACGATTTAGATTCCCTGAACACACTCCTCCCTCGTGAAAAAATCGCGCAGATGGGGCCGAAAGCCCTGAGCAACGAGGAACTCCTGGCGCTCATTCTCGGCAGTGGAACGCAGAATTGCGATGTCTTCGAAGTCTCCCGCAATTTGTCCAACTACCTGTCCGGTATATCCACTGTGCCCGACCTGGATTCCCTGCTTAAGATACGCGGGCTGGGGAAGGTGAAGGCTTCGCAGGTGTTGGCTTGCCTGGAACTGTCGGCCAGGTATATCCTCGGTGGCAAGGTTTATCCGGTCAAGTCCCCCGAGGATTTGGTCAAGCGGTTGTCTTATTTAAAATACGAGCTTCAGGAGCACTTTGTCCTTGTGTCGCTGGATTCTTCGAATAACATAATAAGGGTGCACGAACTTACGCTCGGGCTTGTGAACCAGACTCCAGTCCACCCGCGCGAGGCTTTCGCGAAGGCGATTGCGGACCGTGCGGTGGCTGTGATTTTTGCGCATAACCATCCCTCGGGAAGCCTGGAACCGAGCCCCGAGGATTACGGCATAACGCGTGTGCTGTGCGCCGCGGGCAAAATCATCCAAATCCCTGTAATCGACCACATTATCATAGGGAAGAGCGGCATGACGAGCATTTGCAGGGAGCATCCTGAAATTTTCGAATCGTGTTTGCCGAATGATGTAAAAAAATGTTTATAAACGGTGCTCTTGGGGGAATTTCGTCCAAAAAACTGTGTTTTTCCTCGCATTTTGCGTGATTATCTTGTTAAAATCTTCATACATAAGTTATATTTTGTTCAGTTTAGTTTAGGGAAAACCCTATCAATTAAGGAGACTCTATGAAACGAGTAATCACAGGTTTAGCTTTGGCACTGGCTGTCGGTGGTGCCTTCGCTAGCCATCCACAGACCATCAACAAGGCTGGCATGGTCGGTGTAAACAAAACCCAGTCGGCTCAGTCCTTGGGGCATTCCAAGCTTGTGTTCACCTTGTTGGGCGATGCAACCTTCGGAAACGACATGTTCCCCCTTTATCCTGGTTCCGGTGACGGTACTGTTCCCGGCGGATTTTCCCTCCAGGATTACACACCCTCCGGTGTGCAACAGCGTGCAACAATTAACGACTTTACCGCTGCCAACGCTTATGTAGGTTTTGCCATTGGTATTTGGCACTACTTCGACGTGGGTGTGACACTCCCTGTCTATTACGATCAGTTTACTGGTGAAACCGCCTGCTCTCCTGATGAAGTTGCTTTGGGCTTGTGCGATCCCGCTGCAATCAACTCTACCAAGAACGGCTACATCGGCAACATTCGTGCCGATGTCAAGGCCCGCTTCCCGCTGCCCGAAGACCAGCCCATGGACATTGCCGTGTTCGCTCGCTTGGCTGCCGGTACGGCAAATGCCGAAAAGCAGGGTATCTGGATTCGTGAGCCGGAATACATCAACTCCAAGAACGGCATCGCTTATCCGTTCGGTACAAAGAACACGACCATCGGTGGTGGTTTGGCTATCACGGCCGACTTCGACAAGATCGATGCCGTGCCTCTTGCCATCAACTTGAACGGCGGCTACCGCTACTCCACGAACGGCGACTATCTCTCCATGCCGTTCATGAGCGCCGCCTTGGATATCTACTTCCTCGACTTCCTCTCCATGTTCGTGGAATACTACTGGGATATCCAACTCGACAAGTTCGAGTTCAATGGCCTCGAAGAAGAACTTGACATGAAGCAGTTGACCGGCGCCCTGGTGTTCCACCTGCCTATCGGTATGGACATCCATGTCGGTGCTTCTTACTATCTCGGTGGCGACAACTACGTTACCGGTACCCGCGTTATGGAAAATGCCGACCGTCCGGCAGGCCTGGTCATGTACCAGGACCGCGTGAACCCGGAATACTCCGTGTATGGCGGTTTGACCTGGAGCGGTTTCCTGCTTGCTCAGGACCGCGATGGCGATGGCGTTACGGATGACGAAGACAAGTGCCCGGATGACTTCGGTCATCGTCTCAACGAAGGTTGCCCGCTCGGCAATCCCGATGCTGACGAAGACGGCGTCTGCGATGCTTGGGTTTCTGAAAAAGGCTTTGGCGATGAATTTACCGATGTTTGCGAAGGTATCGATGAATGCCCGAACGAAGCCGGTGAAGGCGATGATGGTTGCCCGCTCGACGATCCGGACCCGGATAAGGACGGCGTCTGCGATGCTTGGGTAAGCCAGAAGAAGATGTCCAAGAAGTTCAAGGGTATTTGCGAAGGCATCGATAGCTGCCCGGCCCAGGCTGGTCCTGCTGGCAACATGGGTTGCCCTGAAGACAATCCGGACCCGGATGAAGACGGTATGTGCTCTCCGTGGGTGACCGACAAGAATAAGCTTTCTGACTTCGCTGATGTTTGCCAGGGCTACGACATGTGTCCGGGTGAAGCTGGTGCCAAGGCCAACAAGGGTTGCCCGTGGGACGATCCTGACTCCGACGGCGACGGCCTCTGCGACGAATGGGTGACCCAGAAGAAGATGGGCTACTACTTCGAAAAGGCTATCGAAGATCAGAACATGGCTAAGGAATGGTTCATCGAAAAGACCTGTAAGGGTATCGACAAGTGCCCGACCGAACTCGGCCCTGCCTCTAACGAAGGCTGCCCGCTCGGCGAACCGGATACCGATAAGGATGGTATCTGCGATGAATGGGTAACTCAGAAGAACATGCTCGAACAGTACGATGGCATTTGCACTGGTATTGATAAGTGCCCGACCGAACCGGGTGAAGCCTGGGCCCAGGGTTGTCCGATGGATAATCCGGATGCCGACGGCGATAGCCTGTGCGCACCGTGGGTCACCGAAAAGGGTATGACTAAGGACTTCGCTAATGTCTGCCATGGCGTCGATAAGTGCCCGGCAGAAAACGGACCGGAATGGAACAAGGGTTGCCCGGCTGAAAATCCGGACCCCGATGGCGACTCCCTCTGCTCTCCGTGGGTCACCAAGCAGAAGATGCTTGACCAGTTCAAGGAAGTTTGCCGTGGCTACGACCGTTGCGAAGACGAACCGGGTCCGGAATGGAACAAGGGTTGCCCGATGGAAGACGATCCGGATGCTGATAAGGACGGCGTCTGCTCTGAATGGGTTGCCAACAAGAAGCTCCAGAAGGAATTCGAAAGCGTATGTACCGGTATCGACCGTTGCCCGGATATTGCCGGTGACGATGGCCACGGTTGCCCGAAGAAGGCTGCTGAAAAACTTGATGGTGTGACCTTCAAGTCCGGCAAGGCCACTTTGGAATCCAACGCCAAGAACATCCTTAAGAGCGTCGCCAAGAAGCTCAATGGCGATGATTCCTACAAGGATCTCCAGATTGTGATCCAGGGCCATACCGACAACGTGGGTAAGGAAAAGACCAACCAGAAACTTTCCGAAAACCGCGCTAAGGAAGTTATGAAGACCCTCACCAAGTTCGGCGTGGACAAGAAGCGCATCAAGGCTATCGGTATGGGTTCCAGCTGCCCTGTGGACGACAACTCCACTGCTGACGGCCGTGAAATGAACCGCCGTATCGAAATGCACTTCGTTACTCCGGACAACGATGGTACCAAGTGCGACAGCACTTTCGGTCAGTAATCTAAACAGTCTCCTTTTAAAGAAGCCCTGGGTACTCGCCCAGGGCTTTTTATTTTGTGAGTCCGTAAAAAAGTTATTTTTGCACCATGACGAAACTTGATGAAATTTTGACAGAAGCCGGCAAGTGTAACCACGATCTTGTTGAAATGCTTCCCGCGAACTTGAACCACAAGATGGTGCAGAAGGCTCGCCTTGGCAGAAAGCCCGTTCCGCGACATACGCAGGACTTGATTGTAGAGGCCTTGAATCTGCTATTGCAGCCAGAGGTCAAGTACCGTAGACAGGACCTGTTTGTGGAAACTCCCGCGACAGGGGAGGGACGGTAAATAAACCGCGTCATCGTGGAAAGAGCGAAGCGACTGACGGGATCCATGGAACCAGTTTTTTATATATATTAGTGTCATATGCAGCAATATTTAGACTTACTTAAAGATATTATCGACAACGGCGTAGACCGTTCCGACCGCACAGGTACGGGCACACGCAGCGTTTTTGGTCGCCAGACCCGTTTTGACCTTTCGAAGGGTTTCCCGTGCCTCACCACGAAGAAACTCCACTTGCGATCCATCATCCACGAACTTCTGTGGTTCTTGAAGGGCGACACGAACATCAAGTATTTGCACGACAACAAGGTGACTATCTGGGACGAATGGGCCGACGAGAACGGCGACCTCGGCCCGGTGTACGGTCACCAGTGGCGCAGTTGGCCGACCCCCGATGGCGGTCACATCGACCAAATTCAGAATTTGATTGACAGCCTCAAGAACAATCCCGATTCCCGCCGTCATTTAGTTTGTGCGTGGAACGTGGCCGAAGTCGACAAGATGGCCCTGCCGCCTTGCCATTGCCTGTTCCAGTTCTACGTAGGTGGCGTAGGGGCTTCGGGCAAGCGCAAACTCAGCTGTCAGCTTTACCAGCGCAGTGCCGACATGTTCCTCGGGGTGCCGTTCAACATCGCCTCCTATTCGCTCTTGACGATGATGCTTGCCCAGGTTTGCGGTTACGAGGCGGGCGAGTTCGTGCATACGTTCGGCGATTTACATTTGTACAGCAACCACTTCGACCAAGCCCGCGAGCAGTTGAGCCGTACTCCGCGTGCGCTCCCGACGATGAAGATGAACCCAGACGTGAAGGATTTGTTCGACTTCAAGTTCGAGGACTTCGAGCTCGTGGATTACGACCCGTATCCGACCATCAAGGCCCCGATTGCGGTGTAGGGAAGGTATCAGGTCGGTCGCTTCGCTCCCTTTTAGGTATGAGGGAATAGGAACTAGGGAGAATAATCGCGCGCAAGCGCGCCTTATAAGGCGGCGAAGCCGCGTAACTAACCCCTAACTTCTAATCTCTAGCCTCTAATTTCTAAATTCTAATCATCAACCACCAACCACTAACCTCAAAGGCGCGCGGCGCCGACCTCTAGCGCAGCGACCTCATACCTCATACCTCCTATGCTTATTTCCGCAATTGTCGCAGTTTCTTCGAATAACGTAATTGGCCGTGACGGCCATTTGCCGTGGCACCTTTCCGCCGACCTCAAACGCTTCAAGGCGATTACGACCGGGCATTCCATCATTCTCGGCCGCAAGAACTATGACGACATTGGCCGTCCGCTTCCGAACCGCACGAACTACGTGCTTACGCGGAACGCCGCGTTCGAGGCTCCAGGATGTATCGTGTGCAGTAGCCTCGAACAGGCCTTGGAACAGGCCCGCGCCGCCGGCGAAACGGAATGCTTCATTATCGGCGGCGCCGCGGTGTACCGCGAAGCGATGCCCAGCGTCAAGAAACTTTACCTCACGAAGGTGCTTTCCGACGTGCAGGGAGACGTGTTCTTCCCGGATTTAGGCGAAGGCTGGCGCATGGTAAGCGAAGAGATGTTCGAGGCCGACGAAAAGAACGATTTCCCGACGGCTTTCCAAGTGTGGGAACGTGATGCTTAAAATGTGATGTCGTTAACATCATTCCAAGTTGGAGCGCTCATGGCGCTCCTTTTTGATTTATTTTAGAAACATGTTTAAAAGTACGGAAAATTATGGGTACAAAAAGTATCTTTTTTTTGCGATGGCAATTTTTATCTTTGCCGTTTTTTTCGTACTGCTTGGGAGAGCCGGTGAACGAGGCGTCGATAGCCGAATTCAGCGCCTGGACAAAGAATGGAATTTGGTTTTCCGCGATACGACCTTTAAAATTCCCGAACTGTCGAAATTCAAGGTTTTCCATAATCTGAAAAAAGGCGATACGCTTGTCTATACGAAAATTTTGGATAAGTCGGTGGAACCGCTTTCTATTTTACGGTTCAATGTATTCAATTCTGCGGTTCAAGTGTCTCTTGGCGGGAAAATCCTGTACAGTTACGGCGAAGACTTGTTTGAACAGGGGGAACTCCTTGGCAGCGGTTACCATTACGTGACTTTTCCATCTTCGATCAAGGGGCGGAAGTTAAAAATATTTGTGCGCGTTGGCGAGAATTTGACAAGCAATCCTTGTTCGGCTTTCGAAATTATCCACACGCAAAATCTTTTTGATTATTTCTCCCGCCATTCATTCTCGCTTGGCGTCGGGCTTTTCCTTGTTTTGCTGGGGGCGCTGTCGGTTTCCATGGGCCTTATCGCAATGACGCTTAGCAAAAAGGCTTACCGACTGACCTTGATTGGGACGATGGCTTTTTTGATGGGTGTGTGGACTCTTTGCTACATGAAGGTTGTACAAGTTTTTTCGATGGATTTTTCCTTCAACACGTGTCTGGAATATGTTTGCCTGTTTTTGATGCCGATACCGATGGAACTCCTGCTGCTTAATATGCGACGTGGAAAAATCAAGTGCTGGAAATGGAAAGGGCTTATTTGGTTGACCATCTCCAGTATATTTGTCTTTGTTCTTGCCATGTTCCTGCAGTTGACCAATTTGGTGCATTTCCCTGTCCTGTTGCGGTTCTTTCATGCTTATGTCGCGATTGGACTTGGATTTCTCGTTTTCTGCGGGTTGCTTTACGACAGGCGTTCGGGATTTCCGGATAAAATTTTTGCATCGGCCATTTCGGTACTGTTTGTCTTTATCTTTGTAGACTTGATTCGCTACAATCTTTCGAAAATTTATGCGTGGGAAGATCCCCTGCTTTGCGCAACATGGCTCCCGATGGGCAGTTTGTTGTTTATCGTCCTTTTGATTATCAGTTATTTCGCCTTCCTCTACGATGTTATAATGGACAATACCGAAAAGGAAGTTCTGAAGCAACTTGTTTTCCGTGATACGTTGACAGGGCTTTATAATCGTGCCAAGTGCGAACAGATTTTCGATGTCCTCGACAAGAGTTCAAGTGAATACGCCATTGTCAGCATCGACATGAACGGGCTCAAGAAGGTTAACGATTCAAAGGGCCACAGTGAAGGTGACCGTATGATTGTTGGCTTTGCGGAAGTCTTCAGGAAGGCTTTTTCTGGAGTGGGCACTACAATTCGTATGGGAGGTGACGAATTTGTTGCCGTCGTTCGTGAAGAACATCTTCGCGATTTGGAAGGTGCTGTAGAATATTTGAAAAAACTTGAAAAAAAGTATTCTGTGGGTATGCCGTCTCCGCTCGATGCGTCGATTGGCTTTGCCTTTAGGCGTATCGGCGATGATTTTTCTGCGATAGATGTCTATCGCATGGCCGATGCCAAGATGTATGTGATGAAGGAATCTCTTCGGAAAAAGTGAAAAAACCGAGTTTTGTTTTTAGTTTGCTTGATATAGAAGATTTTTCGGATTTTTTTTTGTAGATTGAATTTGATGATTGTTCCGCGATTGATTCGCGTTTTTTCCGTTGAAGGTTTTTTATGGTAGATATAAATGTTTTGTATCGTCTGCTTGTTGCCTTGGGTATAGGCTTCATTATAGGAATGCAACGGGAACATTCCTATTTCGATGTGACCGACAGGCACCCGGCGGGTGTCCGCACTTTTTCGATGGTCGGTTTCTGCGGTGCGCTTACGGCGTGCCTCGGCGTTTCCATGGAATCCGTGGCGCCTTTCATAACGGGGCTTGTCGTTGTCGGGCTTCTGCTTGCGGCTTCGCATGTGTCGTTCGGCCTTAATCACAAGGATGGCTCCGCGGGCATTACCACGAGCATCGCTCTGATTCTCGTTTATCTGCTTGGGGGTATGTGCTGGTTCGGGCGCCTCTTGGAATCGTGCGTGGTGATGGTCATGCTTCTTTTGTTGCTGAGCGCTAAAAAGCAACTCCACGATTTTGCGAACAAAATATCGACCGAGGATATAACCGCCACGGTGAAGTTCGCCGTGATTTCGTTGATGATTCTTCCGTTTTTGCCGAACCAGGCGTACGGCCCGCCAGGGCTCGAGGTCTTGAATCCGCATACCATTTGGCTTTTCGTGGTGTTCATCAGTGGCATCGGCTTTGTGAGTTATGTGCTTATCAAGATTATTGGTCCGGGCAAGGGCATTTGGCTTACGGGGCTTTTCGGGGGGCTTGCGAGCAGTACCGCGCTTACGCTCAACATGGTTGGCCGCAGCCGCGAAAACGAAACTTACGCAAGCGACTTTACCATGAGCATTGTGCTCAGCTGGGCGGTGATGTATGCGAGGCTTTACCTGATTTGCGTGTTCCTGATGCCCGCGCTGGCGGGGCCTTTGGCTGTACCGCTTCTGGTGCCTGTGGTGCCGAGCCTCGGTTACGCCGTTTTCCTCAAATTCCGCGAAGGGAAGGACCACAGCGAAAAGAGTTCCAATTTCAGTAACCCGTTCAAGCTGCTGCCCGCCATCAAGTTCGGTTTGATTTTTACCGCGGTGATGTTTGTTGCGAACGCGGCCCGTGTGTACCTCGGGAGCGGCGCGCTTATCGCCTGCAGCTTTTTGGGCGGTGCCGCCGAGATGGATGCTGTCGCATTCTCGCTTATCGACATGACCATCAAGGCGACTCTCCCTGTGCGTGAACTCGCGATTGCGCTTTTGTTTGCGAGCCTTGCGAATACGCTTACGAAGGGTGCCTTGGTCTTTTTCCTTGGGGCAAAGTCCATGAGACGGCCGATTGTGCCTGCGGTGGTGTTAATCTGCGCTGTGACGATTGCTATGATCGCATTCTATTTTGCGATGTAGATTTATTGGGGGCGCCCATTTCTTAAATTTGCGTCATGATTTTTGCTTTGTCGATTGCCGGTTTTGATGGTTCCGCGGGGGCGGGCGTCTTGGCCGATGTAAAGGCCATGGCGCATTTTGGCGTTTACGCCCAGACGGTCTGTACGGCGCTTACTGTGCAGAACGAAGATGAATTCGTGGCTCCCGGCTGGGTTCCGTGGAAAGATATTGAATCGCAACTAGAAACGCTTTACAGAAAGCATACGTTTGGCTTCGTAAAGATTGGACTTGTAGAAAACGCGGCAACGCTAAAACGCATTGTGGATTTTGTGCGTGCGGCGTCGCCCGATGCTTTCATAGTCTGGGATCCGATTGCGAGCGCCACGGCCGGTTTTAAGTTTATGCAGGAATGCGAAAAGGCGGAATTCCTGCAAGTGATGAAGAATATTGACCTTGTGACGCCGAACCAGGACGAGTACGAATTCTTGGGTTTGAATGCCGTCGGTGCCCATGGCCGCGATTTCGCTTTGCTTTTGAAGGGCGGGCATTCTTCGGGCTCGGAAGCTATAGATGTGCTTTGTTGCCGCGACGGTTCCAGGCACGAGTTCTCGTCGCCACGCCTCCCTGGGAAGGGTAAGCACGGTACGGGATGCAATCTTTCTTCGGCAATCCTTGCGAACGTGGCTTTAGGGAAAAGTCTGCCTGAAGCTTGCCGCGAGGCGAAAAAGTACATGCAGTCGCTTCTTTTGAGCGGGGAAGACCGGCTCGGCTTCGTGTTCTAGTGTTTTTATGTTTCCCTTGAGAACGTAATTATTCGGCCTTGATGGCTTCGGTTTTTGGGGAAACTTTTTTGGAGCCGGTGACACCCATGAAATGGTTGATTTGGGTTGTTACGAATTTCTTGACCTTGTCGGGGAAGGGAAGGTACCGCCCCAGCAGACGATTTCGTGTAAAGTATCCGGTTTCGCGAGAATCGACGCAGTGGTTGCCTCGTTCGCAGGCCAAAAAATAGCAGTCGTTTTCGACGACGATTTTTTTTATGGGGGTGGAGTCGCTTGAAAAAATTTCACGTTTCAACTTGATGGGGGCGTTGCCTGGCTGGCCTCGTCTGATTTGCAGTTCGATGAGGTAGCGGTCTTGCCACGGCAGCAAGTTAACCTCTTGTAGGCTTACTTGGCGATTGCCCAGTTTGGTGGACCCGACCATATCGATGGCGATTTCCCTGTCGCCCTGCCAAAGGGAGGATTTTACCGTGTACGGAATACCTTGTTCCCCGAGCAGCGTGATGGCATTGTCCTGTTCTATGTCGTTAAGTTGTTCAAAATACAGCGTGTCGCCTTTTTTAGGAACGTAAATGCTGCGGCTTTCGATAAAGGCGTTCTCGTTTTTCCAACGGAATTTCAATTTGCCCGATTTTACGCGGCCCTTGTCCGAAATGAACAGCGTGTCGCCCGGCATGGCGATAACCTTGCGGACTAGCGTTTCTTGACTGCGGAGTTTAGCCCACACGGTCTCGTTTTTTTGAATTTGGTCTACGCACTGGGGCAACTTGCAGAACCACAGGGTGCTGAGTTCCTTGTGTCTAGGTTGCATAGAGGCGTTTACCATTTTGATGGGTTCGATGACGTAGTAGCGCGAGGCTAGAGCCAAGGCGAAAAACATGCCCAAAACCACAACTAGAAAGAACACGTGCGATTGCGAGTTCTTTCTTTGCAGGATTTTTACGGTGTGTTTCAGGCTTGCCATGCTGGACTAGTCTCCATTTCCGCTGCTGTCGTCGCTTAGGCTGAGCACGGCGAGGAACGCCTTCTGCGGCACTTCGACGGAGCCGATGCTCTTCATGCGTTTTTTGCCTTCCTTTTGTTTTTCGAGGAGTTTGCGCTTGCGGGTGATGTCGCCGCCGTAGCACTTGGCCAAGACGTCCTTGCGCACGGCCTTCACGGTGCTGCGGCTGATGATTTTCCCGCCGATGGCACCCTGGATGGCCACGTCGAACTGTTGACGCGGAATGAGGTCCTTGAGCTTGACACAAATGGCGTTTGCATAGGTGGTTGCCTTGTCGCGGTGGATAATCACGGAGAAGGCGTCCACCGGGTCGCCGTTCAAAAGGATGTCCAGTTTGACGAGGTTGTTTTGCCTGTATTCGCTCGGGGCATAGTCGAGACCTGCGTAGCCGCGGCTCACCGACTTGAGGCGGTCGTAGAAGTCGAACATGATTTCGGCGAGCGGGAGGTTGTACTTGAGGATGACCTTCGTCTCGTCGAGATATTCCATCGTCTCGAATTCGCCGCGCTTTTCGTCGCAGAGCGTCATGAGCGCGCCTACGTATTCCTTGGGCGTGAAAATCTGCGCCTTCACGTAAGGTTCCTCGATGTGGTCGTAACGGCTCGCGTCGGGGAGTTTCGATGGGCTTTCGATTTTCACCATGGAGCCGTCGCTCATGTACACGTGGTATTCCACGTTCGGCACGGTCGTGATGATGTCGACGTTGAACTCGCGGTCCAAGCGTTCTTGCACGATTTCCATGTGCAATAGACCGAGGAAGCCGGTGCGGAAACCGAATCCGAGCGCCTCGGAGGTTTCCGGTTCCCAAGTGAGGGCCGAATCGTTCAGGCGCAGTTTTTCAAGGGCTTCGCGCAGGTTGCGGTAGTCTTCCGGGTCAATGGGGTAGATGCCCGAATAAATCATGGGCAAAATATCCTTGTAACCAGGAAGCGGCTCATCGGCCGGGTTGGCGGCATCGGTCAATGTATCGCCGATTTTCACGTCGCTGATGGTCTTGACGTTTGCGAGTACGTATCCGACCATGCCTTCGGAAAGTTCCGGTCGCGGGTCGCGGCGCATGCTGAACGTGCCGACTTCAGTCACCATGTACTCGGCGCCGGTCTTCATCATGCGAATCTTCATGCCCGCCTTGAGAGTCCCTTCCACGATGCGGATGTAGTTGATGACGCCACGGTACGAATCGTACACGGAATCAAAAATCAAAGCCTTCAGGGGTTTGCCCGAATCGCCCGGAGGGGCTGGAATCTCGTCGACAATCTTGTCGAGAACCTGGTTCACGTTGAGGCCTGTCTTGGCGGAAATGCGCGGAATGGAATCCGGGTCGTAGCCGAGCAAATCGCCGACTATCTGTGCGTAGTGGTCGGGCTGTGCGCCCGGCAGGTCCACCTTGTTCAGCACGGGGATTACCGTCAGGTCGTTCTCGATGGCGAGGTACAGGTTCGAAAGCGTCTGCGCTTCGATGCCCTGGCTAGCGTCCACCACGAGTATCGCACCTTCGCAGGCCGCGAGGGAACGGCTCACTTCGTACGTGAAGTCCACGTGCCCCGGTGTATCGATCATGTTCAGGATGTATTCCTGACCATCGCGCTCGTACACCATGCGAATGGCGTGAGCCTTGATGGTGATGCCTTTTTCGCGCTCCAGGTCCATGTCGTCCAGGAGCTGGTTCATCATTTCGTTTTTCGAAACGGTCTTTGTCAGTTCGATCATTCGGTCGGCCAGGGTGGATTTGCCGTGGTCGATATGGGCGATAACGCTGAAGTTACGGATATTGTTGTTTTGCGGCATAGTCGTACTTTTTATTTTTACGGCATAAATATAGAAATCCTACGTGTTTTTACGTAGACAGGGTCGCCTGCTGGCGAAAAAAAACTATATTCTGTTCACGTTCCTGAACTTCAAAAACAATGGAATAAAGGAAGCATGAAATTGATAAAAAAAATGATCTTCGCTCTGACCTTGGTAGGCGGCTTTGCGCTTTGCTTTGCCGAGGGCAAGGTGTTCAACAAGGATTATTCCGGGGTACAGTCCATCGAAGCGACCATAACGACAGATGAAGGCGTTATTGTACTGGATTTGAATTTCAGGGAAGCACCCAACACGGTTGCTAATTTTGTGGATCTTGCGAACAAGGGCTTTTACGACGGTCTCAAGTTCCACCGCGTGATTTCTGGATTCATGATTCAGGGCGGCGATCCGAATGGCAACGGCTCGGGTGGACCGGGTTACACCATCGACGATGAACCCAATAATCTCAAGCACGAAACCGGTGTGATTTCCATGGCCAACCGTGGCCCGAATACCAACGGTTCGCAGTTCTTTATTACGCAGTTGCCCCAGCCGCATCTCGACGGCAAGCATACTGTGTTCGGCAAAGTTCTCAGTGGACACGACGTGGTGTGTCGCATAGAGCCGAACGATCCCATTATTAACATCAAAATCGTGGAAAAGAAGTAATCTATGAGTGCAAAGAAAGTGTCGTCTAGTGCCAAGAAGGCTGCCCCCGCCAAGAAGCCTGCTGCCCCTGCCAAGAAGGCCGCTCCTGCAAAGAAGCCCGCAGCCCCCGCCAAGAAGGCCGCTCCTGCAAAGAAACCTGCAGCCCCCGCCAAGAAGGCTGCTCCTGCAAAGAAGCCGGCAGCCCCCGCCAAGAAGGCCGCTCCTGCAAAGAAGCCTGTTGCGCCCGCCAAGAAGGCCGCTCCTGCAAAGAAGCCTGTTGCGCCCGCCAAGAAGGCTGCTCCTGCAAAGAAGCCTGCAGCGCCCGCCAAGAAGGCCGCTCCTGCAAAGAAACCCCTGCCCCTGAAGAAAGCTGCACCGAAGCCCCTAGACAAGAAGGCCGCCGCCAAGGCTGCCGCCGAAAAGAAGGCTGCTGCTGAAAAGGCCGCTGCCGCTGCTAAGAAGGCTGCTGCCGAAAAGGCCGCTGCCGAGAAGAAGGCTGCTGCCGAGAAGAAGGCTGCCGCCGAAAAGGCCGCTGCCGAGAAGAAAGCCGCCGCCGAAAAGGCTGCCGCCGAGAAAAAAGCCGTGGCAGAAGAAAAAAAGCGTTTGGCAGAAGAAAAGAAGGCCGCCGAAAAGGCCGCCAAGGAAGCCGAAAAACAGCGTGTCGCCGAAGAAAAGCGTCTCGCCGAAGAAGCCAAGAAGAAGGCTGTGATTGAATCCGTTTTGCTGGCCGACGGCAAGAAGCCCGTGAAAGTCGTGATGTTCGTCGAAGTCAAGGAAGACGAAGAAAAGTCCAACCAGAAAAAGGTTTCCTCCGAACTCAAGCAACTCGAAAAGAAGCCGACGTCTTCCATTCGCCACAAGATTTCCCTGGCCGAAGAAACCCAGGAAGAACTGACGGAACGCATCCTCAAGGAACTCGAAGAACAGAACCTCGCCTTTACGCGCGAAGCGGCCACGCAGATGTGTACGCGTTGCAACCGCAATCTTGTTTCTCCGGAATTCTGGGTGGACAAACACCTCGGATACTGCGAAGAATGCGCCGCCATCCTCAAACTCGGACAGTCCAAGGAAGCCCGCAAGGTGGAATACTCCATGGGTTCCATGGGCGGAGATTCTCTTGACGAGGTCGATGAAGATAGCGAATTTATGGATGGACCTGACGCAGCCGACTTGAAGGAAGCTGAAGAAGAATTGGCCGACATGGACGATTAATAGTCTCGCCGACATCAATAAAAATCCCGGGTCTGCTTGCGGCAGGCTCGGGAATTTTTTTATGCTCTTGAGCTCTTTTTTTTCGCGCTTTATTTGCGCTTTATTTGCACTTAATTCGCGCTTTATTTGCGCGGAGGTTCGTGCTGCGCACTAGTTCGTGCTGCGCAGACTAGTTCACTTTGCTAGTTCACCTTGCGCATCACGCCAATGACGCGGCCAGCAATAGAGAAGTCCTTGTTGTTCTTCACGATGATGGGGCGGTACTTGGGGTTGGCCGGCTTGAGCTCGATATGGTCTGCCATGGGCTGGTAGTACTTGACTGTCGCTTCGTTGTCGATTTGGGCGACGACGATTTCGCCGCGGTCTGCAGTTTTTTGCTGGCGGGCGAAAATCAGGTCGCCGTCGAAAATGCCTGCGTTGATCATGGAGTCGCCTTTGACGCGCAAGGCGAAAACGTCGCTGCGGCAGGCGAGGAAGTCGCGGTCGATGGTGACGGTGCCTTCGAGGTTCTGTACAGCCAGGATGGGAGTACCGGCGGCCACGCGGCCCACGATGGGAATCTCGATGGTGTTGGACGGAGCCTCTTCGGCGGCGTCGCTTGCGTCGGAGTTCAGAATTTCGATACCGCGGCTCAAGCGCGGGGAGCGGTTGATGTAGCCCTTCTTGATGAGGGCGGCGAGAATGGAACGCACTCCGTTGGTGGAGGAAATTTCGAAATGGTTGCCGATTTCGCGCACGGTGGGCGGCATGCGGTTTTCCTTGGAGTACTTCTTGATGTACTCGTAAATTTCAGCCTGGCGGTCTGTCAGTTCCTTGCGTTTGATGTCTTCCATTTTATACCTCGCATAAAACGTTGAAAATTATACAGTTATAAATATAATGCACAATTGGGCAATTGTCAATAGTTTCACTGCACATTTTTTCACTTTTTTACATTTTTTGTTGACGCCCTTGTTGATTACGTCTCGAAAGCGGACTTTCTATAAATTTTGCAAAGTCAGCCGTTGACTTAAATTAAGACGACTGCCGTTGACTTAAATTAAAACGACTGCCGCGAACACTGCGACTAAAATTCCTGCGTAGATTCCGCCCAGGAGGTCGTCGGCCATGACGCCCCAAGCGCGTGGGAATTTTTCGAACTTGTGGATGCCGAGCGGCTTAAGAATGTCGAAAAAGCGGAATAATGCGAAGGCGACCGCCAAAATCCACGGGTTCGCGATTATGGTCTCGACGGGAATGAAGGCGAGCGACATGAAGATTCCGCAGACTTCGTCAATTACGATCCAGCCCGGGTCTTCGGTCTTTGTGTCGCGCATGGCCTTGTTCACGAACGGAATGGCTGCGAAGAATACGAAGATTGCTTCGAGGAGAAAAAAACCGTAGTGGGCGTTGACTGCGTCGCTTGGGCCAACGCCGATGCGCGTGGAGAGCAGGGCCATGGGGTAGGCGATAATTGCAGCGGCGAGGCTTCCCATGGTACCGGGAGCCTTCGGGCTCATTCCCGAACCGAAGAAGGTGCAAACCATGATGGAAAACCAGTCCGTACCGCGCCACTCGTGCGGAACGCGCTTTTTGCCGTATTTTTCTTTAAGTTCAGCTTTATTCATAAATAGGTATGAGGTTCGAGGTATGAGGTCGGTCGCCTTCGGCTCCCTTTGAGGTTAGATAATGACGGCTTCGCCGTAGGTTAATGAAGAAAAAGGAATCGTGTTATAAAATAATTTTTTCTGCGGCGTAGCCGCCAAACTTTCGTTTTTCATTTTTCACTCTTCACTCTTCACTTCATAGATTCCGGGTTCTCGCCAGTTCTCGTCGCGGTTGCTGTTGAAACTTTTGTCGTTGACGCTCTCGGCGGGGTGCAGCGGCCACGGCGATTCCACGACTTCCTTGATTTTGGCGGCTTGGGCTTCACGTTTCTTTTTCCAGTTTTCGAGCTGTTCCTTGAAGGCTGCGCGAAGGCGTTCCATGCCGATGTTTTCCTTCGCGCTTATCTGGATTGCTTCCGGGTAGTTCTGCAGAAGTTCGGCGCGGCGGGCTTCGTCGGCGATTTCCACTTTGTTGAACACGCGGAGGCGAGGCGTTTCCTTGCTTATGATGCCTTCCAAGGTCTTGTGCGTGACTTCCAGGTGCTCGCGGTAGTCGGGAGCGCTTCCGTCGACGACTTCCAAAATGCAGTCGGCGTGGGCGGCGACGCCCAAGGTGCTCTTGAATGTCTCAATCAGGTTGTGGGGGAGTTTGCGGATGAACCCGACGGTGTCGGAGAGGATGATGTTCTCTCCGTCGAGGAAAAGCTTGCGTGTGGTGCTGTCTAGCGTTGCGAATAGTTTGTCTTCAACGTACACGTCGGCGCCGGTCAATCGGTTCGTGAGCGTTGATTTCCCGGCGTTCGTGTAGCCCACGATGCCGACCTGGAAAATGTCGTTGCGTTTTTCGGCCTGGCTTTCGCGTGCGTCCTCGATTTTTTCAAGCTTCTTCTTGAGTTCCTGGATGCGCTTGCGGATCATGCGGCGGTCCGTTTCGAGCTGCGTTTCGCCTGGGCCCTTGGTGCCAATGCCTCCGTTGTGCTGGCGGCAAAGGTGAGTCCATGCACCCGTGAGGCGCGGCATCATGTATTGCAGTTGCGCGACTTCCACCATTAGGCGGCTTTCCGCCGTGACGGCGTGCTTTGCGAAAATGTGGAGAATCAAGCCCGTGCGGTCGAGTACTTTGATGCCCGGCATGCGCTGTTCCAGATTGCGCACCTGCGAACCCGAAAGGTCGTCGTCGAAAACGACCATTTTCGCATTGTCTTCTTCCAAGGCGTGTTTGACTTCGTTCACCTTGCCTTCGCCGATGAGCGTTGCCGGGCTGAAGTTCTGCACCCTTTGCAAAAAACTGCGTGTGACGACTGCGCCTGCGGTTTCGGCGAGTCGCCCTAGTTCTGCGAGTTGTTCGCTTGCAAGCCAAGGGCGTACCTTCGGTGTCGAAATACCCACCAGTACGCAGCGTTCCTTTTCTTGCTTATGTTCCGTAAATTGCTTCATTTTTCACTCGTCTAAAAATATAAAAACATGCAAATGAAAAAATTTTTTTATTTGGAAGAAACCGTATAATCCGCTTTATACGAATTGTCCATGTATTTTGTTCTTGTAAATGAGTGTTTACGTGTTTTTTGTTTATATTATTAACCGAATGAAAATCTCAACTAGGGGAAAAGAATGAATTTTTCAACAAGATTTTTTGTTTATGCAACATGCGCCGCATGCTTTGCATCGTTAGGCTTGGTAGCCTGTGGTGACGATGGAACCTCTTCTGGCGACGATTCAAGCGTCATCTTTGAAGAAGATTCTTCGGATTCTTCTTCCGATGATTCTTCGAGTTCCAAGAAAATCGGGAAATCCAGCAGTAGCACCAAGAGTAGTTCTTCGGAGAAAAAATCGAGCAGCAGTTTTGTTTACGAGCAGGACAGTACCGCTTTCGAAAAAGATGAAGTGGTTGCAATCAAAAACAAGAATGTTGTCGGCAAGAGCCAAAAAGGGCCTGTCGCGAATGGCTCTGCATTTAATGTTTATGAACTAGACTGCGAAACTTTCAAGAAAACCGACAAAAAGTTTGAAGGCAAGGTTGTAACGGGTGATGGCCAGTTTGCTGTAAGTGGAGTAAATCTGGGTTGCCAGTTCGCTATGCTTGAAGCCAACGGCAAGTATCTTAACGAGGTCACCGGAAAGACGTCCAATGAGGCCATTACATTGAAAGGCATTGTGGATTTGGACAAGAATGATAAAGCGAATATCAACTTGCTGACCCATTTGGAATATGATCGAGTAGTCTATTTATTGGGCAAGGGACTTAATTTCGCTGCTGCCAAAAAACAGGCGGATGCAGAAATCCTCAATGCGTTTGGTATCGTGAACGATTCTGCTGATTTCGATAAACTGGACATCTTTGGTAAAGGTGATGGCGATGCTGCGCTTTTGGCTGTAAGCATACTGATGCAGGGGGATTGGGACGAAAAGGAATTGTCGGATTTGATGGAAAAGTTTGCGTCTGATTTTAAGAAAGATGGCGAATGGAATGACGAAGAAAGCAAGTCGAAAATTGCGGATTGGGCTCGCAAGACTGATCTGGACAGCAATCTGCAAACGATTCGCGTTAAAATTAAATCTTGGAATTATGGCGTTGCTCCAAAATTTGAGCCGTACATAAGGAATTTCTGGAATACGTTCTACGGCATAGGTGCTTGCGATGAAGAAAATGAAAATGTCGTTGCCGCGGTTACAAATAAGAATTGTTCAGAGTACGATACCGAGGTTCGCTACATTTGCAAGTCCGGTCAGTGGAATGTTGCAACTACTTTTGAAAAAGACACTTACCTGTGGGAACCCGGCGAAGACGGGGATTCCAAACAAGGCAATGTTACGCATAAAGTTTACATTTACGATGAAGTACAAAAAACTTGGCGAAGCGCTTCTTATGTCGAAAAGGAACTTGGTGGTTGTTCGAAAAAACGCGAAGCTGATCTTTCGTCGAATACGGGCATGAGGGATGGTTCTTGGTATGTTTGTAAAGATCGTGATTGGGAACTTACTGATGTTTTGTTTGTTGATACTCAGGGATGGGAAAAAGGGAGTGATGGTGAATTCAAGAAGGGAGATTCTACTGATGCTTGGTACAGTTATGACGAAATCAGAGATACGTGGAGTGTCGTTTCAAGAATAGACACCATTTTGAATTTTGCTTGCACTCAAAAACGTGTAGGGGAAGTTAAACTGGCCGGGAACCAGTATTATACATGTACCGGGCCAGACAAAAAATCGGATAATTGTGGATGGAATACATCAACTAAAATAGAATACGACACCTATGGCGAAAAATGCACTGAAACCGAAGTGGGAAAGGTGGTTTATGGTGTGGTGGAAAAAAAGGAGAGGTATTACTGCTCTGCTAATGGTTGGCTGGATGTTTCGGACGGCACATCAAACCTTGAAATTCCCAATGTACTTCATTTGAATCCTGATATTGAATATGGGACGATTACAGATGAACGTGATGGACAGATTTATAGAACGGTTGAAATTGCCAAGGGGGGGTACAAACAAGTATGGATGGCGGAGAACCTGAAATATGCAGATAGTGTTAACACTTCTAGTTTAATAAAAAATTGTTGGTGCTATGAAGACAATGAGTCTTATTGTGCTGTGTTTGGACGTTTATACTCTTGGACGGCCGCCGTTGATTCCGTTGCTTTGGCGAATGATCCTACGAATCCGCAGGAGTGCAGTATAAAAAAAGTTTGTGATAGGGTCTCGTTGGATGAAGTAGAAAATAATCCAATTCAGGGAATTTGCCCCAGTGGGTGGCATTTGCCAAGTCGCTACGAATGGCGTGCATTGATGGATGTTATTGATGAGGAAGTCACGAGTGTTAAATGGAGATCAAAAACAGGTTGGAATCGCGATCCCGGTACGGACGATTATGGATTTTCCGTTTTGATTGCGGGACAAAAATATAATGTTGCAACGGGGATGGATGCCTTTGAAATGTTAGGACATACCTATTTCTGGAGTAGTACTTTGGATGTTCTTGCAATTAATGTTGAGCCAACAATGGTATATAGTGAAAGTCGAGATGAATATTGGCTCGAAAGAAATGCTGTAATACTTCAGACAGAAATAAACAAGGGAAGAATAGGTTCTTTTGGGAATGCTGAAAAAGAAGGGTTTAGCATTCGTTGCATAAAGAATAGCGAACCCTAAGATTTCTTGAAAAGTCCCCGGCGTTGACCGGGGTCTTTTTTGTTAGATTTTGTCTATGCAACCTTTAAGTTCTCGTACTTCGACTTTTACTGATTCTGTTATTCGCCGCATGACGCGCATTGCAAACGCATGCGGCGCCATCAATCTTTCGCAGGGTTTCCCTGATTTCGATCCGCCCAAGGCCTTGACCGACCGCCTTTCGCAGGTGGCACTTTCGGGGCCGCACCAGTACGCGATTACGTTCGGCGCGCAGAATTTCCGCGAGGCCTTGAGCGACAAGCAGGCGCATTTCAGCGGGCTCCGCTACGACCCGCAAAAAGAGATGGTCGTGACCTGCGGCAGTACCGAAGCCATGATGGCGGCGATGATGTCTGTCTGCAATCCTGGCGAGAAGGTGGTGCTCTTTTCTCCGTTTTACGAGAACTATTCCGCCGATACGATTCTTTGCGGTGCGACTCCCGTTTATGTGCCGCTTTCACCGGATGACTTGAGTTTTGATGCGAATGTGCTTGAAGATGCCATGAAGCAGCCGGGCGTGAAGGCACTTGTGCTTTGCAATCCGGCGAATCCGAGCGGGAAGGTCTTTACCCGCGAAGAACTTTCCGTGATTGCGTCTTTAGCCGTGAAGTACGACTTGTACGTGATTACCGACGAAGTTTACGAGCATATCGTTTTTGCTCCGCATAAGCACACGTACATTGCGACGCTCCCGGGAATGTTCGAACGCACTATCGAGTGCAGCAGTTTGAGCAAGACTTATTCCATTACCGGGTGGCGCTTGGGTTATGTACTCGCTTGCGAACCGATTATGGAACGTGTCAAGAAGGTGCACGACTTTTTGACGGTGGGTGCGGCTGCACCTCTTATGGAAGCGGCTGTGACGGCTCTCCGCTTTGACGATGTGTACTATGCCGAATTGCAAGCACATTACACGCACATGAAAAATTTGTTTGTAAACGGCCTTCGTGATTTGGGGCTCCGCTTTACGGAACCGCAGGGCGCTTACTTTGTCTTGATTGACATTGGCGAATTCGGCTATGGAAAGCGTTCAGCCGACTGGACGAACGATGCGGACCTTCCGGACGCAAAATTCTGCAAGGACATGGCCGAAAAAGTGGGCGTTGCTGCCGTACCCGGCTCCAGCTTTTTCCGCGAGCCTGTGGATCACCTGATTCGCCTTCACTTCGCGAAAAAGGACGATACCCTGAACGACGCGCTGAACCGCCTTGAAAATTTGAAGAAACTCAAGAAATAGTTTTAGAACAGGCCTTGTCTAAATCGATGAATTTCCTGTTTGAAAACTATTTCTATATTGCCGAAAGATGAAATTTCGCCTTTCTACAGAGACCTTGAACCGCATGAAGCGCTTCCGCAAGAACAAGCGGGCGTTCTGGTCGCTTCTGGTGCTCGTGGTGGCGTATTTGCTCAGCCTTACGAGCCCGTGGACGGTGAACGACGAGCCGCTTTACCTGAGTTATGGCGGCAAGAGTTACTTCCCGGCGTTTGCGCGGTACAGCGAGGCTGACTTTGGCGGCGAGTACCAGACGGAACCCGATTACGCGTTGCTCTTGGCCGATGCCCGCGAATGTGAACAGGACGCTCTCGACGGCTTCCCGCGTGCGGGCGGTTGCCCGGAGGCCTGGGCGATTATGCCGCCTATTGCGCACGATCCGCTTAAAGCCGATTTGGATAACGATGGCACGCCACCTTTTGCGCCGAGCGCGAAGCATTGGCTCGGGACGGATGCGAATGGCCGCGACGTGCTTTCGCGCCTGATTCACGGGTTCCGCATCTGCATCAGTTTCAGTTTGCTTTTGACGGTTCTCGGGACTTTTCTGGGTATTGTCATCGGCGGCATCCAGGGCTACCTCGGTAAGTTCTGGGATACGGGCATGCAGCGCATGATTGAAATCTGGTCGTCGCTCCCGATGCTTTATGTAGTGATTCTTATCGGCAGTATTTACGGTCGCAGTTTCTGGCTTTTGATTCTCATCATGGCGGCGTTCAACTGGATTTCGCTCAGTTACTACATGCGCGCTGAATTCCTGAAGTTGCACGACATGACGTATGTGCAGTCGGCACGTGTACTCGGGATGGGTCACCGCCATATCTTTTTCAAGGAGATTTTGCCGAACGCGATGACGCCTGTGGTGACGCTTTTCCCGTTCACTTTGATTGGCGGAATCGGTAGCCTCACTTCCTTGGACTTTCTTGGATTTGGCTTGCAGCCGCCTACGCCCAGTTGGGGCGAACTTATGAGCCAAGGGCTCAATAATTTGTATGCTCCGTGGATTTCCGTGAGCACCGTGGCGGCCTTGTTTGTGACGCTTTTGCTCACGACGTTCGTCGGCGAAGGTGTGCGAGACGCCATGGATCCCAAATCGGGGGATAGATATGTATAAGGTCGCTCGCAGGCTCGCTTTGAGGAATGAGGTCGCTCGCAAGCTCGCTTTGAGGCTTGAGGTTAAATAAGGCGCTTCGCGCAGAGATAGGGAAAATTTGTTGTGGATTGCAAAAGTGAAAATCGAATGAAAACAGGTCTTGTGCTTGAAGGTGGCGCCATGCGCGGTTTGTTCACCTGCGGTATCCTTGACGTGTTCATGGAACAGGGGGTTGAATTTGCCGGAGCTGTGGGCGTTTCTGCCGGGGCCTGTTTCGGCTGCAATATCAAGTCCCGCCAGCCGGGCCGCGCGCTTCGCTACAATTTGCGCTTTGCGCATGACAAACGCTATTGCAGTGTCCAGTCGCTCATAAAGACGGGAAACATGTACAATGCCGATTTCTGCTACAGGGCGATTCCCGATGAACTCGACTTGTTCGACTACGAAGCCTTGAAGAAAAATCCGATGGAATTCTACATGGCGGTAACGGATATCAAAACCGGAAAACCAGTGTACCCGAAACTCACCGATGGATCCCGCAAGGAACTGGAATGGATGCGCGCCTCCGCTTCGATGCCGCTTGTTTCAAGGCCCGTGGAAATCGATGGCGGCGAATATCTGGATGGCGGCATGACGGATTCCGTGCCGCTACAGTTCTTGGAAAGTGTCGGCTACAAGCGGAACGTTGTGATTTTGACGCAACCCAGGGATTACGTGAAGTCTCCGAACAAGTTAATGTGGCTCATGCGCATTGCTCTTCGCAAGTATCCAAAGCTTTTGGATGCGATGGCCAACCGGCACAAAATGTACAACGATGAAACCCGCTATGTCTTTGAACAGGAAAAGTTAGGAAACGTTCTTGTGCTTTGCCCGGATGAGCCTCTCGGCATCAGCCGTACAGAAAAGGATACTTCGGAACTCCAGCGCGTTTACGACATGGGGCGAAAACTGGCTTTCGAACGTTTGGACGAAATCAAGAAATTCTTGGCGGGCGAAAATGGATAGTGCCGAAAAAATAGTTGGCGGAATGCAGGATGGCGAAAAGCCCGTCTTGTCGGTCCGCGAATTGTCGGTGGCGTTCGGTGGAAAGTCCAGTACAAGGCGCAAGTTCCCGAAGTTCTGGGAAAAAGTCGTAGAAGTGGAATCTCCGCTTCAGGTGACGGACCGCGTTTCGTTCGATATTTTTCCTGGCGAATTCTTTGCGTTGGTGGGCGAGTCGGGTTGCGGCAAGAGCGTGACCGCGATGAGCATTTTGCGGCTTCTCCCGTATCCGAGTGCGAAAATCGTGAACGGCGAAGTGATGTTTGAAACGGATGGTGCAACGCGCACCGACCTTGTGAAGCTCCCTCTCGAGGATTTGCAAAAAATTCGCGGCTCCGAAATCGCGTGCATTTTCCAGGAGCCGATGCAAGCCTTGAACCCTGTGGTGACTATCAAAAAGCAGTTGCTTGAAGTCTTCAAGTTCGGGGCATTTAGGGTTTCTGGTGGCGAACCGCGCGGAGTATCTGGTGACGAATCCCGTGCCAAGGAACCGCTTGCCATTATCCGCGAACAGCTTTTGGCCGCCGGTTTCAAGGACCCGGAGCGCGTGCTGGATTCCTACCCGCACGAACTTTCGGGCGGTATGCTGCAGCGTGTTTGCATCGTGATGGCTCTCCTTTCCAAACCGCGACTCATTATTGCCGATGAACCGACGACGGCCCTCGACGTGACTGTGCAGGCGCAGGTGCTCGCCGTGCTCAAGGAAATGGCCGAAAAGACGGGAACCGCGGTTCTCCTCATTACGCACAACATGGGAATTGTCTCCGAGTACGCTCATCGCGTTGCCGTGATGTACGCTGGCCGCATCGTGGAATGCGGCCCCGTGCGCGAAGTCATCAACCAGCCGATGCACCCGTACACGCAGGGGCTTTTGGCTGCCATTCCCGAAAGTCACGGTGATTTACGCACGCTCGTTTCCATTCCGGGCTCCGTGCCGCACCCGCGTGACTTTGCCGTGGGCTGCCGCTTTGCCGACCGCTGTTCCCGCTGCACCGCCGAATGCAAAAAAGAAGCGCTCCCGCCGAAAGTTGGAAGCGCAGGACATTTCGCAAACTGCTTTAACGCTAAAGAATTTTCTTGACGCCGGGGATGAGCCTGAACAGGAATACTGCCCCGAGCGAAAGCATAAAGAAAACGACGGCCATGAGCGGAGCCGTAATGAGCGGGTGAGGTTCCAATAGCGAAAGCTTAAGACCGTAAAAAATCTTGATGAACATCGGGTGCAAAAGGTACACGCCCAGCATGCATTTTGAAATGTCCAGAATGCGAGTGTCGCTTGTCCGGCGCTCGCCATAGCGCGTCCTGAAAAAGCAGAATACCGCTGCCGCAATCAGGAACGTCATGGGCCTGAAATTCCCGAAGAAGAACTCGTTGGGGGCGTCTTTTACAAGGCTGAAATAAGTGGAGTAGAAGAATGCGATGAACCACGAAATCAGCGCCAACCCGTAGAGTACACGCCTTGCGATGCGCCCGAGTCCGTATTGCGAAATGTAGAATCCCGTCAGGTAGAACCCGGCAAAAGTCGTCGCCCCGCGAATGCCGATGTTCTGGTACATGTGGAAGTGGGCGAGTTTTGCAAGCAAATGGTTCGCCGTGGGAATCACAAGACCGAACGCGAAAAAGATGGCGATGACGTAGAGGACCATGTGCTTCGAGGCGTGCTCGGTAAACACGCGCAAGGCGGGCGTAATCACGTAAAGCCCGGCAATCGCGTATAGGAACCACAAGTGCGTGGGCGGGGCGACGAACAGGTCTAACGGCGCCGCCAAAATGTTGACGACGCTTTCGCCGATTCCAAGACCGTTACGAACGCCTTCGCGGATGGCGTCCACCACGCCGTAAACGCAGACCCACGCCACCAGAAGAATCAAGATACGGGTGAGGTTCTTTTTCAAAATTTTTTGCGGAGAGTGCGGATACTTGGGTGAAAGCATGAACGCTCCGCTGATCATGATGAAAACGCCCACGCCGAATCTTGAAAGGCTGTTCAGAAAGTTCAAAGCGAAAAAGTCGCCCGTATCCACCGGAACATCGTACCAGACCGAGGTCACCGTGTGCTGGAAAACGACCGTGAACGCAGCCACGATGCGCAAGAGCTCGGCGTACAGTTCGCGCGCGGTACTTTGCTTGGACGGCGCGGTACTTTGCACAGCACCTTGGCTTGCGATGAACTTGCCGTCAATGTTTATCCCGCAGTTTTCCATAGCTGTAAAGATAGAATTTTCCAGTGCCGGCTGTGCCATGCTTATGCCGTGGGAGGGAGTGTCACATTTTTTAGAGGTGACCTAAAACAAAAAAAAAGGAAGCCTTTTCAGACTTCCTTTTCAAAAAATTGAATTTTTAGGGAGTGGAAACAAGGCGTCCGAGGCCCGTAGCGTAGTTATCTACGTGAGGGCCGAGGCAACGAAGTTTACGCCCCCCCTAAATTTCAGACGATGTTTATCAGAGGATAGATGCTAGGCCCCGAGCCCCGTAGCGTAGTAAACCTACGCGAGGCCCGATGCAACGAAGCTTACGCCCCTAAAAAACAAATTTTACTTCACCTTGATGGCGCCGCGTTCGAGCTTAATCGTGAAGTTCGTGATGTCGCAAACTTCGCTCGGACCCCAGTACTGGATCGGACCCGGGTAGGAGAAGGATTCAGTCTTAGCCCATTCTTCGCGGTTCTTGGCAAAGAACTTGAACGGAGCACCGTCGAGTTCCACGAGAGCCTTCTGGATAACCGGCTTGTCGGCACCGTTGCGGCGTTCCATGTTCATCATCATGGTTATAGGAATGCCACCGGCGGTCCACTTTTCGATGCCCTTCGTGAGGTCACGGACAGAGCTCATGTAGCCGTTCATCTTGTTGAAGGCGAGCACGGAGGCTGTGTAGCCGAGGCTGTAGCAGTAGTCGGCGTCGAAGTTCGACGGAGCGGCGCAACGGCCTTCGTAACCGAAGAAGTGGTTGAGAGCAGAGAACTTGCCCTTGAAGTTCTTGCGGCCCTTGAGTTCCTTCTTCACCATTTCGATGATGAGCTTTTCGGTTTCGATGAGGGACACCTGGACGTTGCCATGGCTGTCGCGTTCGAGCATGAGCTGAGCCTGGACGAATGCCGGGAGGCTCTTGAGGACTTCGGCGGAAGCCTTGGAAACCCATGCGCAGAGCTTTTCGACCTTGGCGGCGGTGTCTAGGCCTTCGACTTCCTTTTCGTGGTTGGCGAGGGCTTCGGAAAGTTCAGAAATAAGGACGCCGACGTCCGGGATGAATTCGAGGAGGCCTTCCGGAATGAGGGCCACACCGAAGTTCTTGCCTTCAGCGGCACGGGCAGCGACGATGTCTGCGACGTACTTGATGACCTGCTTCAGCTTCATCTTCTTGCCCTTCACTTCTTCAGAGATGAGGCAGACGTTCGGATGAGTCTGGAGGGCGGCTTCAAGAGCGATATGGGAAGCGGAGCGGCCCATGAGCTTGATGAAGTGCCAGTACTTGCGGGCGGAGTTCGCGTCGCGCATGATGTTGCCGATGAGTTCGGAGTAGGTCTTCACGGCAGTGTCGAAACCGAAGGAGGTTTCGATGTATTCGTTCTTGAGGTCGCCGTCGATGGTCTTCGGGCAGCCGCAAACCACGCAGCTTGCACCGTTGGCCTGGAAGTATTCACCGAGAACTGCAGCGTTCGTGTTGGAGTCGTCACCACCGATAATCACGATGGCGTCGAGCTTCTGAGCCTTGGCGACAGCCATGCACTTCTTGAACTGTTCTTCGGTTTCGAGCTTGGTACGGCCAGACTGGATGATGTCGAATCCACCCGTGTTGCGGTAGGAGTCCATGATCTTTTCGTTGATCACGATGAACTTTCCGTTTTCGAGGCCGCTAGGACCACCGAGGAAGCCGAGCAACTTGGAGGACTTGCTGATGCTCTTGATACCGTCAAAAATACCGGCGATAACGTTGTGTCCGCCAGGTGCCTGACCACCGGAAAGGACCACGCCCACATTGAGCGGCTTGCCAGCGGCAGCCTTGGTGGCTTTCTTCATGGAAATGTACGGAGCACCGTAGGTGTTCGGGAACAGAGCCTTGATCTTGGCCTGGTCGCGGACAGATTCGGTAGCCTTACCCTTGTTCAGGGCAACCTTGAGAGCGCCGTCACGGAGAGCGGCGGGGAGTTTCGGCTGGTAGGCCTTGCGGGCCTTGCCGAGTGCGGACAGATTGTCAGCCATTTTATCTTCCTTTTGGATTTAAGCTCGCACATCGTGCGGGCGGGTTAAAAATTACCGATGGTAAATATAAAAAAAGCGGCCCCGTTTGTGGAGCCGCATTTTATAAAAGTGTTCCCTAGCCTTACTTCTTCTCGCAAAGCTTCTTGTAGCCGAAGCCGCCGATGACGCCGCCGAGAATCGGGGCGACCCAGAAGAGCCACAACTGCTTGATGGCAGCACCGCCGACAAACACTGCCATGGCGGTGGAGCGGGCCGGGTTCACGGAAGTGTTCGTGACCGGAATGCTGATGAGGTGGATGAGCGTGAGGCAGAGGCCGATGGCAATCGGGGCGAATCCTGCCGGAGCGCGACCGTCGGTAGCGCCCATGATCACAAACAGGAACACTGCGGTGAGCACGACTTCGATGAGGAATGCCGGAAGCATGCCGGTAGCCTTTCCGCCGAATGCGTTAAAGCCGTTCGTGAGTTCGTCGCTCCAACCGTTCGTGGCGAAAGCGCCGATGCCTGCGTTCGTGAGGTCCGGGCAAGCAATTGCGAACAAAACAGCGGCGGCAATGATACCGCCAATGCACTGGGCAATGATGTATGCCGGAGCTTCCTTGGCAGGGAAGCGACCGCCGGCAACCTGACCGAGGGTCACAGCGGGGTTCAGGTGGCAACCGGAAACATGGCCAATGGCATAAGCCATGGTAAGCACGGTAAGACCGAAGGCGAGGGACACGCCCACGTAGCCGATACCGAAGTTGTTTGCGCCACAAGCGAGTACGGCGGCACCGCAGCCACCAAATACCAGCCAGAATGTTCCGATTGCTTCTGCAATTGCACGAGTCGTGAGTTTCATTTTTTTTCTCCATGAATTGGGTTGAACTGTTTACTCCAAATTTCAATGGAAAAGATACGAAAAGAAAGCGAACAAACTTGCTAAAAGTCGCTTATGTAAAAAAAGTGTTGCATGGTGTGTGAGTCAAATCACGCTCGCAGGGCTCGATTTGGACTGTTGATGGGTGGTTATACGGACGTCAATATCTTTTTTTTGGGCTATAACCATTCTGTTTTTCGTCCATTTTATGTATTATTAATCATGTAAAAATTTAAAGCGGAGAAAATAGTCATGAATCTTGCCAATGTGAAACCCGGTTTTTTTGTGCAGGACCGGTTCCTTTATAGCAAGGACAACGAAAAAGTGGTGCTTCGCGGCATCAACCACATGTTCATATGGACCGACCGCGAAGGCAAGACTATCCCCGAAATAGCAAAGACTGGCGCCAACTGCGTGCGTATTGTATGGAATACCCGCGGTCGTATCGCCGACCTTGACAGCATTATCGGCCTGTGCGTAGCGAACGGCATGATTCCTATTCCCGAAATCCACGATACCACGGGCAATTGGGAACGCCTTTCGGAAGCCCTGGGCTACTGGCTTCGCGACGAAACCCTCCAGATGATTTCGAATCACCAGGAGTACATGATTTTGAACGTTGGCAATGAACCTGGCGACAAGGAACAGGATCCCGAAGATTTTTTCGATGCCTACAACCTGATTGTAACCAAGATGCGTGCCGCAGGCATCCGCGTGCCCATCATGATCGATGCCGATAACTGGGGACAGAGCGAAAAGAATCTTCTTGAAGTGGGGCCACGCCTTTTGCAGGCCGATCCGGAACACAATTTGCTGTTCTCTATCCACATGTGGTGGCCGAGTGAACGCCACGATGCCGTGAAGACCGGTGCCGCGACCGTGGCGGAACGCGTGACCGCCTGCTTGGAACGCTCCGTGGAACTCAATTTGCCTTTGGTGGTGGGGGAATTCGCCCCCATGGCCGTCGCCGGCGCGAAGGAAATCCCGTACAGGCACATCATGGCGGAGTGCGAACGCTTGAGCATCGGCTGGCTTTGCTGGAGTTGGGGCCCGGGCAATTTCGATAGCGCCGATATGGACATGACGGTGCACGGCTCCTACAATACTCTTGTGGGCTGGGGCAGGGAAGTCACTATCGAAAGCCCTCTTGGAATCCAGAATACGAGCGTCATCCCGAATTTCATCCAGAACAAGGACTTTACCACAGGATCCATGGGTAATGGCTCCAACAGTATCCAGAACGGCAAGTTCGACGAACCGAATCCGCTGGAGCACTGGACGACAGACTTCTGGGGTGGAAAGGCCGACGTGAAAGTGAAAGACGGCGATGTCCATTTCGACATCAAGAAGGCCGGCAAGGAGACCTGGGGCCTGCAGTTCAAGCAGCATTTGACTCTTCGCAATGGAGTCACGTACATTTTCAGTATGCGTGCCAAGGCCGAAAAACCGCGCACGCTCAACGTGAACATCAAGCGCGATGCCGAACAGTACACGCCCTATGCGAACGGCCGTATCCTGGACTTGAGCACCAGTTGGCAGAACTTCAGTTGGAAGTTCACCATGAAAGAGGACACCGACCTCGAAGCGCTTCTCATATTCGACATGGGCGGCTCGCCAATTTCCTGGACGCTGGCCGACGTGAGCCTGGTGCAGGCACGCAGTGTCGCCGACCGACTGAACCGCACCTTCCAGCGCAATGTGCAGAAGAACTCCGGCTTCTTCAATGCTCCAAACGGCCCCTGGGAACTCCATCTCTACAATTCCAAGGGTGAACTGGAAGAAGTCCTTGACCGCGGCAAGGGCGGCGAAGGCATGCGCCAGTATCCCAAGATCGAAAAGAGCGGTATCATGGTCGTAAAGGACCTGTAATCGTCCGTAATTTTCGCTAAAAAACATACTTGATACGGGAATATTGTGGCCCGTATCATTCTTTTTTGTAGTGTTTGTATCATAGAAATTTTGTAAATTTCGCCACTTTTACTTTGAAAATTGTGATTTTGTACAAAAATCTTGATTTTTGTATCATAGAACTATTGCTTTTCGGATTTTACGAGTATATATTATGAGTATGAAACCCGTGATGGAATATCAAAACTACCGCCTTTACGTGCGCGACTTCTATACCGAACGCAAGACCCGTTCGGGATTTACTTGGCGCGATTTCGCTAAGGCTGCCGGATATTCCTCTCCGGTTTTCTTGAAACTTGTCTGTGACGGAAAAACCAACCTGAGCGACGTGGGCATTGAACGCGTGGCGCAGGCCATGGGTCTCGTGGGTACCGAACTTCAGTACTTCCGCACCCTGGTGCTGTTCAACCAGGAAAAGGATTCCGCCAAGAAAAAGGTTCTTTTCAAGGAACTCCGTACCATTGCCAAGGACAATTCCATGGCTCTGGTGGGCGAGGACCAGTACGACTATTACGAGTCGTGGGTGAATCCGGTCATTCGCGAGATTGCTCCGCAGATGCCTGGTGCCACGCCCGCCCAATTGGCTGACCAGCTGTCTTTTGACACCCAGACGGCAGAAGTCAAGAAGGCTTTGGCTCTTTTGCAGAAGGTTGGACTCCTCACGAAGAACGACAATGGCTACGAACAGTCCGCAAAACTCGTTTCCACGGGTAACCTGGAAGTGGCGAAACTCTCTGTTCGTGAAATGCACCGCCAGATGGGAGAACTGGCCGTGCGTTCCCTCGACGAGGTGCCTGTGAAGGAACGCGATATCTCCGGCCTTACCATGGGCATTTCGGAGGAAACGTTCTATCGAATCACCAAGGAAATCGAGGATTTCCGTCGCCGCATTACCGCCATCGCTATGCAGGACCCCGAAGAAAGCCGTGTGTACCGTTTGAATGTTCAACTTTTTCCGCTGACCAAGGGCCTGAAGGGAGGCGAAAATGCGTAAGTTTGTTGCTTCCTTCGGTATTGTTTCGGTATTTGTCCTTTTGCTTTGCTACTTTGCCGCCTGCTCGAAAAGTGGTGACGAAATCGCGGGTGGCGTAAGCGAAGAAACGAATACTTTGGCTGGCATCGTGGTCGACGCTTCGGGCAAGGGCGTGGCTGGCGTTCCCGTGCTTGCGCTCCATTACGCTATCGATACTTTGCGATTTGTGGATACCACCGATTCCGAAGGCAAGTTCGGGCTTCCGCTTTCCCGCCAGGGACAGTATGGGGTGAGTGCTTTCACGGATTCCAGCGCCTATTACGAGACTGTGAACTATGTGGGCGAAAAGTTGAACGTCTCTGCCAGACTTTCGACCGTGGGCGATGTTGCCGGGATTTTGAACCTCCGTCCGGATACGAATGCCGTTAGCGTCTATGTGGGAATTCCCGGGACGGATTGGGGCGTTGAGACCGATTCTTCGGGAGCGTTCGAACTGGAGGGCGTGCCGGTCGGTGTATTGCCGCTCTATGCGAAGTCTCCAGATCCTATTCGCTTCAACGATGCCGTGTACGTGGTCTCCGTGAGCGAAAAATCGAAGGCGAAGTTCCGCGGTCCGATTCCTACAGGGCTCTTTGAACTCTTCGCAGGCGAAACGAACGATGTGGATGCCGTGAACGGAGTCGCCGATGTCGAGGACTTGGTTTCGCATGTGTCTGCGGTTTCTCCGGAGGTTTTGCAGTTCCCGCTTTCGACGGAATACGGGCTGCGCAGTTGGTGGAGCATGGATTACTTGAGTGTGTCCGGCAAGAGCGGGACCATGAGCGATGTGCGCGGTTGGACCGAAGGGATGGTGGTCTACGGTGATGCGAGTCTCGTGGATGGTGTCGACAACAAGGCTGTCGCCTTGAATGGCGCCAAGCAGTATGGCGTGGTTGAAAATGACCGCGGGCTTTTGGACAGCGCTAATGCGTTTACGCTTGAAGCGTGGGTGAGGGTGGATTCCATTCTGTCCGACGAAGATTCCTATCGCAAGAATATCGTGGGCAAGGTGGGGTTCGGCTCGGAAGGCGACAAGGATGTATTCAGCCTTGCCCTGGTGGATGGTGAATGTGGTGCAAAGTCTGCAAGGTTCGCCTTCTTCATTGCAGATGGGGCGGGCGATAGCCTTTCGTGCAGCAACGCTGTTGTTGCCGATGAAAGTGTGGAATACGGGATGTGGGTGTATGTCACTGCGGTTTGGGATGGCGAGAGTCTGAGTCTTTACCAAGACGGCAAACTTTCGGCAGAAAAGACCGTATCTGTAAATCAAATCGATGTTTCCTCTGAACCGATTTTCTTTGGCAAGGAGGCCATCAACCTAAAACTGGACGATGTCCGGTTTGGCGTAAAGGCGATTACTGGCGCCGATGTGCTTTACCGGTACTATCTCAAGGGAGGTGCAAAATGATTGAACAGCAGAAAAATCTCGATACGGCCTGTTTCGAAGTCAATGAGAGCGGTCGAATCCTTTCGTCGAACAGGCGCTTTTGCCGCATGTTCGGTTTCGAGGAATCTGAAATCGTATGGCATTACATTACGGATTTTTACCGTCACCACGAGGAATGGGACGCTTTCCGTAGTTGCTGCGACTTGACGCAGCATCATTTTGTGGCCCGTATGCGCAACCGCAAGGGGCGCAGTTTCAAGTGCAGCATCACCCGCGAAGTCGTGCAGGATGCCGAAGGGCGAGTCTCGTTCAAGTGCTTCGTGAGTAAACTCGGCGATGCTGAATCAGTCAAGATTCCCGAAGTTTCCGAGACGGCCAAGTCCATGGTGTTCGTTGTCAAGTGCGCTCATTGCGGCAACCAGGTGCGCGTGAACACGCTTGCCGAAACCCGTATGCGCGTACTTTGCGACTATTGCGCGGCCAAGGCATACCCCGATGCCTTCAATTTGAAGACTGCGCAAATGTAAAACGTTTAAAATCATAGAACAATGCAATATCCGGTGGTGCCCTGCTACGCTCCACCGGATTTTTTTGTAAAAATAAGTTCGCAAACGCCCGATTTTGCGGACATGTTTGTTGTATAGGACTACAACTTTATTTTTTGTAAGGGGCTAGATGGAATTTTTTATAAAACTTATTTTAAAAATGGTTGTGGAGACAATTGCCTTTAGGCAAGGAATATTTTTAGAGGAGTTTCATAATGAGAGAGTTAAAAGTCTCCAGTTTATCTTTGGCCTTGTTGCTTGGCGCCTCCGCGGCTTTTGCAGCAGGTAACATTTACACCGCTCCGTCTTTCTTTGACGAAAATGGAGCATACTTCGGCCCGGATAACGAACAGACCAACTACAATGGCGCGTTCTATACCGGTGACTACACCAGCCCGTTCAAGACTTACCTGGGTAAAACCGACGAGGAAATCCAGAAAAAGATGGATGACTTGTGGAATCATTACTTCAAGGGTGATAACAATTCCAAGGTCTTTTTCGACAATGGTAACGAAGGCTACATCAAGGACATCAACAACAACGATGTGCGTTCCGAAGGTATGTCGTATGGCATGATGATTGCCGTGCAGACCGGCCATAAGGAAGAATTTGACAAACTTTGGGCTTGGGCCAAAAATCACATGTGGCACAAAGGTGGTGACTGGGACGGTTTTTTCGCATGGCAACGTGGCGACAACGGCCAGGGCGGTGACGACAACTGCGCCCCCGATGGCGAAATGTACTTCATGATGTCTCTCCTCTTTGCAGCAAACCGCTGGGGTGGCACGTACATGGATGACGCTCAGTACATCATGGACAAGATGTGGAACAACTATAACCACAAGCTCTTCAACCAGAGCAACTATATTGTCGTGTTCCAGCCGCTTGGCGATGGAAACCAGTTCTCCGACCCTTCCTATGATTTGCCTGCATATCTTGAATTGATGTCACGCTGGGCAAGGAAAGACCAGGACAAGTGGAAAAAGGCTGTAACTGCGGCCCGCGATCACCTGTACAAGTCTTCTCATTCCTCCTCTGGTTTGTTTGCTGATTACAGCAACTTCGATGGTACTCCTCACTCCTATTCTTACAATTCTAATGCGACCAAGTACATGTACGATGCCATGCGTTCTGCAATGAACTACGGCATGGACTATTATCTGTTCGGTGTGGACTCCACCAGACAAATCGAAATGGCCAACAGAATTATCAACCATTTTGAAAAGGATGGATACCAACATGCCCGCTTCAATTGGGATGGTACGGGTGCAAGTGAACAGTACACGCAGGGCGAAGCCGGTGCAAATGCTGTTGCAGCAATGTGCTTGAGAAGTACAAGTGGTGCCGAAGAAAAGATTAAGAAGAACCTCCAGTTGGCTTGGGATACCGAATTCATGACCGGTCAGTACCGCTACTACGACGGCTTGGTCCACTACCTGGCCATGCTCCACCTCTCCGGAACCTTCAAGATTTGGAAGCCGAAGCCGGCTACCGCTCCTGAAGCAAAGACCGTCGAAGGCGGTGAATACAATGGTGTGAAGTTCGACAAGGATACCACGTTCCAGGCATTCGAAGATGGCAAACTCTATGACGTGACCGTCAAGGCCGCAACAGCCTCTACAGAGCCGGATGTCAAGGACACCACGTCTAGCAATCCGGCAGTAAATGACACCACGGCCCAGGATTCGACCATCGCAATCCATGCCGTCAAGGCCCTTAACCTTGCCCGAGTCTACACTACCAACAGCTCTATCTTTATCGAGAACGTCCCGGCTGGAACCAAGTTCACCGTGACCGACATGAACGGCCGCGTCGTCATGAACTCCAAGGTGAACTCCGCTTCTCACGAAGTCCGCATGAGCAACAGGGGAGCATTCCTCGTAATCGTCGGGAACAAGGCCTACAAGGTCATGAAGTAATCACTCGCGACTACACAATTGCAAATTTAAAGGGCGTCCTCCGGGACGCCTTTTTGCGTTAAAATTCAACCGTTATTTTCGTACCGACATCGACAGAGGAATTCAACTGGATTCGTGCGTTGTGAACTTGTGTCACGTGCTTTACGATGGCAAGTCCTAAGCCTGTTCCGCCCGATTCCCTGGAATGGCTCTTGTCGACCCTGAAGAACCGTTCGAATATGCGTTCCTTGCAGTCTTCTGGGATTCCGATTCCGTTATCCTTGACCGAAATTGAAGATTTGTTTATGATGACTTCGACTTTTCCGCCAATGTTTGTGTAGCGGACGGCGTTGTCCAACAGGTTGTAGACCATTTCAAAAAGTAGGCGGGAGTTTCCTTTGACCTCGGATGCGGGGTCCCCGTTTTTAGACAAGGTGATTTGCTTTTTTTGAGCCATCACGGAAAGGGATTCGATGCATTCGCTTGCAATGTTCCAAAGATTCACATTTTCATTGATGTTGATTGTCTTATCCTTGGGCGAGTCCAGTTTCGACAAGGTCATGATGTCGTTTGCAATGGAGAGCATTCGATTGGCTTCGCGGTGGATTTTCCCTGCGAAACGGACGGTATCTTCGGGATTGGCCATTCCGTTTTCGATCATTTCGGCGTAGCCGGAAATCGTGGTCAACGGAGTCTTGAGCTCGTGGGCGGCATTTGCGGTAAATTCGTCCTTTATGCGGGAAGTCTTCTGTTCTTCTTGATGGAGTTTCTCAATGGTTATTTCGAGTTCGCGATTTTTATTCCGGATGGTTTTTATGAAGGGCGCGATTTCCTTGTACATGCTGTCGTCGTTAAGGATTTCCACGTCGTTCAGTTTTTCGGCAAGTTTCTGTACCGGCCGCACAAACATTCGGCTTAGCCAGAAGGCAATCAAAATGGAGGCCGCAATGACAACGGCAATAAGCGAGAGCAAATATGGAGTCGCACGAGAAATCAAATGCTGCAAGTTGGCCTCTCGCATGCCAAGGCGGAGAATATTGGCGTCCGGAAGCTTTAGCGCGTAGTAGTATATGTTGGCATTGAGCGTCAGGGAATGTCGCATGCCTTCGCCCCAGCCATTTTGGATGGCTGCAGTAACTTCGGGTCGGGTCATGTGGTTGCCCATGTTGTGCGTTTCCCCGTCGCTTTCAAAGATGACCTTGCCGTCTTTATCGATAAGGGTGATTCTCAGGAAATTCGAAGCGAAACGCTGTAAATCCTGCACGGAATCCAAGCGGCTGTATGCCGTGGCAACGAGATTTGCACTTTGGCGCAGGGAGTCCTGAAGTTGCTTCACCAAGGATTCCTTGAAGACGTGTGCGGTAAAATACGAGGCAAAAATGGCGGCAAGAATTCCTACGTAGCATAGGCTTAATTGAATTCTGGATTTCATGCTATACCTCCGCCTTGTAACCGACGTTCCTGATGGTCTTGATGATGTCCCCGCATTCTCCAAGCTTTTGACGCAGATTCTTTACGTGCATATCTACGGTGCGGGTTTCCAGGGAGAATTCTACGCCCCAGACTCGTTCCATGATTTCCTGGCGTGAAAATACGATGCCAAGATTCTGCAGCAGCATTTTCAGAAGTTCGTATTCCTTGAAGGCGAGATTGCACGGGGTTCCGTTTACGCTGACGGAGCGTCTTTCCTCGTCTATGACGATTCCGCCCATCTGCAAAAGGTTTTTCCCGTTGACCGCCGAATTGGAAGTCATGGCGCCGCGGCGAAGCAAGGCTTTGACTCTCGAAATGAATTCCAGAATGCCGAAGGGTTTTGTCATGTAGTCGTCGGCACCCAGATCCAGCCCCTTTACCTTGTCCAGCTCCGTGCCTTTGGCGGTGAGCATCAAGACGGGAATGTTTCTTGTGGCATCCATGGAGCGTAGCGATTTCAAAAAGGAGAGTCCGTCTTCTCCGGGGAGCATGATGTCCAGAACGAACAGGTCGGGAAGGGTGGATTTCAATTTTTCGTATAAAGGCTTGCAACTATTGAAAGTCTCAACATCGAAACCCGATTTTTGCAAGGCGTAACTTTCCATTTCTCGAATTTCAGCATCATCTTCGATAATGTAAATCATTAAGGCCTCCTCTTTCTTCTAAAATAGCATATTTACTGAGGCTTCTCGGTCAGGAACTTGCGGCTTGCTTTCGCCACGGATGCGACTGAGTCCAGGAGCGCCCATGTTTCGTACAGTAGCGTGAGGTAAAGGACCTCCCCGCGAACGTTTGTGTTGTCGGGATTGAGCATTTTCTGCTTTCTGTCGGCCTGGACCGCAGTTCGCAAGTCAAGGATGCGCTTGCGTATGGAATCGTATTCCGCAAAAGAACCTTCAGCTACCATGACGGCAGTTTTTTCTATTTCTACGGAAACGTCCCGAGCGCAGCGCAAAAGTTTTTTTCGCTTGTCGTTTACGAGGCTTGGAAAATCGTTGTCGATGTAATGCCTGCAGGGCGTTTCTATTTGACGCAGACTCGAAAGGACGTCTACGATGAAGTCGTTGGTTTGGTACAGGAAAAAGTTCTTCATGACCAGGTCTTCTTGCCGGAGTTTTTCGGAACAGATCGGGCCATGGCGGCGGATTCTGTCGGAATGCTTCTTGATAATCTTGATTTGCTTGTCCACCGTGCGGAGAATCCCTAAATCCTCGCGCAGAAGGCCTTCGATAATCTGGCGGTAAATGTCGGCGCTCCATTCAAGAATTTCGGACCATTCGCCACGATTGTACTCCTGGATCAAAGGGTAGACCTTTGTTTCGGGGCTTGCATTCATGATTCGTTCAAAACGTTCCTCCGAAGCGCTTTTCTTTTCGTCACTGGCTTTAAGGAACGAACGGATAAGCACGAATATCACCAAGGCGAAAAGAATGAATATGACAGGCATTCCGCCAAAATGCAATATAGTGGCGACAGTGAGTGCGCAGGCGAATGCGGCAAAGGCAGTCGCAAACCATCCACCGATTACGGAAAGCACTCCTGTAATGCGGTAAACGGCCGTTTCGCGGCTCCAGGCGCGGTCAGCAAGACTTGTGCCCATCGCCACCATGAACGTCACGTATGTCGTGGAAAGTGGCAATTTTAGCGAGGTTCCAAAAGCGATGAGCGAACTAGCGAGCATCAAGTTCACAGCGGCGCGGAGCAAGTCGAAGTCCGCATCCTTTTCTATGGAAATTTGGCGAGTGTCAAAACGTTCGTCGATTTTCCTGGAGAACCTTTCGGGGATGATTCCTGAGATTCCTTTAATGGCATTGCGTGTTCCGCGTACAAGGGCGCGGGCTACAGGGTTCGTCCCGAAGATTTCCTCGGACGAATTCTGCGAAGCTAGCGAAACGGATGTCTTTACGACATTCTTCGCTTTCTTGGAAGTGACGAGCGAAATGACCATGATGACGCCTGCAATCATCAAAAGGTACCATTGGCCCGGTTCCGATTTCATAAGCGCTTCCATGGTATAGGTTTCCGCCGTTCCGCCGTCCTGCAGCAAATGCTGCAACGAAGAAAGCCCCGTCAAAGGAACGCCGACGAAGTTCACCAAGTCGTTCCCGGCAAAGGCGAGGGCGAGGGAGAACGTCCCAAAACCGATAATCACCTTGAGAACATTGACGCGAATCGCGTGGAGCAGGTGAGAAAGCAAGAAAAACCCGATGAACATCACGGCAAGAATCATGCCCTCGTTTAGGCTGATGAAATCCCTGAAGTCGGAACTCACGATGGACATGTTCTTGAGTCCCTTCACCAAAATGAAGTAGAAAATGGACGTCAACGAAACACTGCCAAAGACGCCGATAAAATACTTCATGTTCTTTTTGTAGCCGAACGTAAAGACGAATCGGGTGAGGTACTGCACGATGGTTCCGACGGTAAAAGCGATGGCCACCGAAACGAAAATGCCCATGATGACGGAGAGCGCCTTGCTGGTGTTAATCAGGTCGCCGAAACTCAAAGTTGCATCGGTTGTTGAAAAAAGCTTGATGAACGCGATGGCCGTCGATGCGCCGAGAAGCTCGAATATCATCGAGACCGTGGTCGAGGTGGGCATTCCCAGCGAATTGAAAATATCCAAAAGAATCACGTCCGTGAGCATCACCGCAATGAACACGCACATCAGTTCTGCAAAAGTGTAGTATTCCGGGATGAATATGCCGTGGCGGGGAATGTCCATCATGCCGTTGGAGAACGTCGCCCCGAAAAAGACGCCGATGGCCGCGAAAACCATCAAGGTCGGCAACTTGAAAGCCTTGCTGCCTATGGCTGAATTTAAGAAGTTTACAGCATCGTTGCTGACGCCGTTGAATAAGTCGAATACCGCCAATATCAGCAGCATTCCCACGAGAATAATGTAAAATGTTTCCATGCCCCTTAATTTAAAATGCACAAGTTGAAACCACAAGGCTTAAAACTGTGCCTTTGCCAAGGCTTTACCTCGACTTTACAGGGAATTTACAAAAGCGGAAATTAGAACATTGGTGTCTATAAGAATGCGCATTAAGCTTGCCTTGAACGGCGAAAATTAGCCATATCGGCAATCATTTTTTCTTCAGAATTCCAGCACTTGTCTGTACAGATCTTCTTCTGTCAGCTGATCAATCATCTTTGTAAGTTCTGCTGTGGACATAAAAGCCTCTTTTATTATAATATGCAATTTTAACTAAGCTAAGGTTGAATAGGCATAAAAAAAGACGAAATCTTGTCTTTCGACAATCTTTCGTCTTTTTAGTAAGCAGTGGTTAGCCCCTAAAGAGGCGTATGCAGTGATTAGAGTTATTCCTAACCACTAACCACCAACCACTTGTAAGCGCGATGCGCTTACAGACTGATCAACCCTTCGGTGTCCTTGCTCATCGCTTCGTAGAATGCGAAACGGTTCCAAGCCGAGTGACGCGGCAGAGCGTTTATGCTCTGACATGTCCGAGGCGTAGACCGTTGGCTTGAAAAGCCAACCGTGCGTCAGTTATGAGACTCCGCATTCAACATGACGTTGAATGCTCCGCGCTACGAAGGCTGTTTAAGAACAGCCTTCTCCGCTTGGTAGTGGACGCTCGCTTCTACAAAAAAACGAGAGCCAAGATTTCTCTTGACTCTCGTCTTTATGTTTTCGTATCTGGTAAGGTAGTGCTGGACTGGATTGCTTCGCTACGCTCGCAATGACGCATCCAGTCTACAGTCTACTTCCTACTGTCTACTACAGGCTAATCAACCCTTCCGTATCCTTGCTCATCGCTTCGTAGAATGCGAAACGTGCATCCACTTCCTTCTGGAGGTCGTCGGCGAGCTTCTTCGCAACTTCCGGGTTGTTACGGGTGAGCTGCTTGTAACGGTTTTCGGTGTAGATGTATTCTGCAACCGGAATCGTCGGCTTCTTGGAGTCGAGGACAAGCGGAGCCTTGCCTTCGGCGGCGAGAGCCGGGTTGTAGCGGAGCAGAGTCCAGTAACCGGAATCCACAGCCATCTTCTGGTGTGCGAGCTGGCTGTTGAGATCGAAACCGTGGTTGATGCAGGGGCAGTAGCAGATGATCAGAGACGGACCATTGTGAGCTTCTGCTTCCTGAAGAACCTTGAGAGCCTGGGCGTCGTTTGCGCCGAGGGCGATGCGGCCCAACCATGACGACCGTTCGGCTCACGCCTCACTCTCGCCAACACGACTTGTTAAGACAAGTCGCTTTTTGTATAAAGAAAACCACCCGCTAGGCGGGTGGTTCCGTAAAAGCCTTCTGGCGGTCATGAGAAAAAGAAATCCTTTGACTAATATTGAGATGCGGTCTGCCAACTGCATCACAATAAAATCAAAGGATCAAAATGA
>JAZLMK010000034.1:0-3572 GCA_045598645.1 Fibrobacter sp.
AAGTCATGAGCGAAACCTTCAGCGGCGAATCCGCCACGGTGAACCTCTCGAATGTCTCCAAGCGCGGGACTCTCGTCGCAAGGCTCGTCATGGAAGGCAAGGTCTTAAACACCAAGGCCATCCGCATCAAGTAAGCGGAACCGCCTAGCGCCAAAACTTAAAGACGTCGGCGTAAGTCGACGTTTTTTTTGTGGTACAATTGTGCGAGGCATCACGGAACTTATTTTTCACTTCCAACATAATTGGGATATACTATATTTCCTCAAAAACTAGAGGAATATATGCGCAATCCCCCGACAAAATCCATTCTTGCGGTATCTGCCTTCGTGGCATTTTCCGCTATGGCTGCCTCGGCGGCAACCACTCCCTACGACTTGATTCGCCCCACGTGGCCCCTGAGTTGGGATGACAAGGCTTTCGAAAATTTTGTACCAAACGAAAAACTTAAAAGTCCTCTCCCGACAGAGGTTGTTCCACCAAACTTCAAGGCGGGTGAACTGATGGCCGATACGGTGGACCAGGCCTACCTCGACGCCATCAACCAACACATCTCCCCCATCCGCGTGAACCAGGCCGGTTACCTGGAGAGCGACAAGGAACGCCAGTTCTACTTTGTAGGTGACGCCAAGGAATTCGAGGTGGTGGACGAAATGGGCAAGTCCTTAAGCACGAAGGTCACCGGGGAATTTACCGCAACAAGCTATAAGACCGCCTCCGACTGGACGATTAAAGCGGGAACCGACACTCAAATGAGCCGCTATTCCATCAATTTCACGGGCACCTCCGGTACCATCCAAGTGGGAAACGTACCCCAGTCCGTACCTACCGGAAAGCGACTCCGCATCAAGGTCGGCGACGAACTTTCCAGCACGTTCATCGTGAGCGAAGACGTGTACACCATGGTGAAGGACGCCACCATCAAGTTCTTCGGCATCCAGCGCAGCGGCAATTCCAGTTCGTGGTTCCATGGTCCGAGCCACACCCAAGATGGAGCTGGCACAGTGACAAACGTTACAGGAACAACCGAAAAATCAGCCGAACTCGCTGGAGTAAAAGCAGGCGATTTGCAAGGTGGCTGGTACGACTGCGGTGACCACCTGAAGGAATCAATAACTATGTCGTACGCCTTCATGTCGCTCGCCGTGATGTCTGCCACCAACCCCACAAAGGACGTGGATCACTATGCATACAACCACGCAGATTTCGTGAACACAGACAAAGTCCCTGACATGCTCCGCGAAGCAAAGCACGGCGCCGACTTTTTCCTGAGGGCCTACCGTGCGGCCAAGGGCGTGATTGACGACATGCCGGTATCTGTCGGCAACTTTGAATACGACCACTCCGGGTGGACCCGCCCTGAATTCAGCGAAAACCTGTCAGAAGATAGGGGTGGCGCAGCAGGGCGAAGCGTTCGTCTCGGAGAACTGGGAGCCAACGTTTCCAGCGAAATCGCCGCGGGCCTCGCCATTCTCGGCAAGGACTACGCCAAGTACGACAAGGATTTTGCCGAAACCTGCCTGAAGGTCGCCGAAGAAATGTACGACTTTGCCAAAAATCTCGCCTTGGAAAATTCCACCTACGGAGACGGCAAGAAATTTGTGAACAACACAAAGGAGTTCGGTACTCCAGCACACCCCAGTAATCCCTTTTACTTTGATGACCTGGCCCTTGCCTCTGTCGCCCTCCTCTACGCGACAGGCAAAGAAGATTATCTGAGCGACGCCCTCCGTTCAACCGACATTGCCAAAATCAACCAAACAGGGGCAGGCTCTTTTGCGGGGGGATGGTTCGCCACGGGCAAATGGAACGGCCTCCTTAAAGGAGGTGTAGTGAATACAGATTGGTCCACCCAACACACTTTTGCGCTGTATGCCTTGTACAAATTAATACTCTCTGACAAGGACCAAGCAAAAAACCTCGGTCTCACCGAAGAAGAACGTTTGGCAGCCATCGAAGACTGTATAGCAGACATGGAGGCAAATCTTGGTTACATCAGTTCCAATGGCGATAATACAATTACACTCCCCACAAATGTAATGAAAGCGAATACCGTTTCCTACGATGCCACCTGGTATACAATGTCCAGTCCCTTCAACAATAGTTACTATGCAGGCGATATCTTTGACATACTGACCTATGCCGACGTGGCGGCAGACATCGAAAAACAAGGTATTACCCTCCCCAACATGGGGACCCCCGAATGGAAGGCCGACGAAATGCGAACACTCGGCATCAACCAGCTGAACTACCTGCTGGGAGTGAACCCCTGGGACATTTCCTTTGTCTACGGTGTCGGCGACAAGAACGACAACCACCCGCACCACAGAGCATCGAACCCGGAAGGAAGAAACACGCCAGCCATCGCTTATAAATACATCCGCCCGGTTGGAGCCTTGTTTGGGGGAACGTCACCATCCGACGAAAATTCCCTAGTTCCAAGCGTGCTTAGTTGGGAAGATTATCGTATATCCGATGTTTGCCTCGATGCTTCCGCCACACTCACTTCCGCCCTCACCCTCGTAAGCAATGGCGGCAGCAAGTACTACGAAAAGAAGTGCGACAACTGCGGCAAGGGCGACGCCACACCCAAAATGGAAACAAAGGCAATGGCGTATTTATACGAATTCATGGACTTTAATTGGATAAATCTCGTCATTCAACTTTCTGACAGGGAAAATACAGATGACCTAATGGTCAATCTCTACTTTGATGCTACCGAAGATGATGTAGAAGGCTGCAACATAACCTTTACAAGCGACATCTGCATAGCATACGACCTTAGCGGATACAACAACCCCTGCGGCGACGAACTCGAAAAAACAGTGAGAGACCTTTCTTTGGAAAAAGTCGAAGACACGTATAATAAAGAAAACAACACCTACACTTGGGCATTACCCATTTACTTCGGTGACGTAAGCCAGTGGTCAAAAATCCGGTTGGATTTGGGAATCTCAAAAGGCGTTAAATCAGGCAAGGAGTGTGACATTCTTCGCCAAGCTTCAACGGTTGACATTTCCAACTCCTGGAGCCTCGCCGCCCACAAAGCCGAAGACGGCAAGCCCGCCTACGAAGGCACGCCCACCTGGGACAAGAACCAAGGCGATTACCAAAATCCACCCGAAGACCCTTACATAGCCATTTACAGCGGAGACAAGCGCATTTGGGGATTCGGTCCGAAAGACGTCATTGAAACACCCGAGGACGATGACGGAGACGATGGCGATAAGAAAACCGACGATAAAGATGACAAAAAAGACGATGGCGATAAGAAAACCGACAATAAAAATGACGACAAGGACGATGGCAATAAGAAAACCGACGATAAAGATGACGACAAGGACGATGGCAAGAAGGACGGCATCATCGCCTCGATTCCTTCCTTCCAGAATGCATCCCTGCACGTAAGCGGCAAAACCCTCCTCGCCCAGGCGCCCGCTCAAGGCACGAAGGCCCTCAAGATCTTCGACCTCCTCGGCAACGAAGTCATGAGCGAAACCTTCAGCGGCGAATCCGCCACGGTGAACCTCTCGAATGTCTCCAAGCGCGGGACTCTCGTCGCAAGGCTCGTCATG
>JAZLMK010000035.1:0-13127 GCA_045598645.1 Fibrobacter sp.
TATAACCAAAAGATCCTCCGGTGGCAGCACTTTTCATTAAAGTAGCTTGGAAACCTCCTGCAACTTTCATATATTTTGCATCATCATCAAAAAATGAATAATCATATTTTGATCCTAAAAATTCAATGGAATACGCAAAAACACCTGCCGTTGTTCCTGTAGCTTGATTCGTCCGGCTCTTCAAATCTTTGAAACCAATAAATTCGTTGTCTCCGCCAGCATCCATATCTATACAAGCCTCCGTAAAAGGAGCATGACAAGTAAATCCTGATTGAGAACGAGTCAAAACATTGTGCTGATAAAATCGGTGCGTCATAGAGCGATCTTTGTAACCAGAATACCCTCGATCTTGAATAACAAATCCTTCTACAGAACTAGCCAATGTAATAGAAAGGTTGTCCTGCTGATCATGGCCTTGTCCATTTTCCCAAATATCACCAGATTCGACAACCATGGAAAGAGATACCGTATCAATGCTTCCATCAGCAAGAATACGTTCTTTCATAATCATGACAGCATCATCTCCATGACGACCTCCCATTTTCACAGGAAGAGGAGCATCTGTCGTGTAAAGCGACATGTTGCTAGCAGAGACACCAAAAACATTCATCAAAGTCTCCTTTGACGGATCTGTTACTGGAAACTGCTTTGATAAAGACACATATTTCGGATCATTCAGCAGTTTCGCCCAAACAAGATAATTCGGATTATAGGTACATCCATCATCAATTTCCACAGGAACCAAACCCAAAGACGCAACAGGTCTGGAGAACTTAATCATATTCTCAGCAGAATGTAAGAAATTTTTATTGATGATAAACTGCTTATTTTTCGATTCAAAAGCATCTTTCAGAGCGGCTAACAAATACGGGACATCTTCCCAAATATACAGAGAATATCCCGCACCTTCGGAATACGCTCCATTTTCAGAATAATGTTCCTTTAGAGCTTTTTCCAACAAATTATAATTAATCAAAGTTCCATACTGAACATACTCAAATAAAGCTAAAGCAGCATAAGCTTTTATACAAATATTATTGTCGCCATATAAAGGAGCAACTAATTCTAACCACGAGCGCATCCCATCGTAAAGGGGTCTATAAGCGACTGCCGCAAATCGTCTAAAATCAGTCTTATCAATCCAAGACATCAACGCGACACGAGCCATCACCGAAGTCATTGCAATCAGCTTTTCATCCCTGTCACTCAACATGTCTTTTACGAAATCTGAGTGCGAAATAGCCTCCACAACAAACTCATTACATCCTCTATTGAGAGGAAACACACCATCTATTGGAGAAAAATTCGGAATAAGCATATTCATCACATTTTTACAAGTGCCATCATGCCGATCTACATTAAGGACATCTTCCGCCAAAATAAGCCACTGGTCCTTATTTTCATAATTCCAAAAATCATACCCTTGATAACATTGCGCAATTCCCTCTCGGAACCAGGACACCCCTTCTAACAAGGCGCTCGAAGGCAAAAGGTATAATTGAAAAGCATACTCCGTAGCCACGGATTCATCAACATGTTCAAATTTAATTTTAAATTGACTAATATCAAATTTTCTATATCCTCTAAGATTTTTTCCCAAAGGAAGGAGCCTTATTTTTTTCTGCAGAAGATATTCTTCTATGTCTATGGGATATTTTCTTTTTAATTTATCTGCCAATAATATATCTAAATTACGAATAGCTTTATTCCATTTATCAATTTCTGTATCATCGTTTTCAAAGCGCTGTAATTTTTGTTTTGATTCTGAAACTATTTTTGAAAGCATTTGAAGCACTATTTTATTAGCATTTGAATTGGACAAATCAATAAGGTTTGCAGGTTCCCCCTGGTTAATATCCCAATTTTTTTCTTTGTTTACTTCAAAGGGGTCGTTAAGAACATATTTAGCAGCAAGAGGATCGACGTTAACAACATTGCATACATTATCAACGAAGGAATCCCTCATCTTTTTAGTCCATCTTATTACCGACAAGGCCACTTCCCCCGCATAAGTTAAGCCGTCCTTGGAATATGAGCATCCATTAAACCAGCAATCTGCCGCAATAGCAGGTCCTGTAAAAAACGATGTTCCAAAGAAACCAACCAAATCAACAAAAAAAACTTGAAAAAGTTGCGGTTTTAAAATACACAAATCCATTGGAAACGCTGTCTACAGGTTCATTTACCCATTGTTGTTGATAGGCAACGAAATGTTTCACAGCAATCTCGTCCTTACCAACAGCAATGTCCATATTCAAAGGAATTGCCAACTGTACCATTACACCTTCCCTTGTATTGGCATGAATATCATACACCTCACTCAAAGGAAAAAAAACACTGTCCTTCAATTCATTTCCATGCGGATTATTCTGCAGTTTCATCACCCTTGGGGGAATACCATCTACAAAGTCATTTTTTTTATAAAGCAAAACAGGATTCGATTGTAAAACCCCAACAGAATCAAACTGATAAGAAACCTCTATAGAATCTTGAGAATAATCCCTCACTTCCGTTGGTATTTCCAATTCAGGAAAATCCTCCACAGAGACCCACCATTTCACACGAAAACGTCGATATTCCGGGAAAGCAAGTTCAAAATAAGCATACCGTCCCATATGCAGTGAAATAGGAACATTCACGCTCCAACCATTTATTTTTCGCACAACTTCCCTAGAATAAAGAGAGCCATCCAAAGAGTCTCCATCTTCGGGTTCTACCTGAATGCGTATGGTATTGAAATAGAATTGAGGAAATTGAGATATCTTGAAGAGAAGAGACGCCCCTCCAAAATGTTTAACAGAATTCAATTCTCCCAAATCATTATAATCTTCTGTATAGATACTATACAAAGAATCAAAAGTGGCATCAAATTCACGTTTAAGCGAATCAAGATCATTCGTGATACAAGAAGGTTCCGTCATCCCATAGTCTACCCACCAATGAATTGGCAACGTCTTTGTTGGACCATGGTAAACTGCAGACAATTGTTGACCATAGGGAGCCTCCAATTCCGTATAAAATCCAGTCAAATTATAAGTACAGGATCCAATACTCAAGCGTCCGTCCAGCATTTGAGCAGGTTCTCCGCTTACTCCAATCTTGATTTTGGAAAACAACCAATCTGTTGGAAAGTCGTTAAAGTACAGGGTATCGCCATCCGCAACACGTATAGTGGACCGGATATTATACGGCAAAATATGAACCGACGCTTTTGTTTCGGCTACAAAAAACAGGCATATCACAAAAAAAATAATGCTAAATCTATACAACATCTACTCGCTAAACACCGTTAAGCGCCTAATGGGACAATACATAATATTGCCTCGAGTGTTATTAAGGGGATATGCGCACATATCCAAAAGATCCTTCCCTAGCAAAATTTTTCCAGGAATAGTTCCTCTCTGCAAAGGATTCGGATAAAGAATTTGGACTTTGTTATTTCCAGCAACGGCGGATTGAACAGTAGACATAATCTCCTTGTAAAATTGATCCGCTGTACTTATAAAAAATTCCATCTTATATTCAATTGAGTTAACAACACAAATTGGTGATTCTTTCAATTGGACAACCAAATATGAAGGACCACTTGTCACAGCAGACATTGAATAAGACAATATAAGGCTATGGGTCTGCAGCGAGTCAAGAGACAACTCAGAATATGAATCATCTGAAGAATAGACATTAATTTTATCAACAGATTGAATTGCTAACAAAAAATTTTGCTTATTATTTTCCATCTGCATATCTGCAAGACATATTGCAAAAAAAGCCAAAGAAAAAAAGAATCAAAAAAATTTTTTTCATAAAACCTCCAATATAATCAAAATAATATTTTTTCAAAAAAAAATACAACATTACCACAAAATACATTTTTTAGAGGCTGCACAAATACAGGCAACCATTCTTGAGTATATGCGGAGGGGGGGTATAATTTCAACTAATCTCATATAAGCCTGATTTTCTTTCAACATCTCTCCATTATTTGAGAGCATATTTTGCAACAAGGGGTCAACAGAGTGTTTTAAAGAGACATTCTTCGTCGTCTTCAGCGAACCACCCATATCACCATTCCCGACATCACGAATATCGTAGAGTCACGAAAAACAACAGGAGTGGCATTCAAAACACCCGTCAAGAACAAAACTACCAATGCAAGAATTATTTTTTTTCATTTTTCCAAACTTCATTCCTTTTTTCAGAAAAATTTAGGAAAAAAAATTTTCATCTTAACTATTAGCGAAAGATTTTTCATAAAAAAGCCCAGAACCCACATAAAAAGAATTGATTTAAGAAAAATTTTAAATAATATGCTAGATTTTCAACATGTTCAACGCAAAACTCCTCGCAAGCGACAAAGTCCAGGAATTCATCAGGGGCGCCATCAGGCAGAAAAAAGACGCCCTCCAGGTTTCCTCTGCGCTGGCCAAGGATTTTACGAACGACGAGCGAGCAGCAATCATGGACTTCATGGCGCTGGTGCCCAAGATACGCGAAAAGTTTTTGACCGCAGGCAACAAAACAAGTGCCGACCTCCTGCTGTGCGACAAACTCGCCTTGGAACAAAGCACCGCCCAGGATATCGGTCGATGGAAAGCGAACCTATGGTCCGCCGCAGCAACCGCCCCCTCGAGTTCCGCCCTGACAAAATCGGTCCACGATCTTTGTTGCGGCATGGGCGGCGACAGTTTCTACATTCCGCAAGATTTCAAGGTGACCGGAGTCGACCTGGACAGCGACAGGCTTGAAATGTACCGCTACAACATGCAAACCATGCGCAGGAACATTTCTGAAATCGACACGATTCTCGCCGACGTGCGCGAAATCGCGGTCCAAAACTCCGCAAACAGCGCGGACTTTTTCACCATCGACCCTGCCCGCAGAGCCATCGACGGAGAAAACCAGCGCGACCTGCGGAACCTGACGCCGACGCTTGCGGAAGTCGTCGAAATCGCCCGTCACTACAAGGGCGGCATGGCTAAAATTCCGCCCGGATACCCCGTGGCAGAAATCCCCGACGAATGCGAAATCGTTTACGTGGGCGGCCACGCCGACTGCCGCGAATGCCTGGTGCTCTTCGGAGAACTGGCCCGCGAACCCGCCACCATGCACGCCGTCATGGTCGACAAGACTGGCAACGAAATCGCGCATTGGAGCCGTCCCAGGGACAAAGGCATGGAACGCCTGGACGACGACCTGCAAGAAAAGTTGGACCACAACGACCAACTGGAAGGGTGCGACAGAACGTACCGCACATCGTCGAGCAAAAGCGACTTGCCCCTTGGCGGCATATCGCAATACATCGCCGAACCCGCGCCGCTCTTAGTTCGCAGCAGGTTGTTCAACATGGAGGCATTGCAAAGCGCATCCGACGCGCACCTGATTTCGGAAGGCATCGCCTACGTGGCCAGTTCAAGCGCGCTCCCCGCCCCCGGTTTTGCAAGTTTCAAGGTCATGGACCACTGCGAAATTTCGACCGGCGCCGTCCGCGCCATGCTCAAGGCCCACGACATCGGGAAACTCACCCTAAAACTCCGCGGAGTCAAGGTCGATCCCGACGCCGAAATCAAGCGACTCAAGCCCAAAGGCAAAAATTCGGCCATTCTCTTTTACACCCGCATGGCCGGCGAAAAAGTGGCCATTCTCGCCACCAACGACATTCACTAAAAGGCAAGCACCATGGTCAAACTGGAACAATCCTGGCTTAATCTTTTGAACGACCAATTCGAACAGCCGTATTTCAAACAAATTAAAGAAAAACTTTTGCAGGAACGCGCCGAAAAGCACACCGTGTACCCGCCGGCCTCCAAAATTTTCGCGGCACTGGACTTTTGCCCCGTCGAAAGCGTAAAGGCGGTCATCATCGGGCAGGACCCCTACCACAACCCGGGCCAGGCACACGGGCTCTGCTTTTCCGTTCCGTTCGGCATCGAGCCTCCCCCGTCGCTCATCAACATTTTCACGGAACTCCACGACGACCTGGGCATCAATCCGCCGCCCCACGGCAACTTGGAAAGTTGGGCGCAGCAGGGGATTCTCTTGCTGAACGCGTCGCTCACGGTACGCGCCCACATGGCGGCAAGCCACGCCGGAATCGGCTGGCAGCAGTTCACCGACACCATCATCCAGCGTTTATCGCAAGTTCGCGAAAACCTGGTGTTTTTGCTCTGGGGCAGTTTCGCCATAAAAAAACAGATTCTCGTCGCACCGAACCGTGGACACTTGATTTTAACAGCCCCGCACCCGAGTCCGCTTTCGGCCTATCGCGGCTTTTTCGGCTGCAAGCACTTTAGCAAAGCGAACGCCTACCTGCAAAGCAAGGGGCTCGAACCCATCGACTGGAGCATAAAGTAGCCGCGCCCCTAGTGCCGAGCCCCGCCAAAACCTTGTTTTGACTCGGGCAAGCCAAGCGGAAACCATCCATTTTTGTATATTTCGCACTATGACAAACAGAAATTCTTTTGGACGCCTCGTGCTCTTTATTGTACTCGGCCTCATCATTGGCGGAGTACTTGGAGAATGCCTGGGTCTCCTCTTTGGGGAACTGGGTGAACTTATGAACGCCGGTGGTTACGACAATATCGTGCGTAACTTCTTTGTCGCTTCTTTCGACCTGAATCTCGGATTCCTGGGCGACAAGGCAGACCCGGTGGTCTTGAACCTGAACATGGTCAAGTTCGCACTTGGTTTCGGTCTGAAAATCAACGTCGTTAGCATTGTCGGCATGATCGTGGCCATTTACATTATGAAGTGGTCCGGAGGAAATAGATAATGGATACCATTCAGAGTTTACAAGCCAAGCTCGCCGATGGCAGCACTTCTGCCGTGGCCCTCGCTCAGGCTTCTCTCGATAAAATTGAAGCAACCAAGAAGTTGAACGCCTATATTTCGGTTCTTAACGAGCGTGCGCTTGAAAAAGCAGCCGAAAGTGACAAGCGTCGTGCCGAGGGCAAGACTCTCGGTGCCCTGGACGGCATTCCCGTTGCCGTGAAAGACAACATGTGCCTTGTCGGCACACGCACCACAGCAGCATCCAAGATTCTTGACAACTTCGTAGCCCCCTACACCGCTACTGCCGTAGAAAAACTCGAAGCCGCGGGCGCCGTAATCGTTGGCAAGACCAACATGGACGAATTCGCCATGGGTTCCAGCAGCGAAAGTTCCTTCTATGGTCCCGTGATCAACCCGCTGGACGAATCCCGCGTTCCGGGCGGTTCCAGTGGCGGTTCTGCCGTAGCAGTCGCCAGTGGCACAGTCGCCTGCGCCCTGGGTTCCGATACCGGCGGATCCATCCGCCAGCCTGCCGCATGCACGGGCGTCGTGGGCCTCAAGCCCACCTACGGTCGCGTATCGCGCTACGGCCTTTTGGCTTACGCCAGTTCGCTTGACCAGATTGGCCCCTTCGGCGCGACCGTTGCCGACTGTGCCACGGTGCTTAATGCCATTTGCGGCATCGACCCGCACGACAACACCACCAGCACCCGTCCCGCGGAAGACTTTGGCGCAAAGCTCAACCAGGGCATCAAGGGCAAAGTGATTGGCGTTCCAAAGGAATACTTCGGTGAAGGTCTCGACGCAGAATGCAGGACCGCCATCGAAAACATGCTCAAGAAGATGGAAGCAGAGGGCGCAATTCTCAAGGAAGTGAGCCTTCCGAACATCAGTTACGCCGTTTCCAGTTACTACATCATTGCAACCGCCGAAGCGAGTTCCAACCTCAGCCGTTACGACGGCGTACGCTACGGATACCGCAGCAAGGAAGCGAAGAAGTTGTTCGACCTCTATGCCAAGTCCCGCAGCGAAGCATTTGGCAAGGAAGTCCAGCGCCGCATTATGCTGGGCAGTTACGTACTTTCCGCCGGTTTCTACGACGCCTACTACGTGCAGGCCCAGAAGGTCCGCCGCCTCATCACTGATGACTTCAACAAGGCGTTCGAATGCTGCGACGTAATCGCAAGCCCCACGATGCCAGGCCTTCCGCTCAAGTGCGGCATGAACGAATCCGATCCGATGGCAGTGTACCTCAGCGACATTTACACCGTGAGTCTGAACCTGAGCGGTCTCCCCGGCGTAAGCGTCCCGTGCGGCATGGCTGGCGGACTCCCCGTTGGATTGCAATGGATTGGCAAGCCGTTCCAGGAAGCCGACTTGCTAAGTGTGGCAGCAGCAACCGAGGCTTTGAACAAGTAAGCAGATTTCCGTAGCAACGGAACAAGTTCTATTATGGAATCCATCCCATCTGGGGTGGATTTTTTGCTTCCACAGGGTCTCGCCAATACTAATAAAGTAATTTTCAGTTCACCCGATGCAATCGTGAAATAGCGAACAAATGCCGTTTTTATAAAAGGTTTTGCCAAAACACAAAGATATTATTTCTACATTTTTTCATATGAAGACTTTTTCCAAAATTTTTTCGATGGCGGCAATCTCATTTGTCACAGCTTTCGCTCAAGATCCCCAAGAACCAGCTTCCACGGCAGATGTTCAACCAAACACACCCGCCGCAGTTTCCAGTTCCTCCGAAGCAGTTTCCAGTTCCTCCGAAGCGGTTTCCAGTTCCTCCGACACGGCCTTCGATGACTTTATGAACAGCACGTACGATAACGGAGTTTCTTCGTCCTCTGCCGCAACCGTCGATACCACAGACGCAGAGTCATCCTCCAGCGGCGAAGGTGGCATTGTACTTATCGGCGATGACGACGATACCCCCGCAAAACGTCCTGTCCGCCGCGTGTACAGCAGAGACGCCCCCATCTACAAATACCAGTTTACCGCAGGCCTCCGCTCACCCAGCCGCGGAATCGCTTCGGCGGAATACATCGTGGCCATGGAACTCTTGAACGTCGGCATCCACTTCACTGACGCCAACAGCGACATGTTCCAATTCGGCGCGGCACTGCAATACTACCCCATGGAAATGCGATACTTCTACATGTTCCTGAGTTCCGACTGGGTTCACGGCGAATACGAACGTGAGCGCGACCTGGGCAAGGGCGAATACGAAGACTACAACGAAACTATCAACTTCTGGCGCGTAGTCGTGGGAATCGGCGGCGAAGCACTATTCCTGGAGCACTTCGGCATGTATGTTGAACTTGGCTTCGAATTCTTTGCTGGCAACGGCAGTTACTACCTACACATGAGCAAAAAGCACGGAACGCTATCTAACGACACGTTCACCCTGCCCTACGGCATTGGCGTGTTAATACCGTTCTAATCGTTTAATGCTGAAAATACAAAGGTGCTGCATGCGGCAGCATCTTTTTTTATTCAACAAAATTCAACCATGAAATTCGAATCAGGCATATACTACATCTGGGTCGGCGGCAGCTGCGACTACGGGCACAATGAACGCGCCGGTGGCGGAGCGTACATCACCGAATTCAACGGACGAATTGTAGACAAATTCACCACAGCAGAATTCAACACGACCGAATTCAAGATGATTTTTGCCGCCATGGACCATGCGATAGAAAAATATCCCGAAGCCCCCATCGTATTCCTATCGAACGTCCAGTACATCCAGAAATACGAAAAGCCGCAAAACGCGGCTATCAAAATTCTCCCCTACCACAAGTTCCCGCAGCAAACGGAAGTTCACCAAATGGCAAGCGACGCTATGCGGGAAAAGCGAAAAAGCATCTTGTAAAAGCCATCTATAACTGACGGCGATTTATTTTTCATTAAAACTGAGCGATAGGCGTTTTTTCGATTACGCGCAGCACCAATTGACGCACGGTATCGTACCAACCCTGTTCTGCAGCAACTTCTTTATGATAAAGTTTTTCATCCAAGTGACCATACGCTAGGCGTTTCCCAGTTTTCACGTCATAGACGACATAATTTGCAGAACCGAAAGTTTGTTCCCCTGATTTAAAATTATAAGTATAACACCCTGGCGCAGGAGCGACATCAGCCATTTGGCAAGAAGATGGAGCCGCGCCGTCCACGAAAAGATTAGTTTGTCTGTACGTGTTTTTCAAACTCATTTTGATATTGTCCAAAATCAAGTAAACATCAAAACTGTCCGACATGGACTCAATCTTTGGAATCTGGACGTTCACCCCGTCCATATCCTCGCTCTCGTGGGAAATTTCATTTTTCAAGACAAAAGCCACATCATAAGGGACGTTCGAATTGAACTTGAGTGTATTATCCACTTTTTCCTTGAACCAATCTGAAATCGGTTTCATTGCGCTAGGCAATCCGAGGGTATCGGCAAAAACTGGCGCCGTAAACAAGAACTTTATCTTTGCAGGTTTTTGCGACCAGGACGGATCCACAAACTGACGAGTTTGAGAACAGCCCGCAATAAAGAGAACGACGATTCCAGCAAGGAAATATTTTATCAACGATTTCATGTTCATACAGCCTTTGAAAAAATTCACACATTTAATTCTGTGATATTAAAAGTAAAAATTCCGAACAACTTCGTCTATAAAAAAGCGCGAGTGCAAAGTTTTTTTTTTACAAGAAGAAAACTTTTTTATTAACAAAATAATTCGAATTTTCGAAAAAAAGACTGAAGGAGTGAATCCTTCAGCCTATAAAATTTGCGGGGCTTTCTAGCCGATCCCTAGACTACGGGCAAAGCCCTTCGCCCAGGATGACAGAAAACGACACTAGCCTTCGCTGCGGTAGTTCGGGGCTTCCTTCGTGATGGTCACATCGTGCGGATGGGATTCACGGAGACCTGCGCCCGTAATACGGACAAACGTTGCCTTCTTGTAGAGTTCGTCGAGGTTTGCGGCCCCTGCGTAACCCATAGCGGAGTGGATGCCGCCAATGAGCTGGTAAACGGTATCGCGGAGCGGGCCCTTGTACGGCACGCGGCCTTCGATGCCTTCCGGAACAAACTTGCGCGGTTCCTGGACACCACCCTGGAAGTAGCGGTCAGCAGATCCTGCCTTCATGGCACCGAGGGAACCCATGCCGCGGTAGCTCTTGTAGCTACGGCCATCGGCGAGGATGACTTCGCCCGGAGCTTCTTCGGTACCGGCAAAGAGGGAGCCGACCATCACGGCATTGCCACCAGCGGCCAAGGCCTTCACGATGTCGCCAGAGAACTTGAGGCCACCGTCGGCGATAATCTTCACGCCGACCTTGCGGGCAGCCTTGCCGCATTCCACGACGGCGGAGAACTGCGGGTAGCCGACACCCGCGATAATGCGGGTCGTGCAAATGGAACCAGGACCGATGCCCACCTTGACGATGTTCGCACCGCACTTGGCGAGTTCCACGACGGCTTCCGGAGTGCAGACGTTACCGGCGCAAATCGTGAGCTTCGGATATTTCTTGCGAACAGCCTTCACCATGTTGCGCACGCCAATGTGGTGACCATGGGCGGTATCGATGATCAGGAGGTCGACGCCAGCGTCTACGAGGGCGGCAACGCGGTCCATCGTATTCGCAGAAGTGCTGACAGCGGCACCCACGAGCAACTGGCCGTTCTTGTCCAGGCTTGCAGACGGGTTGTTTTCGCGCTTCAAAATGTCGGTCATCGTGATGAGGCCCTTGAGGGCACCCGTGTTATCGACGAGCGGAAGCTTTTCAATGCGCTTTTCGGCGAGGAGCGCCTTCGCCTTAGCGAGGCTCACCTTCGGGCTTGCCGTAATCGGATTCTTCGTCATCACGGAACTGATCTTCACGTTCATGTCGGTGATGGTACGGAGGTCGCGGCTCGTGAGCATACCCACGAGCTTGCCCTTCGAAAGAATCGGGAAACCGCTCACCTTGTTCTTGGCGCGGAGTTCAAAAGCGGCAGAGACCGGCTGGTCCGCATCGAGCGTCACCGGATTCGTGACAATACCGGACTGCCAGCGCTTGACCTTGCGGACTTCTTCGGCCTGGTCTTCGATACTCATGTTCTTGTGGATGATGCCGAGACCGCCCTGGGAAGCGATGGAGATTGCCAAGGGAGCCGTAGTCACGGTGTCCATGGCGGCACTGATTATAGGAATGTTGAGCTTAATATTCGGGGCAAGCTGAGTGCTCACGTCGGTCTGGGACGGCAAGACGGAGGATTCAGCCGGAACAAGCAGAACGTCGTCAAACGTCAAAGCTTCGGGCAAAATTTTCATAGGAGAACCTCTTTTTTTGCAATGGAAATATAGAAATTTAGACGATAGGCGAAAGGCGGGAGACGAAAAAAAATCATTTTCTACGGCGTTTTTCCATCACGCTCGTAAGCGAGGATGTTGCCGTTCTCGCCTGTAACATTTCCATATCTTCCATTTCTCGAAGCGAATGAAGACGGCCGCTATTTTCCGTTGTAGCGCTGCATGCATTCTTCCATGCCGCGTTTAAAATAGCATTCCACGAGGGCGGGGACCTTCGAAATGGCCTCTTCGAAGGCGGGCTTGTCTTCGGCGGAGAATTTCGCCAGCACCCAATTACTGAGGTCGAATTTCGGAGGGCACTTGCCCACGCCAAAACGGATGCGCGGGAACTTGTCGCCCACATGCTCGATAATGTTGCGAAGTCCGTTCTGGCCGCCGTGACTGCCATTCGCGCGGCAGCGGATACGGCCTACATCCAAATTAATGTCGTCGCTGAACACGAGCAGGTGATCGACCTTGATCTTGTACCAGGTCATCAAGGCTTGCACCGCCTCGCCCGAGAGGTTCATGTAGGTTTGCGGCTTTGCAAGGAGGCATTCCTCCCCCGCGATGTTCACCTTCATGGTGAGCGCCTTGTGTTCTTCCTTCCAATCCTTGCTAGAATCGGCAAGTTTTTCTACAGCCATGAAACCTGCGTTGTGATGCGTATTGGAGTATTGCGTACCAGGATTTCCGAGACCGACGATTAAGTACATACAGGAATATTCCACCTTGGATTTAATTTCGGTGCAAATCTAACAATTTGTACCTGTTCAAACTAAAAGAATGTGATACAAATAATCATTTTTCCACATTTTCTTTTTTTTACATCTAAAAATGTGCAATTAAATTATACTAAGAACATAAACACATAAGAGAGAGGATAAAATCATGAAAAACAAGATTCTTACTGCAGCTGCCATTTTGGCTGCTGCCAGCGTCGCTTCCGCTTTCAGCTGGGACGGCTCTGCTGCTGAATACTTCGTGGCTACTGGCCTTGATAACGGTACTGAAACTGCCGGTTACTGGTAC
>JAZLMK010000036.1:0-58956 GCA_045598645.1 Fibrobacter sp.
CAATGTGAACGGAAGCGTTGCCGAAAGTAAGTTCGAGTACTGCGACAACACTTGCGCCTTGCCGGGAACGCTAAAAAAGACGGAAATCGTCACCACGATGCCGGACGGTCAAAAGAGCACCGTCGTAGTCGACGTCCTTTCCGCCAAAAAACGCAAAGTTCTGCCTAGCAGAATGTTCGATGTGGAGTGAAATAAATGTTTGTTCGCAGAAAAAAGGGTGTGACGGGTCAGGGCGCTGTCGATATCAGTGTGCTCCTCGAAAAGGTACTCGATAATGCGCATATTTCCGAAAACATGGACTTCAAGACCTTGTCTGAGCGCTTTGTGGAGGTGGTCGGCGAGGCTGTTTTGCCCCATGTGGAACTGGTGCGATTGGACAAGCGTACTTTGGTGCTAAAGGCCGTGAATTCGGCCTGGAAGCAGGAATTGTATTTGCAAAAAAATGCTATTATTACAAAGTGTAATTTAATGCTCGGAAAGCCGTTTGTACAGGCGATTCGCTTCGTTTGACAATGGTTAAAATCGCGAGCATTTTTATAGATGTTTTTAGAGAATTGTCAGAGGAAATATGGCAGAAGAATCTGAAGAATTGAAGAAGGCCGAAGAAGATTACAGCGGTTCGAGCATTACCGTTCTTGAAGGCTTGGAAGCGGTGCGTGTGCGCCCTGCTATGTACATTGGTTCTACCGACATCCGCGGTTTGCACCACTTGGTGTGGGAAGTCGTGGATAACTCTGTGGACGAAGCTTTGGCGGGTTTCTGCAATCATATTGAAATCTCGATTTTGCCGGGGAACGGCATCCGCGTGACGGACAACGGCCGTGGTATTCCGACTGACATTCACCCCAAGGAACACGTGGGCACCATCCAGGTGGTGATGACCAAGTTGCATGCCGGTGGCAAGTTTGACAGCAATTCGTACAAGGTCTCCGCTGGTCTGCATGGTGTGGGCGTGAGCTGCGTGAACGCGCTCTCGAACAAGCTGGTGGTCACGGTTCGCCGCAATGGCAAGGTCGTGAAGCAGGAATTTTCGAAGGGCGTTCCGTGTGGCCCGCAGGTCGACGTTGGGCCGAGCGATGGAACAACCGGTACTAGCGTTGAATTCTATCCGGACGATACGATTTTTAGCGAAACGGTTTACGCTTACGAAACACTCGCGACGCGTTTCCGCGAACTCGCGTTCCTCATGAGCGGGCTTCGCTTGACGCTTACCGACGAGCGTGACCCCGAGAACAAGCAGAGCGATACGTTCTGTTTCCCGGGTGGCGTCTCTGAATTTGTTCGCTATGTGGATGAACACCGTACGCCTTTGTTCAACGAACCGATTCACTTGGTGCTCACCAATGGAGAATATCCGCTCGAGGTGGCCATGTGGTACAACGACGGCTACCAGGAAAACTTCTTCAGTTTTGTGAACAACGTGAACACCTACGACGGCGGTACTCACGTGACGGGTTTCAAGACTGCCCTTACTCGTGTAATCGGCAAGTTCGCCCAGGAAATGGCCACGAAGAGCAAGAAGGACATTCAAATTACTTCGGATGATATTCGTGAAGGTCTTACCGCCGTTATCGCCATCAAGGTCAGCCAGCCGCAGTTCGAAGGCCAGACCAAGCGCAAACTTGGCAACTCCGAAATCGCAAGTTATGTGAACTCCGCCTTTGGCGCCAAGCTGGAAGAATTCTTCCAGGAAAATCCGGCTGCCATCAAGGTGATTCTGGACAAGGTCTACAATGCCGCTGTCGCCCGCGAGGCCGCACACCGCGCTCGTTCGCTTGCCCGTCGCAAGAATGTTCTCGAAAGCGGTGGACTTCCGGGCAAGCTCGCCGACTGCAGTAGCCGTGACCCGAAGGTCTGCGAAATGTTCATCGTGGAAGGTGACTCTGCAGGTGGTTCTGCGAAGATGGGCCGTAGCCGCGAGTTCCAGGCCATTCTGCCGCTCCGCGGTAAGATTCTGAACGTGGAGAAGGCTAGCCTTCATCGCGTGTTGGATACCGAAGAAATCCAGAACCTGGTGAACGCCATCGGTACGGGTATCGGCACCGAGTTCAAGATGGAAAAACTCCGCTACGACAAGATTATCATCATGACCGATGCTGATGTGGACGGCTCCCATATCCAGACTTTGCTTTTGACTTTCTTCTTCCGCTACATGCGCCCGCTTATCGATACCGGACACATCTACCTCGCCATGCCTCCTCTGTACAAGTTGAAGGTGGGCCAGAAGGAACGCTACCTGTTCGACGAAGACGCGAAGGACAAGGCCATGGCCGAAGTCGAGGACAAGAAGAACGTGGCGATCACCCGATTCAAAGGTCTGGGCGAAATGTCCCCGGAACAGTTGAACGAGACCACCATGGACCCGAAGACTCGCTTCCTCAAGCAGTGCTACGTGGAAGACGCCGTGCTCGCCGACCAGATCTTTAGCATGCTCATGGGCGAAGACGTGGAACCGCGTCGCAAGTTCATTGAAAGCAACGCCTACAAGGTGTTGAACGATTTGGATATCTAGTTCTTATGAGCCCGACAAAAGCCGACTTTCAGGTTGTCCTTGGACAGGCGCGTGAACTGGTTCACGACCAGCTGGCCATGACCGAAGACGTGATTATGCATGTGGCGAAGACTGCCCCTGCGGGTATCTCGGACCGCCTGGTGTCGCTGTTCGGTCGCAAGGGCAAGCGTATCCGTTCGACGCTTTTGTGCTTGATTGCGAATTGCGGCGAACACGCCCCCGACATGGACCGTGTGGCGCATGCCTGCGCCAGCGTGGAACTTTTGCATTTGGCGAGCCTTGTGCATGACGACATCATCGACGGGACTGATGTGCGCCGCGGTCAGAAGACGGCTCACAAGGAATGGGGGACGCAGGTTGCCGTACTTGTTGGCGACTATGTGCTTTCGCAGGCCATGCGCTGCGTGATTGATGAACAAGTGCGAAACGTGCCCGTAATCATCTCCGATGCCGCCGACAAGCTCATCGTAGGTGAAATCATGGAACTGGACCATACTGGCGAAATGAAGCTTTCCAGGGCCATGTACAACGAAATTATCGACGGGAAGACCGCCGCCCTCATTGAAGCGGCGGCACGCCTTGGCGGCATCATGGCCGGCTTCGACAAGACGCTTGTAGATGAGTGCGCCAAGATGGGGGCCCACTTCGGGCTCGCCTTCCAGATTATTGACGACCTGCTCGATTACGGCTTTGGTTCCAAGAACCTGGACAAGGCTAAATTTACGGATCTTTCGAACGGGCTTATCACGCTCCCGCTCTTGTATTACTTCGAAGACTGCGACTCTGCGGAACACGCCGAAATGGAATCCCTGGTAAAAAGCGCGTCTGAAGAAGGTGTGCCCGAAAAGATTCTTGAACGCCTGAACGAAAAGAAAAGTTTCGAAAAGGCAAAGGCCGAAGCCCAGGACCACCTGGAGCAGGCTCTGCAGATTGCCGAAAAATTCCCGAAGAACAACTTCACCGAAGAAATCGTCGCCATGTTTGCAAGCATGAGCGATAGAGGAAACTAACGCCGCTTCGCTCTGAGGATGCGGCTAAAGCCGCTTTGAGGTGTGAGGGCGGTCGCAGTCGCTCCCTTTGAGGTGTGGGGTCGCGGCTAAAGCCGCCTTGAGGTAAATAGTAGTTAGTAGGAAGTAGTTTGTAATTAATGGCACGACTGGTGTCGCGCTATTCCCTAGCCTTTAGATTTAATCCCCTCCAAGCGCTGCGACCTATAAGCACGGAGTGCGCCCTCATACCTCAGAGGCCGAAGGCCGACCTCACACCTACTACTTCTTCCGCATCCACATGTGCATGAACACGAACACGGAGAGGATACAGACGACGAGGATTCCCCAGAAGGCTAGCGGAGAACCGTCGCCCATGTCGAAGGGAAGCTTTACGTTCATTCCGAATAAACTTGCGAAGAACGTCGGGAGCGAAATGGAAATCGTCACGATGGTGAGGTTCTTCATCAGCGTGTTCACGTTGTTGTTGATGACGCTTGCGCGCGCATCCATCATGGACGTAAGAATGTTGGCGTAGATGTTTGCCTGCTGCAGGCTCTGGCCGTTTTCAATCTGGATGTCTTCCAGCAGTTCCCGTTCGGCTTCGGTCCAGTTGAGACTGCGGCCCAGTTGAAGTTTTCTGAGGAGCGTGTCATTGCTGTTGAGGGCGCTTACGTAGTAAATCAACCCCTTGTTCAGGCTGAACATGGAAAGCAGGTACTTGTTTTCCATGGACGTGTTCAGGCGCTGTTCCAGGTCGTCGTTGATGCGGTTGATAATCTTCAGGTGTTCGTTGAAGTGTGCGATGGCGTAACTCAAAACGCGAAGCACGAAGGTGTTCAGGCTGTCGATTTTCGAAAAGCGTTTTTCGTCCATTACGGGGATGTCGGAGTCCGTAAGGAGCAGCACCCAGTCCTTGAAAATGAATATGCCGAAGGATTCCACGCGGAACTGGAAGTTGTCCTCGGCGGAATAGTTCTTCGGTTTCTTGAACACGATGGTCGTGAAGTCGTCGTCGTACTCGATACGGGAAAGTTCGTCGGAGTCGAATGCAGATGCAATGGTGTGCTCGGTAATCTCGTATTCCTTGACCAGGACGCTGCGCTGTTCCTGGCTGAGGGAGCCCATCATCACAACGTCCGCTGCTTCCTCGTTCGGAGCTACAGCGAGACGACCGGATTCGATTTTGTAATACTTGAGCATACGAGCCCCCTTTGATCGAACGGTTACAAATGTAGAATATTTATCGGCTGATTAAACCCCGAAATACATTATATTTTTGTTTATTTGACGTTTTTTTTTTGCGAAAAAAAAGACCTCGGCAACACCGAGGTCTTTTGAAAACTTAGCGTTAAGGAATTACACACCCTTCTTGAACTTCTTGCTCCACCAAAGAACGAAGGGAGAGCAGACGCACACAGAAGAGTAGGTACCGATGAGGATACCGAAGCACTGCACCAGGCCGAAATCGCGGATGGAGGAACCACCCTTCACGGAGAGAATCACGCAGACGAACAAGGTCGTGAGAGACGTGACAATCGTACGGCTGAAGCACTGGTTCAAAGAGTTGTTGATGGTCTGGCCGAAGTTTGCAGAACCGAACAAAGCAGTGTTTTCACGGATACGGTCGAAGTTAACGATGGTATCGTTCACGGAGTAACCGATCATCGTGAGGAGGGAAGCAATCAAGGCACCGTCGAAGGAAAGACCGAAGGCGCTGATGAAACCGAGAGTGATGATGGTATCGTGGATAAGGCCAAGCACGGCGGAAACGCCGAAGCCGAGACCGAGTTTACCGAATCGGAACCACACGTAGAGTGCAATGCCGAGCCATGCGAGAATCACAGACAAAATAGCGTTCAGGCGAAGTTCGGCGCCGATGGTCGGACCCACGGCGTCCTTGGCCACGATTTCGCACTTCTGGTTGGCGGCTTCGAAAGCCTGGGCCATCTTGAGTTCGAACTGGGTGTCTTCGGAAGCGCGCATGCTAACCTGGTAGGAGTTGGCGGAAGTACCGCCCAAGGTGCGAACCTTGGCTCCGCTGATGCCGGCCTTTTCGAGGGCGCTGCTCAGGTCGCGTTCGTGCTTGGCGGCGTCTTCGTATTGCACGGTGTAAACTTGACCACCGGTGAAATCGATGCTGAAGTCGAAACCCTTCACGACGATGCAGGCGATGCTTGCGATAATGAGAATCGTGGAGATGATGCCGAACTTTTTGCGGTTGGGAATGATCGGCAGGTTGGCTTCGTTGAGCCACTTCCAGCCGGAACCGATGGAAAGAGTCGTGGCGTCACGCTTGGCGAGTTTCCAGTCGAGGATGGCGCGGGTAACCGTAATGGCGCAGAAGAGAGAAGTGAGAATACCAATCGTAAGAGTAAGACCGAAACCCTTCACGGAACCGGTACCAATCTTGTAAAGGATAAGGCCGGTAAGAACGGTCGTCAAGTTGGAGTCCAAGATGGCGCTGAAGGCGCGTTCGTAACCCTTGGCCACGGCGGCGCGGGCAGAAAGGCCGTTCTTGAGTTCTTCACGGATACGTTCGTAAATAATCACGTTGGCATCGAGAGACATACCGACCACGAGGATGAAACCTGCGATACCCGGCAAGGTCAATGTGGCGTTGAATACGGACATCACGGCGGCGGTCACCAAGGTGTTGATGAACATGCCGAGGCTTGCAATGAAACCACCGAGACGGTAGTAGGCCACCATGAAGATCAAGCAGATGAGAAGACCGATAGCGCCGGAGCCGAAGCCCTGGACGATGTTTTCTTCACCGAGGGTAGCACCCACGCTGCGGCTTTCGATGATGTTCATCGGGGCCTTGAGGGCGCCTGCGCGGAGCACGACTGCGAGACGGTTGGCTTCGGCCATGTCTTCGAGGCCGGTAATCTGGGCTTCGCCGTTCGGGATACGGTCACGGATGACCGGAGCGCTGATGACCTGGTTGTCGAGAACGATGGCCATCTGCTTGCCGACGTTGGCGGCAGTCACAGCAGAGAACTTCTTGGGACCGATGCCTGCGAACTTGAGGCTGACGGCGACTTCACCAGCGTTCGTTCCATCGCCAACGCGGTATGGACGGGCGTCGGAAATATCGTCACCGCCCATTTCGGCGCGGCGCTTGAGGAGGTAAAGACGCTTGGCCTTGACCTTGGAATCGCGGGAAACCTTTTCGAGACCGCTACCGAAGGCGAACGCCACGTCGCGGGGAATCAGTTTCTGGATGGCTTCAAGTTCGAGAAGTTTCTTCACCTTTTCGACACTTTCTTCGGCGATGAATCCGCCGTTGCCAAAGTTCATGTAGTAGGCGCTGAGAGCCATTCCGACCACGGATGCCGGTGCGGCTTCGTTTTCGACCTTGGCGGTGTCTTCGGCCTTGGCGGTTTCGGTGGCGGCGGGAGCCTGGCCCAAAAGTTCTTCGTCAGAAAGCTTGGCGGTATCCTTGGCGGCCACGGCGCTGTCCTTGGCGGTAGAATCCTTGACTGCGGCAGTGTCGGCGGCTGCGGTTGTGTCTGCAGCGACATCGGTGGTCTGGCGGGTCAGGTACTGGTCAATGAGGCCGACAACCTGTGTGAACTTTTCGGATTCAGCCAAAATCTTGAATTCCAACTTTGCAGTGGAACCCACGAGGTTCTTGGCGGTGGAATCATCCACGCCAGCCAGTTCAACCAAGATGCGGTCATCGCCGCTCGGAGAAATCTGGGGTTCGCTAAGACCGAACTGGTCAACGCGGTTACGGATGATTTCCAAAGACTGGGACTGGATATCCTTGATGTCTTCGCCTTCCTTGAGGCCGGACTTGTCGATTTGGAGGGTGATGCTAGTACCACCGGCAAGGTCCAAACCGAAATTGATGGACTTTGCTCCCAATTTCGGATTTTCCTTGAGGAAGGTCTTCTTTTCTTCACCCTTCTTGGAGTGAACTTGGATAGAGGGCCATACAGTGTAGGCCGAGAGTGCAATGACGAGGAGAATTATAAATTCTCGCATGCCGAATTTATGTTTGTTCATTTGTAATCCCTTAAAAGGCATTAAACGCTAAGTAAAGCGCATTTAAAAAATACACTTGCGTGCCCAAAGATAGCAAAAAAGCCGAAGGCCGTTACGGTTTTTCGATGGAGAAACTCGATTCTATGCCGGCATTGCCGTCAAAAATGTTCAAACGGAGTTTTTGTCCCCTGAATTCTCGAGTAACGCTTAGCATGTTCCCATTGAGGCTCAATTCCAGGCTTCCGTAGCGGAGGGCTGTTTCTCTCTTGCGAAGGGTTATAAGCCCTTTTGCAAAGTTGTAAACGGAAGTCTTCTTTCGCTGTGGCAGGGCTTTCCATGGGAATGTACGACGGTTGTCCGGGTCCTTTCCGCCCTCCATGCCGATTTCGTCTCCGTAGTACACGCAGGGAGCGCCCGGCAAAAAGAACAAAAGGGCAAGGGCCAACTTGACTTTTTCCGTATTGCTTTTAGGGAGGCTTGCGAGCCTAGTCGTGTCGTGGCTTCCCAGGAGGTTCATGGGGATGCCGAATCGGTCTTTGGGGAACGCCGCCGCGAGCCGTTCGTAGAATTCACGGATGTCTATAGGCTTCTCGTCGAAGAGGTAGGCCATGACCGCCTTGCGCAAGGGATAGTTCATGACGCCGTCGAACTGGTCGCCTTGTAGCCAACGGCTTGGGTCGTCCCAGATTTCACCTACGATGTAGGCGTCCTTGTTGATTTTCTTGACGCGTTTGCGGAATTCCTGCCAAAAACTGTCGTCATTGATTTCGTTCGGGACGTCGAGTCGCCAACCATCGATTCCCCGTTTAGTCCAGTATTCGGCGACACTGAAGAGGTAATCGCGGACATCCTTGCAGTCGGTGTTGAACTTTGGAAGCGCTGGGTAGCCCCACCAGCATTCGTAATTGGGCTTGCCTTGGTATGCGTGTATGGGCCAGGAATGCACATGGAACCAGTCGCGGTAAGGGGAATTTTCGCCGAGTTCCATTAGACTGTTGAACTGGAAAAAACCGCGGGAGCAGTGGTTGAAAACTCCATCCAGGATGATGCGCAACCCCAATTCGTGCGCTTTGGCTACCAATTTGTCGAAGTCTTCAAGGGTGCCGAGCACAGGGTCTATTTCAAAGTAGTCCACCGTGTGGTAGCGGTGATTGGAATTGCTCTTGAAAATGGGGCAGAGGTATAGGGCGTTCGCCCCCAAATTCCTAATGTGGGTTAATTTGTTTGTAATGCCCACCAAGTTGCCGCCGAACATGTTTTCACGGGTAGGCTTTGTCTCCCAGTCCACAAATTTCCCGACGGCACGGTATTTCCCGGATTTGCAGAAACGGTCCGGGAAAATTTGGTAGAATACGGCGTCCTTGACCCAGGCTGGAGCAGAACTTTTCACCATCGATTCCTTGCTTGGCTGTTCTTTGAATCGGCTCGTTGGTTGTGGCTTTTAAATTTGCCACATAGGACGGCGTTTGCGCACGTCGATCAACTTGCGAATTTCAGAACTGAGACTCTTGTTTTCAAGTAGTTCCTCGATGGATACGGGAACCCTGTACGACCAGTTGGCTCCGCCCACGGTCCCTGGAATATTGACGCGCTCCTTTTCGGCCGGCGTTTCGGACAATGTCGAAGAAAGCGCGAAATAATCCTGCACGGGCAGAATGCAGAACAGACTGTTGCTGCTGAAAACGTGTTCCAGGATATTGCGTACGGTTGGTGGAGAGAGCTTGTCGGGGGCGTTCCCTGTCATGTGGGCGTGGGACCAGTACAGGTTCTTGTCGAAGTCCGGTTCTTCCCAAAGGCCGCGCAAGGACGACGTGTCGTGGCAACTGGTGGTGCACACGGAAAGCCTCGGGTATTCCTTCATGTCGTAGTACGGCGAGTAGGGGGCGTTCCAGTTGCGAGCCCAGCGTTCGATACGTAACGAAAGAATGTTCAACTTGTTCAATACGGTAGGTACGCAGTTGGGCACGGCGCCAAGGTCTTCGGCGCAAACCAGCATGTCGGTTTCCTTGGAAAGTACGCTCAGAAGTTTGAGGGCGTTCTGTTCCCAAAGACCGTTCTGGGAATCTTCGTTCCTCTTTATGATTTCGTGCAGCTTTTGCTGCTCGTTTTCGGGAAGGGTGTAGAGTACGGGCTGGTTGTACCAGTACCAGTAAGGGAAGAAGGTGTTCTCGTCGCCACTAGGGATGAATACGCGGTTCCAGTAGACCTTGAGGAGCGCGTCTTTTGCGGCTTGCGACTCGTCAAGACTTGTAATGGCCTTTTCGCTGGAAAATTCCGGTTTGAGTACGAAACGGGTCTTCTCTGCCGGCAGGCTCTCGAAGTAGACGCTTACCATGTTTTCGGTTTCGTCGCCAAAGAACTCGTGCAGCTGGTTTACCGAGTAGTTGGGCCTGCGCAGGTATTCCAAGGTCTCGTGGCAGAATCCGGCGGCGTTCAGTTCGCTGTAGGTGAGCGGAATGCAGGGGTTGAAGCGCCCAAGGATTCCTGTGACTTCTTGTTCGGGAATCGACCAAATGCGGAAGAATCCGAGCACGTGGTCGATGCGGTAGGCGTGGTAGAATTTGCTTGCCTGGTGCAAGCGGTTTTTCCACCAGATGAAGCCGTCTTTTTCGAGGTTGTCCCAGCGGTAGGTCGGGAATCCCCAGTTCTGGCCGCTGTAACTGAACATGTCGGGCGGGGCACCTGCACGGTCGGCCATCGAGAAGTAGTTGCGGTTGGCCCAGGCGTCGGCGCTGTCTTCGTTGATGAGTATGGGAATGTCTCCCTTGATGCGGACTCCCATCTTGGAAACCTCGGCGACGGCTGCGGAAAACTGCATTTCTGCAACGCTTTGCATCCAGGCCTGGTACAGATTGTCCTTGAGATGCTTGCTCCAGAGTTTTTCGATGTCCTTGTCGCTTGGATTCTGGAAGTTTTTCCAATCCCTCCAACTGCTTTCGTTGTTTTGCGACTTGAGAGTGCAGTATACGCAGTAGGGTTTTGCCCAGGAGTTCTGCTCAATCCAGTTGTGCAGCGTCTTACTCTTTTTGAGTTCGTCGTAGCGGTTGTCGAAAATCTTGCGAAGAATCTCGCGCTTCCAGCACGAAATTTTGTAGTAGTCGATTTTTTTCAAGCCGTCGAATTCTTCCTTGGCGTCTTCGATTTCGTCTTCGAATTCACTGGAGCCTTGGACCGCCTGCACGTTGATGAAAACCGGGTTCAGGGCAAATGCGCTACGGGCGCTGTAGGGGCTGGATTCCGACCCTGTGTCGTTTACCGGCAACAGTTGAATGATGTTGAAATCGCAAAGTTCGCACCAGCGAGCAAAGGGAATCAGGTCCAGGAACTCGCCAATACCGATGCTTGTCTTGCTGTAAATGCTAAAAAGGGGGACGGCCACGCCGCTCTGGAAAAAAGAAATATCACCGTAACGCATATAAACAAATATAACTAGACAAAAGACAAAAGGATGACGGGAAAGATGTTGTTTTTATTATATTGAGGGCATGAGTTGGGAATGTAGATACCTCAGGGAGACTTTTTGCGATAAACGCAAGCAGGAATGCAATCCGGGGTCGCCGGGTTGCGTGCTGGCAGGACGTTTCATGTTCCCGTTGAAGGATTCCAGAACGGCGAGGAAAACGCAAAAAAAGACCGACGAAAAATAATCGTCGGCCCTTTTTGTATAATCGCGTGGAAATTGCGGGGGACTAGATCATCCGCAAAATTTCCTGGGTGGTCTGTTCTGCAAACGTATTGTCTTGCACGAATCGACGGACTTCGGTGGGGTTGATCCTTGCGTATTCCGAAAGGGCCCTGCCGATACCGTTGCGAATGTAGTAGTCGTCATCCTTGGCGCAGGTCAGGCAGAATTCGCGGAGAAGCGGCCAGTCGGTGTGATCTTTGTACTGAATCTGGAAGATGATGGCGCTGCGACGGACCCAGATGTTGGGGTCGCGGATCCAGGCGGTGATTTTCGAACGGAGGGCAGGCAGTCTCCAGGCGAGGTCGCCCAGGATGCATGCCGCCAGCGTGTCGACAGTATCGCGCCAGGCTCGCGTCTTGATGAGCTTCTTCAAGAATGCCAGGTGTTGCCCGCCCAGTAAATCCTTGTGCCTAAACAGGTAGTCACAGGCGGCGTACTGGATTTCGCGATAGGGCTGCGCCCACATTTCTTCGACTCTCGCAACAAGTTCTTCATCGTTCTTGGGCGGGTACTTGTCGAATATGGGGTAGGTTACCTCGCGACGGGGGACCAGGCGGATCCCGAGGAAGTCAAACTGGTCACGAGCTTTTTTAGCCATCTCGTGAGATTCTTCTTCATTGGAAATGGCTCGCAGGGCGAGCAGGATTTCTTGAGTAAACCTTAACATGCTATCCCAAAAATAGTCCTAAAACAACTTAATTTCTAGCCCTTGACAAGCATTTTTTTCAATTTTTTTTTGGAGAGGGCGAAAATTTTGCAAAAAAAGTGCAAAAAAAGACTTGACAAGCGTTTTTTTCGAGAAAAAAAAGGACCTTCCGCAGAGGAAGGCCCTTGAGAGGCAACGATCAGACTCGAACTGATGAATAAGGCTTTTGCAGAGCCGCCCCTTACCAACTTGGGTACGTCGCCATTGTGAGCGCTAATATAGGTAATGATTGTGGTTTTGCCAAGGGGGAGGGGCAAAAAAACTAAATTTTGAGCATGTTCGGCGGTCTGAAAGTCAAATTGGCGTCTTTTTTGGGTTCCATGTGGATTCGGAGTCTCAGGGTGAAGTTCTCTGCACCCGACGATTTTCGCCCAGGCGTGCTTGGACTTTGGCATCAGGACCTGCTGGCGAGTTGCGCCGCGTTCAAGGACAGGAACGTGCATGTGTTGATTTCGGAATCGGGCGACGGAGAAATTTTTGCGCGTGCGACCCGTATTCTCGGCTATCAGGTGACGCGCGGTTCCGATACCAGCGGTTCCACCAATGTGCGCCACTTGCTCAAGACATTGAAAGACGGCGGATTTGTCGGTATGGCCTTGGACGGCCCTCGCGGTCCGGCACTGCAAGTCAAGCCCGGGTCGCTTTGGCTTTCGCGCGTTTCGGAACGCCCGCTGTGGCTCATCTGCGTGCGTTACGGTCGCCATTTGCGTTTGAAAACATGGGATAATTTTATTGTTCCCCTTCCGCTGACAACTATTGACGTTGAAATTAAGTATTATTTAGAAGTCAACGAGAATAACTGAAAAAGGAAGTATAGTCGTGATAGCATTACCCCCGAAATTCGTAGCGTTCGACTTGGAAACGACTGGTCTTGTCAACCAAAAGGACGAAATTATTGAAATAGGTGCCGTGAAGTTCACCGTAATGACCGACCCTAAGGGTCGTGTGGTTCCTAGGAATCTTGGCGAGTTCAACATGCTGGTCAAACCCAACATGCTGATTCCTGCCGAAGCCTCCAGTGTGAACCACATTACCGACGACATGGTGGAAAACGCCCCTCCTATCGGCGAGTGCCTCAAGAAGTTTACAGCCTTCTGTGGCCAGGGCTCCATCCTGCTTGCGCATAACGCCAACTTCGACGCCAGTTTCTTGCGCGTGGCCTACCAGAAGAACCCGCAGCTGATTCCCGGCAACCCGGTCATCGATAGCCTTGTGATGGCACGAACCATTATGCCGGAACTTGACAACCACAAGTTGGGCAACATCGCCAACATGTTCATGCGCCGTGGCGAGTTCGCAATGAAAATCGACCCCGAGAAAATGCACCGAGCCGTTTACGACTGCGAAATGCTCATGGAAGTGTTTGTCGCCTTGCTGCGCAAGCGCTTCAAGGAGAAGGACTGGGAAATGGGCAACATCATGAAGGCCATGGAAAAGTACAAGGGCGTGCCGCAGTTCATCAACAAGTAACTAGGCCCGACGGTAAATACCGACGGCAAACTTTTACGGGTTCCAGCTTTCAAAGCCCGAACCCGTTTTTTGTATGTCAAGATTCGTTACCGGTCTGCATAAACTCGCTGTTTGCAGACGATAAGTGATTCGTATAAAAAACACAAAACACAGCCATGCACTAGCATAGCTGTTCCGTGTTACTTTCTAATAAGAAAATTAGATTCCGAGTTCCTGAGCAACAGCCTGGATACCAAGCTTGTTGATCGTGCGGAGACCAGCGGCGCTGACGCGGAGGGTGACCCAGCGATCTTCTTCAGGAATGTAGAAGCGCTTCTTCTGGAGGTTCGGAAGCTGCTTCATCAACTTCTTACGATTGGAGTGGGAAACCATGTTGCCCACGAGGCCGGCTTTTCCGGTGACTTCACAAATACGGCTCATAAATAAACTCCGTTGTTTTTTACGGACACCAATTTTAGATAAAAATCGGTGAATTGTCAAGGTGTAACTTTAGTCTTGTAGTGCCTTTGGCAGGTTAAATTTGGTGTTTTCCACTAATTTTACAAGATTTTCCACTTCTATGGGGCCAAATTTTTGTTTAATCCAGTCCACGACCTCTTGGACGAGCACTTCTGGTGCGCTCGCTCCGCTGGAAATTCCCACGTTTTCGATGTTTTCGAACCAGGTGGGGTCCAGGTCATTTACCGTGGCGATCAGGTGGCTTTTGATGCCCTGTTCCAGCCCGAGTTCCATGAGACGGGAGGAATTGGAGGAGTTCTTGGCGCCTACGACCAGCAGCATGTCGACCTTGGAGCAGAGGTCCAGGACGGCGGCCTGGCGGTTGCCGGTGGCGTAGCAGAGGTCGCCGGCATCAGGACCGATGATTTTCGGGAACTTGTTCTTGAGGACTTCTATAATCTTGCGTGTTTCGGCAACGGAAAGAGTTGTTTGCGTAATGTAGGCCAGTTCCTTGTCTTCGGGGACCGTTACGTTGGCGATGTCGGCTTCGTTACGGATAAGCGTAATCGCGCCTTCCGGAAGCTGGCCCAGGGTGCCTTCGACTTCGGCGTGGCCCGCGTGGCCGATCAAGATGATGTGACGTCCTGCATTGTAGTGCCGCTTTGCGCTGTAGTGGACTTTGAGCACCAGCGGGCAACTGGCGTCCAGCACCTGCAGATGGCGCGCTTCGGCGTCGGCATAAATGTGCTCGGCGACTCCGTGTGCCGAGAAAATGACTACGGATCCTTCCGGGACTTCGTTTACTTCGTCTACAAAGATGACGCCCTTCGCCTTGAGGGTGTCCACCACGAACTGGTTGTGCACGATTTCGTGGCGCACGTAAATGGGCGCTCCGAATTTTTCAAGTGCTTTTTCTACGACATGTATGGCGCGGTCAACACCGGCGCAAAAACCTCGGGGGGTGGCGAGTACGATTTTTTTCATGGCTCAGCAGGGGTTATTTGAACAAATTTTTGAGGAAGTCTACCAACTGCTCGTAGGAATCGGTAATCTTGGTGCGCTCGTGGGTGAGGAACGTGCTTACCAGTCGAGGGTCCGGGAGGTTGCGCTTGGAGTAGCCGGCGGTGGACTGCAACTGGGTGAGTACGCCTTCGTTGACGAGCGATGCTGCGGAATCCTTGTGGCCAGTGGCGAAGGGGCCGATACAGGTGGCGACACCCATCTGGATGGGTTCCCAGAAGTCGTGCACGCCAAGACCACGACTGAAGGAGCCTCCTACGACTGCGGTTTTCGCAGTGGCGAGGACATCCTTGGTCTGTCCGTACTTGCTGACCATGGAAACGGCGCCTTTTTGCACCAGAGGCCATTCCACCACCATCAGTTCCTGGTCGCGGAGCGCCTTGCGGAACGCATCCACTTCGCCAAGGCGGCGGGGAATGAGCACTACGGATTCCTGACGCTTGATGCTAGAAACAATCATGCGGCAGAGGCTTGCCCATTCGGCCATGTGCATAGATACGAACGCTGTATTTACGGTTGGCTCTACTGGAGCGGTAACTTCTTTTTTGGACCGGACCCAGGGCAATAGTTTCCAGTCTCCGCCAATCATCATCTTGGAAATGCTGGATCTGGAGGCAACGTTCAAAAAGCGGGAAAGGTCGGCACCTGTCTGCATGCTGGCGTAGCCTACGGCAGAGAAATCGATGCCGGGCAGGGAGTTGTGGTAACGCCCTGAAACGATGGCTACGGACGGGTGCACCGAAATCTTGCGCATGCTGGAAAGATATCCTGGCCACAGTTCGTTTTCGCCGAGGATCAGGCCGACGGGCTTGACCTGGGAAATGAACTTCGTCATGGCGGCGGGGGTGTCTGCGGGGGCCATGGCGGCTTCGATGCCTGCTTCGGATTCCTGGAGGAACTTGAGCACTTCCACCTTCTGCGTGGTGATGAGAATCCTTGGACAGTTTTCGATGTCTTCCTTTAAAAACTTTGCAAGGTTCAGCAACATCTTGCATTCACCGAGACTTGCTCCGTGCAGCCACAGGAACGGACCTTCGGGCCATGGGCCTTGGAGCCTGGCGTTCATGTGAAATTTGTTTTCGACAGCGGGAATCTTCGATGCTGCCGTAGCCACTGAGCCAACCGCATTGCGTGCTATATCCAAAAAATTGAACATTCAAACCTTCTAGGTAAGATAAATTCTTTTTAAAACCAGCAATAAATTATAAAACATTAGCCACGCCCAGGTAGAGCGATCTGCCCAAAAAGACTGCCAAATGGTGCGAACAGGCTTTTTTGAGCGAGAATCGGCTTTCAGTCTTTTCGTTCCCTTGCGTAAAAAGAGCCTTGCTCCAAAGTTCAACGCTTCGACGTCCTTTGCCCAGGTCTCCCAGTCCTTGCCGAACTTTTTATGGAGAAACCTGTCTTCGATGATAGAAAGCGCCCATTCAAAGGCGATGACGATTACGCAAAAGGGAATTAACGCAGGACGTGGCCCCAAGTGGAAAAATACGATGGAGATTGAGACGAGGATGTTGGAAACGTACAGCGGATGTCGCACGTATGCGTAAGGCCCCCATGTGACAAGAGTGTCGGCCTGGTGGACTGAACCTCGGGTATGATCGCCGATGAACTGCCGTGTTCTGATTCGCAAGGCGGCCCCCTGGAGGAACAGCAGCAGTGCGACAATGACTGTGATGTCGTGGTCGTCTGGCGTTCGGTAAGGGAGCGGCGCCGCCGGGGTAATCAGCAATGCAATGGCGAGCGCGGCGAGAATGAAGCCTCGGTATCTGTAGATAGCCTTGCTAAAGTTCGACATTGCCCAAATCCAGAGTGGTGAAATTCTTTTCCAGGTCCGCGGGAATTTCGTCGTGGCTTGCGATGACTATCCATTTGTCCCGCTTGACGGCCGCTTCCAGGAACGCCTGCAGCAAGGGAGCCCGGTCGTCGAGAGCCACGGCGGCCAGGGGCTCGTCCAAAAGCAGTATGTAGGCGTCGCTTGAAAGTGCCCAGGCGAGGCCGACCTTGGAGCGTTCTCCGCCCGAAAGCCCTTCTTTGCGGATGAGTTTTCGAATATTGGCCGATTCTATAAACTGGCTTATGGCAGGGTCTTTGGTTCGTGTCAAATGCTCGAGCAGCATGTTTCGTGGAGGCAGTTCCAGCGTTTGCGCCATCAAGAAAATTCCTTGCATGCGGGCTTTCGCCATGTATTTCATTTGGCCCGATTCCCATTCTTCGAGACCCGCCAAAAGTCGTAGCAAGGTGGATTTTCCGCTGCCGTTCTTGCCGCGCAACAGCACCGGGGTACGGCCGTCGAATGCAGTGCTGAAGTGGGAGAACACGTGGGCTTCGGAACTGCTGTAACTGAAACTGGCGTCGCTTATGCAGAGTGTCGCCCCCCCGGCATCTACGTGAGGCGCCTTCTTGGGGAGTTTTCCGAACTTGACTAGCAGGCGATAGGCGCTGAGCGAGGAACGGAATTGAGGCAGTGCGCGCGAACATTCCTTGACGGGCTTGTAGCACAGGAGTACGGCCGAGCAGAACATCACAAGTCCGGACGCGCTCATCCAGTTTTTTGAAATGAGCAGTGCGCAAAAAGCGAGGACGAACACCATGGAAAGTACCGAGATGGTTTCCATGGCGAGGGAAAGGCCGTTCTTGCGGACGCTGGCTTTTAAACTGCGTTTACTCAGTTCTCGGTTGTAGGCGCGCAGATGTCGAGTCGCAGCGGAACGCTCGTACTGGTTACTCCAGTTGCGATAGAGCCTTCGTGTATTCCATAGGTCGGCGCGGTACTTGGACTTGGCGTACAAAAGAGATTCCTCTTCGGGGCCCATGGCGTGAATTTTACGCTGCATCCAGGCTACAAAAGGGACGACGACTGCGAAAAGGAACAAAGTGAGCGGCCATGAAATGAAAAGAAGAACGGGTAGGAAAATGGCCAATTGTAAAATGGCCTGGACGGCCTGGAAAAAGACTCCGCCGTTGTTCTGCAGGACGATGGTGGAATCGTAGGCCGCCTCGACCATTGAATCTCCGTCGGAGGTGTGGAATAGCGATGGCGAAAGGCTGCGGACTGCGTGGAGGAACCAGTTGTGAATATTGGCGCTGGTATCGAACAGGAACGATTCCGAAGATCGGATCTTGGCGAACATGAATACAAGCCTAAGGGCTGCGATGAGCCCCATTATGGCTATCCATTCGGGAAGCGTGAACAGAGGGTTGTGCCCAAGCAGGTCCATGAAGGACCTTATTCCCCAAAGCATGGCCGCATCGGTGAGGCTGGCCATCAATGACAGGGGCAAAAAACGCAAAATTCCCGCTAAAAGGGACTTTTTCAACCATTTTTCGAAGTTCACGTGGAAAAAATAAAAAAAAATTGCCTTGAACCCTTTACAAAAACAGGATAATATCTATATTTGGCCCTACACAAGACGCCCCTATCGTCTAGTGGCCTAGGACTCGGGATTTTCATTCCCGCAACAGCAGTTCAAACCTGCTTGGGGGTATAAAAAGAACCAATCGAAAGATTGGTTCTTTTTTTGTGTAAGAGCTTTTTTGTGAAAAGTGGGTATAGATCGTACGGAATGATATTGTTTATACCCACAAAAAATGAAAAACTCCAACTTTGAATAACCTCTCTAGATCAAACTGGGTATAAAACGTAAGTGATTCAACATCCTTATACCCATAATTTGACTTGCGATTTGTTGGCGTACGCCCATTCGAATTAATTTGTTCTAAAAAGTGGACGTAAGTAGTGTCGAAGTTACGCATTTTATACCCACTTTTATGAAATCTTCCTAAATCAATGCTTGAATGCAAAAAAGGCCCCGGACCTAAGTCCGAGGCTCTTTTCAATTGCCGTGTCGCTTTAGACTTGCAGTCCAGGACCGCAAGCCTACGCTGCAATTACTTGCTGAGGGTCTGCACCTGAACGTCCCAGCTCTGGTTGCCAAGGGCGATGCGGTAGGTGCTTGCGGCGCCGGCCTTCATGTTCTTGGTGTCCACAGCAGGAGCGGCGTTCGGGTCCTTCTTCGGCACGCCGATGTGGCGGTTGCCCTTGAGGAATTCGATACCCTTGTTGCCGGCCTTCGTCTGGAGGCAGCCCACGATGAAGATGTTTTCGTCTGTCACCGGGAGGTTGTTTTCTTCGAGGAGCTTCTTTGCAGCCGGGATGCCCGGTTCGAGAATTTCTTCGGCGCACTGGATGCCAGGATGAGCTTCCTTGAACGGCTTCATGCCGAGCTGGTCGGCGGCAATCTTCACGAGTTCCGGATCCGGTTCGCAAGGAGTCTTGCCCTGGTAGCCGAGGAGCATCTTGCCGTAGCCTTCGGTCATCTTGAACCACGTGTCGCGGCCTGCGGCCTGGTTCAAGGTGTTCATGTAAGCCTGCTGGAAGTAGAACTGGGAAACCGGCGTCACGGAAGAGGCAAAGCCACCGCGGCGGACGCATTCGCTCATGTTCTCGATAACCTTCGGGAACAGGTGGAAGGTCTTGGTTTCGCGCATCATGAGGGTGTTGGCGGTAAGTGCGCCACCCGGCATGGGGCTGAAGATAACGTCGGTCGTAATCTGGCGAGCTTCAGGCGGGAAGTTGTAGTCCTTGAGGCATTCCACGGCGACGTTGTTTGCTTCCATGAGCTTAGGAATGGCATTGTCATCGACGACGCCATCTTCGCCGAGAGCGAGCACGTAGTCGGTGCCCTTCAAGGCGTGGTACATGGAGAAGAGGTCCGGCTGAGCCGTACCGCCGGAAAGCGGCTTGCGACCGAGGTCGACACCGTTTGCACCACCTTCGATAGCGGCCTTGTACTGGGCCACACCGGTACCGCAGGTGTCATGGCTGTGGATGCGGAGTTCGGCGTTGTCGCCGAGGAGCTTGCGGGCGCGCTTGAAGGTTTCGTAAACCTTGCTCGGGTTCGCCGTACCGGAAGCGTCCTTGAAGCAGACGGATGCGAACGGGACACCGGCGTCCAAAATGTTGCGGAGAATGCGTTCGTAGAATTCCGGGTCGTGTGCGCCCTTGCAGCCGAGCGGAAGTTCCATCATGGTGACGACGACTTCGTGTTCGAGGCCTGCTTCGGTGATGCACTTGCCGGAGTAGATGAGGTTGTTGACGTCGTTCAGGGCGTCGAAGTTACGGATGCGGGTCATGCCGTGCTTCTTGAACATTTCGGCATGGAGCTTGATCATGTCGCGCGGCTGCGGGGCGAGGGCCACCACGTTGATACCGCGGGCGAGGGTCTGGAGGCGAGCCTTCGGGCCAGTGACGCGACGGAATTCGTCCATCATGTCGAAAGCGTCTTCACCGCAGTTCTGGTAAAGAGCCTGGAAGCGAGCGCCGCCACCTGCTTCGAAGTGGGTGATGCCAGCGTGGCAAGCAGCTTCGACTGCCGGCATGAAGTCCTTCATGAACACGCGTGCGCCGAAAATAGACTGGAAACCATCGCGGAACGAGGTATCCTGGAACAGAATCTTTTTCATAGTGTTTCCTTATGGGATAAAATCCCGTTTTTACTGTACAATAAAATACGGCTGGAAAGATAGCAAAGTGGTTAGTGGTTGGTGGCTGGTGGTTAGGGAATGTGGCCGAAAATTGCGCCTGGATTTTGGCGAAAGACGCTATTTGCCAATTTGGGCCGTTAAATCGAAAAATTTAGCGACCCGTTTTGGCGATTTTGCTGTTGAAACTTAGATGAACATCATCGTGTTCAGTTTCGCACGGTATTTCCAGGTGAGTTCGTGCTTCGGCCCGAGGACTCCGAACAAAGTAAGCATCGCCTTCTTGGCGGCTCCGTCGTTCCATTCCGGGGCTTCTACGTACAGGTTCAAGAACGCCTGGAGGGCCTCTTCGAACTGTTCGCCTGCGGCTAGAATGCAGGCCTGCTGGTACACGACGGCTTCCTTGCCCTGCACGTCTTTCTTGGCGGCTTCGGCGTGGAAGTCCAAGAGTTCCAGGAGGGATTTTGCTTCGCGGTACTGGTCGTCGGCTTCGGTGAACTTTTGCAGAATGCCCTTCGCCTTTTCGGTGTCGCCGAGGCCGAGGCTTGCCTTCGCCCACAATAGCTGGAGCTTCTTGTCGTCGGGAGTCTTTTTGAGGGCTTCGTCAAGCATCGGGAGCGCTTCGTCGAAGTTCTTTTGCGCGATGGCTTCCTCGAGGGCCGTCATCATGCGGGCTTCGTCCGAAACGAAGAACTTTTCGAGGCGCTTCTTGAGGTCGGCTTCTGGGAGGACTCCCTGGATGACGTCTCCGATTTCGCCCTTGTTCACCACGTGGACTTCGGGGACGCTCTGCACGCGGAACGCTTGTATTAAGCGCATGTTCTCGCGGTCGTCGCAACTCACGACGCCGAGCGTGAAGTCCATGCTCGTGGAAAGGCTTCCGAGAAGCTGGGAGTAGGGGGCGCAATCCGGATATTCTGCAGAGGAGAAGAGGACGGCGACTGCGCGGGTTTCGGAGGCCTGGATGACCTCGGTTTCAAAATTTTCAGCGGTAATCTGTACAACTTTTGCCATGGCACGAAATATAGTAATGCACGAGAGGACCGGACCGGAAAATATCCATGGCGAGCCCGAGAGAGATGGCCTTGACTCAATTATTGGTTCCGAATTTCGGAATGGAAAACTTTGCGGGGTGTTCTTTGCTATATTGCAAAGCATGAGTCAATGTCCTTTTTGCGGCACCGAAGTGGCCGTTGTGAAAATTCACCACCTGGATATGCGGATTTGCCCGAAGTGCTATTCCACGTTTTTCCCCTGCGACCAAACTATGGCCCTCCGTGGTGATATTACCGACCGTTCCCGCGAAATGTGGTACAACGCCCTCAAGGCGAAAAATCCGCAGGACCCCGATATGGCTAACGCTCGCTGTATCGATCACGGTGAACCGCTGGTCGATGGCAAGTTGCCTGATTACGGGATTGACGGCAAGGTGACGACCTGTTGCAAAATGTTCCATTTGCCTCCGTCGATTATGCTCCAGATTCTGAAGCGTTCTTTGGACGCCCCCTTCCAGAAACCCCAGGCCGCAGGCAAACACCACTTTATGCTGATTCGCTGGATGGACTCGCTTGTATCGAAATTGTTTGGAGAGAAAATGCCCGAGGTGGATCCCTTGGACGAACTGCAGTACAACCTACATTTAAAGAAGTTCTTTGAATAGTATGAGAAAAACATACGCAATTCTTGCGGCCATAGCCACCATTGTTCTTGTCGTTTATGCGCTGCTTCCCGACTTGAAATTCGAGGAATCGATATTCCCGCTCGAAGAGGGTGTGACCGTCATCGGTTACGACGACGTCTCGGATGGTGGGGAATCGGTCGTTCATGTCGATATTGGAGATTCCGTACTTTCTTTTGATTGTACGCTCGGAATGGACACTTCCATGTACGCCTGGTGCGGTGTTCTGTGGAATGCCGACCCGGACAGTGTCATGGCGTACCGCAACTGGACCTTTGTCGATACGCTTGTTCTCGATGTGGAGGCTCAGGGAACCCGTGAAATCCTGCTAAAGATATGGGCGTACGACCCCGACGTGACGGACATTAGCAAACCCAAGACTTTCCGACTACTGATGAAGGAGGTGCCTCTGCACCAAGGACGGCACAGGGTGGCCATCCCCATGGACCATTTCTACATTCCCGAGTTCTGGTTCGAAAACAACAAGGTGGACGCCGATTTGAAAAGCCGCCACCAGGAATCCATTGCCCGTGTTGAAATTGCCCCGGGTTGGAACCAGCCGCGCGGGAAAAAGTTCTCCCTCAATATTTATAGTGTCAAGGCTGTTGGCGTAAGCAACATTTACTTTGGAATCGTGATGGGCGTTTTCCTGCTATTGACGATTGTCGCTGTGGGTCGCCGTCATCAAATGAAGAATGATGACTAAAAAATTTAAAATTTGCGGATTTGCCTTTGCGCTGGCGGCTTTTTGCCTCTGGACAATCTTGTTTGTTGAATTCCGTGAAAATTCCATGGTGCTTTTCCCGGGTAATCTTCTTGAACTTTACGAACTCACTGACAACGAAGCCGGCGGCTATTCCACGTCCGAGATGACGGTAGAAGACTCCTGCGTGAAGGCGGATGTCAACATTCGCAGTGGCAAGGCCTACCCCTATGCTGGTTTCGGCTTCAACTTGATGTCGTTGAACAACAGACCCTCGGGCTTTTTCGACTTCACCGATTACGATTCCATCGCGGTGTCCGTTGCCACGGGACGCATGCGTTCTATAACGCTTCGCATAATGACGGACGATCCTGTCTATTCCAAGCGTGGCTCCTACCTGAGTTACCGTCCTTTGGAGCGGGAATTGATTGTAACAAGCGACTTTGGCGAGCTCAAGGCGGGCATTGCTGATTTCAGGAACAAGGAATGGTGGCTTGTGGGACAGGGGCTCGACAAGGATGATGGCCTTTCGTACTTGTACAGGGCCGTGTTGCTCGAAATTTTCAATGGCGAAAATACCTTGCGTGGAATCCCTGACGAAATCGAAGTGCGCAAGGTTCGGCTTTGGGGTATTGCTCGTGATTTTGAGCGCGGCATGTTTATTGCGCTTGCGTTCATGGTACTTTTGTTTGCAGGATTCGTGACGATGGTGTTGCGCAGGCCCGGGGATTTGGCTGCCGAAAAAATGAAAATGGAAAAGGCTGCCTCACTGTTTAAGTCGACGGACAAGTCCGTGGCGGAAATCGCTTTGGAACTTGGCATGACGCCAGGAAGTCTTGAACGTGAATTTAGCAAGGCGTATGGAAAGAAACCGCTCGAGTTCAGGAGGGAAAAATGATTTTTAGACGCTGGACTCTTGACCGTGTGATGCATTTTATTCTGGTTGCGCTTGGTGCCGCAGTCGCACTTTGGCTTGTGAACTATTTGCGCGCCGTGTTGTTCCCGTTCTTTGCCGCCTTCTTGCTTGCGTATATCGTTGATCCGTTGGTGACCAAGTTGCAGGTGAAGGTCAGGCACCGTATTATCGCTGTTGTCATTGTCCTTGTCGGCGCCATTTTGATTCTGGTGGGTGGCCTTAGGATTTTCGTGCCGATGGTTGTCGACGAAGTCCGCAACCTTGGCGTGCTTATTGCGAAGGTTTTCAATGACTCCGACTGGTCTATGCGCCTGGCGAAACTCATGCCGGGTGATTTGTTCCTAAGGATTCGTGAACTTGTTTCTTGGGAGCAGATTGCAAGCGCCATGCAGAGTCTCGATTTTTGGAACGAAGTGCAGAGCGTGGCTTCCAAGGTGCTTCCTGGCGCATGGGGCGTGCTTTCGTACACGTCGAGCGTGCTGTTCTGGTTTTCGAGTGCGGCCGTCATCTTTATGTACCTTGTTTTCATTATGCTCGACATGCCGAAACTCAAGCAAGGTGTATTGAAGTTTGTTCCGCAACGCATGAAGGCCGAAGCAAGTTCCTTTGCCGCTGAGACTGACCGCTTTATGGGCACGTATTTTCGCGCCCAATCCCTGGTCGCTTTATCGGTCGCTATTTTGTACGCAATCGGCTTTGGATTGATGGGACTGCCTATGGGAGTCGCCTTTGGTTTGTTCTCCGGTGCACTCAACATGATTCCCTACATGCAACTCACGACCATTCCGCTTGCGCTGCTGCTCGCCATTGTCCACACGCTGAATACCGGAATGCCTTTCTGGGAAGTGGCTCTCATCATCATGGCTATTTACCTGGTGGTGCAGGTCATTCAGGATTTTTTCCTGGTGCCGCATATCGTCGGAAAGTCAATGAATCTGCCGCCTGTAGGCATATTGCTGAGCCTTTCTGTGTGGGGTAAGTTGTTGGGCTTCTTGGGTTTACTTGTCGCAATTCCCTTTACCTGCCTGTGTTTGGTGTACGTCAACAAGATTCAGGATCGTGTAAATTACAGAAGACCCGACTAGGCCGGACCGCCACTGGAAGCTTGATTTAAAGGGCTTTAAAAGAATTTTTTTTCAAAAAAAGTTCGCCACACGGCGAAAAAAAAGGTATAATATCACCATACTTAATCTTAACCTCTCAAGGAGCTATAAAATGAACAAACAAGAACTCATCGACGCCATGCTCGCTAACAAGGAAGCTGGTTTTGAATCTAAGGCTGCTGCTGGCCGCGCTGTTGACGCCGTTCTCGACGGTATCGCCGCTGGTATCAAGAAGGACGGCAACGTCCAGTTGATCGGCTTCGGCACCTTCTCCGTCAAGTCTCGCGCTGCCCGTACTGGTCGCAATCCGCAGACTGGCGCTACCATCAAGATCAAGGCTTCCAAGACTGTTGGTTTCAAGGCCGGTGCTGCTCTTAAGGCTGACGCTGCTAAGACCAAGGCTAAGAAGTAATCTTAGTTTGCTTACAAAGCGAATTTAGGGAACCGCTCTTACGAGAGCGGTTTCTTTTTTTTCGTTTTCCCGGCAAGCAAAAAAAGACCCTGCATTCGCAGGGTCTTTTCAAGTGGTCGATACAGAACTCGAATCTGTGACCTCCACCATGTCAAGGTGGCGCTCTAACCAACTGAGCTAATCGACCATTTAGAGTAGCCCAATAGTAGCAACTTGATTTTGTTTTGTCAAGGGGAAACTAGGAGCTTTTAAAGTTTTTTAGGGCGTTTTTACCGCTCGTCGGCAGGAATCCAGTACCGGAGCCGCCCGGTAATGTGAATTCTCGGCAAGGAATCGCTGCATTCACCCTTGGTGCAGTTCTCGGCGTAGAGGTCCAAATTGGCGGTCCAGGTGGAGTCGTCCTTTTGATCGAAATGCACGGTGCTCACGTCGCCGAAGATTACTCCGTGAGGCGAGCCTTCGGAACTGAACCAGGAATACTGTTCCACGACGCTGTTTTCCCCGAGCATGGGCCTGAACACCATTATCGAGAACGCGTCCTTGCGGTCGCTTTCTTCGATGCGGGTAGTCGCCTGAAAGTAGTGGCGATTGTAGTTGGGCAATTCTACATCGTCTTCGTCCAACTCGATGGTGTAGTCCTTCGAACCGTCGACCTGGTACTTGATGAATCCGCCGCCCTTGGTTTCCCAACTGTCGTTAATGCCGCTGCACGCCTGCAGCAGCATTGCGACTACGACGATGCTTTTAGTTGGGAATGTCGCCATCGTTTGCCGGTTCGGCCTTTTTGAGACGCGGGTCTTCCAGTATGTACAGCGGGAGGGTGGCGATTTCTTCGTCGTCGACACTCAGGCGCACCATGTACTTGTCCGGACGCTGGATTTGCAGACGCTGCATGTTAAGCACCAGGTTGACTGCCGCCGTATCGAAGCCGGTGGCCACGGGTTCCAGCGGGATGCTGGATTCCATGGGCGGGACAATCTTGTGCCCGCATACGTCTTCTATGGCGAGGGTCAACTTGTGCATGCCGGCTTCGGCACGCTGGTAGCGGATGCGGAATGCTGCGGAGCATTGCGGAATGACGAATGGGAAACTTTGCGGAAAGGCCCTGTCAAAGGCTCCCAAAATGTTCAAACGTCCATTGGCACCGTTGGCGGTTGCCGCATCGCAGATGGCTGCTATTTCTATGTTCATTAATGTACCGTCCAGGAATCGGCCACGTATTTCATTACGATTGGGCCGTAGTTTTTACCACTGCCGCCGGCATTTTCCCAAGCGAGTATGCTTACGTAGACACTTCCGTTTTCGGAAATGCTAACCATGGGGAATGTTCCGCGCAGATAGTATTTTTTGCGTTCAAAGAAATTCACCTTTGAATACGGGAGTTCGTTCTCGCCATAGAGTTTCCACACGTTTCCGTCCAGTTGGAATACGTGGCTTTGGGCGAGGTAGAAACGGCCGTTGTCGTCGATAACCGCGAAAAGTTTTCCGTTGGAAGCGGCAATATGGATGTGGTAGGCCATTCGCCCTGCGCTAAGGGATTGCCCGAAGGCTGAACCCGAAGTTGTCCAGGAAATGGAACTGCTTCCGACGGATCCCTTGTACACGTAGGGGCCGTACTTTTCGGTATCTCTGTTCAAGAATCCCATGTAAAGATTGCTACCGTCTGCGGCAAGGCTTATGCCGTTAACGTTTTCTGCAATCTTTTCGTCTTTCTTCAGAATGCTGTAACTGCTGTTCATCAACAGGTAGTAGGCCTGGTATGCGGCGGTCGTATCGACGAATATGATGGCGAGTTTGCCATCGTCCATGAACTGCGACTGCATTTCACGAGTCTTGATGTTGATGTATTTGTAAGTGGTGTCGCAGACCTTTTTTCTGTTCTTTGTCACGCAGTTCGATGTTGTGAAACCATTGCTCTTCTGCGGCGTGGGCACGTCTTCGGATTCCCAGGCCGAGCCGTTCCAGTGGGCGAGCATGGGGGCCTTTGTCGTTGTTTCGATGTAGGTGACAGCTGGCTGGTTAGAAGTCGGGTTACTGCCCAGGCTGACGAAGGACGCGTTTTCGAAGGTGCTTCCGAGGGTTGCCCATGCAGAAGTTCCGCTGGCGGACTTGTAAACGTTGAGCTTGTTGTCGTTAGAAAGAACGGCGAGGTACAGGTTGTTGCCGTCGACGGCAAACTTCAGGGATGTAATGGAGTCCGTCGCGGTAATTCCTGTTGTGCTTAAGTTCTTCCATGTATTTCCGTCGAGGTACGCCGTTGTCACTTGAGTGTTGCCGGTGAGGTAGGCGATAACGGGCTTGTTGTTGAAGGTCGCGAGGGCGGGCGCTGTAGAGAACTTTGCCGTTTCGAGCACGGTATCCTTGGAATCCGTAACCAGGTTCTTCCATGCCTTGCGGAAGTAAACCTTGCGGCAGACTTCCTCGGCGCGGTGGCGCATGTAGAACGCTTCGGAATTGTGAGTGGTGCTACTGTCGCGGTAGTCCAGGCAGATGGTTATGGAAGATTCGCTGGTATTTCGGATAAAGGCTTCGTTGAACTGCTTGATGGTCGTATCGATGGTACCGTTCTTGTTGCCTTCGTAGTAACCGTCGTCAACGTTGCTGAAACTCCAGTTGAATTTTTGATTGTTGATGTCGCCAATCGGGCCCATGGTCGAATTCATACCGCCCCATTCGTTGGTGTAGAAGTAGCGGGATTCGTCGGGAACGGTTTCGTCGCCACTCCACAGGAACACCGTGTCGGCTGCGGTGATGACGCCCTTGGGCGGGTTCTTGATGATGACAATCTGCGTTGTGTCGCTGAGTTGCAACTCGGTGCTTGTTTCTTCGGCGGTCACGACACAGTAAATGTCTTCGCCCTTTTCGGTGAAGGATTCATCCCTGTTGATGAAGAACTTGGTGGTGTCGTCGTCGTGGATGATGAAGTTGTCGGTGAAACTGTACAGGATTTCATCGTCAATGGCCTTGTCGTTACTCTTGTAGAAGCATTGCCACTTGTACCAACTTACATTGTCGTCTTTCCAAACATTGTCGTTTTTGTGGGCGCTCAATTCAAACGGTTGTCCGGGGGCCACGTAAATGACTTCGTCTGTCACGGTAAGGACCGGTGTTTCTGTGGAGAAGTCTATTTTCATTGTGTCGCGGGCTGTATTGCCGTCATCGTCGGTGACGCGTACGATACACATGAAGTTCAGGGATGCTGCGGGAGCCTTCCAGGTGGTGTCCAGGTTGTTTACTGTTTTCCAGTTGGACTCGACTTCGGAATTCGTACCGCAACTCCATTCCTTTTTGACAATGTCGCCGTAACCGTCGCTAGCCCTTGCTCCAAGCGTGATGTTGAAACCTTCGCGGACAGTTGCACTTTCGCGCTTGACTGTCACGGTGGGCGGGTCGAGAATCACGTTGATGTGCGCCGTGTCGAGGGCGGTGTTGCCGTCATCGTCGGTAACCCGGATGATGCACAGGTAGTTGTTTGTTGCTTCGCTCGGGACATTCGTCGTGTATTCGGGCGATTCCCTGGAACTGTAGGTGAATGTGATGTTTGTGTTCGGGAGTCCACAACCCCATTCGTATTTGGTGATGTAGCCGTCGAATACGCCTGGCTGGATGGAATCCTGGGCGTCTGCGTCCAGATGGATTTCGTCCTTGATGGTTACGTCGGAAACGTTCATTACAGTCACGGAGGGGGCGCCGCGGACAACATTGAACGTCACGGTGTCCTGGACGCTGTTGTTATCGTCGTCGGTAATCTTGATAGCGCAGTAGTACTTGCCGTCGGTCGTTGGCATGAATTCTTTTACGGAGAAGCCCGTAAAGTCCTTCCAGACTTCACCGAGTCCTTCCTTCATCCTGGAGCAGGACTTTTGGAACTTGACCAATGTGCCCAGCGTATCTTTTGCGAAGAAGGCTATGTTGGCTTCGTCGTTGATAGTGAGAGTCTGCTGCTTGATGTTGATGGATATGTAGGGCTTGTCGAGAATGGTCTCGAAGAACAGCGAATCTGCCGATGTTTCGCCGTCGTCGTCGGTAGCCTTGAACACGCACTTGAACGATTTTGTGGCTTCACCCGGAAGTACGACGCTTACGGCGCCCTTCACGGTGTCGCCCGGAGTAATGGTCAGCGGATCGTACGCCAGGACTGTAGCACCGTTGGTGCAGCCCCATTCGATCTTTTGAACCGTGCCATATTTGTCTGTTGCGGTAAACGTGATTTCGGAGCCGGAATTGATTTTCTTTTTCTTGCCGGCGTCGTCAGAGAGAATCTTGATTTTGGGCAAATCCTCTACAACGTTCACGACAAGGGAATCCTTGACTTCGACAGTTCCGTTTTTGAAGGAAACGAAAATCTTCTTTTTGCCGACCTTGGACCAACTGACGGTCTCGTTTTGCTGGGACACGATGGTAACTTCGTCAAGGTTGCGGCTGAATCCATCTCCAGAGGTCTTTACGGTCGGGACTCCTGTGCCGCCTTTCCCGGCGAAGAAGAATACGGAGAATGTGATTTCGTCGTTTATGGTGATGGACGTGTCGCTTTCGGGCTTTTCGAAGTAGATGACAGGATCGTTGCTGAGGATACCGAATCTTACAACGTTGGACTTCACTCCGCTGGGAGTCATGGCGTACATTTCGTAGAACTTGCCGCCTTCCAGGGTGCCAATCTCGGCTCCGTTCTTGAACTTGAGCGTGTCTTTGAATGCCTTCATTTTGTGGCTTATGCTCTTGAAGCCCGGGGCGTCGGAGACCCAGGTGAGGCTGTCGGCGGCACTCGTTTCACTAGCCTCCGCTGTGAAGGTGAATGCACTTTCGTCGTCCAGGAGGGCGGTCGTGTTGTTGTTCACTGCGATGTGGATGGAAGTCGCGTCTACAATGAACGATGCGTCAAGAGTGTCGGATTCCAGACCTGCGCTATCCTGGGCGAGGAACTTCAGGTTGTGCGGCCCATCTTCCAGGTCGTCGAACGGCATGAGCCATGTCCACAACTTTGTTTCGGCGTTGTATCCGCCGAAGAAGTCGATTTCCTTTTCTTCACCGTCAAACCACACCTTCACGGTTTTCACCTGGGATCCCTGGTCGCTTGCCTTTCCGGAGAACTGGTATGCTCGGCTGCGGAGCGTGTCAACGGGGTTGTCGATGGTGATAGACGGGCGTATCGTATCCCTGAGGACGATGTTGCCGAGGTTGATGGTTTGGCCGAGTTCGATATGGCGGTACGAAAGGCTTTCGGGAGCGAATCCGTAACTCGATGTGTCGGAGGCGTATAGGCGGAACGAACCGGCGGGAACGTTGACGCTGAAGTAGCCCTTTTCGTTCGTGACAACGGGGTACTTGTTCACGGAATCCTGGAGAGTGACAAAAATGCCGTTGTGGTGCGACATGCCCTGGTACTTGACATATCCTCTAAATACACCGTAGGGGTTCTTGAGGTCAATCAACAGGAACGTGCGGGGGCGTGTAGTCTTGTCCTTGTTCTTTATCTTGTCGGCGTAGACGGTGTCGTAGCCGTCGGTCACCCACACGTCCCAGTAGACGCGTCCCGAAACGCCAAGGTTGTTCTTTCCATCGGCGTCCACGGCGACAAAGTACGGCTCTTTCAGGTTTTCGGCCACCAGGTAGCGGTCGGTAAAGTTGGGTACGAATTCTTCGGTGCTGGTGTCGCTTTGGATGGGGTTCGCTGCACGCACATAGTAGCGCAGCGCGGCCGGGTTGTCGAGGTCAGTCGCTTCGAAGTGCAGAATCAGGCGCTTGTTTTCGTCTTGGGTGGAACTGTCTTCGGGGCTTACCAACTTGAGCTTGGGCAACTGGTTGAAGTGCAGATTGACGCTGTCCTTGGTTTCGTTGTCGTCTTCATCGATGGCGATAATGTAAATCTTCTGGTTGCCGAGCGAATCAACATAAGCGGAATCGAATTTGACGGTGACCTCAAGGCTGTCATCATCCATCTTCTTGAATTTCAAATCCTTGGGTTCGGCCTTGCCGCTTGCGTCCGGGTCGATCTTCAGGCTCTTGATGGTGCCGAAAGAGTCTGTCGCTACGATTGGGAACGTGATGGAACCCTTGGCGCGGGTCCAAAGCGTGTCCTTGGGGACGCTCAGGTAGGGAGCCGTATTGATAACGCGAATGTACTGGCCGATGCCAGCCGTGTCGCGGGCGTTGTTTCCGTCGATAGCGATAAAAAGCGGACAGTAGAGGCCGGTGTCCGGGTAAACGCGGAAGTGGGCCTTGGCGTTGCTGCTGTTCTCGGTTACATAGTTGCAGCCCTTCTCGGTGTTGCCGTTGAAGTAGAATTCGCAGTCCTTTTTAAGCGTGTCCTTGCTGTCGGAGTGGTATGGCTGTTCGAAGTGCCAAATGTAGCGGTAAATCTTGTCGGAGTTGTAGCGGAGGAATCCCATCAAGTACACGGTGTCGTTTACGGTTACCGTGACTGTGTCGTACGTCAGTACGGAGTCGGGGTTGCTCAGGTTGATGATGGAGTCGGCGAACGCATCGGCGTCTTCGAATGGTTTGTTGAAGGCGAAAACCACGGAGTGGTTGTTCCTAAGGCTCACGTTTTCGCGAATGGAGGATTCCCTGGAACACCCGAAAAGGGTAGCCAGGCAAAGAGCAATGGCTAAAAACAGACAGGAACTTTTAAAGTACATAGACATTCCTTTTTTGACAACAAATCACAGGGCCCATTGCAGGGGCTCTATGGATTTAAATTTATCATTTTAAAAAAGAAAATAAACACTATATTATTGTTTATATATTCCCGAATGTACCACTTTTGAGGTTTTTTATGGAAGAAATCCCCCTTTGGTATTGGTTAATCGTGTTTTTTGCCTTTGGCGCCTGTGTCGGTAGCTTCTACAACGTAATTGTATACCGCATGCCGCGGGGTATTTCGCTTGTCAATCCGCCCAGCCACTGCCCTCTTTGCAAACAACGTATACCCATACGCTATAACTTGCCCATAGTCGGCTGGCTCTGGCTCAGGGGCAAAAGCGCCTGCTGCAAGCAGCCCATTAGCGTCATTTACCCCATCGGCGAAAGCCTTTGCGGGCTTTTGGGGGCGCTGGCCCTGTTTGCTGCGGTTGCCGTGAATTATGGTGGCGTTGTCCCGGAATTGTTTTGCGCTCCCGTGATGGACCCGGCGGTGTGGGCCGCCGCGCTTTCCATGTTCTGGCTCTTGCTCGGGGCCTACCCGGTTTTTGCGGTGGACTGCAAGTACAAATTGATTCCCGATTCCATTTCGGTGGGCGGCATCGTGGCTGGCCTCCTGATTTCCATTATTCCTGGCGGTGTGACACCCTTCCAGAGCCTGATCGGTGCCGTGGTTGCCGGTGGCGGACTGTACCTGCTTGGGCTTGTCGCGACGAAGGTCCTTAAAAAAGACGCCATGGGCTTTGGCGATGTCAAACTTTTGGCGGGCTATGGCGCATTGATGGGCCTCACCGGCGCCGTAGAAACTCTCGTGGTGGCTGCGGTATTCGGAATTTTGGTGATGGTGCCATATGGGAAGATTTCTGCACGCAAGGCGAAACATGCTAGCACCTCTGCAGACGAACCGCAGACCGCGGGCCAAATTCCCTTTGGCCCGTTCCTTGCTGCTGCGGCCCCGGTCATGTACTTGTGGGGCGAACCGCTGTTCCAGATGTACTTGAATTTCGTGCTCGGCGAATAATGCCTTGTTCGCCCTAGATTCCTTGGTCGACAAAAAAATGAAAACGCGCGGGATTGTTCTGCGCGTTTTATTTTTGCGAATTTTTATTCACGTTTTTTTTGCGTGTTTTTTATTCCACGCGGATGGTGCGCTGGCTTGAATAGCCTTTGCCGATAGTCTTGATGAGGTAGATTCCCGGCTGGAGCCCGCTTGTGCTCACGGAAGCCCCGACGGACTGGCGGACCAGTTGGCCGTTCACGGTGAAGAGCAGTTCCTTGGCGGGTTTGTTTGCGAGATCCGCTTCGGGTTTCGCCAATGTTCCGGGGATTAGTGCTAATCCATTTCCGCCGCACTCCATAGATTCGCAAAGCACGGGGTCCTCTTCGACGTTGACAGGTTCCAGGACAATCTGGTCCAGGTTCGGGCCGTCGTTTCCGCCGACAATCGAGAAGGTGATGTAACTAGCGCCTTTCTTCAGTTGCACGGAAAGTTCCTTGGTGAGGTACGTGGTCCACGCGCCTGTGGCTTCGAATGACATTTCTTCGTTGGTGCCGGCGTCGGTAGAAATGGAAAGACTGCGGGCGCTGCCAGAACCGTTTGCGTACGAGAACGTCGCTTTGTACTCGCCGTTCGCCGCCACGTACACGGGGACTTTTACCGAGGAGGTGCCTGTGCCGAAGTTGATGTAACCGGTGCCCTTGAAGCCTGCGTTAGTGCTTTCGAGTATGGCGTTGTCGACAATGCCGGATTCCGCCTGGAACGTATTTGTGCCGTCGCCTATGAACGTTGCACCGATATCGATGTCGGCGGCTGCAGTTGTCGCCCACACGTTGCTTGTGCCTGCGTCAGCGGCGTTCTTGCCGGTCCAGCCAGCGAATTTCCAACCGCTATTTGCGACTGCGGTAAACGACACCTTGGTGCCTTCGGCAATCTTTTCGCGGTTCGGGTCCATCTGGATTTCGCCGCCGACGTCTGCGCTAGTTTTCACATTGAAGTAGTTGACGTTCGCTTCCAGAACTTCGATTTCGTTGGAGGCGCTGCCCAGGCCGCCCATGGAGTTCGCCGCTCTCACGGTCACCTTGGAACCGGCGGAAATGCCACCGACGTCAATGCTTGGCGACGTAGTGTTGCTGTGGTACTTGCCGTTTACGAATACAACCCAGCAGATGGCGTTATCGTCGTCGCTCCATTCAATGTTCGCGCCTTGTTGCACAATTTCCGGGGCGTTCACCTGTTTCGTGAATTTTGTCGGATCCCAGTTGTCGCTGCCGCCGAGAACGTTTGCAAGCGTGTACTTTGCAGCGTCGCTTGCATTCCACACGGTCTTGAGAGTAGTTGCCGTAGAACCGTCCTTGCCGCCGTCAAATCGCGTTTTGCGGCTGCTTGTATTCACGGCGTTTCCGTTGCCGTCCTTGCTATTGTATTCGCCAAAGACAACGGGTGCGGAATTCATGTCGGGGCCCCAGCCTTCTGCCTTGGGCTGCGCCACCATTTTCGTGTTCAAAAATACCGTTTTCGCATGCCCCCAGGAGCGTCCCAAGTAGAACGTGCCGTTGTAACTGCCGTTGCTCACTTCGATAGTCGTATTGTTGAATACATAGCCCCAGTCGGTGCTGTTCTGCGAGGCAGTGATGTAGCCGCCACTCCTGTCCATGGTGAGTTTCGTGCCTTCGAAAAATACGTCGCCGTCACCGCAAATGAAGTCGACCGTTCCCTTGATTTGACCGCCTTCCCAATAAGTCTTGGAACCGCCGTTCTTCTTGGTGTAGTAGGTGTCTTGACTGCTTAGGAGTTTGACATTTTTGTAGATGAACTTGTCGCCGATTTGCTGGATGGCCACTTGGCGGCCCGCTTCCGAAGTCTTGAAGGTGCTTCTGTTCTGCACCGTCAAATCCTGCATGTAGATGTCTGTGTTTTTCGGGAAGTACAGGGTGGCTGTTACGCTGATGCCTTCGGTATCCGTCGTGTTCCAGATGATGGACTTGTCGGCGGATTGGCCGATGAACGAAACGTGCGATGTGCTGAACGTGGTCTTGCCGTGTTCATCGCCGGTGAGTTTCGTGAGTTCGTATTCGCCGTCGGGGAAGAAGATGATGAAACGTTTGCTTTCGCTCGCGCCCGATGCGGCGGCCTTCGTCATGGCGGCCTTGAAGTCCCCGTCTTTGCCTACGACGAAGTCGAAACCGCGCTTGGTGACGGCGGCGTTTGCTGCTAGTGCCAGAGTAAGTATGCCCGCGAGGGTTGCCTTGGAGTAATTCATCATTTTTACCTATTTCGCGATGAGTGTTCTTTTTAAAGTCTTGCCGTCTTTCTTGATGGTCATCAGGTAGATGCCTTTATGGTCCGCGCTGTTTACGAGGTTCCCCTTGATGTCGCGGATTTGCATCGTTGCGCCAGCGGAGTTGTTTGCCCTGGGAACGCTTGATGTGATGCCTAGCGTCTGCTGTTCGTCAATTTTCAGGCCGATAAAGTCGATGTTTGCCATTCCGTCGGCAGTGAGGCTTTTCAGCGTGAGTTCGCTGTTGCCTTTGGACAGTTGAATTTTCGCGGTGGCCATGTTCCAGGTGGTCCATGCGCCTGTCGGTGGAAGTTCGACGCTGCTTGCGACGATTGTTCCGCCTGCGCTAATGCTTATGTTCCTGCTGGAGGAACCGCCGTTGGCAAAGCGAATGTAAATGGCGTACTGGCCTGATTCGGGGACTGTGACGCCATAGGTTACGGTTGTGCCTTCGGCATTATCGACGTTTGCGTAACCGGTTCCGGAGAATCCAGCGTTTTTGCTTTCGCTGACGCCGTCGATAGAAATGAATTCATCGCCTTGGATGGTCGTTGTGCATGCGCTTCCGCCACAGTCGACTACGGCAGGATTCTCGATGCTGCTGGAATTTGCGACAATCGAAGAACTGGAAACGCTGCTGGAACTTGCAATGCTCGAAGAACTGATTGATGAACTGCTGGCAGGGGTCCCTGCGTTAGGACCGTATTCTTCGGCGATGCTTATGTTAGCGATGGCGTTCATGTAGTCGGCTTCTGCCTTGAGGAGCGCGCTTCCGTAATCGCCGGCCCACTGGTAACCCGTACGGCGTTCTTCGCTGATTTTTGTAATGTCCTGCGTTTTTGTGCTTGCGCCATCGCGGTCGCAAAAGAAGTAGTTGTCGTTGTTTACTTCGTAAAAACGGTACCACATGCTGGCGCCAGCGCTTTGCTCAAAATTTCCCTTGTTGAACTTGAGGTTGCTCACCTTGGTTTTCTTGTACCAGGCGATGGCTCCCTTGACTGCGGCTTGTATTGCCGGGGTCTGCTTGGGCCAGTTCATCAGGAACCACACCACACCGGCGCTTTCGCTGCCGGATTTGCTTTCCAGTTCGTAGGCGCGTGCAGAACGCGGGGCGTAGTTGACGGTATCGTGCTGAGCGCACCAGACTGTTGGATTTCCGTTGTTCACGATTTGAGCGCGAATCAGGTAGTCGATAGCCTTGTCCATGGCCTTTTGCATTTTGCCGCGTGTGGCGTCGTCGATGATGTCTGTGTCGAAAGGACTCGCCTTGTTTGCGATATCCATCATGGTGACCATGGCGCGAATCATGGCGTTGTCGTTGAGGGTCACGTGGTCGCTGTAGTTGCCGCGCTTGGGCCAGACCTGCGGAAGTCCGCCTGTGGACCGCTGCATGGAAAGCAGAAAGTTCAGAGCCTTGTTGAAACTGCTCTTGAATGTGCTTTTGTAATTTGAATTGGTGGTTTCCCTGTAGCGAATGGCGAGCAGGCGCATTTCTTGGATGGTCGCGTTGTTGTCGATTGTGCCGAGATCGCCGCCGTCCTTGGAACGCCATTCCGACTTGTTTCCGCTTTTATAGGCGCTTTTGTAACTATCGGCCATGGCTTTGTAGAACCCGCCGTTCGATATTTGCCAAGTGGTCATGTTGTAGGCGTACTGGTCAATGTCCATGCCGCTTGCGGCTGTGGTGAGTTCCGAGTAGCCACGATAACTGTTGATTTTTGACACTGCCGCGCTAGGCGGGGTGTAACTTGCGGCAAACGCGTTGGCCGACAAACTCATGGCGCATGCCGACGCTGTCAAAATCACAAACCAATCTTTTCCCATAAAACACTCCATACAAAGGTAAGATATTTAAACATAATATATGTCTAAATAGGGATTACCTGTAAGTTCCTCAAAAATATCGTTGTCCATGAACAACGGGCGCACGGTTCTGCCTTGACATCCAGTACCCCTATTAAAGGAATTTACTATAAAACTAAAGTTTTTTAAGGGGCAAAACCTTTTAGGAATGATAATTCCGTTGAACAAATGTCAATGATCGGGAGATTGCATTTTTAAGCATCTATTTTTGCGCTCAAGTAGCCGGACTATTTCTTTTTCCGCTTGCCTGGAGGCCCTGGCATAAATGGGCTCTGGGCTTCGGACTTTTCAAACTTCTTGGTTGCGATGGTTTCTTGACCTACGACCACGGAGTCGCCAACGCTCAGGCCTTTTAGAATCTGAATATTCACGCCATCGCTGATGCCTGTCTTAATGCGTCGCGGTGCGCATTTGCCATCGATATTTACCCAGACCATGTCGCCCTTGAACTGAGGGCGCTTTTTCTTGCCGTCCGGGCCACCGAATCCGGGGAAGCCGCCTGGAGGGCCTCCTGCGCCCATGCCTGCCTGCGGAGGTGGCGTCTTGCCTTTGCTAAAGTTGCCTTCGTGGTGAGGCATGTCCTTGCGGTCGGCCATAGGGGTGCCTTCGGCAGGGGCGAACTTGAGGGCTTTCACCGGAATGGCTATAGCGTCCGGGATTTCTTGGGTCACGATGGTGCAGGTGGCTGTCATGCCGGGGAGCAGTTTCTGGTCCGGGTTCTCGGCGGTAATCACGACGGTGTAGGTGACCACATTGCTTGTGGTGGTCGGGTTCAGGCGAACCTCTTGCACCTTGCCCGTGAACTTGTCGTCTTGGAAGGCGTCCACCGTAAATTCAACGCGTTGACCGGCTTTGACCTGACCGATGTCGGCCTCGTCGACGTCGGCCATGACCTTCATTTGGCTAAGATCCTTTGCGATGATGAACAGGGTGGGTGTGCTCATGGAGGCGGCGACTGTCTGACCCACGTCTACGGCGCGCTGCAAAACGACTCCGTCGATGGGGCTCTTGATGGTGGCGTAACTCAGGTTCAACTTTGCCTGGTCCACTTCGTTCTTGCTGCGTTCCATGGAAAGCCTGGCCGTGTTCATGTTGTATTCTGCGGTTTCCAGGTCCACGGCGCTGGCGCTCCCGCTTGTGGCCAATTTCTTGGTGCGTTCAAAGGTGCTTTGTTTGTACTTGTAGTCGTTTTCTGCCGACCTGTAGGCGATTTCGGTTTGGGAGAGCGTCGCCTTCAGTTTGCTTTTGTCGAGTTCGGCGATGACCTGGCCTTTTTTGACCTTGGTGTTGAAGTCCACGAAAATCTTGGCGATGTCGCCCGAAACCTGGGTGCCGACTTCTACCTGGTCCACCGGTTCCAGGGAGCCTGTGGCTGAAATTGTGGTGGAAATGGTGTCGTTCACGACTTTTGCGCTAATAAGTGCCCCGGGCATGGCCTGGGCTTCGCTCTTGTTCAAGTATGCCTTGACGCCGAATACGACGGCAGCGACAATTGCGAAAAAGATTAAAATTTTTACGAGTCGTTTCATAATACGATTGAAAAATAGAAAGAAATTCAGGATGTTACTGGTAATTGGATGCTTGGGCCAAGCAAAGGGTTGCATATTTGCAAGAGTCGACGCATTTTGTTAGATTAAAGTCGTAATGACAAGAGTCCGTAAAAAAGATGACAGTAGTGAAGTTCGCCACGTAACCTGGGTAGGGCTGTTCTGGAACGCGGCGCTTTCCGTGGCGAAGTTCGTCGTGGGCGTTTTTGGGAATTCACAGGCGCTCGTGGCCGACGCTGTACACAGCGCGAGCGACTTTGCGACCGACATCGCCGTTATTGTGGGTAGCCGTTACTGGAATTCTCCACCCGACGCGGAACATCCTTACGGGCACCGCCGCTTCGAAACGCTGATTACCATAGGCATAGGCCTTGCCGTCGCCGCTGTGGGCGTGGGTATTGGGTACAACGCCATTCTCGGGCTGTTGTCGGGCGAGGGGAGCCACCCGGAACTCGTTGTCGCAGTCATGGCGCTAGCTTCGGTCCTCGTGAAAGAGGTGCTTTTCCGCTATACTCGGGCAGCTGGCCGCAAAATCCGCAGCCAGGCCTTGACGGCGAACGCCTGGCACCACCGCAGCGACGCGTTCAGTTCGATTCCCGTGCTTATCGCCGTCATATTCGCGATTGCGCTTCCGCAACTCTGGTTTGCCGATAGCGTCGGCGCCTTGATTGTCGCATTTTTCATTTTGCATTCCGCGTACGAGATCGCGTGGCCCGGAGTCCACCAGTTGGCGGACCGTGGCGCCAGTTTCGAAATAGCGGAACGTCTCAAGGAAACCGCCCTTTCGCACCCGAAGGTCATTAGTCTGCACGGTTTCCGCTCCCGTTACGTCGGCAGCGACCTGCATGTGGACGTGCATATCGTGGTCGATGCCCAGATGCCCCTGAAGGATGCGCATGACGTTGCCGAGGAAGTCGAGGAACTGCTCATCGATTCCGGCGAGAACGTGGTCGACGCCCTTGTGCATATCGATCCGTTCAATCCTGCCAAGGCGAATAGCAAGGGCATCAAGACCATCGAACGTTAAGTCCTTTTTTTGCGATTATTTCAAGTTAACCTATTGAAAATCCGCCGGGATTCAAGTTTTCTTGATTTTTTGTTTTACTTTAAAGTGTGGTTGTGGCGTCGTTTTCGCCATTTGTATGGAGGTGTTTATGGTCCTGGACGAGTTTTTCAAGTTGAATTGCGGTGTGCGGATTCCGAAGGTCGCCTTGGGTACGTGGCAAATTTCAGAAGAGGCGGCGAGCGAAGTCGTGGCCGCGGCCATAGATATCGGTTATCGGCATATAGATACGGCTATTGCCTACGAGAACGAGCGTGGGGTGGGGAAGGGTATCAAAAGGGGCCTTGCAGAAACCGGCATGCATCGCGAAGGCCTTTTCGTGACGACCAAGATTCCCGCCGAGGTCAAGAGTTTCAAGGCTGCAGAGCAGTGCATCCTGGATTCCATGGAACGCCTGGATTGCGACTTTATCGACCTCATGCTGATTCATGCGCCAAAGCCGTGGAGCGAAATGAACAAGCCCGGGGCGCCAAACTATCTTGAAGAAAACCTTGAAGTTTGGAAAGCCCTCGAAGATGCCTATGCCGCGGGGAAAATCCGGGCGATAGGCGTTTCGAATTTTGGCGTGGAAGATTTGAAGAACATCATGGACAACTGTTTGGTGAAACCTGCGGTTAACCAGATTCGCGTTCATGTGGGACATGTGCCTGCCGATACCATCGAGTTCTGCCAGCAGAACGGAATCCTGGTGGAAGCCTACTCGCCGAACGCGAACGGGCGACTTATGGAGGTGGAGGCCGTTTGCGAAATGGCCGCCAAGTATGGGGTTTCGGTCCCGCAACTGGCTAGTCGTTTCTGCCTGCAACTGGGGCTTTTGCCATTGCCCAAGTCAGCCCATGTGAATCGCGTTTGTGAAAATTCCGATCTCGATTTTGAAATCTGCATAGGCGACATGGCCGAACTTTTGAAAATAGAAGAACCCTAGCGGTCAAAGAAATATTAAATTATGGGCATGAACAAGTTTACCGCCCGTTTCGCTTTTGCCATGCTGCCAGTTCTGTTGGCTGTTTCGCCAGTTTGCTCTGCCGTCAATCTGGATGTTCACAAGAATATTCTGCCAAATGGACTTACCGTTCTTTTGTACCCGAATTCGCAAGCGCCCACGGTGAGCTGCCGCCTCTTTTACGTGACGGGCTCCGTGCACGAGGTTCCGGGCAAGTCCGGCCTCGCCCATATCTTGGAGCATGAACTTTTTAAGGGCACCAAGAAGGTCGGCATTGCAGACAGTGTGGCCGACGCCCGCTTTATGGCTGCGCAAGATAGCCTGCAGGCCTTGATCCGCCCTGCGAAACTTGCAGGCGATACTGCGACCGTGCGCAAGTTGACCGCCGAGCACGACTCCGTGCTCAACGAACACCGCAAAATTTTTGTGAAGGATGAACTCTGGAGCGCCTACCAGTCGGCTGGCGGTTCGGGCCTCAACGCTTTTACGAGCGACCTCATGACGGCCTATATCGTGACTCTCCCCAAAGACAAGATTGAACTCTTTATGTGGCTCGAGGCGGACCGCATGCAGAACGCTGTGCTTCGCGAATTCTACTCGGAACGTGACGTGGTGCGCGAGGAACGCCGCATGCGCTATGACGACAAGCCCACGGGCCGCTATTACGAAACCTTGAATTCCATGATTTACGAGGCGTTCCCTTACCGTGTGCCGACGATTGGCTGGCCGAGCGACATTGCGAACTTGACCCGCGAAATGGCCGAGGAACATTACCGCAAGTACTACAAACCGCGCAATGCCATCTTGGTTTTGGCGGGTGACTTGGACACCGCCTCGACCATGGAAATGATTAAGAAGTACTTTGGCAATATCCCGGCAGGCGAAGCCTTCCCGCCGCTCACGATTCGCGACCCGGAACAGGCCGGCGAAAAGCGCTTGGTGGTAAAGCGCCCAGATGCTCCGAATTCGTACACGCTTGTGTTCAAGACTCCCGAAGTCGGGGACTCCAGTTTGTACGCACTCGACATCGCCGAAGGCGTGCTGAATGGCCGTTCCGGACGCCTCTACAAGCGCCTGGTCGAACAGGAAAAATTGGCGGTCAGTGTCGGCGCCAGCAACAGCCCGAACAAGTACATCTCGGAATTCTCGGTGCAGGTGAACTTGCGCCCGAATGCCGATGTGGCGAAGGTCGAAGAGGCCGTGTGGGACGAACTTGAAAAAATCAAGAGCGAACCCGTGAGCGACCGCGAATTCCAGAAGGTCAAGAACCACGCCTACGCGGGCCTCGTGCGCAGCCTCACCGACATGGAGAACGTGGCGACCATGCTCGCCTACTACGAAATGTTCGGCGATTATCGCATATTCCTCAACTGGGCGAATGAACTCGACAAGGTCTCTGCTGCCGACGTGCAGAACGTGGCGAAAAAGACCTTTGTGCGTGAAAAGTCCGTTACGGGAATGCTGCTGAAGAAATAAAAAAATTGAAAATGGTGAAAATGGGTCACTAAATGGAAATTTTTTCTAGTTTAGTGACCTTTTTTGTGTACAAAGTAACTAAATTCTGAAGGAAATTTTTATAAATCGCGGAGAACTTCAAAAATTTGGGTCACTAAAGTTGCTTTTTTCTGGCTTTAGTGACCTCTTTTTTGAAAAATGTCGCTGTCGGTGACGAACTTTGTGTGTACAAATTAACAAAAAGGGTCACTAAACGGAACTTTTTCCTGATTTAGTGACCCTTTTTAGCAAAAATGCGCTTGATTCCGCGACTCTCGCCTCTTAGTCGTTCATCATGTGGTTGTAGAATTTGCGGTAGTGGTCCTTGTCTTCGGTCTTGCGGACGGCGATGGCGTCTTGCGGATGGCGGTTGAGCATGCCGGTGATCATCTGCGGGATGATGTAGCCCCATTCGTACTTCTGCTGCAATGGGAGGAACAGCTCCTCGATGGCGTCGAGGACCGGACGCAGGTCGTACTTCGGGTTCTTGAGGAAACTCAGCAAAAGTTCGGTGGTGCAGTTGCCTGCGCCGCGGCCCATGCCGCTTACGGAACCGTCAAGGTAATCGACGTGGTTGATGATGGCCTGGATGGTGTTGCTGAAGGCGAGCTGCTGGTTGTTGTGCCCGTGGAAACCAAACTTCTTGTTCTTCACGATTCCTTTGTAGCGGGCGAGTTCCTTGTCGATGTCTTCCTGGTAGAATGCGCCGAAGCTGTCCACGAGATAGAGCACGTCGGCCTTGCATTCTTCTTGCACCTGGTGCAGGGCTTCGTCGAGTTCCGGGCCGCGGTCACGGCTCACGGCCATGATGTTGAGTGTCGTCTCGTAGCCCATTTCGTGGAAGGTGTTCACCATGTCGATGCCCTTGTCGATGTTCTTCACGTAGCTTGCCACGCGGAACATCTGGTAGGGGCTCTCGCTCGCGGGTTTCACGGCGTCCATGTTCACGCGGCCGACGTCGGCCATCACGGCCATTTTGACGTTGGATTCGATGCCGTCACGGACTTTCCACAGGAGGTCGTCTTCGCAGAACTTCCACGGGCCGTATTCCTTGGGGTCAAAGAGGTCGGGGCTGTTCTTGTAGCCCATTTCCATGTAGTCGATGCCGGTGGCGGTGAGGAGGGTGTAGAGGCGGCGGACGAATTCCAGGGAGAAGTCGTGCTTGTTGACGAGACCGCCGTCGCGGATGGTGCAGTCGAGAACTTTAATGCTTTCGTAGTACATGGTGGTTAGTGGTTGGTGGTTAGTGGTTAGTGATTGGTGGTTGGTGGTTGGTGGTTGGTGGGCGGCTGCGCCGCCATTATTTCATCTCTCGTCTAATTGGTGGTTCGTGGTTTCTGTGGGCAAAAGTAGATTAAATTCTTTTTTGATGCAAGGGGTATCGGAGTAAATGGTGTAAAAAGTTGATATTCTACGCAAAATATGCGTAGAATAATTGCGGAGTTGCGTATTCTGTTGAAAAACAACAAGTTGTGAAATCCGTTTGTCTTGTCTTTCTTACGAATTTTTTGTGAAAACATGGGATTTCGGTCTTTCGGAAAAGTGTGCTGAAAATCAAACTACGCAAAATATGCGTAGAATAAAAATGCTGGGGCGACGTCTTTGGCGGTTAACATAATATATATTTGCATCATGGCTAGGAACATTTATACGATTTCTCTTCCCCTGGCGCTGGCTAGCTTTGCCTGCGCTGCAAACTTTTACTACAACCAGGTCGGCTACGATGCCGGCCAACCGTTCACGGTGATCGTCAAGAGCGACGCCCAGCTGGACAACGCCGAGTTCAGCCTGATGTCGAACGGTTCTGCCGTGAAGACTGGCAAACTCTCGAAGGGCACGAATCCCGACAACTGGCTCAATAGCGGAAAGTTCTATACGGCCTCGCTTGACGGCGATGTCGCCCCTGGCACTTACAAACTGCAGATAAATGAAAACGGTCAGCCGCAGGAATCGGGCGAGTTCAAGGTCGAGAAAAATGCTCTCGCCCAAAATACGCTCGTCTCGGTCCTTGACTACTTCTACAACGACCGCGCAAGCAACAGCCAGATCATGGACTGGGATTCCAAGGTGCAGGTGTACGGCTCGCAGGGCAAGACGCGCGATGTGCGCGGCGGCTGGTACGACGCGAGCGGCGACGTGAGCAAGTACCTGAGCCATCTTTCCTATGCGAACAACCTGAATCCGCAGCAGATTCCCTTGACGGTGTGGTCGTTGGCCTATGCGGCTGAACACATCCCGGCGATGCTTGCTTCCGCGAGCACCAAGGCGAAGACGGACGAGGAGGCTGTTTACGGTGCGGACTTCCTTGTGCGCATGCTGGATGACGAGGGCTTTTTCTACATGACGGTGTTCGACAACTGGGGCGCCGGAAGTCGTTACCTTTGCGCCTTTACCGGCAGCGACGGCGTCAAGAGCGCCGACTACAAGACCGCTTTCCGTGAAGGCGGCGGCATGGCGATTGCTGCTCTGGCTCGTGCCTCCAAGCTGGGCGTGCATGGTGAATTCACGAGCGAACAGTACCTCGCCGCGGCCGAGAAGGGCTTTGAGCATTTGCAGGGCAAGCAGTCCATCGGCGGCAACTGCGAATACTGCGACGACAATAAGGAAAACATCATAGACGACTACACGGCACTCCTCGCTGCGACGGAACTTTATATCGCGACCGAGAAGGTGGACTACCTGAAGGATGCACGCGCACGTGCGAAGAATCTTATTAACCGCTTGAGCGATGATGGATATTTCTGGAGCGATGACGCTAAGACTCGTCCGTTCTGGCACGCAAGCGATGCGGGCCTCCCGCTGGTGGCCCTGGTGCGCTATGCCGAAGTCGAAAGCAAGATTACCATGAACTCCCCGAGTGAACTTATTGATTGGTACTGCGTGGACATGATCGGGGCTTCGTGCTATAACTACAATGCAAAGGACGCCCTGGATGCCATCAAGGCGCATCTGGATTGGCTTGTCGGTATTACGAACAAGGCCGACAACCCGTTCGGCTACGCCCGCCAGACATACAAGACCCAAAATGCAATCAAGGACGGGTTCTTCATCCCGCACGACAACGAGAGCAACTACTGGTGGCAGGGCGAGGACGCCCGCATCGCGAGCCTTGCCGCGGCTTCTGTTACGGCCGCACGCCTGCTGTCGGAAGTTGGCTTCGACGATTCCGCCTCCGTGTTCAAGTACGCGACCGACCAGTTGGACTGGATTTTGGGCAAGAACCCGTACTCCACCTGCATGATGTACAAGAAGGGCCTCAAGAACCCGAAGATTTACGATGGCCAGTCCGACTACGACAAGACCCTTGAGGGCGGTATCGCGAACGGCATTACCGGCAAGAACACCGACGGCTCGGGAATCGCCTGGGACGACGATGGTGTCGGTGCCGTGGGCTTTGACGCGATGATGGAATCCTGGCAGAACTGGCGCTGGATTGAACAGTGGCTGCCGCACAGCACCTGGTACATGATGGCGCTCGTGGCCCGTTACGACGAAAAGCCCGTGGTTATTGAGAAACAGCCCTTGGCAATTCCGGGAACCCGCGTGGTGGCGAATGCGTTTGGCGTGAACGTGGCCGGGCTCAACTTGATGGTGAGTTTGCCTACGGATTCCCGCGGCAAGGTGAATGCGCAGACTGTCCGGGTGCTGGATTTGCAGGGTTCCCAGGTAGTGAGCGTCCCCGTGTCGGGTAGCCGTGTAAATGTCCGCTTGCCGCAGGGCATGAACGGGGTCTATATGGTGCAGGTGCCCGGCCTTGGTGTCCGCAAAATTGTCGTTCGGTAAAGGAGTCGCCTAATTTCGTGTAAATTTTCGTTGAAAGAACGCTTTTTACACGAAAATTGGGGCCGGTGCTGAATACTTTGCCTTTTATAGGATAATTTATGGGTGAGGTTTTGGGAATGAAAGAATCTTTCTGTTTGGTAGTGTATATGGCAGGTGCCCTTGCTACGGGCGCCTTGGCTTACCCCTTCAATCCGGAGCCGCGGACGGTCGTGAACGACGGCGACTCCATAACCGTTAGAACGCTTGGCGATGAGCACTTCAGTTATACGCAGACGGATGACGGGTATCTTGTCAAGTTTGGTGATGACGGCGCTTATTACTACGCCGACGAAAATGGCGATGCCACAAAGTTCAAGGTCCACAAAAAGAAGCGCAACTCCAACGAAAAGGCCTTCCTGAAAAAGTTGAACAAAAAAAAGGCCTTTGAAAATCATCGCAAGCGCCATAAGGACAGGCTTAAACGTCCGGATGCTGATTCCACGGGCGCGCCCGCTCCCTGGGTCCCGTCTGCGGAATTGTCCGACCTCCCTGACGACGCTCCCATGGTTTTGCGCCTACCGAATCCCGAAAAGCATAGTTCCGGGACGAACCGTTTCCCAGTGCTCTTGGTATCTTCCCCGAGCCAAAAGAACCTTGACTCGGCTTCGGTCGACGCTTTGCTGAACCAGGAAGGCTATAACGCGAACAGGTACACGGGATCTGTCCGCGATTACTTTTCGGACCAGTCCGGTTCCGTTTTCGTGCCGAAGTTCGATTTGTACTTTGTGAGCGTGTCGAATGAATTCAGTACATATATCGGTAAAGAGGATGTGTTGATCAAGGACGCCATCGCGAGCCTGCTTTCTAAGTACCGCGACTTCAATGCCGCAATTTACGATTCCGACAACAATGGCGAAATCGATGCGACCCCGGTACTTTTCGCCGGCGAGGCTCCGCAAAATTCAAACGGTCACCTGGGCGGATTCCAGTACAAACTTCAATGGAACAGTACTCGCCAAATCAGCGCAAACAACGGCAAAAAGTTTAATAGTTACTTTATCATTGAACAGGCTGCTAATCTGTTTCCGACTTTCATTCACGAATTCAGCCACACCATGGGCCTCAAGGACCATTATTGCGTGCGCGCAAGCAACTGCTATAGCGATTTTAAAAACCAGGGCATCCAGGCTCCCGGAACGCATTACTGGGACGTGATGGCGACCGGCATGTACGCCAATGGTGGCAGGACGCCTCCCAGTTACAGCGGTTTTGAACGCGAATTCATGAAATGGATGACGTATTCGACGCTTGATGAATCCGGCTCGGTTACCGTAATCCCTCCGCTCAATACGGCTAACGTCGCCTACAAGGTTCCTGTGTCCGGCAACAAGAACGAATGGTTTATCTTGGAAAACCGGCAACTTACCAAGTGGGATGCTGCGCTTCCGAACCACGGCATGCTCATTTGGCATATCGATTACAATCAAAATTCCTGGGATGACGACTCGATGAATGACGACGTCAACCATCAGCGCATCGATGTGGTCGAAGCTGGCAACACCTGGGCTCCGAATTACAACGAGGGCTTCAATGCCAAGTACTTCAAGGATGACCCGTTCCCGGGGAGCACCGGAACCACGGACTACGGCCCCTTCAAGGCTTGGAATGGGACCTCGCAGAATGTGAGCCTGTTCTCCATCACCGAGAAGAACGGCAATATTTGCTTTTCTACTCAAGAGGGCGTGAGTGTCGGGGACTGCGAACTTGCTTCGAGCAGTTCTGTTGCCGCGACGAGTTCTGCGGAGGCCGTGTCGAGCAGTTCTGCGGTAATCGCGTCGAGCAGTTCCTCGATTGCGAAGATTGTCGTGTTGGAATTTAGGGACACTATAGGAATCGACGACAATTATGCAAGGACCAAGTTCTCGTTGAATCCCGATACCACGGCGAAGATTTTTGGCATTCCGCTGTCGGCCATTAAGGACAGCGTGAAATTCTATGGGGTGTTCTCCGACGGTACCTTGGAATCGAAGACGACTGCGCTCGGCAATGGACACTGGTTCGACAAGAACGGCAACATTTGCGAGTGGAGCGACGACATCAGCGTGAAGTTGTTTGCCGAAGTGGATCTTGCCACAATGACAGTAGAAATTGGGCACTACCCTGGCCATGTGGCTGACAAGGACAGCTATACCATTCGCCAGGCGCTGGTGTACAACGGAATCCAGATAACTTACGTGATGCACGTGTCTATCCAGACCGCGACTCTTCGCCACTACGACAGGGGCACCGCCGAGTTGGCCTATGCAGCCCGCATGAATGTGGCTGGCGGATTCGTCGATGTGGTTATGGCGGGTCGCGGAGCCAAGGCCGTGCAGGTATTCGACATGCAGGGCAACTTGCTCAAGTCGGTCCGGTTCGAAGGTCCTGGAATCCGTGTAGATTTGCGGGAAATGGGTACGGGGGCAAGGCTTGTGCGCCTCAATGCCGGCAAGCGCGTGGTGATGAACCGGCTTGTGAACGTGAAATAGAAATTCGAAGGAACCTGCTAATCAGGTTCCTTTTTTTCCGCCCACCTGGAAAAGGGCGAACTGCATCTGGAAAACTTTATCGGCGCCCTGGTCTTCTTCTGCGATCAGGGCGATTTCTTTGCGGAATGCGTTGATGCGTTCCACGATGCGGTCGTAGCCTTCTTGGCTTATGCCGAGTGTGAGGCCGGAAATGTGGCGGTCCTTTGGGCCGTCGCGGTCGATGGAATCGCTCGCAAGTTTTAGACAGTGCTGGTGGAATCCGCGCAGGGCGAGTTTCGACGTGCGGTCGCCGGTGGTGATTGCGCTTTCGGTAAGTTCGTAGTTGCCGTCGGCGTTCTTCTTGATGAGTTGACACTCTTCGAGCAGTTTCACGGACTGTTTGGCTTCTTCTACGCTTATGCGCGGGTGTACTTGCCTGGCGAGCGTTTCGTAGTCGCCGTTGAATCCGAATAGCCCGATTAGGCTGCGGATGGTCAGGTGGCGCCAGTGCGAATAGACCATGTACTGGCAATGCCCCAGCAGGTGCTGCTTTTCGGTGAATCGCACGACCTTGAGGGCGGCCTGCATTTGGGCGAATGCGCTGTCGCGTTCTGCCTGCGTTTCGGCCTGGTTGAAGTTGACGAGTCCGATGAAGAACTCGGTTTCGTGCTTGCCCAGGCGTAGCCCGCTTGCGACCTTCGGAATGCTCTGGCTCGAAAGGTTCTTTTCGCCGTTCATCACGCGGCTGATGAAGTCCTTCGCCTTGAAGCCGATTTTGTCGGAAAACACGCGCAACGAGAAGGCGGGGTTGTTCGCCTTCTTGCTGTTGTAATAGTCCTTGAGGAACGCACGGTAATCCATGTACTCGAAGACTTTTTTTTCTTTCGCGGGTCCGCTCATACCATAAATCTAAGAAAACCGAGTGTGAAATGGATGAAAAAAACAAATATTCGCGTTGTCTGCGAACAACGGGAAATCGTGTTGGCTCGAAAAATTAATGGCAAAAAAACGGTTTGAAGTCTAGATTTTCATTAACTCGGCGATAAACGGCGCAATTTCGTGCCGTTGTCTGGAATTTGGAGTGTGTATGGTATTGGGTTGTTTGGATAAATTCCTAGCGGGGGCATCCGTGGCGCTGTTTTTTGGAGTGTCTAGCGCTGCGGTCCCCGCTAGCGAAGTTGTGAATTTGCCTACCGACGCGGCTTACGGCGGAGGCGACAAGGTGGGGAGCCAGTTGATTGCTGCCACCTACAATGCGGGCGAGGGCCCTGGTATTTGGATTGTGGCTGATGGTGGCTACCGCCTTTACGTGAACGGCGAAATGCTTGCCGAAGATAACCAGGCCGGCCGCGTGCGCTTTGTCCCCTATACTTTTTTGCCCGGCGAAAATGCCGTTTCCGTGGTGGGCGTGAACGGGAGCGGTGCGCCCGGCGTGATGGTGCAGGTTGACGAACTGGACCGATCTTACTATAGCGGCGGCGATTGGAAGTCGAAACCCGTGGTTGGCAGTGATTCCTGGAAGAACAAGGGGCGCGACTTGAACCAGTGGGGCGGGGCGACCACCCTGGACTATGCGAATACGGCGATGCCGAGCGGCGGCGCCTTGAAGGATTTCGCCCCGAATACCCAGGCCAAGTGGATTTGGACTGCGAGCGAAGACGACAAGACTGCAGTCCTCTTGTTCACGTTCAACATCAAGGCGGAAGGATTCGGCGCCAATACAACGGGCGGCGACGGTGGCGAAATCGTCGTGGCGTCCGATGCCGCGAGCATAAAGAAGTACATGTCTTCCGAGGGGAAGATGACCATCGTTGTTCCCGAAGGGACTTACGATTTCCGCAACATGGTGAATGCGGCGACCGATGCCGCCAATCGCGGGTGGACCTGGTGCAAAAGCAGTTGTGGCGCGGGTGACAAGAATTCGTCGAACACTTTTTACCGCATTTCGTTTACGGAAAATTCCTGTTCCGGGCTTTCGGAGCAGACGACTATGGTTTCGGTCTCCGAAAATTTGATGACGTCGGATACGTGGACGACTACGCGTGCGAACAAGAGCCTTGTGGGCATGGGTCGCGGGGCGAATCTGCGTGGGGCCTCGTTCGACGCACGGTCGTATGAGGGCGGCAACAACAACATTTTCCGCAACCTTGCCGTTTACGACAAGAATCCGCGCTTGATCGAGGCGGGTGACGGGATTTCTGTCGATGGCGACCCGTCGAAGGGTAGTTTCGTCAGCAGAATCTGGATTGACCACGTGAGTTACAAGTGGATTTCCGACGGCATGGACCTCGGCGGATTGAAGGAGGCCACGGTTTCGTACTTGGACTATGACGGGGCCAACGAGTTCAACTGTTATTACTACGATCCCTACATGCACTTGATTCAGGATGCCGAGGTGACTTTCGCGAACGTCTATTGGCACAATACGTACGGGCGCGTGCCGAAGGTTGCGAGCGATTACACGGATTCCAAGGTCCACATTTACAATTCCTATGTGGATTACAACTACTGGCACATTATTGACGCAACGGGCAATTCGAGCCATGGGTCGCAGGTGCTGTACGAAAACAATTACATTGGCGAAGCCAATTGGCGCGTGGCAGGGAAGGACGCCTATTCGAAAATCAATATCAGGAATACGACTATCGTGAAGACGAACCAGAAAACGCCATACGACGAGGCGAACGGTTCGACGGCTACGGCCCCGACGGATAACGTGTTCACGCCCGGCTATTCGTTCGAGAAGCGTTCTGTGGCGAATCTCCCGACGGAACTCCCCAAGGTGACGGGGGTCGGCGGCAGGTTCGGAAAGATGCCCGCTTACAACCAGGCGTTCGGGCAAAGCAACAAGGCCGCCAGCGTGAGCCTTACGGCTCCCGCCGCTCGCGCGAGTTTCGAAGCGGGCGAGTCGGTGACGCTTACGGCGAGCGCGAGCGACGTTGACGGTAAGGTCGTCAGGGTGGAATTCTTTATTGGCAATACCTCCGTAGGTTCTGCGACTGCTGCCCCCTATACCGTCAACGTGGGCGGCCTCGAGGCCGGCACTTATTCTGCGGTGGCCGTGGTGACGGACGATTCCGGACTCTCGTGGATGAGCGAATACGTGACGTTTACCGTGAATCCACCGGCGGTTTCGTCAAGTTCAGTTGAATCGTCGAGCAGTGCCGTTACCGATGGCCTTGACATCGCCGGTGTAGCGACCTTGGCTGCCGACTATTTCTGCGCTTTCGACATGCAGGGCCGCATGCTCTACGGAGGTGCCGAAAAACCCGCGCATTTGCACGGAAATCGTTTGCTGGTGGTGGAATATGCGACTCTGAACGGCGCCCGCAAGGCTTTGCGCTCGTATATCAAGACAAAATAAAATTTGTGATTAACAAAGTTTAACATATGCTCGCCTTTGACAACGGCCGAAAATAGTTTATATTGTAAAAACATGGATGGGCGAAAGGCATCAATCAACGATTGGAGTAGTATATGAAAAGCTTTAACTTTGCTGAACAAACCTTAATCGGCAAATTTGTCGCGAATTCCGCGGACCCGTTAGCAAGTTTTCCCATAAAGGCCCTGGAATCGATTTTCCAGGACAGCAAAGTGACTTTCCATAACGACGAAGTGCCTTACTTCAATTTCTACGTGGGCGAGGGCAAGCAGGAAACGGTCAAGGAAACCTCGAAGCGTGTTCTCGACAAGATTTTGGAAGCCGTCAACCTGGTGGATTACCTGGTGAAAAACGGCATGCTTGTCGAACTCGATGCCGGTAAGGATCCGAACATTACTTTCGGCGACGATAACGGCTACAGTGCTTCGGGACTTGTAGAAGTGCGCGTGTATATCGAGGTGGAGTCGATTGCGAAACAGCTGGTCCGCCTTGCGAACAATTCGTTCTATGTGACCCAGAGCCTCAAGGACCTTGCCGCGAATGGCTTCAAGACGTTCGAGGACAATGCCCTGGCCGAAGCCAAATTGCTTACCAAGAAGGCACGCCTTGCCGTGGTGCTTGCTTTTGTCGCTGTGCTCGTCTCTGTTGCCGGGCTGGTTGTTGCGATGCGGGGTGCTGGAGACTCGGCGAACGACGAAAAGTCCGCCGTTCTCAAGGAATCTGTCGAGAGCATCCAGGGAAGCCTAGAAAACAAAATCCTCCCGGCCATTGTCGACTTGAAGGCCGAAGTATCCGGCGTGAAGACTGCCGTGACGGAACTCGATTCGGAACCGGTGAACCTGAACGACTTGCAGAATGGCGAAGAGGAATCCCCGAAGAAGGCTCCATCCAAGAAGAAATCCAAGCGCAAACGCAGATAGAAAATTCGTTTGTTTGAAACGTTGGCTGCGTTGCGGCATCCTCCGGTCGCCGGCTCGCCCTGAAAGTCTTCCGCTACCCCCTCTGTAACATCCCGTTTCCTTCCACATTGTCACTGCGAGGCCGCAGGCCGCGGCTGTCTTTTGCCTTCTTTTTTTTTAACTGAGAAAGCTTACAAAAATGCTACTTAGATTTCCTTGGATTTGTTCGAAATGTTGAATATATTTGTATGTGATGTGCGTCACGCGCCTGTATGCTCTGCGGGCTGAATGGATGATGTTGGAGGTTTGATTATGATGAAGAAGATTTGCGGATTATTCGCAGGGGCTGTAATCGCACTTGTGTGCGGTGGGGTTGTGGGGTGTTACGATGATCCGTGCGATGACATGGAATATAGCTGGGCCGGAGAGACCGAGAAGAAAATCGTCGGATTCGTGAATGATAGCTTTGCTATCGTGGCTCATGCAAATAAATGGAGTTATGAAGCAGGTTGCATGTGTAGCGGGGAGCGTTTTGGACTTGGTCGCTGGACTATTGGTATATACAACTATAGGGAGCAATTGGATGGCCCCGTTTTTGTAGATTCTGTTGACGAAGGGTTCGGTTATTATACATATATTCTGGGACAACTATCAGATTCCGTTGTTTGGGGCGGTAATACGGCTATGAATCTTACAGTATGGAAAAATGGGACTTCTTTTTCTTTTTGGAAGATTGGTGAACAACCGCATGTAATTGGAGTAAGGCCGTCTTTTGATGGTTGTTCTGTTTCTTTTCCGATTGGTTCCTTGAGGGAATGGTCTGATGGTACCATTTTTGCAAAAGGAAATTTGGTTGCCGGTAGCGATAGCTGCCAATATGCTGTGCTAGACACGGTATCGGGAGTGCTCACCTACAAGAGACTGGATGAAGACTTAATGTGGATACAGAACTGTGATGATGTGAGGACGTGGGGAAAAGATGTGTTTTGTTTAGAACGGAAAAAAGAAAATTTTAGTACACGATTGCTAAAGAATGGTTTTCCTATTGATTCGTTACTTGTGGAGGGTCAAAAAAAATATGCGGTATATCCAGCTTTGTTTGTGGGACAAATGATTCGTTTGGGTGATTACATCTGTAGCATAGATAAAGAACGAATGAAAATGGATCCGAACATAAGATTTCTTAGTGGGTTGAAATTTATTGATTCAAATGAGAAGGAAATTTCGTACTAGGTGTGAGTCATGAAAAAAATATTCTTTTTTTTGATAACTGTTGTTGTCAGTTGTTTGGCTGTACCAAAGCCCATGGAGAGTATTGAAAATTATAATGTATTGCTATTGCATGGAGCTTATGGTCATACTGATGCGGATGGCGTTTTGCAGGGTTTTGAGGAGAATTCGACGCTGCAATCTGCTTATTTTGCAAGTGAATATTTAGGCAAGGCGAATATTGGTAAATATGACAGCCAAAAAAGACTTGGTTACTTTATTAGTAAGGAAATTTTTGAGGAGCCGGAAAGCAAGCGAAATGTCCACGATTCTTACATATATCATTGGCGCTCTTTTTCGGAACCACCCAATAGTTCTATAACGAATGCTATAGAATTGGGCGACAGAACATGGAATAGGGCCAATGGTGGTGCAAGTATGTTTGGTCACCGAAGGGCTCTTGTTGAGGAAGCGCAGGAAGTGAAAGCCGTTGAAATGTTGGGTGAAGATGAAGAAAGAAAATTTGGGCAAGAAGCTCTCCAAATCATGCGCCAGAATTCTGATTTCTACCGCCAAATACCCTCTCGCTATATCCTCATTGGTCATAGCATGGGAGGCGTTGTTGCCCGTGAATATGTACAAAATAGCAACTACTATCACCAAGACGTAGATAAAATCATAACGCTGGACAGCCCCCATGAAGGTACCGGGGCTTTGGAAATGCAACTTGACCTGGTCGATCACGGATGGGCTTTTGGAGAGTACGATGCAACAACTCTTATTGCCTGGAGTTTGGCCGCCATAAACAGTTCGTATGATGTTATTTCAAAGATGGTTGCCATTTCTGCTGCAAGTTGGGCAACAGCAATGAGTTATGCTGCTTATTTAGTTCCCTTCTTTATCGAAGAAAATTTGCAGAATTACTCTAAGGATGATCCCTTAGTCGATTATGTGAATCCCTCAAAAAAGGGTAAGGGACATATTGATTATTTGAAACATCTTCCACCAAATGACAGTATGCCCATGTTTCGTCTTCTGAGTGGAGAAAACAGTATCACCTATTCCGATCCGTACAAGGAAACTTTAGATTGGGTCGGACTTCTTATTCCAGAAAGTATTGTGAAGGGGGTGATGAATTTTTTCTCGCAAATGTATGAAAGCGATGGAATTTTTGATACGCGTACATTTACCCTGGCCTCGAAGGCGGCTACCCTGGGTTTGCTTGCTTCTGTATCTTCCAGGGATCAGGGAACAAATCTTGTTTCAGAATGGTCCGGTTGGGGGATGGGTACGGATATTTTCAATTCGTCCTTGGTTGATGTGAAAAAGGCGAGGTTCAATGCCGCACCCAATAGCGATTCGCAGGCTTGGGAAAATGTTGCAACGGCGACTGCATCTGTTGTGGGAGCGTGTGTCGGAATTGATGTTGCCTTGTCGTGGTATCAACCGGCAAGGATGGCCGCAAATATAGCGGCTCTAGTGGGTTCTGCAGCTCTACTTGGCAATATGCTTCACCCTTTAATATCAGGGGAGTTGATTTCAGAAGTTTCCGATTCTCATAACTTGCCTATTGACAATGTATATGACAACCAAAATACCTGGCATGCGGATTATTCGAATACGGTTTCGCCAATTGCGGGTTCATCCGTAAATGATACGACGATAAACCCGCTGATTATGGAGGATTTCCTCTACGAGAAGCCTTTCGTGAACCTGGCGCTGAGTGATACGGCGACGCTAAGCAAGTTGCAGGGGATGTCCTCTAGCGAGCGCGAGAAATCAACCCTGAATCGCAACTGTTTCTACCTTACCTCGGGCGATTCTGCGAAAGATGCCGCAGCAAAGAAGGCTGCGAACTGCGCTGTGGGCTTGTTCTACAAGGCTGACGACTTGACTTCCGCGATTCAGAAACCTGTCTCCGCATTAAGCGAACTTAAATTTTACTCCTCTTCCGACTGGTCTTCGATTGGCGTGAAGATGGACCGCTGGGAACGCGTGGACGGCCTGAAGCCCGACGGCTCTGAAAACAAGAAGGGCGTCCCCATCCGTCACGTGGAGCGTTACAATGTTCCCGCGATTACGGTGGACAACTGGATTGAGAAGTATTCGTTCGTTGTGGACGACCTGATGCCGCATCGCCTTCGCCAGATCCGCATGAACTTCAACTATCAGGAAGAAATCGCCTGGGAGTGCGACATTACGAAGCCGGAAAATGCTACGGATGCATGCGAAGTGTTCAAGCGCAGCGGCGGCGGAAATTGGAAATTGGCCGATTCAATCGGCAATAAGGGTTACGTCTCGCACCCCGTAAAGAAAAACGGCCAGTTCGATTTCGAACCTCGAAAGTATGGCTTTGACAACCTGCTCGCCATCCAGAAGGATAACCAGAATACGGTCACGATTTCTACCGTGAACAAGATTGGCCTCAGCAACACGCAGCGGTTCCTTGGCGGGGGAAGTCTCCCCCTTGCGTAAGCCTTTCGACGGGCTCGCCCGCGGGGGCGTGCTGCGTTGCGGCTTCCTTCGGTCGCCGGCTCGCCCTGAAAGTCTTCCGCTACCCCTTCTGTAACATCCCGTTCCCTTCCGCATTGTCACTGCGAGGCCGTAGGCCGTGGCAGTCCATTGCGTTCTTTTTTTAACTGAAAATGTTTACAAAAATGCTACTTCGACTTCCTTGGATTTGTTCGAAATTTTGAATATATTTGTATGTGATGTATGTCACGTGCCCGTATGCTTTGCGGGCTGAACGGATGATGTTGGAGGTTTGATTATGATGAAGAAAATGTATAGGCTCTTTTTAACGGCGGTGGTAGTTGTTGCCTGTGTCGGAATGTGGGGGTGCATGGGTTGTAGTGACGAAAAGGTTGTTGATCGAGGTGTGTCAGTTGGTCGACACTTTTATATTGTAAATGATAGTACAATAATGCTTGACTTCTTTAACTGGGAAACCATTGAATTTTATTCGTCGTATATACAAGGTAGTGACGAAGAAACTCGTGTAGTAGATGATTTTGCTCTTGTCGTAAGCGTTAACAGAGATTCAATATATGATAAGGTTTATTTTCCGGAGACGAAAACAAAAAATTTTCTTGATCAAGTAATGAAAAATTTAATTTTTTATTTTACGCCGGAGGAAGATAATCATTTTAATATTGTTATGCTTGCGGGGTGGAAATTTCCGAATGAAAAAAAAGTCTTTTATATAAATTCAGCTACAAATTATATAGATAGTACTGATTATTTGACTGAAAATCAGAATGAGATTTTAAAAGACAAAAAGATATTTTCAATTCATGATGGCTCATGGAATATGGAGTTTGAGTCACGTCAGTTCTTTATTTGGGATGTTGCGAAGAATACTTTTGCGAAATGGAAACCAACGGGAGCGTCGGCTTGGATTTCAGATTGTAAAGATATTCAATGGACTGAAAAACATTTTAGGTGTTTGAAGGACAAAGATGGCTATGTTCATGTTTTGAATGAAATGCAGGAAAGCCTTGATTCATTAAAGATTGCCGGATGCGGAATTGATAGGTGTTATTCCTTTGGAATTCGTTTCTATGGTAATTATATAGGTGTAGGACATCCTATATATAAAATTATTAGTGTCCGGTAAAAAAATATAGCCAAAAATAAAAATGGCAGGTTCCTCAGACGAAGAGCCTGCCCGTTTTGTTTTTACTTTGTAATTACCACAAAACAAACAAAAACAAAACGTTATGGTCAAAAGTACATTTTTTACCGGACAGCCGGTCTTCGCACAACTCTGCAAGTACCTCAATAGGGAAGAAATCCTCAGAATCAGCACAGAATCCGGTGGTGAGCGCTACAGGAAGTCCTTCGACGCATGGACCCACCTGCTTTCGATGCTCTATGCGGTCGTGATGCGGTTCGATTCCCTGCGGGAGATAGAGGCGTCTGCGCTGACATTCGTGAACAGAATGCCGCATCTGCAGATGAGCTGCGTGCCCAAGCGGAGTACGTTGGGGGACGCCAACGCAAAGAGAAGCGAGTCCATCTTCGGTGACATCTATTTTAGCCTGCTCGGGGCGCACAGAAGCCGACTTTTACCGGACAGCCGCCCCAACGGGCTGCCCGGATGGCTGGGGAGGCTCAAAATCATCGACTCAACAACGGTGACTCTGTTCTCCAACCTGGTTTTCAGGGGTGTCGGCAGGGATCCGAAACTTGGAAAGAAGAAAGGCGGCATAAAGGTCCACACGGTCATCAGTGCGAACGAGGGCGTTCCCGGCGATATCAGGTTTACATCCGCGGCCACTCACGACAGCTTCATGCTCAAGCCCGACGACTTTGACGACGGCGACGTGCTCGCCATGGACCGCGCCTACATCGACTATGAAAAGCTGGAGGATCTGACGCTTCGCGGTGTTACTTACGTGACCAAGATGAAAAGGGGCCTGACTTACGAGACTGTTTCGGAGAGCGTCCTGCTTGACGACGGAAGGTACCGAAACAGGTCGGTCAAGGAAGTCGTGTTCCGCAAGGGCGCTACAACGCATAAGGCCAGGATTGTCTCGTACACCGAGACCAAGACATCAAGGAGAGGCTGCAAGGAAAAGGAGGTTCAGCTGCTGACCAACAGCTTCGACCTTGGCGTGGATGAAGTTATCGCCATCTATCTAAGGAGATGGCAAATTGAATCGCTTTTCAAACAACTTAAGCAAAACTTTCCCCTACGCTACTTCTATGGGGTAAGCGAGAACGCCATCAAGACCCAAATTTGGGTGACCCTCATCGCGAACCTTCTCCTGACCCTTGTGCAACGCAGCCTTGAACGGCACTGGAGTTTTTCCGGGCTTGCGACGATGATGCGGATTATCCTGATGCTCTACATAGATATGTTCGACTTTTTCGAACATCCAAAAAGAGACTGGGAATGCATGCTGCAGCATCCACCCAGCCCATTGTAGCACGCAAATTTCTAGGGAGGGGGCTTGCAACAGCAAAATAAAAGTCTAGACCGCGTAAAATCTAAGGCCTAGACGTTTTGAAAAATTTCTCCGGACACTAATATTAAGTTTTATTTAATGACTCAGACGAACTTGATTTCGAGTTTCTTTCCGAGGGCTGCGGCGAGTTTCTCCAGGGTGGCGAATGTTATCCCGGCGTTAGGATCCTCGATTTTCTGGTAGGCCTGGCGTGTGATTCCCATTTTTTGGCAGAGGCTTGCGGCGGATTTCCCTCTGCGAGCTTCGAAGATGGTGTATGCAAGGGCGAGGCGGCCCCTCACCTGGATTGCGTAG
>JAZLMK010000037.1:0-66345 GCA_045598645.1 Fibrobacter sp.
CGCAGCCTTGAAGCCATCCAACAGGTTCGCCACAGTCGCACGAGCCTTTTCGGCCACACGCACCGTCGCAAACTTGGACTTGCTGCTCAAAGCGACGCTTAGGTTCTGTCCATCGGCCATCTCGGTCGTCTTGCCATCAACGGTTACAAACACATTGAGGCCCAAGGATTTCAGTTCAGCAACGCCGGCAAAACCAAGAATCGCCATGCGATTCGAACTCGCCTTCAATTCCATGGTCCATTCCATTTCGTTTGCAGGCACCTTCACGCTCTTGGCAAGGCTCTTGTTGCCGTCCACAAAGGAAAGGCTCACATGGTCGCCCATGCCCTCGGGAGGCTCCTCAACAGAAAGAACCCGATTGCCGGCGCCAAATGCATTACGCACATCCTGCTTGCCATTATCGTCAGAAAGCATCGCCTGGAGCATCCAGTTATCACGTCCGCTCACCTTGGCCAAGGATTTTTTCACACAGGACTTCTGCAAAGCACTTCCGGCGTCATCCGCAAAGGACGGACTTTCGGGCAAAGCAAATCTTGTCGCGCCATTTACCTTCACCCAGGCCGCCTCGTAAGGTCCAAGAACACTGACAGAATCGTACTCGCCCGTTTCCGGATTCCAATGCAGGAATTCCATTTCTTCGTTAAAGTCAGGACTTTCGCTAAGGTCAATCTTGAATCCATTCGGATTAGCCACCAGGTTCCAACCGCTGTAAACGTTATCCAGGTTCCAATGGAAATCCTTCGTTGACAGGGAATCCCTATACGAGGATTCTTTCAACTTCAAGCCTCGCCCTTCGATGGAATTGTACCAATAGCCCACGCCGCGTCTCGGAGGCTCGTACTCGAATTTCTTGTAATGCCAGAAATCACCCGCAGGGGCAGTTTCGTCCCACCAGTAGAACGCGGCATCATCGTTCCAGTATTCATTCACATCTACTGCATGAAGTTCAACCATCTGCCAGCCATCCGGCCCGGCATTCTTAATTTCGGATTCCACTACAATGGAATCCTTCTTGAATTCCACCGTATCGGCGCCATTTATAAGTTTCGCCGTAAGCACGTAATCTCCAGACGGGAGATAGAATTTTTTCCACGATTCGTTATACGGGACAGTCTTCACGTCAAACTTCTGCCGGGCTTTCCAGCCTTTTTCATTTTCAAGCAAGATGCTGACCAAGGCTTGCCCGTCGATTCTGAATTCCGTCGTAGAGAAGGCGAAGCGCAATGCATTTCCCGAAAGTTGCACCTTGGGCGACACGAACTCCACAGGGATTTTCAAATCTTCACTGAAGTAAGCCCAAATCGTGGCATTCACGATATTTTTGGGAAGGTTGTCGCCCGGTTTGAGCGCAATACTCTTGTTATCGAATTTCACAACAAGAGAATCCAGGGCGTAACCCGGTTCCACATCTACGAAAGCCTTCATGGCGGCGCCGTTCGTATTCGAAGGAAGCACCATGGTGCGGTTCGGTGCAAACGCATAAACCATGTTCGTTACAGTGTCTTGAAGAGTTACGGCGCCGTGCTTACTCTTGTACGACACACGAGTAAAGGCATCGGCTCCCGCGGCGCACATAGACAAGTCATCCGTCCAGTTGGCGTAAAGACTGTACGAGTTATGAGCATCGGGATTCAGTTCTTCAAGTTTCAAGCCCATCTGCTTGTCAAATATGTCATATTTTTCGCCTTGAGCTTTTTGCACGGACCAGCCTTCAAGACACTCCCCAACCGTATACAGCATTGTAGGCAGTTTTTTCTCATCCACCGAATTGAAAACGCCAAAATCCTTTTTCCAATCGTCTCCATAAAGCACGGAATCCTTCTTGGAGCCCATCACAAAAGCAAAACGAGCCTCAAGATTGACTTTACTGAAATAAGAACGAAGGATTGCGTCGGCATAATTGTTCGGAAGTTTGTCCGTCGGCATGCGCACCACGGTCTGGCTACCGATTTTCACGGCTATCGAGTCGAGTGCATAGCCACTTTCCGGCATTTCTTCAAACGTGATGAGCGAGACATCAAGACCCGTCGGGACAAGCATCGTATTGCTGGATGTAAATTCATGGACAACCGTATTCGCCCCATCGGAAATTCCAAGAGCGACCATTCCGTGTTCGCCTTCGTGGGAAATTCGCGTAAAGGCGTTGGCACCAGCCGCACACTTGGACAAATCATCTGTCCAGCGTGCATACAAGGTATATTCCGAAGTTTTGGCTTCGGGATACGCTGCCTTTAAAGCGACGCCTAGATTTTCATCGAAGAAATTATAGAGCGACTCGCCGTCAACCGGATTCTCCGCGACAGCCCAGCCCGCAAGACACTTTCCAGAAGTGTAGACGATTTTTTCAAATTCCGTCTTCCCGGATGCTTCCAGATAGTCGAAGATTTCGCCATCATCCACACGGTCGTCGCCATAGAAAACCTGTTCAGTTCCATCCACGGCCTTGAACGTAAACATGGCCCTGTTGATTTGCGGCTTTTTAAACGAAACGTCGAAGACAAGGTTTTCCGGTTCATTTTTAGCAAAGGCATCGCCGTTTTTCAGACTTTTGTTAGCATTTCCATTAACGGAATACGAAAGTTTATACGTGCCACCGGCATAGTCATCTGCGGGAATAGCGTGGATTTCAAATACAAACGGCATATAATCATTTCCGCCAGCATCGTCCTTCAGCTTCGGGACAAGCATTTCAAAGGTGTTTTCAGCACCGGCAACAGCAGTGAACTGATGTCTAATGGTATCTGCTTTGGTTCCCTTCGTAGCATTATCCGCACCGAGAATCTGCCAGAGTTCAACAGAGCCATTTCCATCGGTCTTTAATTCAAGAGTGTAATTGCCATTAACATTTGAATTTCCCCCTGGGCAATTTTTCCCGTTAGGATCGATTTCGCACGAGGCCGGATAGAATTTCGCATTCGTTTCTGTCGAGCCGAAAATTCCTTCAAGATTCCATGAGTTCACCCATTCACTTTGATTTGTTGAAGTTTCATTTCCAGACCAGCCACTGGATTTTCCAGAAATCGTCACAAAACGTTGCGCATCTTGGTACAATTCCGATTCGGTCTCCATCGTATATATTTTTCGGTCAATCCAATTTTCACCCAAATGTTCACTAAAGACAAAGAATTCTTCGTTTGTCGGGCGCACAAAGTCTATAGCATACTCGACAAAATTGTACTTCGGAGTCACATAAATTTGGATATTTTTGCCAACTTCCTCAGACAAGTAACTTTTCAAAAACTCATCCAAATGCAATGAATCTTCTGCACCGAGTTCAAAGTGCCACACCGTTGACTTGCAATTGAGATAAGTATCTCTCATAGCACTGGAAATCTTTTCTTCCACGAATTCATCCCCTGTCAACGTCTCGTAAGTTTGCTCTTCTTCAATATCAAATGGGGTTTTTCCTTGGCATACATCAGTTGCATCATCATAGCCGACTATTGCAAAGTCGACATCGAAGCCCTTTACATCGTAACCAAATGTAGGGTCAAAGGACAGACTCGGAGTTATCGGGAACAAAGTGTTTTCTGCCGGATTTACCGCATTTCCCAGGGAATAGACGTCTGTGATATCATCCAAGCCATAGACATAAGCATTCGCATCCAAATACAGAGGCATGTTCGCATCTCTATTATGGACGGTTGCAAAGTGGAGTTTCTGATCTTCTAATTTTTTGTAATAGATTCTGACAGCATCAATGACATAGCCATAGGATTTAGCGTTAGACAAAAAAGCCCTAATACTTGAAAAATGCGTAACGGTATCACCCGCCGAATATTCATTATAGGTTCCTGAAGCTTCGTCGCCTTGCGTTAAAAAGACATTTTCTAGTTGATAGAAAACTTCATTGTCATTGTTATAATCCATTTCAAACATCGAAGGAACCAAGGTGTTTTCATCATCCATTTGATAAGTGCGTATGACAGGACCAGCAAAACGCACCATCGAATTGTCATCAATTTTCGTCGTTCTTACAAGTTGTCCATTTCCATCATATTCATTGACATAGTAGAAAACCGGATATTCATCCAAGAACGGGTTCGGTTCAAATTGAAGCGGAGCAGGAACCTTGCCGTGCTTACTTAGAACAACATTAGCGCCACCACTCGAAGACCCAAACCAGACACCTTTGTCGTTCACGCTCGTAATCTTTTCAAAATTTTCTGTCGACAGGTTCCCCTGGTAGGTGTTCGCCGTATATGCTAAAACAGTTCCCTGCCCCGAGGCTTCGACAATAAAGTCATCCCCCAAAGTTCCTTCCAGGAGCGTCTTTTTTTCGTTGTTGTCGGCGCAAGTCGGGCAATACGATGTAACATTGAAAGTCAACCGGTAAATGGCATTGATATCATTTTTCTCGTCTGCAAAAATCGGGAGGCCGTTGTTCACATCATCCTTACGGCTCCAGGCGCTGTTAATTCCGCCATCTTGGAATGTATTCAACAACGCGGCAAACATGTCGGTTTTCATGTCCGAAGAATTCAATTGATCCGAGAGCGCCAAATTGAATATGTTCTCCGCACTAGAAGTGCCATTTCTGTAGGTCATCACGAGTCCCTGATCAAACGCTCCCGAGAGCGAATAGGCCGCATACCCGCTACACCGGTCCTCTTTGTCAATTGAAGTTTCGCCTTCCGACCATCCTGTTATCAATTCACAACTACTTCTATCAAACGGACTTGACACACTCAAGTCATTCTCACCATAGTGGTAATTCCCATTTACAACAAGGTTAAAGGTATAATCACCTTTCCCAAACTGGGACTCATCCGGCTGCAATATTGCCCCCACCAAATATCCAACAGAAGAGCCACCAGTCCCCGCAGTTTGAATGTCACCAATGGTATAAGTATTTTGCAGAGTAACACCCATGGAAGCCGAAGAACCTGCAGAAGGATACAAGCCATTCCCGTCGATTTCTCCGACCAGTCCGCCAGCATAGGTATAACCAGTACAGTTACCGGTTTTCACATCTCCCACAAAAGCAAACTTGCTTATTTCAATATTTTCTCTCGGAAGTCCACCATAATGTTCTGCAAAATCCAGTTTTCCAATAGCACCGCCTATATACAATTCATCGGCGCAACTCGAAGAAACATCCCCTTTCAATTCCGAATTTTGAATTTTGTCTAGCGTAGTGCTTGAGCCAAACGCATAGTAAAGACCAAAAATTCCTCCCACGTACGCGGTATCCCCATCAGTAGTATTTTCCTGCGATACGTCGACGTCCAATTTCATTTTATCAAATGTATAGGTTGAGGAATAAGAATTATAGTTGGAATAGCCCACAAGCCCACCTACATAGTTGTTCTTGGAACGGGCTTTGTTTTCAACATGCGACTCAATCAATTCTACAGCATCTGCAGAAAAACCAGTCCCGCAAGACCCAGCAAAGCCACCCACCGCAACTTTATTGTCAAAGCCAGTGCTTTTTGCAGCGACAGATACCGTAATTTTTTCACCCGTAATATTTTTAAATTCGGAACCAGTGGCGTCCCCTCGGAGATTCCCCAAAAAACCACCAACATAGGCAGCCCCGTTATAATCAAAGCCATCAAAAAAATACCCAGCAGCATCACCCGTAACACTTACCGAGACTTCTTTTGCAGAAACATTGTAGACATCAACATCTTCACTACCAATGAAAAGTTCACCAACGGCACCGCCCACAAACATTTCGCCACCACTTCCATTACCAGCATCAGCATCCCCAACACCTTGAGCCAATCCATTCACCGAAACAGTCACATTGTCCATCACCAAGCCGATCATTGCGCTCCCTTCACCATACCCGGCAAGACCGCCAACATACATTCCGCCACCTTGATACGACCCATAGACCTCTGCAGCAGATACAGAATTTTTTTCGATTACCTGGACATTAACCAACGTATCGTTTTTTACAGCTCCTTGAAGTTTTCCAGCAATACCACCGGCAAACACATCAAATCCTGAGCCTCCAGTGGCAGCAACAATCACATTTTCAACATGAATGTCGCTCACAGATTTTGAAGTGTTTCCCGCAATGGCGCCGACCGTCGACCCTTCAAAGCGGGAATTGAGCACTCTAATGCCTGATATTGGAAGCATATCATTGTTGCTTAAAATGCCGACAGAACCGCTACCACTATTCGTCGACTTGAAATACACGTTATCAAATGTAAGGTTTTGGGCTCCAGAACAACTAGCACTAACAACATTCACAAAACTAATACTTGTTTCATTCCCCACATAGCATATGTGCTGAATCGAAGAATTCGCATCTCCGGAAAATCCACCACCTTCATTCACGTCAAAAGACTTTCCCTGGAAAGCAAGATTGTTTTCTTCAAAAGACTTGCACGTCACATCCGGGACGGTATAATTCGTTGCATCGCCAAAATCAAGGATTCCTTGAACTCTTATTTGTTTAAAACCACCAGTCAATTGGGCATACAAGAAAGTCCATGTATCATAGAAGGTCTTGGAATAGCCACCATTATCAACAGTAAAATAAACTTCGGCAGAGGTTTCGTCATACGTATCAGGAATGTACCAGTAACTCACGCAAAAGTCCTTGGTCGCATCGTAATCGCTATGGCTTTTCTGGAACAGCGTATAGCCAGTCACATAAGTCGAATTGTTATCACTGTATTGGGGAGTCACGCAAAACATCGTATGGTCGTCTGCGAGTTGAGGCAAGGCAGTTTGAGCAAAGGACTCCGGAGCCGCCAGAGCCACAAGCAAAGCGAATAACAGGATGGATTTCTTCATAAAGATTTCCTTGTATCTTTCTTTATATTTGAAAGATAATAACAAAAAAACGCTTTCGCACCAAGTCGTCCAAAGAGTTCGCCACAAATCGTTTAATGGTTCGATCTATTTCTTCGAATAAAAAAAATATTCTACGCAAAATTTGCGTAGAATACGTTTTTTCTCTTTTTGGGTCACTTTTGGCTATTATTTGACCAGTATTCGGCCAACCGCACTATGATTGCCCACTTTCACCCGAAGCAGGTAGACGCCCGACTTAGGGGTCATAAAACTCATGGAATTGGCACCTGCCAAGGTCCTTGCCAAGGTCGAGGCAATCACCTGTCCCTTCAGGCTCACCAGTTCAACACGAGCCAGGCCGCCAGCGAGAGATTTGTCCGCCACGAAGTTCACAAACAAGTGACCATCGTTGTTTACAGCATGCAAACCTTCCAGTTTATCGTTTTTGACAACCTTTACCTCTTTGGCCACACGGACACTCAGCATCACAGGCTTCGATCCTAGCGACAATTCCACAGAATCCTCGCCTTCAACCTTCTGCGTACGGCCATTAACGGTCACGTACAAGCCAAAGCCCTGTGACGCAAGTTCCCTAGCCCCTTCAAACGAAAGCCTTGCATTGCGATTACTCGACGCCGATGCTTCCAAATTCCAGTTATATTCACCAGATTTCGCCTTCAGGCTCTTGGCCAAATAGGTTTTGCCCTCGACAATCGAAAGCGTCACATGGTCGCCCATTCCGGCAGGCGGCTCTTTGATGTTCGCGGAAGCATCCCCGACCCCAAGGAAATTCCAACTGTCCCTCTTGCCGAAATCGTCAGATAGCACGGCACGTAAACTCCAACCGGACATTTCGCCCGCCTTGGCCAACGGCTTTGTATCGGCAGGCTTGATTTCGAAAACAGGCCGTGACGAAACTTCCCATGTCGTAGGCTTTTCGACTTGCGCCCAAACGGCTTCGTATGGCCCTAATGTCGTAGGAATTTCATATTCACCGGTTTCAGCGTTCCAACGCCAGAATGTCACCTTGCCGCCCTTGCCCTTTTCGAGGTCAATCTGCCAACCATGCGGGTTTGCAATCATGTTCCAACCGCTATAGCGGTTTTCCAGTTCCCAAACAACCTTCGAATCTTTCGTCGGCGTTTCGGCCTTTAAGACCAACGTATCACGGCTGCCCGTACCATACCAGAAACCTTGTGTTGCATCGGGAGTTTCTTTTTTGTCGAACACACGATACTGCCAGTAGTCGCCAATCGGATTCGTTTCGTCCCACCAGTAAACGGCGCTATTATCATCTTTCATCAAGGAACTCTTATCGATGGCGGCCAGCGATACCATCTGCCAAGAACGCGGTTCCACGACAATTCTTCCGTCGACATTGAACTTGTTTTTGGTTTTCACGGAGTCTTTCGCATTTTTCAAAGTTAAAATGACTTCGTAGGATCCTATCGGCGCAGGAGCCAATTGCCAATCGCCTTTCGCCACATCCGTTACCAGCGAATCAAACAAGAGCGTATCCAAGTACACGCCATCATCGCCAACAATCTGGATTCGGGCGGTTGTATTTTCACCCGTCCCCGAAACATTGGCTACGTAGTTGAAACGAATGGCGTTCTTGCCGGAATATTCGATATCGGCCTTTGCGATTTCAAGTTTTTTCTTGCCGTTTCCACCACGTGAACTGCTCGACTTGGGCTTTTCAGAAGAACTGGAGTTCTGGGAACTGCTCGAGAGGGAACTACTGGAGTAAGAACTGCTCGAGACTGAACTGCTAGATGGAGGTTCTTCGGAAGAACTCGACACCTGCGAACTGCTCGAGACTGAACTGCTTGAGACTGAACTGCTTGAGTACGAACTGCTAGATTTCGGAATGTCAGTGGCAATAGCCGTGACCACCAAATTTTCCGTCACAGATTCAAAGGACTTGTCCCAATGACTAAACACATGCTTGTCGCACTTTACGTCGTTCGGAGCGATTGCCGCGTTACCGTACGCCACAGTCTGTTTGCTCAGCGTGTCGCCCTCATGAGAGATGAACACCACTTTGAACTCATTGAGGGTGGAATCAAAAACGGCCTTGTAAACCGCGTCTTGTGTAGCGGCAACAGGAGTCGGCGTCCAGCCATCGAAGGTGTAGGAATATTTTGCCGTCGATGCCTTTTTAGGTTCCTCGCCAACATATTGCGGGACCACTCCTTCTTCGACTTCCATTGACAATAGTTCAACCGTTCCATTCATGAAGGTCACCGTGTAAGTTTCGGGATCGCCAGGTGTTGGCATCGTTGTTCCAAAGAACGGATAACCGTTATTCAAGTCAGAATCAAAATTCCATACATCATCTTCAAGACCATCGTTCAAAAAGGCTGCAAAATCGGATTTCTGCATTTCGGCGCTCGTTTTTGTTCCGTTTTGGCCATTGTCCGAAAGACTCGTCACGGAACCATTGCGAACATTACGCAAAAATACGTCATTCTTATTTTTGTCCACCGGAAGATTTTTCCAAGTCGAAGTTATATCCGATCCATTCGAAATAAAGCCGAACGCATCAATTCCGTCATTTTCGCTATAGTGATAGTTACGGGATATTTCTCGATTTTCATTGCTAACGAAACTTGCGAAACCAAAAAGGTACCCCATCTTCGCTTTGCCGGCATCCTTCACAGAAACGTTTCCAACAGAAAAAGTATTCGTCACCAAGACTTCTTGAGTACTCTCACTGCGTCCAACAAGTCCACCAACAAGCAGGGAATCGCCTGCAAAATTTTCATCGTCGCTTACGATATCGCCGATTACAGATGCAAGAGCGATTTTCGCGACACGGCGGCAATTTCCGCAAAGTCCCCCAACATGGGCTACAGCGGATTTTTTACTCATACCATTACTCATCACCTTGGCAATCGGGCTGTTTTCATTTTTGACATAAACATTTTCAAAGGCAACCTGAGGTCCTTGATTCTGCAGGAATGCGCCAAAAATTCCGCCCAAGTTCACCTTGTCTTGTGCCATTTGCGCATCGACCTCCCCACCAAAAATTAAATCCGACACATTCAAAACGACATTGTAATTATAGACATCGGCAACACCAACGAAACCGCCAACAAAAATGCTATCGGAGGTTGTATTCACATAGGATTCCACAACGACATTCGATGTATCGTTTTTAAGGGCTGTACCGTCGGCTGTAAAACAAACAAAGCCGCCCATACCACCAAGGAACGCATTCACATGCGCATCAGGCACGCTCTTTGAAGAGGATTCCACACGGACATGCCCAGAAACGTTGGATTGCGTGATAGACACGTAGCCCGATACATTTTGCATGTCATAAGAAATCCCGCAAGTATTCGTTGCTCCAATGAATCCTCCCGCATAGTAATTAAACGATTCTTCCGTTTTCACTTCGTCTTCGATATCTACATGCGCGGCACTTTTTTCTATCGCCATTCGGCCATTGTCAACGGACTTGAAAGTACCGACAAAACCGCCAGCGAAAACGCTGTCGGAACCGGCTTTTGCAATCTTCACGCTGTCTGCCCAAGATTCCACGATTTCAAATTTGGAGCCAACATATCCGGAGGCCGACTTATGCAAACTTATGATTTCACCAAAGAATCCACCCATGGCGCGTCCACCCGAGATTTCGGTAAACGACGGATTTCCGCTTCCATCAATTGTGACCGCAAGTGCATTTTCACGATACACAAAGTCTTCATCCTCGGCGTACACAAGTCCGACAAGGCCGCCCAATGCAGAGCGCGTCGAAAGCCCGCTCAAATCAGCAATTTTTGCGTTCACGCCGGCTTTGTAAAAGGTTCCATTCTTGACTACACCGACAAGACCACCCAAAAACACGCTGTATTCCGAAGGGAATACGACAGACTGGTAATTTTCCACCATCGCAGACCCGGCATAGTTAGATACGGAAACGCCCTTTCCGCTATTCACCGAGGACCCTGCGCTAAGGTCGATATCGTTTTCAATTTTCAGATTTTCCGTAGCCAGGATTTCGCTAAACGAAGATTGACTTGCAAAACCGGCAACACCGCCCGCAAACGGAGCCTTGATGTACACATTTTTTAAAGTTAATTTTTCAACAGAGCCATTTTTTAGATAACCAAAAAGAGCACCCACCGGATAGAACAACTTGCCATCTTTGTACAAGTCCTTGTCTGCTGCATCGCGGGAATCGTTCACAACGATTCGAACATTTTCAATAGTCAAGTCCGAAACCGAAGCCACTCCATCATTCTGCGAAAAGAGACCAACTGGTTCCACCATGGCTCCCGAAGCGACGTCGTAGACATAACACAAATTCTTGACGGATTTTCCATTGCCTTCGACAGATCCGCCCGCAGGATACGGCAAAGACAACAATTGAGCATCACACTCACCTTCTGGCGTAGTAGCATCAAAACCGCCAAAATCAATATCGGAATCGAACACGAGAGTCTTGCCATCAGCCCAATAATTACTCAACGTTTGAACAAGCCACGCATTGGCTTCGGAGGCATTCGTAAAAGAACCACTTTGGCAACCACTGACAGCGGAACAACTTTGCGCAAGTTCCGATTGGGAAATGTGGATTTTTCCATCCATCCCAGACTTCACATAAACATTCATTGCACTTGAAAAATCGGCAAAAGCACTGCCGGCTAGCGCAAGAACACCCAATGTCGCCAAAAATACGGTATTAATCTTCATACTCCCTTCTCTTCCCACACATTTAGAAAATAATCAAAAAAAGAAGATAACCCAAGTGACAAGGCTCAAATAGACCAGATTATGAGATTTCAAACACACTTCAAGCATCCACCTAACAACAAAAACAGAAACGCCTCCCTCTTCAGGAGGCGGAAAAAGCATATTTTACTACATTATTCTTACAATTCTTCCTGTTTTCGCAACCAGTCTTTTTAGCAACTACTTAACAGCAACGCGACCGGCGGCATTACGATTTCCCGCCTTCACACGGAGCATGTAGACTCCGGATTTCGGGGATTCAAGATTCAGTACGTTCTTTCCTGTCAAAGTCTTTGCCGAGACAGCCCCAAGCACCTGCCCCTGGAGGCTCAAAAGTTCAGCACGAACTTCGCTACCAACAAGAGATTCGTCAGCATCAAAAATCACCTGTAGCATACGCCCCATCTGAACCGCCTTGAGCCCCTGCAATGTCGCAGACGCTATCTTACGCGGCGCAGAAGCCACGTAAACATTGGCATTTTTGGCATTCTTGCCCAAAGCGAAGTTCAAAGGCTTGCTGTCTTGGACCTCAGTGGTTTCGCCATCAACGGTCACATACAGTGACAAGCCCTTCGCCCGGAGGCTCGCAACACCTTCAAAACTCAAGTAGCCCATACGAATATCGGCAGCCTTGAGTTCCAAGTTCCATTCATACGAATCTGTTTCACTACGCTTTTTGACACTCGTTGCCAAGGCACTTCCGCTTTCGGAAACAGAGAGATTGACAAAGTCGCCCATGCCTTGAGGAGGTTCCTCGACACGGACCTCTTCGGACGCAACACCAAGGACGTTCCAACGGTCCACTCGTCCTTTGCTATCGGCAAGAACCGCGCGCAATTCAAAGCCATCTTCTGCAGGAGCCTCCTTGAAAAGCGACACGGGACTTTTCAACCCTGGAGCGGGGACCAAGTTTCCGTCTTCGTCCAAAACAGTCACGTAGCATGGCAATTCGGGAATTTCCCACGTCACTTCGCGAGAGGTTTGAGCCCACACAGCCTCGTGAGGAGCCAAATATTGCACAGGTTCGTAAGCGCCAGCCATGGCATCCCAGCGCCAGAATTTCACGGCCGCCGTATCGGCCTTGTTTTTAGCCCCATCTTCTTCAACCATGTACATGGCATACGCATCTATGTACCAACTATAGGGGTTTGAAACCATGTTCCAACCACTATACACACTATCCAGTTTCCACACGAAACCTTCCGGCTGTGGGACCGTATCCAAAAGTTCCAAAGTTTGGCTTATTTCGGTATTGAACCAGTAACCCCGGCCTTCCACAGGTTTTTCCGACTTCGTAAAAGCCTGATACTGCCAGTACATGCCAAAATTCCGGGATTCGTTCCACCAATAGAATTCCGCGTCGGACCAATCCACATTTTTCAAATCAACCGTGGAGAGGCCAACCATGCGCCAGCAGCCTTCGCACACCTCGGCAATTTCGTTTTTCACCACAAAGTCGCGGTTAAACTCTATTTTTTCATCGCCATTCAGGATTTCGGACTTGAATGCATATCGCCCAAAAGCTAGCGGGAAGCGTTCCCAGTTTATCACTTCGGGAGGATTGTCGCCTTCGAACAGCAAGGTGTCGGCAATAACGTTGCCAAGCGCATCCAAAAGTTGCATAGACACGCGGGCACGGGCATCCTTGTCAAACACATTCGAGGGAACGCTATAGCGTACAGCCTTTCCCGAAAGGGCCAATTCCACCTCGCTTATTTCGCGGAAACCTCCAGCAATTTCAATGGCAGGCTCGAATTCAGCCTTTATCCGAATTAGCTTGGATGCGGTGCGGCCCAGGCTAGAAAGGACAAGCAAATCGCCATCTTTCAATTCCAACGTGAAACTGGTATCGCCAGCCACTTCCACAAAGACTTCTATAGGCTTATTCAACACAAAGCCCTTAGCAGGAGGCGCCTCCAACCGGAATGCGTACACAAGATTTTCATCCAATTGCGGCAAAGAAACGTTCGCCTCGCTCATATCGTGACGAATTTCTTTCCCATTATAAACCTGCACAAGGTTCACAGACCCGTTCTCAACTTTTTCGCCTTTAATCTCAAAAACAGTATTCATCGGTGCATTATTGTCCCAAAGGGCAACAAGTTCAATAGCCTTGTTTTCCTTCCGCAAATCCGACGAGGCGTCATACAAATTCGGCGAGAACGACTGATATTCTTCGCCACCATCCAAACGCCAGGACCAAATATAGGCCAGACGTTCAACATCGTACACTCTCGGGAAATATTCACGCAGCAAAAGGGAATCGCTAGTCTTGTATTCATAATTCCCTCGTGCATCGGCGAAATACATCGTATTCTCTATCGCATTTTTTTCAATGTCAAAGTCAAGAACAAATTCCTGCTTTTCATTTTTGGTAAACATCAGTTGCAGCGCGAGTCCCTGGCCTTCGTAGCAGAATTTCAGATCTTCCGAGACATCGACATTCCCCGGACTCAAGTTCGCCCTCAACAAGGTAAAGCCGGATTCAGGCTCTGGAACGATGTAAAAGTCCAGGAAATCCTTTGCATCGTTAAAACCGGGAACCGATATGCTGTACACATATTCCTTATTCGGTTCGGGTTTCAAGGAATATTCTTTACGGAAGCCGTTGTCCAACCGCAAAGCGAGCGAGGCAAGGCCATCGCCATCGCCTGTCATGGTAATGGTTTGCGCCTCGCAAGGGCTTCCCTGTTCATCAAATTCATTCCAAACGGCATACATCTTGACTGAATCGGCAATTCCTTCTTCAATCATTTGCTTGACATTTTTAAATACAGGCCCATTCGAGCCATCCTTGTCTTGGCTCCATCCTCCAAAACAATAACCGGCCCTATAAATTCGGGGAAGTTCGTCGTCGGAGCCTTCGTAATACGTTTTGTTTTTCATCCAGTCGTTGCGGTAAAAAATATCACCCGTCGCATTTTCATCAAAAGTAAGGTATAGCGGTTTTCCCTTGTAACTGACAGTCAGCTTATAGTTTTCATCGTCATTGTTGACATTCACAACCATAATTTCATCTTTATTCAAAGGGCCCGCACACACGCTTCCATCATGGCACCAAAGTTTGAACATATTTTGATCGACAAGTTTGTATTTCTCGGCTTCCTCGGCTTCCACTGTAAAATGGAAAGTTGCCAATTGCGTTGTACGAGGAATTTCAACAGCCATGCCGGAGCCATATGGTACAAAGGGATGTTCATAACGCACTCCGTTAGCATCTGTTTGAACCAACTTAACTTGGCAATCATCGCAGTTCTTCCGTTCAAGTTCAATATACAACGGTTCGTGCGGTTCGCATTCCTTCCAATCAACGTATAACGGGAAAGTCTCGTTTCCATGCTTGTCAACAGAAATGTCCAATGCCGTCAAAGCATCCTCTTGAAAAACGTCCTCCCAATAGATAAATTTAAACGCCTTATTTTGGGGATTTTCCGTCCATCCGGTATAGCAGGAATCTGTGCGATAGAACTGCACATTATCAAAAATATCGTCTTTTTCATCTTCTGAAACCGTTTTGGGATTTAATCCCTCATACAAATCTGTAAAGAACACATTGTTCAAATGTTTTTTATCAACGTTTATATCAAATGTCACTACATACTGTTTAGGCACGGGCCGAGTAAGTACATACCCACAGCCACCAGAAAAATCACTTGATGCAGTAAAGGGCGAAATGCTGGTTCCATCGCCAACCCACAAAAATCCCAGATTTTCAAGATTTTCGTAAATTTCTTGCCACCGTTCACCCGTCAACTTACCCGACTCATCGCTATTATCAGCCACCGTAGACTTGTCGTTACCCGTCAGCAAATAAATGACCAATTCCCCCGAAGAATTGTTCGAACCATATCCCCGAATTTCATCCCTCAAGCCGGACGGCAACTCGTCTATCGCATCGACACGGAACGTAAACTGCACCTTTTCTATAGCCTTGTACGTTTCGTTGGCAAAGAACGGATAGCCATCATTCAAGCCTTCTGCACGAGTCCATGCGCCACTACCAGAAAATCCGTCTTGACTCATAGACAAATTCAATTGAACCACGAATTTGTCCCCTAAATTTTTGAACGGCGTAGAATTTATGTTTTCCTTGTACACGCCAGAAATTATTGTTTCGCCATTCAGTTCAAAAGTATGGTCTTCGCTTATCTGTTTCAACTCATTTGTTGAAAGTGATTTGGAGCCGTATTCAAAAGATCCAATCACACTCGGGTCAAGTGCATCTGAGGGAATTGAACTAGTCCCCGATTTTATCACATAATATACGGAATGCATCAATCTTCCAATGCTGTTGTATTTAACACGTCCAATAGCATACCCCACGTTATTTTGATTCGCTTTGGTTTCAAAAAAAGTCCCCATCACATAGTTGTCATAAACAGGTTCTTCTGTAGAGTAAGTTCCATCGACAAAGCCGGCGACACCCCCCATAAATCCCTGACGACCATAGGCATTGGAAGTTATGTTCAAAAGATTCAACGAAGACAACGAAACACTTGATTCATCCTGAAGTTCGCCCACGACACCCCCAAGATACACATAATCTCTCGTCGAAGAATTATCCTTGTCGTTACTTACTCTTATACCTTCACCCACAAAGCGACTGATTCGCGAACCTTTAACCGCCATACCCACAAGTCCGCCCACATAGTTCCCCAAAACTTGGGAATTCTTTACAGTCACATTTTGAACAGAAGACGCTACAATGGAGCCGGCCAGCACACCGACATAAGTTTTAACGATATTGGAACTAGAATATGGTTCTGAAACTGCTACATACGCATTGTCAAAGGTAAGATTCGAAATATTCGCATTTTTCACAGCACCAAAAAAGCCATAATAACCATCATCCGAATTTTCGCTTATATAGCACAAATTCTCTATCACAGCATCATTTATTGCAGTAACAAGAACAGGATCCGTCCCCCTACTCGAAATATCAAGCGGTTTAAAAGAAGCATCTGCACACGCATTCGTACTGCTTTCCATGCCGCCAAAATCCAAATTCGACGCAATAGTCAACGACTTGATTGGAACAATTTCATCCATCATCGCTTCATGCAGAGCAGAATACACCGAAGGATTCTTCTCATCATACCAAGACGCATAGCAATCAGCAGAAATTGCACCACCCTGCGTTATAGACATCTGAGAAAGTTCAAAATTTCCCCTTCCATCGTCTTCTACACAAAATACTTTTCCTTCCACAGCAAAAGCCGTAGATGGAATCATTCCCAAAACAACCAAAACCAACGCGACCAATGCGAGAACTCTTTTTGGGCTCATTGAAACTCCTCAAAAAAAAACACCTAAAAATACGAGGATTGCAGGAGCAATCCTCGCATGTCGTAAATATACTATTTAATTACGGAAAAAGAACTTTTCTACTTGACCATTACCTTAGATGTGGCCTTCTGGCTACCCACCTGCACCCTCACAAAGTAGAGGCCGCTCTTGGGAGTTTCGAGGTTTACGCTGTTGGTGCCGGCCAAAGCTTTAAATTTCACTGTATTGGCCACCTTTCCGTTCACCGACACCAAATCGATTCGGGCATTGGAGCCGACCAGGTTTTCGGGAACATCAAAACCAACCTTCAGGTTTCCGGCAACCTGGACTGCGCTAAACGCCTTCAAATTATTGTTTGCCAAAGCCTTGACTTCGCTCTTTGCGACTCGCACAGAGACCGTCGAAGAACTCGTCTTGAGCATTACACGCACTTTTTCGGAGCCTTTCACTTCGGTCGTCTTGCCATCGGCGGTCACGAACAACTTGAGTCCAGAGGCTCTGAGCGATTCCATGCCCTCGAAACTAATGAAACCATCGCGGTCGCTCGAGGCACTGGCGTCCAGTTCCCAAGAGTATTCATCGGCGAAAGCCTTGAAACTCTTGGCCAGGCGGCTCTTGCCATCGACAATGGAAAGCGCCACATGGTCGCCCATGCCCGAAGGCGCCTCGTCCATACGGGCTGCATTACCTGCGCCCAGGAAGTTCCAGCTATCCTTCTTGCCCATGTCGTCGCTAAGCATCACGCGAACACTCCAGCCACCATTTACACCGGACTTTGCAAGTGCAGGGGGGACTTTCGCCTTGATACTCTTGAATTCGTATACAGGCTTTGCCGGAACTGTCCAGGTGGTGGGCTTGCCAACCTTGGCCCAAACAGCCTCGTACGGGCCAAGAACCGTAGGAATTTCGTATTCGCCCGTAACGGGGTTCCAGCGCCAGAATTCCACATCGCCGCCTTCTCCCTTAGAAAGATCCACATACCATCCGTGCGGATTCGCCACAAGATTCCAGCCACTGTAAACGTAATCCAAATCCCAAACGATGTCTGCATCGCTTGCAGCGGATTCCTCTTCAAGGACAATAGATTCGCCATGTTGCGTTCCATACCAGAAGCCGCGGGTTTCTTCGAAGTCGTCACCAATCTGGTAGGCACGATACTGCCAGTAGTCACCCACCGGGTTCGTTTCATCCCACCAATAGAAGGCGGCATCGTCACCATTGAAACGGGCCTTGGAATCGATAGCAGCAAGGCTGACCATCTGCCAGGAGCGCGGAGTCACGGAAATTTCACGAGAAACATCGAACGAGTCTTCGAATGTCGCAAGTTCAGTTTCGCCATCAAGCAACGTCAAGACGATTTTCGATTCGCCCAAGGGGGCAGGAACCAGTTCCCACACGTTGTCCACGCCGTCTACGACATTTTCAATGACGGTATCGACAAACACTCCCTTGGCGCCACTTACCAGCACATGGGCATCGAGCGCAACGCCTTCGTCCAAGCCTTCGTTGCCGAATGTGAGACGGACCGCGTTACCCGACTGTTCAATGCGGGCATCCACAATCTTCACATCGCTTCCATCGAACGAACTCGAAGAGAACACACTGCTACTGGAAGCAGGCGGCTCACTGCTGGAACTGGGGACTTCACTGCTGGAACTGGGAACTTCGCTGCTGGAACTGGGCAATGCACTGCTGCTGGAATTCGGCTTCGGGAAATCCACAAGGGCAAGTACAATTATATCGTCCGTAACGTTGTCAAATTCAGTACTCCAACCCACGAACTTGTATTCGCCAAGATCGAGATTCTTGGGAGCGTCAGCCGATTCTCCATAGGGGACATAATCTTCCTTGAGAATCTTGCCAAGGTTGCTCAGGAACGTCACCTTGTAGGTATTGGGTACGCTATCGAATACTGCCGTGTAAACAGCATTTTCAACAACAGTCGTAATTTTCTTGGACCAGCCAATAAAATTGTAGGTATGGCTGGCGGAAGCCTTCTTGGTGGGATTCGCCTTTGTGTAGTTCGGCACTTCGCCATAAGCCAGAGAATCAGACTGCAACAGGACATCGCCATTCTTGAATTCTACAGAGAATTTCCTTACAGTGGAATCAAACACGGCCTCGTATGTCGCTTCGCCATCGACCAAAGCGATGGTCGGGAACCAACTATTGAATTTAAAGGTGTGCGATGCCGTAGTCTTACGTTCAGGAGTCTTTGTATAAACAGGCATCTCTCCGTAGGCAACCTCGATAACATCAGACTTGTTCGCATCGGTCTTGAAAACAATTTTGTACTTGTTTACAGTCGTATCATATACCGCCGTATATTCCGCCTCGCCAATCACAGTCGAAAGAGCCGGATTCCACCCCTTGAAACTAAATGTATACTGCGCCGTAGAAGCCCTTGTAGGAGAAACGCTCGTCGAGGGAACGCTCCCATAAGTCAAAGACTGCTGGTCAATGGTTTCACCATCGTTCTTGAAAACGACTTTGTACAGAACCGCACTTGAATCAAATACAGCCTTGTACGTTTTGTCCTCCGTCACCGGTGCAATTTCAGGAGTCCAGCCCACAAACTTGTACGTCCATTGAGCATTAGCCTCCCTAGAAGGAGTCAGTCCCTTGTACTCGGGAACCGTCATATACTCCAAGGTCTCATCCTGAAGATTATCCAAGCCATTTGCAAAAATAATCTTGTACGTATTGATTTCGTACACTGCTGTCACCGTCATATCCGAAAGAACGGAGGCGAAATCCTTGTCCCAACGTTTGTACGTATATCCCGGACGTTCAGGAACCGTTGGAGCATCGGCCCCCTGGCCATCAACAACAGTCACTGGGTGATTGTACTTGACAAACGTTCCCGATTCCTCGTCCTTTTTATAATATACAAAGACAACCGTATGCGTGGGATTTGTACCTGGAGCAACCGCCAAATGGGTTTCATCGGCAAAGATCGGCAAGTTGTCATTGTAATTGCTTTCGAAAGACCACACATAGGGTTTTTGGTTCGTATTCAGGTACCCGGCAAATTCAGATGTTTGCATAGCAGCCGTTATCTGCACTCCATTTTCATACGCGGAAAGATTCGACACAGAGCCATTTTGCACATTGTAGCGGAAACTCCAATTGCTCACCTCATTGGATTTCCAGGAATCCATGATATCACCGGATCCGGTGCTTATGGCACCAAAAGCGTCTATGTAGGCGGCATCATTTTCACCATAGTGGTAGTTGTACTCGATTTTATTATTCTTGGCACCGGTCATTTCGGCAGAACCCATCAAGTAACCGACTTTCACAGAAGTCTTTGCACGGGAATCCTCGGGTACGCTCACGTCCCCAATATTGTAGTTGTTGTACACGCTTACTGGCAATGCCGTATTCACAGAACCAAAGAAGCCACCCACCAAAAGCTTATCCCCGGCAAAATTGTCATCATCGACAACAACGTCGCCCACGATAGACACCCGTGTAACGGAACTCAGCTTGACGCACGATCCGCAAAGGCCACCAACACTCACCTCGGCACCAGCAGCGCTGAACCCGTCACTAGCCACAGTCACAAGCGCTTCGGTCTTGTTTTCCAAATTCACCGAATTAAAGGAAACCTTATTGCTGCGCAAATCATTGATAAAGCCACCCAAAACACCACCGACGTTAACAACGTCGCTACCAGCGGCGACCTTCACCGACCCCGTAAAGGTCAGGTTTTTGAGAATCATTTCTACATTACCGAAAATACTGGCGGCACCCAGCAAACCACCCGCAAATACATTGTTGTCGCCCGTCATCACGGCCGATTCCACATGCATGCTGGAACTGTTCTTCGCAAAGCCGTCGCTTTTAGTCTTGATGCAAGCAGACCCGGCAACACCGCCTAGGTAGGCATTAGCCTTCAAGCCGCTAACGTTAGTAGAGTTTGCCGCCACGCGAATGCTTCCCGAAGTCCTTGACCCGATGATGGAATCAATAGCGCAGTAATTTTCGTCATTTTCCCCATAGCCCAAGACGCCGCCAGCGTAGTAATTGTAAGATTGTCCGCCGGCAAGAGTTTTCTTCAGGGAATCCGAAATTTCAACATTAGCCACGTTGTTGACAAAAGAGACCTTATACAATTTTCCCGACGAAACCCTACCGACCAAGCCGCCGGCAAAAACGCTTTCTGTTTTGCCATTTGAAATTTTCAAACTATCGACACGGCAATTTTCGAGGATTATCGAGGAATAGAGATTGCTCATGACCTGCCAGTCACTCGGGGCTGCAGCCACTTCACCGAACAAGCCGCCCATGGCCTTACCACCCGAAATCATCGAAAAACCGGCACCATACTCTGCAGTGGCGGCCTTCAGTTCGAGGGTGTCATTAAAAAGACGGAACGAATTGTCGTTATGGGCAAAAATACCCGCCAAGCCTCCCAAGGTGGAGGGAGTCGTTTCACTACTCAAGTCCTCGACTTTAGCACGAACCTTGATATTGTCCATGGAATCCTTCACTGCCATGCCGGCAATACCGCCCAGGAACACCGTGTATTCAGAAGGCTCCGTAAGGTACTGCAATGTAGATGTAATCTTGGAACCCGCATAGTTGCCCTTGGCATAGGTCAATTCAATGTCGTTGCCAATACGGATATCGTCGTTCGCTACAATCTGGCGAATCGAACTTTCCTTGACATAGCCCATGACACCTCCCGCCATGGGAGCGGTAATACTGACGTCCGCCAAGAAAATGTTACGCACCGTAGACTGGCTCACAGTACCGGCCAATGCGCCAACAGGATAGTAGTCGGCGCCAGCCTTGGATGCATCGCGAGTCGTGCGGGAATCCTTTATGGCGATACGCACTTGCTTCATTTCGACATTTTCTACGGTAAATCTGACAACATCCTTCAAAAAGCCCACCGAATGGGTCATCACACTGTCATTCATATCTTGTTCGTAACACAGGTTACGAATTTTGTAACCTTCCGCCTTGCCACCATCAAAGGTGAAGTAAACATTATTAGAACCAATAGGCATCGTCAAAGGGACAAAGGGAGCCACACAGGAACCGGTCGTTGTAGAGTCGCCCATGTTGATATCGCTGGCAATCTTCAATTTACTACCAGCCTCCTGCCAAGTACTAATAGGCAGCGAACTCACTACCGTGTTAAGAGCAGGGCCAATCTCTTTCACACTTTTGATTTCGCTAGACGCGGCGACACACTTTTTCGCAGAGGTGAAAAATGAGGCGGCTTCGACTTCACCGGCTACACAGCCGGATTCAGACTGGCTAAGAAGAAGCGGGCCGGAACAGTTGTACTTGTTCATACCCGAAGCTGAACACTCTTGCTCAACCTTAAAGTATTTCATGTTTGCCGGCACGGTATTTGCCGGTGCAGCATAAGCAGCACCTGTCAAAACAAGCGCTGCAGAAAAAGCAAAAAGAGTATGTGATTTTCTCATAAGGCCCTCTTCTTTTACTTTCAAAAAATATATAGTTTCCCTATTTTTACAAAGTGATTTACGACACCACCACCCATACTGTGACTATGGACACTAAAAATCAAGGAAAAGCCGTTCTCACCCCATAACGCAAGAATAGAATCGCACTTGAACCGCATTTGAGCCACATTTGAACCGTCTTTCGGTAAATAAACGTTTACATTACTGAAATTTATCTTTTTTGGAACCTATGGGCCCTTTTTTTCAACATTTTCTACGGAGCGACTTATTCCAATTTGTACCATTTATTTTATATTTGATGTATACTTTTTTACTTTACAAAGGAGAACCAATGAAAAAGTTGCTTTTGAGCCTTGCGCTCGTATTCGGTATGGTGGCTACCGCCTCCGCTGAAGGTATTGGACTCGGCGGCAAGGCCGCCTTCATCTTGAGCACCTGGAAGGGTGACGACTGCGGTGCCGCACCCTGGGGCGCAGGCTTCAATGCCGGTGTTGCCGGCAAGATCGGCATCAACCAGATGATTTCCGTCACGCCTGAAGCAGGCATTTCCCTCCGTCGTGTCGCTGACGACGAAGTCACCTTCTCCACCTGGAACATTGAAGTTCCCGTACTCGCCCGCATCAACGTGATGCCGATGCTCTACCTGGAAGCCGGTATCTACTTGGGCATTCACCTGGCCGATGACTTCGACGTAGACGAACCTGCATTCGACGACGACTGGGACGATGATGACTGGGCCCTTGATGACGACGACTGGGATCTCGACGAACCCGCTAACGGCGGCATGGGCGACTACAACACCATCGACTTCGGTCTGGTGTTCGGTGTCGGCTACTCCATTATGCCCAACCTGGACGCCTACTTCCGCGCCCAGATTGGTCTCACCAACCTCTTCGAAGAAGTCAACGTGATTCTCTACACCTTGGAATTCGATATCCAGCACATGAACCTGGCTTGGGGCGTCACTTACTGGTTCATGTAATCCGTAAAACGGCCTAAAAAGTCTAAAAGGCTCCCTGAACTCCTGTTCAGGGGCTTTTTTTTTCTTCGAAAAAGTGTTCTACATCACACCCAAGGAGCTTTTACATCACTCCACCCTTATCCGTAAGCAATTTATATGCTAAATTGCAGGGAGAATTCAAAAAAAAACAAGGAGTTCCAAATGCTCAAGAAAATCGCTCTCGCAACGGCTCTCGTTGCCTCCGCATCCTTTGCAACCTATAACTTTTTCCCGGTCGGCGCGGCCCACAGTGGTCAGGTCGAAGCTGGCGTTCAGTACAACTGGTGGGAAGCCGGTCCGGCCGACATGTCCAGCATGAACATCAAGCTCGCCGCAGAATACGTGGTCATCGACAAGTTGGCGTTGTCCTTGCAGGGTCTTGGCTACCAACTCTGGTCTGAAAACTCCGAATGCGACGATGACGATGTTCCAGGTTGTGACACAGATGGCCTCAAGGCAATGACTGTTGGCGCCCGTTACTGGTTCATGCCGATGCTCGGTGCCGCCTTGGATGTAAACATTCCGCTCAATTCCGAAGACGCCGTCAGCAAGTACGATCCGTTCGGTCTCTATGCCGCCGTCCAGTTCAGCATGGAATTCATGCCGGGTCTCGCTCTCGGTAGCGAAGCTGGCATCAGTTACAAGTTCGAAGACGAAAACAGGACTGAAGGCCTCGGACTCACCATTCAGGCAGAATTGGACTACACCATCGCTTCCATCGGTCTTACCCCGTGGGTTGGCGCAGCCTTTAGAGTTCGCCTGAGCGATGTTGAAGATGATCTGGGCCCTGTCACCAACGAATACGGTTCGGGCGACAACGCCATTGACCTCTGGCTTGGTGCCAGCTACAGTATCACCCAGATGTTCTACGTGAAGGCAAACTTCCTCATGACCTTCGCCGACGAAAAGGAATCGCTGGATCACGACAGCATGGGCTTCAACGTCAAGTTTGGCGTGAACTTCTAATCTTTTGGTTCAGCCCCATAGAAAAGACCCGCAAAAGCGGGTCTTTTCTTTTAAAAAGAACACGCGAAGTGTAAACATAAAATGAATTGCCACCACTAGTGTTTTTTTGTAACTTGTAAAAAAATAAAGTTTAACCTTGATAAGGAGTATTGGAATGTTCAAGAAAATCGTACTCGCCGCAGCCCTCGCTGTCAGCGCAAGTTTTGCTACATGGGATTATTTCCCCGTCTTGGAAGCCGGCAAGGGAAGCGCCGAAATCGGCATGTACTACGACTGGCACGACGACTGGTCGCAGGCAGGCCTCAAGGCTGGCGCCCGCTATACTCTTTTCCAGAATTTTGAACTCGCTCTCATGGGCCTTGGCTACCAGTTCTGGAGCGAAACCGACTGCGACGGCTGTTACAACGGCGGTGACGGTTTCCGTGACCTCGTCATTGGCGCCCGTTACCAGGTCGCACCGATGATTACCGCAGCCCTCGACCTCGGCCTCCCGGTTGGCGGCAAGGAAGTGAGCAGCGATGAAATCTACCTCTACGGCGCCGTTCAGTTCTCTACCCAGTTCCCGTCTGCCCCGGGCCTCGCCCTCGGTTCCGAAGCCGGTATCTTCTGGGGTTTCGAACACGACCACCAGGAACGCGGTCTCGAAATCCACGTGGGTGCCGAAGTCGACTACACCGTCGCAAACGTCGGCGTGACTCCGTTCCTCGGCCTGCAATTCAAGGGCAAGTTCACCGAAGACACTTGGGATGACGGCAAGCACGGCGCCGACAATGGCGCTTTCGACGACAAACAAATCATTATCTGGCTCGGCGCCGCCTACGCCATCGACCCGATGATTTCCGTAAAGGCACAGCTCTTTGTCCGTAGCGGTGACGACGACAAAATGGGCGGTGACGCTTCCGGCCTCTACGCCGCTTGCGACATCAACTTCTAGTTTTCCCGAAATCGCAATACATCGTTGCGAAATTCGGCCAGGCTTTAAAAAGCAACTTGCATCACGCAGGTTGCTTTTTTTTTGTTTTAAAAAGCACTTTGGCTTAAAATCTTTGCTTATATTTAAATCATGAGAAATTCGCTTTTTAGAACTTTTACCGCATGCCTGTTCGGTGCGGCAAGTTTTGTTGCGGCAGACCCGCAACTTGTTCTACAAAGCATCGCTCCCGAAGATATCGACAACCGTATCAGCCAATTGCAGAGCATGAAAAACGACAGCAACCTGTCGGACGAAGAACGCATGCAGTTGGACGAACTGTGGCAAAAAGCATCCGAAATCCAGGCGCTGAACGACAAATGCGCAAGCATTGACCTTTCCGATGTAATCGACCCGGACTGTGAAAACCTGTACCAGGTGCAACTCCCGGAATTCGAAACGCAGTTCTTCAAGGTGACAGGAGAAATCCGCCTGAACCCGAACAGGCTTTCGCAAGCCATGAACAACAAGCGCTACGCCATAGAGCAGTGCTACGACGCCTTGCAAATAGAAGCCTTCTACCCGGCGCGGTACTTTGAACTGGACGGCACATACACTCCGGAACCCCTGAGTCAAGGATTCGAAGTCTCATACAACTTCAAGTTAACCGAAAACGAATCCGCCGTAGCAGAACTCAACAACCGCATGAAGGACTGGTACCGCATTTGCCACCACTACATTCTGCACAGCGACGGCAGCGGTAATCTGGCCCCCCTGTTCGAAGAAAAGATTGAACAGAGTTTCAAGAACGCCGAAAGGACCACCGGCTCCCTGTACTTTACCGTCGAAAACAACTACGGGCGCCAAACGATGACCGTCAAAACCAAGAACGGCATTCGCGGAGCCTACTTCTTGAACCGCAACCAGTTGTTCCATTACGACATCCAAAAGCAGGATTATATTTTCACCATCCGCTTTGACGAGGACCGGATTTCCGTCAGGCTCAGGAACGGAGATTCCTGGAGAGGCAAGCAGAACTTTCCGAACGACGACGAAACCAAAGGGCTGATGGGGTCATTCCGTTGGCACGATCTTTCCAGGCCGTTCATTTTCGGCAAAAGGCACAAGCATTCCGAGCCATCCGTTTCAACGGCGCAGCCATCCTATACCGAAAACGAGAACACCGCAGCCGTGCAAGCCTACACTCCCGAAGATCCTCCAAACGAAACGAATTTCTTTGTACAGTTCATGACCGGAGTGAACCTCGGCCTAGGCGGGAATATCAACAACAGACTTAAAGACGAATACTACGATGTCTGGAGCAAAAGCGAGGAATGGGCCGATTCATCGTTGATGCTGGTCAGCCCCTACATTACCGCGCAGTTCGTCGTGGAATTCGGGCGTAACGTGGCGCTCGGCTTTGGCGGCGGCATCGCATGGCTATCGGCCTCAGTCACCGAATCAGAAAATACAGGCTATTACGGGGAGTCTTTCGACGAAGAACTACTCCGCACTTCCGTAGCCCCTGTGCTGCAAGCAGAAATTACATTCGGCGACCCGAACGAATTTACGGGAGGCTTCCGCGACACCTACGTTCTCGATAGCAAATGGCCCAGCAACTTCCTTGGAGGATTCCTGGAACTCGTCAACTTGATTGGTTTGGAAATGGGCTGGAACCACTCCGAAGATTTCTGGGACGCCTTCTACATGGGATTTTACTTGAAGTTCCCGCCAAGGCATTTTGGCGAAGTACTCGACAGAAAGTTGAAGAAGTAGAGGATCCCGCTCGCTTCACTCCAGGATGACTGTAATGTAACGAAGCACAGAGCGCGGCTTATTTCACGTCGTAAGCAGGAACCGGGAGCGACTCGCCCGCCTTCATCGCACGGTCGAGCGCGGCAGACTTCACAGGATCCACCCACCAGTAAACCGGAATGGCGTCTTCGCGGTTGAAGTTGTCAAGCACCTTCTCGGGCATGCCATAGCGATTCCAGTAGAGAATGCGGTGGTGGTCGCACTGCCACATCAAAACGTACGGCACGATTTCCGCAAGGCGGTTATCCAAGGCCTTCAGGATTTCGTTGCGCTTCGCGAGGTCAAATTCGGTTTTCTGCAAGTTGATAAGACTATCGACCACGGCATCCTGCAAGCCGGAAAGGTTATTCGTTCCCTTCTGCAAAGCGGTGGCGGAATGCCAACTCGCTTCGGGGTCGCGGAGGCGGCCGGCGCCCCAGTTCACCCAGTAGAGATCGAAATCGGCATCGTCCAGGCGCTTGCGCAAAGTGCTCTGGCTCATCTGCTCGATGGTGGCGACAATTCCAACCTTCTTCAAGTCTTCCTGGTAAAGCGTCAGATGGCGCAGGTCCTCCTGGCTCGTGATGAAGTTTATCTTGAACGGTTTGCCGTCCTTTTCAAGAACACCCTCGCCGTTTACCTTGTAACCCGCTTCGGCCAAGAGTGCACGCGCTTTCTCCGGATTGAAGTTATACACAGGCGCCGTCGGGTTTTGGTTGTTCGGCCAAAGGTCCGGATAGTAACTGTTCAAAAGGAAGTACTGTGCGAACATGTACTTTTCGTTCATGGCTTCGCGGTTTAAAAGGTACGTGAGAGCCTTGCGCACACGCACATCCTGGAATTCAGGCTTGCGCAGGTTGATAGCCATGCCCTGGAACCCCATCGGTTCCTTGTTGAACACACGCTGCTTCACGGCCCAGCCTTTCTGGACGGCATCGAAATCCGTCTGTTTCATCCAGATGCTGCTCGTGTAGATGGCGTACGCGTTGAAGTCCTGCTTCTTGAAGGCTTCCAGGGCCTTCGTCTGGTCGTTCATGAAGCGGTAACGAATCTTCTGGAAGTTGTACTTGCCGTGGTTCCAGTTCTTCTGGAATCCCCACCAGTCGCTGCGGCGGGCAAGTTCCACATAACGGTCCTCGCGGAACGTCTTGATTTTGTACGGGCCACTGACCACAGGGAACTCGTAGCGAATCTGGTTGAAGTCCTTACCTTGCCAGGCGTGCTTCGGGAAGGCAAGCATTCCGGCCGCTTCCCAGAAGTTCCCCCAATGGGATTCCTTCGCGGTCATCTTGATGGTAAGGCTGTCAACGATTTCCGGGCGGTCGAAACGACTGAGTCCAACCTTGAAAATCGGCGTCAGGTTCTTCTCGTCCATGATGACGTCGTAGTAGAACTGCACATCCTCGGCAGTCACGGGCTTTCCGTCACTCCACTTGGCTCGGCCGTCCACGTGGAAAGTGAACGTCTTGCCGTCTTCGGAGACGTTCCAACTATCAGCAAGGACTCCCATTTCGCGGTCCTCGGTACTGTGGAGTGTCACGAGAGGTTCAAACATGAGTCCCATGAGTTCCGCGGAGAAACTATTGTAGTCTTCCCACATGTTGAAGGACTTCGGCATGGCGGATCCCCACAAGGTAATGCTTCCACAGGCGCGTGCGTCCTTCCCCGCAATCGGGTCGAACTCGCCCGTCGCGGAACTGTCCACCGGGATGACCGGGCAGTCGGCTTCAGAAACGGCGGCGGACTTCTTGCTGGCGCCATTGCCTGAGTTTTCATTGCAGCCAATCACCATTGCAGAAATAGCAAACGGGATTACCAAAGTAGTCGCAAGTCTTTTGAATTTCATTTTCACTCTCTCGTCTACAGGCTCGTAGTGCCTTTTTCGATTTGTTACGGGCGGCCAAGATAGCGAGCGGGCTTCTCGACCTTGGCTCCGGATTGCTTGTCCGACGAAGCCCCCGAAGGTTCCGCCGCCTTAAGCATTTCAAGCGTCACACGGGCGGCTTCCTGCTCAGCCCTCTTTTTGTTGGGGCCCTTGCCTTCGCCATAATTTCTGCCGTTCAAGTGCACTAGGGCGGTAAACTGTTTCTGGTGTTCAGGGCCATCTTCTCCGATAATTTCATATTCCGGGGCAATATGGAGTTTCCCCTGAGTGTATTCCAGAAGGGCACTCTTGAAGTTCACGAAATCTTCGGCCATAATGATTTCACCGACCCTCGGGAAATGGAACCGGTTCAAAATAGCACGGACCTCTTCCAACCCGCCATCCAGGTAGACCGCACCAAGAACGGCCTCGTAGGCGTCGGCCAAAATACTCTCCTTGCCTCGACCGCCCATCTTCGCCTCGGACTTGCCTATCTTGATATACTCGCCCAAGTCCCATTCCTTGGAGGACTGGGCGCAGGCGTGTCCCGACACGATGGCGCTCTTGCGCTTCGAAAGATCCCCTTCGGAATCGTCCGGATAAGTGCGGTACAGGAACTCCGTAGTGAGCATGTTCAAAACGGAATCGCCCAGGAACTCCAAGCGTTCGTTGTTGTTGGTATAAGGGAGTTCCGTCCCCGTCAGGTAGGAACGGTGAACCAGCGCATGAATCAATAGTTCCGGGTCACGGAATCGATATCCAAGCTTCGCCTCAAGCCCCCCATCGGGCCTCTGGCGAAACCAGAATTTCAACAGTTTTTTTAATACGTTCTCTTCAGGCAAGCCGCCCTCCTTAAGTCTTATACAGCAAAAGATACAAAAGCACGCTTTTAAAAAGAAAACCCCGGCATTGAACCGGGGTTTCAAGTCCTCGCCCTCTTATCAAAACTTTCCGCGACAGAGGGAATCAAAAACTTGGGAACTAGGCGTTCTTCTTGGCTTCCATGAAGGCAACCACATCGGAAACCTTCAGGAACTTTTCGGCGTCGGAATCCAGGATTTCGACTTCGAATTCGTCTTCGAGAGCCATCACCAGTTCAACGCGATCAAGAGAGTCGGCACCCAGGTCATTACCGAATTCGGATTCAGGCTTCACATCTTCAGCCTTGACTTCCAGCTTAGCAACGATAACGTCGGTAACCTTCTTCAAAATTTCTTCTTGTGTCATTATTTACTCCATGTGGAATTGTTTGGGGTCAAATTTAGAAAATAATCTTAGGCATTCAAGCCCCCATCTACACCAATTACTTGTCCTGTTATGTATTTAGCGTCGTCAGATGCTAAAAAAACAACGGATTTCGCCACATCCTCGGGTTTTCCCAAAAATCCAAGAGGGATTTGTGAAGAATATTTTGCCCGGACCTCGTCACTCAGTTCGGCGGTCATGTCGGTTTCGATAAACCCGGGCGCAACGGCATTCACTGTTACACCACGGCTGGCGAACTCCATTGCATTGGATTTCGTTAGTCCGATGACCCCCGCCTTGGCAGCGGCGTAGTTGGCTTGGCCAGCCTGGCAACGGATTCCGTTGATGCTCGAAATATTCACAATACGGCCATACCGAGCCGAAAGCATCGTCTTCGCTACAGCGCGAGTGCAAAGGAACACCGACCTGAGGTCTGTCGCCAGCACCTCGTCAAAAGATTCGTCCTTCATGCGCAGTACGAGGCCGTCACGGGTGATGCCCGCATTGTTCACGAGCACGTCGACCCCGCCCAGGTCTTCAATCGCCTTGGCGAAGGTCGCCTGGACCTGGGCCGAGTCGCCCACATCGCAAGCATAAGAGAAGGCCCGGACTCCAAATTCCCTGGCAATGGATTCGGCCTGAGCGCTGCAGCCACTGCGAGAAATCAAGGCCACGTCGGAGCCCCGTGAAGCCAGTTCCCGGGCCACCGCGAGGCCTATGCCCCTGCTGGCACCCGTCACTATGGATTTCTTGTTTTTCATACCACCAAATATAACCAATGAACTTTAAAAAGCGAAAAACGCAACAAAAATCAGACACGACCAGGACATCGAGTTCACAGGAATCCTCCGGCAGGACTCGTTAATTTGTACAAAAAGAAACGCCCCGCCAAAGCGGAGCGTTTCGAAGACCTATTCAATACCGTACAGGCAGTGACGGTTCAACCTTCCAGGTTAAGCCTCGACAGCCGGTTCAGCGGGAGTTTCGTCCTTGATGGCAGCCAAGCGTTCGTTCACCTTGGCAGCCACGCCAGCCTCGGCGTACTTGGCAGCGACTTCCACAGCCTTTTCAATGGCGAGGGCGTCGGAACGGCCGTGGGCAATGATGCCTGTACCGTTGAGGCCAAGGAGCAGGGCGCCACCAGTCATGCGGTAATCCCACATGGAGTCAAACTTGCGACCTGCTTCGCTATCAATAGAACCGAACATCTTGTGGTGCATCTCGTAGAAGCCTTCCAGCATCTTGAGAACCACATTACCGGTAAAGCCAGAAGAAACAATCACATCGGCCTTGCCCATGATCAAGTCTTCACCTTCGATGTTACCGATAAAGTTCACCGGGGCGGACTTGAGGAGCTGGTGCGCCTCTTGAAGCACAGCCGGGCCCTTATGTTCTTCTTCGCCCATATTGAGGAGGCCAACCTTAGGTTGTTCACGTCCAAAGTAAGTTTCTGCGAAAGCAGAACCGGCAATGGCAAAGTCAACCAGGGTCGAGGCACGTTCATCAACGTTAGCACCGGCATCCACCAAGACAACCATGCGTTCTGCCGTAGGGAGAACACAACCGATAGGCGGACGAGCGAACTTGTCGTTAGACTTGCCCAAAAGGAGCAGGCAACTAGCCATCATGGCACCGGAGTTACCGGCACTCACAGAAGCGTCCACCATTCCCTTCTTTTGCAAGGCAACACAAGTCACCAAACCCGAATGCTGTTTCTTTTTCACGACCATCACGGGGTGTTCGTCCATGGCCACAGGATCGGGGGCATCCACCACGGTAATGCCGTTACCGGTATAACCGAGTTTGGCTAGGCCTTCCTTGACCTGGGCTTCCGGTCCACACAGGACCACGTGAATATTGGGATTCTTATTGACGGCGTTTACCGCGCCTTCAATAACAACATCGGGGGCGAAATCGCCACCAAGGGCATCCAGTGCAACTTTAATCACGGATTCCTCCTAGATAAATTAGGCTTCGGCACCCTTCATGTCGACAACTTCCACACCGTTGTAGAAGCCGCAAACCGGGCACACGCGGTGCGGACGCTTGGTAGCGCCACAATGGTCGCAAGTAGCCATAGCCGGCACTTCCATCTTCCAGTGGGTACGACGCTTGTCACGACGAGCGGTGGAGGTTTTTCTTTTAGGTACTGCCATTTTTAACTCCTATTTTCCATTTTGCTCTTAAGAGCTTTGAGTTTTTCCCAACGGGGATCCATGGAACTTTCTGAGTTGCCGGATCCTTCGTCAGAAGGTTTGTTTGTTACAAAGATAAAATCTTCGTCAGGATTTTTCACGGGTGCGAATGGTTCTTGTAGTATAACCAACTGTCGGATGCACTCAGAAACGTCCACGAAGAGCTGCCCCTGGGGAATTTTATAGGCAAAAACGTCTACATCGTCTTCGTCCAGTTCCTGATTCGCCACGGAAGTCCGTTCGACCTCCACCACCATTTCGGTTTTGAAGGGGCGGTCGAAAAGTTCCAGGGTACGGGAGCAGGTTAGAGTTTGCACTCCAGAGAGAACACCGGATATAAGCCACTTGCTTTCGCCTTCGGGGCTAACCAGCACCTGGGCTACCAGATCGCCATTTAGGTGCAGTTCGTCGAAGATTTCGGGAGCGTCGGCATGGGACCAGACCACTCGGCGGTCTTCAGATTCAGTAAGTTTTTGTGCTATATCGATTCTCAAAGTGGCCCAAATGTAGTAAAACGGCGGTTTCGAGTCAATAAATTTCACATGCGCACGTCAACAGCCAGCCACAAAATCCTCTTCAACACATTAACATATATAATGTCTCAAAAAAAAGCCCCCCTTCGAGCCCCGACCGGATGGTCAGGTTCAAAAAAACCTTGTTACATTTAGCGCCGAAAATGATTTTAACAGTCCTCACATACGTGGCAATCGGCCTTTTGGCGGTGTTCTGCGGCTTCTACCTGTGGTTGGAAGTACGCTTTTTCCGTGCTCTTGGAAAGGTCCGCATAGGCGAGTCCGACGTTGAACCGAAACCCAAGGTCAGCATTTTAATCGCCGCCCGAAATGAATCCGAAGGCATTCGAGCCACCCTGGATTCAGTACTGGCTCAAGACTACCCTGGCGATTGGGAACTGTGGGTGGCAGACGACCGTAGCACAGACGACACACCGAAAATTTTGGCAGAATATGCCGACAAATATTCCGACAAACTCCATGTGCTGACCATTACCGACATTCCGGAAGGCGTAAGCCCCAAAAAACAGGCCATCAGCAAGATGATTGCCGCCTGTAACGGAGAAATCCTGTGCCTTACCGACGCCGACTGCATTGTCCAAAAGGGCTGGATTTCCGGGATTGTCCGCGAATTCGAACCAGGGATTGAACTAGTAGCCGGGCACTCCTACATTCCGACCATTCCCGGCAAATCAAAAATTATCATCTGCATGCAGGCCATAGAGACTCTCATTTACCGTGTCGCGGGCACTGCGGGCCTCGCCATGCACCTGCCCCTCACCAGCACCGGCAACAACCTCGCCTACCGCAAGAGTTTCTTCAACAGCGTAAACGGATTCGACAACGTCATCAAAATTCAAAGCGGCGACGACGACCTTTTGATGCAAAAGTTGGCAAGCGACCGCCCCTGGGCCATGCGCTACTGCATTGAACCCGGCACGTTCGTTACGACTAACGGAAAGGAAACTCTCAAGGAACTCTGGGAACAACGCAAGCGCTGGGCCTCAAAGACCATATATTACACACCGAAAATCGTTGCCGTGCTAAGCATGGTGTTCTTATTCCTTTTATGGATTTGCGTCACGGCAATTCTTTCGGCATTCAGTTTCAAGATTTTAATCGCAACCGCAATCGCCTTCGTGCTCAAATGCGTGGGCGACCTGGTTTTAATTCTCCGCGGGCTCAAGATTTTCAGGCAGGAACACCTTATAAAGTGGTGCATCCCCGTAGAAATCATACACGCCCCCTTCACCGTTCTCGCCGTACTTTTCGGCCTGTTCGGACGTTTCAAGTGGAAGTAAAATGACAACAGTTAAAGCGACAAAGACAACCAAGACCACTACAGAAAAAACAGCCACCAAGAAAACCGTGGCAAAATCAGCCAAGGCTCCTGCAGAAGGCAAGACACTGATCATTGCGGAAAAGCCGAGTGTCGCCGCCGACCTCGTTAAAGTTCTCGGTTCAAAGTCCTTCACCAAGGGAACCGGCGTATACGAAAGCGACACGACCATCGTAAGTCATGCCATCGGACACTTGGTGACCATAGCCGACCCAAAGGATATCGACGAACGCTACAAGGCGTGGGATATGAAAACGCTCCCCATGCTCCCCGAAAAATTCCCCCTTGTCGCAAGCCCAACCACAAAGTCGCAACTTTCCATTCTGAGCAAGCTCATCAAGCGCAAAGACGTAACGACCATCATAAACGCGTGCGATGCGGGCCGCGAAGGTGAACTTATTTTCTTCTACATCCTGGACTACGTGCTCAAGGGCAACTTCAAGAACAAAACGCTGAAGCGCCTATGGATGCAGAGTATGACCCCAACGGCCATCAAGGAGGCTTTCGAGAATCTTCGCAGCGCCGAAGACATGGAAAACCTGAAGAACGCAGCCCTCTGCCGCAGCGAAGCCGACTGGCTCGTAGGCATGAACGGCAGCCGTGGCCTTACCGCATACAACAGCAGCATGGGCGGGTTCCAGATTACGCCTTGCGGACGAGTTCAGACCCCGACGCTAGCCATTATCGTAAAGCGCGAAGAAGAACGTATGCAGTTCGTTCCGCAAAAGTTCTGGAGCATCACTGCCAATTTCGACAACAAGGGAGTCGCCTACCAAGGTAAATGGTTCACTGGAGAAAACAAGGATCGTCAAAAACAAATTTTTGACGAAAACAAGGCCAAGGAAATTCTCGCCAAGTGCAAGGGCAAATCCGGCACCATCGAAGAATCTACGGCCCCGAGCCAGCAGAAATGCGGCCAACTCTACGACCTCACGACTCTCCAACGCGAAGCGAACAACCGCTTTGGATTCAGCGCCAAGACTACACTTTCCATCGCCCAAAGTCTGTACGAGCACTACAAGGCGACAACGTACCCGCGTACCGACAGCCGTTGCCTCCCCGAAGACTATGTGGCAACAGTCAAGGCGACTCTTGGAAAAATCACAGGACCGCTTTCCAAGTTCGCCCAGGAAGCCCTTGAAAAGAACTACGTGAAAAAGACACCGAAAGTTTTCGACAACACGAAAATTTCGGACCACTTCGCCATCATCCCCACAGGCGTCGCCCCAAAGGGACTCTCGGAAGCCGAAGAAAAAATCTACAACATGATTTGCCAGCGGTTCATCGCTGTATTCTTCCCGCCGGCACAGTACCTGAACACGACGCGCATCACTACCGTAGAAAAAGAAACCTTCATTACCGAAGGCAAGATTCTCGTGGATCCAGGTTTCAAGGCTGTTTACGGCAAGGATAGCGACGACGATTCCAACATTCCGAAACTCAACGGCAATTCCGCGAAAACCTTGGACATCGAAGCCGAAGAAGACTTCACCAAGCCGCCAGCCCACTATACCGAAAGTACTCTCCTTTCCATGATGGAAAGCGCTGGTAAACTGGTCGAAGACGACGAACTCCGCGATGCCATGAAGGAACGCGGCCTCGGGACCCCAGCCACGCGTGCAGCCATTATCGAAAAACTCGTGAGCGACAAATATGTTGTTCGCGACGGCAAGGAAATGATTCCCACTGCCAAGGCTTTCGACCTCATCAAGGTGCTCAGCGCCATGAACATCGAGGCCCTCACGAGTCCGGAACTCACCGGCGAATGGGAATACAAGATGGACCTCATTTCCAAGGGCCGCGAATCCCGCGAAAGTTTCATGCAGGGCATTGTCGAAATGACCCGCACCATGGTAAAGAACATCAAGGGATTCAAGGAAGAAAGCACAACGGGCGAAGCAAAATTCAGCCCGGTGAACGGCAAGAAGGTTTTTGAAACCGTCAGCCGTTACACCACCGAAGACGGAATCGTCATCCGCAAGATTATCGGCGGAAAACACTTGAGCGAATCCGAAATCATTGAACTTTTAACCAAGCGTAAAATCGGCCCGCTCACAGGATTCCGTAGCAAAAAAGGCGCCGAATTTTCCGCAGTCGTCATCATCAACGACGAAAACAAAATTGAATTCGTATTTGACGAAAAACCCGAAGAAATCGAAATCGGCGAAAAGATTGGCAAATCCCCGATTGATGGAACCGATGTTTTTGAGACCATGACCGGTTACGTTTCGCAAAGCTACATCGACAAGCAGCCATCCGGGATTTCGCTCCCCAAAATTCTCCTGGGCAAGGAAATCCCGCTGGAAGAAATCAAGAAGATGCTCGCTGGCGAAAAAACAGCCTTAATCAAAGGCTTCCGCAGCAACAAGACACACCGTCTTTTCGATGCTTTCCTGATGCTCGACAAGGGTAAACTCAAGTTCGATTTTCCACCTCGCGACTTTAGCAAAGGCCGTAGATTTGTCAAAAAGGGTTAAATGACGAAAGCCCGTTTCTTGACAACGCTTGTCCTTGCGTTCGCATGCGCCATTTTTGCCGAACCCGATTCAACACAAGCGGAAGTTGCGCCATCCAACCCATACGAACTTCCCGACGAACTCATGCCCCTGTGGGATTCGTTGAGTCTCAAGCAAAAAGCCGCCCAGATGGTGATGGTGTACCTCACCACCGCAGACTTTCTCGTAGAGCATGAAATCGGCGCCGTACTTGTAATGAAGGGACACCTGAAGGACACCGCCGCATTCAGGCAAAAAATAAACGAAGCCAACGAAAGGCTCAACATTCCACTGTTGGTGGCAAGCGACCAGGAAGGCGGGAAAGTCAACCGCCTGGGCGGAATATCGGAAACGTGGAAACACGCTCCGAGCGCAAAGGAAATGCGGACCATGCCTACGGATTCCGTAGAGCAAATTGCGCAAAGCATCGGAGCAGAACTCGCCCAACTCGGCATCAACTTGAATCTCGCTCCAGTGCTGGACCCGGCCTACGACCACCGCGGAAAGAAATCGTTCATGGAAGAAAGCCACAGGTCCTGGGCATTCGATTCCACCAGCGAAGATAAAGTCCGCGCCTTTGTCCGCGGCATGAAACAGGCGGGAATTTCGTGCGTTTCCAAGCATTTTCCCGGTTATGACAGTTGGACAAACAGCGACCATCAAATCGCCATCAGTTCGGCACCCAAAAAGAGAATGTCCCAGAACTACAGGTTCTTTGCGAACCTCGCCGACGACATTCCAATAACCATGATGAGCAGTGTCCGATTCGTTCGGGTTTCCAGCCGACCGGCGGTATTCGAGCCCAAAATCATCCGCATGGCGCGAAAGATGTCCAAGGACATCGTCATTCTAACAGACGACCTTTGGGGAGTTTCCCTTAGGGCATGGGTTAGCGGAAAAGAGCGTGTAGAACACAAGAACTATCCCCGCAAGGATTTTCAAAAGCTTATCCTGACCGCCTTGAACGCAGGCAACGACATGTTCATGATTACCTACCCTGCCAAGGCCGTAGAGATGATTAACTATCTTTGCAAACTGGCTAAAAACAACCCGAAGTACAAGAACAGAATCGAAGAATCCGCTGCCCGCATTTTGAAAATGAAGTTCAAGGCGGGAGTTCTGAAACCCGCCAACTAAGGTTTCTTTCGATTTTTCACTTCCTTCAACACGCCTTCTTCGCCCACCTTGTTCAAGGCGAGTTTAAGTATTTCGGCCGCGGCCATGGTATCGGCCAAAGCCCTGTGGTGATTGAAATCCGGAAGCCCCAAGGACTGCGTCAGGTTATGCAGGCTGTAACTCGGAAACCCAGGAAAAACGCGACGTGATAGTTTCACCGTGCACAGTCTTGGCGGGTCAAATACAATGCAGCAACGTTTCATTTCGGAGCGCATCATTTTGCTATCGAACTGAACATTGTGGGCAACAAAAATGCGGTCTTGCAGCAACTCGTTTATATGTTCCGCCACAGCACCAAACTGGGGAGCACCACAGACCATCTCGTCGGTAATGCCCGTGAGGTGCTGAACAAACTGTGTTATGGGAACTCCAGGATCGACAAGGGTATGGTAGGTTTCCTCCACCTCGGTTCCATTCATCAATACAATTCCGACTTCAGTGATGCGGTTCAATTCACCCGCACCGCCAGTACTTTCTACATCGACAACAGCAAATTTCATCGTTTTTAATGGACAGGAATATCAATATCCAGAGTCGCGTTTCCCTTGGCCATTTGCACGCGGGCTTTAAGGACCTTCGCCTTCGGGCGGCCATACACAGGAACCACAAGTAAATTACTTACGCCGTGCTCTTCGCTAGGTGTAGCCTCGGTATCGGGAACCGTCTTTGTGAAGATAGGCTTTTTACCCTTGTCGTAGACCATATAAGTCAACTCACGCGGCATGCCCTTTTTTATCTGCTGGGTCGCCACCTGGAAATAAATGTAGCCGCCCTTGGGAACCTTGCGGAGGCTATCCTTGATTTCTTCTTCGGTAGCGAAGTCGGCCTCCAAGGCCATGCGAACATTCTTTTTGGCCTTATCGTAGCTTTCGTACACGACCGACACGTTGAACTTGGCGTCTTCGGGGATGGCGTCGGGGCGGATATCCCTGATTTTTGAATTATTCTGGTAATATTCCCAGCGGCCGTTATCGTGCAAAATAACAGTGGAACCATTAGACGTGGTGGCAACAATATCTTCTGCGAACGAAACCGTGGCAAAAACAAAAAAGCAAAGCAAGGCGGGATGCACCTTTTTCAACAAATTACACACTATACGTACTCCTTTAAGCAAATCCATCCTTTCAAATAAATATAAACAAAAAAAATTACAAATTCATTTGCAAACGTCATTTTTAATTTTTCACTAGTCCAGTATTTGTTATATTCATCACATGCCCGGAAAAATTCGATTTGCACCAAGCCCCACAGGCTATTTGCACGAAGGCCACCTGCTTTCGGCGCTATATGTGTGGGCTGCAGCACAAAAGTGGAATCTAAAGATCCACTTACGCATCGAAGATCACGACCGGAGTCGTGCGCGGGACAATTACGTGCAAAGTATATACGAGGACTTGGCTCGCTTCGGTTTCTCATGGGACTCTCAAAGCATTCAAAGCTCCAGGACAAGCCTTTACGAATCGGCACTTGAGGAACTAGAGAAAAAGAACCTGGTATATCCCTGTTTTTGCAGCCGCAAGCAGTTGGAATCCGAAAATCCCAAAAGCGAGACCGGCGAAATCGTATACCAGGGAAAATGCAGATTCTTAGGTGAGAGACTGCAAATGCCAGAAATAGAAAACCTTCCTCCGCACAATCTGCGCGTCATCATGCCCGACAAAATTGTCTGTTGGCATGACCTGCGCCTTGGGGATTTTGCAGAAAATCCAAAAATGCAATGCGGGGATTTCCCCATCAAGGACCGCGACGGACAATGGACTTATCAATTCGCCGTTTGTGTCGACGACATGGACGAGGGCATCACGCATGTCGTTCGCGGCGAGGACATACGCAACTCCACCGCCCGCCAAATTGCCCTGATGGAACTTTTGGGCTGTACAAAAACACCTGTTTACATGCATCATCCCCTAATCGTGGATTCCTCCGGCAAAAAACTATCAAAGCGAGAAATGGCCCACAGTCTACGCCAAGACCTGGAATCTGGCGTTTTACCTGAGCAAATTCTGGGAAACGTCTGTTTCAAGGCAAAATTGGTACCTTCACCGGCGCCGATCGCCCTGGAGAAGGCTATAAACTTGGTTATGGACCAATTGTAAAAGCCCATTTCTTATAAAAAAATTATATTGGATTACATGCCGCAAGCAAGTCCTTCTGAAATAGTCAATAACATCTGCAAAGAAGCAGAAAATTTCGATTCTAAAGACCGCCTTTTGAATTTTTCCACAAAAGGAGATTTCCAGACGCCTCTGCTGCTGGAAGCCGGGGATTCTTTTTACGAAAAATGGCTAAAGTCCGAAGCGCCGCTGCCCTTCGACACATTCCTGCCATTGTCGCAAAACCTTACGGCACAGCAGAAAGCCTCCATCGAAGAACAATTCAAGACCGTTCTCCAAGAAAAGAACGAAGACTTTTTAAGTACCGACCTGTACCTGCTTCTGGGGTTCCTCAAATGGGACGGAAACGCCCTCGCCCCCAGTATCCTTGTCCCGCTGGATGTAAGCCCCGACGGCAAGACGCTATCCCTTTCACCAAGGGGCCCCGTCGAAAACGTAATTCTCCGTAAAAGGCTGAACACAACTGTTCAACTGCCACGCGTAGAAGATGCCATCATCAACGGCAAGTTCAGTATTCTCCTGTACTTCTCGCTTTTTGAAAAAGCCATCATCAACGAAAAGAAGTGGAAATTCACTAGACACGGTTTTTGCCTCGCTTTTTTCAACACCAATAGACTGCTTCTCAAAAAGCGTCTGGAGCGCGGCATCAACGCCAAAGAAGCGGACAACTCCAAGTTTTTGAACGCACTGCTGGGCGCAGACGGTTTCCAGTTCAAGGAATCCATCTTTGACGGCGTGGACTTCGATCAGGTTTTCAACCCGGCCGACCATCATTTTCTGTACCCCACCGATTCCCACACAACCAAGGTCACCATCGATGCGCTGGATGAAAAGTCTTCGGCCTACGCAATACAGACCTTGCCAGGAACTTCCAAAATCAAGGTGGCAGCGAACATCGCAGCAGAATCCGTCGCCAACAACAAGCGTACACTGGTCGTCGCCCGCAGGTTCATTTCCAAATTCAACTTCAATGCGGCATTCCACCCGGCATTCCGTTCTTTTAACGGACCAGAGCGAGACATCGCCAAGCAGGACTTGCGAGCCATTCGCAATTCCATTTCGGCCTACTACAACCTTGTAAACAAGGGAATCACCTCTACCCAGGCCGACCTTTCGTGCGTTCTCAAGGAATTCAAGCAGAATCCAGCCCCCAAGGCCAAGTTCCCCGAGCAACTGTTCAAGAGCATCCCAAGCATGTCCTTCGACCAGTATTCCAGGCTCAAGGAAACTGTACAGCATATCGTTTCGCTCTACTTCGAAAAGAACGGTCTCGAAGCGCGACAGATTTTTTCAAAGGTGGACGTTTCCACCATAAGCGAAAACGATTGGGCAAGCATCAAGGAACACCTTGCCACTGCGGCAAGCCAGGTGCAGAGCATCAAGCCGCTCATAGATATTTTCAACAGCATGGGGCTTTTCCCCGCCGGAATTTACCTGTCCGCCCTTGCCGAAATCATCGATCTCATCCAGATGTACTTCAACGACGACACTCCCGAATTTGAACGCTGGGAGTTGCGCTCCAACAACTGGATTGCCTATCGCGAATCCTTGAATGCATTGCCCGAAGCTGGCGACAAGTGGATTCGCTACCGCAGGCAGACCTCGGACATCTATACCGACAATGCCGTCGACGAAAACATTCTCGCTCTGCGCGATGAGTTCGCATCGAGCCTCAAGACAACCTTGAAAGGACTTTCGGACCACTATCGCAACGCCCGCAAGCAGTTGCTGAAGGTCCTCAAGAATCCCAAGTCAGTCAACAACGACGCTCAGTTGCTCGATCTTATCGACACTCTACTGGAACTGCAAGACAACAAGCGCGCCTACAAGGACACGTCTGTCTTGGGAGCCCATCTTTTAGGCAAGGACTGGCTCTACGAGAAATCGGACTGGGTTGAACTCAACCACAAGATTCAATATCTCTACAAGTTCCGCGACGACCACCAGAACGACAAGCGTCTCGACCTGCTTTTGCAACTTCTCGAGAACTGGCATTCCATAAAGTCCCTGATGCCGCAAATGCAAAAGTATTACGATTCCGTGCAATCGATTATCGAGTCTGTACGTTTCGTATCAAAGACTTTGGAACTCGCTACACCGTTCGAAAGTCAAAGCATCGACAAGTGGATTGATGAAATCCAGGTTTGGAGCGAAAACTGGGATCATGTCAAGATTCACCTGTTGATAAAGAACAAACTCAAGAAACTCGAAGAAATGGGATGTAGCGAAATTGCCGCTTTCGCTGCAGATACAAAAAAGGTCAACAAGGAACTGGCACTAGCAGTCGCACACTATTGGGCTGCCTACCAAATGCAGCAGGCCACCAAGGAATGCCCAGATCTTCTTTCCCTTTCTCCAAAGGAACGCTCACAAAAGAGCAAGAGTTACCAGACCAAACTGGATCAACTCTGCAATGCCAATTTCCGAGAGGTCCACAGTGCCATCGAAAGCAATCCGGAATTGCTCAAGGTCGCAGCCCTCAACGAGACCTACGCCCTGGACGACAAGAAATTCGACATAGCGATTATCCTTGACGCAGAGTGCATCACCGTCGCCGAAGCATTCTCCTCGATATGCTTGGCAAACAAGGTTGTTTTGATTGGCGACCCGCATATGCCTGCCATCGAGTCCCAGCCTTTCGATGCCTACCCGAACATTCTCCCACGCCAAAGCGCATTTTTCCAAGAAAACATCTTGGCGGCAGCACTTCGCAAAGGCATTCCCACTCGAGAAATCTGGTTTTCAAATACTTACTACGACATCACCCTTGTTGATTTCGCCAACGAAAAAATTTACAACCACGGCATCAAACAATTCCCGATGCCGAACCGCGAAAAATCAAAGAACAAAGTCCTCAACGTTGTTTCCGACAAAGTCATGGCCATCGCCAAGGCTGCCATTCAACACGCCGAGAAACACCCGGGACAGACTCTGGGCATTATTGCGTTCCACCAAGCCCGCTGTTTCGAAATTCAGGCCGCCATCAAGGCTCTTTTAACAAAGGACTCTCCGGCAGCCCGGTTCTTTGAGCAGACGAATCCGCAAATCCGTTACTTTGTCAAGACACCCGATCGTGCCGTCGACAAGTACCGCGACGTCATGTTCGTATGCGTAGAAATCGAAGGAAACGACAAAATTTCTGCAGAACGCAAGTTGAACGTTTGCACGACACTGGCAAAGCAGGAACTCCAGGTATTCATCGCACAGGACGAACTTGAAAAAAGCAAGGTGACGACCAAGGCGACTCTGTTCTGGGACTGGATAAACCACCTCCAAAAGAACGAGCCGTTCCCCCTCAAGGAAATCCAGCAGACGGAATCCATCCTGCGTCCGCAAGTTCTGGACTTGTTCAAGTCCGAAAACATCATTGCCGAAACAAACTTCGCACCGGCAGGAATTGTCGTTGGACCGGTCGTCGTAGACGCGAACAACTCCAAACGATTCCTGGCAGTAGTCGAAGACGACTGCACCACGGAACGCTTCCGCGAATCCGTAGAAGACCGCGAATACATTCGTCCCACCATACTGCGTCAACTGGGCTGGAAGGTGCTTCACCTATGGCTGCCGTTCTGGTACTTGACCGAGAACGACGAAAAGGATCACTTGGTGGCAACCATCGCCATTGAACAAAGCGTAGCGCCTCCTCCTCCGGCAGAAACCGATGAAGGCGATGTCCACAGCGAAGCCGTCACAGAAAAGGAAATCGAAACGGTACAGTACCAGGTTGTACACCCGAAAATCGAAGGAACGCCCCACGACAAGCCCATTGCGGAGCTTCCGGCCGGGTCCCTTATTACACAACTCAAGTTTTATGTCGACCACGAGTCTCCGCTTCACGAAGAGTTGCTGCTCCAGCGCCTGCTGGAACTGCACCATGTGGATCGCGCAGGTCCCATGATTCTACAGGCTTTGAACGACGCCATCAAGCAGGGCATCCAAAAGCAGCGTTTCATCAAGACTGGCAAGTTCTTCTACTCCATCAAGAACGGACCCGTAGCACTGCGCGACCGCAGTTCCCGTCCGGAATCGGAACGCAAGATGTCCTACGTACCGCCAGAAGAGCGCGCCCTTCTGCCAACAAGCATGGACGACCGCGCAGCCAAACAGACCCTGGGCGTTCTGGAATAAAGCACTTTCAATAAAAGCAAAACCCCTGTAGTTGCACTACAGGGGCTTTACTTTTATCAATTGTTCGCTTAACGAATCTTCACCACGAAGGCGTTGATGTTGTAAGCAGAAAGTTCGCGAGCCTTATCATCGGCAGCCTTCTTGGAATTCCATCCACCGCCACGAAGTTTGTAGAACGGGGCGTCGAACACCACCTGGATGGCATAGCCGGTACTGGCAGAAATCTGCGACCTGCGACGCTGGGCTGCGTCAAAATCAGCCACAGCTTCGAACTGTAGCATGTAGAAGCCGTCACTCTTTTCCTTTGCCGAAGACTTTGCAGGAGCAGCATTCTGCGACACGTTCGACGTGTCGCGCAAACTCGAGCTCAATACAGGTTTGTATTCCTTACCGCGGAAAAGGGAATCCATATCCGTGGGGTCACCAGCCCATGCCAGGGCAAACATCGATAGGGCAATAAGCAATTTTCGCATACGACAAATTTATAAAAAAAAGAACGACCCGAGGGCCGTTCTTCAAAAGGTTCTATGTATTTAACTATTTCTTCTTGGGCGGATGGCGGACACCCCAAACTTCGGTGTCGTCCAACTTGCTCTTCTTCTTGAAGGCGCCAAGGTAGACGTAAGAACGCCACTTGACGATGTAGGCACCGGAACCCACCAGACGATTCTTGTCGGAAGTTCCATTCCAGGCAATGAAGAAGTTCTGGTTGGAATCGAAGCAGGTCTTGCCTTCACCAAAGATCTTAGGATCGGTACACTGGATTTCCTGGTCCTTGTGAGTCACGAAAGCACCGAGGCTTGTAAAGATGTCCATTTCGTAGAAGAAGTAAACATCCTTCGGCTGTACGTTCTTGTACTGTTCGCTGGAGTTCTTCAACGACTTCATATCGCTTCTAAGATACTTACCCAAGGTATTGGGGAAACTATCCTTGACGTCTTGTAAGCTGAACTTCTGCGGCACCAGGAACACTTCGATGGGCGGATTGTTAATCTTGCTCGGATCAGTCATTGCAAAGTTCACGGAAGCATCGCTCACCTCGGCAGCACCTTCGATAGCCACCCAAGGAGAGGGCAGGCGCTTACTAGAGGCATAGTCGGTGGGAGAGTTCCAGTTCCATGCGGAATCGTCGACACGTACTGTGTCACTACCATCGAAGGTATAGGTCACAGTGTCCTTCCACATATTTTCCTTGCCTTCGGTACGGAAGCGAATGTAGTCACCCACGTGCGGAGACGGTTCCATGGCATTGTTGTTTTCAAAACGGAGTTTGATAGTATCCTTAGCCACAGGACCGTTCTGGGACTTCGTCACGCGGTAGCGGGCAGAACTGCTGAGTTCCGTAGCGGAGTTCAGGTAGAACTGCAAGCCTTCCTTCTGGTAGGTTTCATCCAAAACAGCAGCTTCGGACATAGCGACCGTCAAGATATCGAAGGAACTTCCTTCGGCTTCCGGCATGACCAAGGCGGACATGATTATCGGAGCCATGCGGTCAGTCATCCCCTTGTCGAAGGAGGCCTTCACAGCCTTGCCCTTCCACATGTAAGAGGTAAAGGAAGCCACCTTGTTTTCGACATTGACAGAGGTTTTCACCTTAGAGGAGAATGCCGAATCCGGAACGAGGCCGATAATTCTCTTATCGCTGGACTTGGCATAACCGGCGGCAATCGCTTCCTTTTCAAAGATGTAGGAGCACTTCATCAAGGTATCCTTGCTGTTCGTAGAAATGCCCATCTTGTAGGGGTTGTAATTCTTGAGGTTAGCCTCGTCAAAAGCAACACAGATAAACGACGGGATAGAGTCTTCGTGAATGGCGCGGTCATAGATGATAGCGATGGAGTCGCCACGGCCATCCAGGTATTCCTGATCCTTTTCGAAGTACGGTCCCGGGATTTCAAGTTCCGTGCTAGTGACCTTGCCCTTGGTGTCGAAGATGTCGGCCACGAGCGGCATAGGTGCAGGCGGCTTGAAGAAGTGCAAATTGCCGTACTGTGCGGCAATGGCCATATTCTCGACAGCAGCCACTGTAATAAAGCCTGCATTGGGAGCGACGTATTCCACAGTCGACTTGATACGGGCTATAGCAACACCCGGCTGGTTCACCGGATCCACCCAGCCCATCACGCCGGAGATATTGGGAGCAGCCTCGACGATATCAAGATTCAAGTAACTGCATTCCGTGCAGAGAGAACCGGTAATGGGGTCCGTCACAATCATGTAGAGGTCGACATCGGAGCCCACCCAATGGAACATTTCTTCGCCCGTAAGCGGATCGACATCAGGGTCGCCAGCCAAAGGAGTCCAGGTGAGAGGCTTGCCGGCATCGTCGTAAGTTGCAGGTTCGGCAAACACGATTGTCGGAGCAAAGAATTCCAAAGTAGCTTCAAGCGTACGGACCTTCGCAGTAACCTTTTTACTGGCTGAAGTGCCGAGCCCCTGCAGCGGCACGGTCACCCACACGGTATCGATACCGGTAGCACCGATAGTGCGGCTCAAACTAGCAAGCGGCACATTGTAGTTGGGGTCTTCCGGATTGTTGGTTCCGTAAACCACGGCACCTTCGGAAAGCTGCAATGTATAATTCTGGTTGACAGCAGAAATCAAGTCAACGCCACCCTGGTCGTCCGGTGCAGAAATGTACAGCGGGATGCGGTTGCCTGCCAGAGCCTTGTCGACAAAGGTCCACTTGGTGTTGGACGGGTATACGCTTTCTTCGTTATCAATGTTGTAGAACACGACATCGTTAGCCACAACGTCCAGATTACCCTTGATACGGAAGTTATAGTACGAAGACTTGCCGTTCACTTCCATGTACAAGCGGTAGTTACCCGGAGTAAGACCCATCAACCTATCAGGATAAATCACAGGGACCTTGGGATTCGTCAAGTCAATACCACCATTGTTCACCATACCCGGAGAAAGGACAGAAACGGTATCGCCCTTACGAGTCTTGATGACATAATGGATATCGGCATCAATATCGGGACCGCACTTGATAGACGTTCCATTGCCACCGCTAGAACCCAGAGCAACAGAGGCGCAGTCGCCACCACCCTTGGTTTCAACGCAGATATCCAACTTAAGACCACCATCGGCATTTTGTTCCGCATTAAAGTCAAGACCGGTAGACTGCTTGATATACATGTTCGTCTTGATAATCACGTTACTCATGGTGGTACGACGGTCACAGAAGAAGATATCCAGCGGATAGTCGTTACCCGGCACAAGGAAGCCCGCACCGTAAGTCGTATTCAAATTCGAAAGTTTCACGTGGCCAGGGGCTGCCAAGTGGGCGCCACCGTTATCCACGGCAATCTTCTTGTTGATGAACACCCAAATATCATCGTCACCACGGAAGGTGAATTCCTGGGATTCATTGTAAGTGAAGGTTGCATGAGACTCGAAGCAGAAATGCTGGTTTCGCTTTTCATCCGGAGCCAAATCATCGGCGGTACCCTGACCCCAACGCTTGAACGAAGCGTCGCAGTAACTACCCCAGCACCAGATGGCACCCGTAACGGCTTCATCACCATTGGCAAACTTGCCTTCGCAGTTGGCACCAGACGGCCAACCCGGAGTCTTGCAGTAGTAGTCAAGGGGCATGCCAAGAACGGAGTCGGCAAGGTTCGGCACAGGGCCTGCAGCCGGGCGTTTGGTTCTTGCTTCGGCCAAAGGACCCATGGTCACGCCGTTCATGGTCACGACACCAGCATCGGTAGAATTTTCTAGCGGAGAGAAACCACCAATCAACTCAACCAATCCAGAATTGTCCATCAGCTTGGCGGAGTCGGAATCGTAGCCCCAACGGGTATCCTTACCATAGTGGCGGAAAGGCATGTCGTAGCACTGGACTTCGTTCTTGCCAGGCGTGTAGTTGAACAAAGTCTTGAAAGAAGCTTCGTTCTGGAAGCAGGTTGAAGCCCATGTACTTGCCGGATTGAACTGCGGCTTGTTATCCGGGCCAAGGTCTTCCATCACCATGCCGTGGTGCACACCCACGCAGGAGCCCACGCCACCAGCACCGGGCAGGTCAACGCCATCTTCGGTGAACAAGGGGTTCACGCTCTTGTCGGTATCGTAAATAACAGCCGCAAGGCTAAAGGTACAACGAGTGTTATCGTCTTTTTCAGGAACTCCCGGGTCGGTCACGTACCAGCCCTGGCTAGCGCCATCATCCGGCCAGTCATTATCGTCGGGGATAAAGTAAATACGGTCGACGCCATAAGCCTCGTAAATAATGCTCAAGTCAATAGGAGTAGCGACCTCTTCTTCGCCCCAAAGACCATTAAGGCCAAGTTGCGTCGTCGGGGAATTCTTCAAGAAGAAATAGGCTTCGGTCGGCGCCTCCTCGAATACCATGGAGAACCAGCCACACATGTTTTCGGCAGGAGTCATGGCGGTATCCTTGGCACCCTTGGAGGTTACCATATGAATCATCAAGTCGTCGGACTGCCACTCCTTTTCTTCGGGAACAAGCACATAAATAAACTTGGCGCTGGGCGGAGTTTTGCCGATGTAGGTAAGACCGGTCATGTCGTCTTTGGCAACGTAGACTTCGTTACCTGCACCCGGGCAAGCAATACCGGGGTTGCCAGCACTTCCTGGACGACCCGAGTAGACGCCGTCATAAACGCCCTTGGTAATGCCCCACACACCCGGATGGTCGATGTTAGCATAGCCGGCCTTGGTCGTAAAGATGGAGAACACCGTAGAAGCGTTACCGGAAACCATGGTTCCGAGATCCACAACGTAGTAATCCGTTTCGGCATTGTACGCAGTCTTGGGAATTTTGCTTTCCGCATTGCCGTAATAGATATTCAGGTCTGTCCACGTACTCGGAGTTCTAATATAGGCAGTACCGCGACACTGCGCAAAAGCACTCTGCACTCCGGCAAAGAGCATCAGAACACCCAACACACACCCCAACAGGGATACTTTATGTTTCTTCATAATTTCATTATCCATTTTGGTTCTCCAGCCAATAGCACCACAAAAGGACCAGCCTCTAATGACGCCACACCGCCTTGAAATTTACCTTTTCTTTTGAAAAAACGGCGTTTTTTTTTCAATTTAATTAATAAATATCTTTTACATTTCTAATTCGTTGACATATAACATATTAAAGGCGTTTAAATCACACATTTTTGCGCACTTAAAGTAAATCTTTGTTTACTTTGCCGATTTTTGCATTACGGAACTGCACAACTGTTCCGTATTTCTTAAAAAAATTAGTTAGATTTCTAAATGCAATTGGAGAAATTAAATGCAGGACTTTGACCAGACCATCGCGACCCCCGGGAAAACAATCCAGTTCAAGAAGTTCGAACTGAAGCCCCACCTGATCGTGCTGTATCCGCAGGTCCAGTTCAAGCAGATTCCATTGGATATCGGTTCCGTCATCTTAGGGCGCGGCCAAGACGCCGACATCAAATTGGACGACGAACTGGTCAGCCGAAAGCACTGCCAGCTGACATTCGACGGTAAGTTTGTGACGGTCAACGACTTAGGCAGCACGAACGGAACTTACGTAGATGGTCAACCCGTACAGAAATGCACCCTGGAACCGGACAACCGACTACAAATCGGCAAGATGGTCTTGAAAATTGACTTCAAGGACCAGAACGAAGAGGCCTTCGACCGCGAACTTTTCGAAGCGGCCACCATGGACCCGCTCACCAAGATTTCTAACCGACGCACGTTCTTCGACCGGAGCCTCGGAGAACTGGCGCTCGCTCGCCGCAACAACTTCTACGTGCACACCATCATGGTGGATGCCGACCACTTCAAGAACGTGAACGACACATGGGGGCACCAGGCTGGCGACATGGTTCTTAAGGAAATTGCCAAACTTCTAAAAGAAGAAAAACGAGAATCCGACCTGCTTGCCCGATACGGAGGCGAAGAGTTCATTCTGCTTTTGGCGGGTATCGGCCCAGAAGACGCAAAAAAGAGCGCAGAACGCCTGCGCATGGCTGTGGAACGTCACCGTTTTTCCTGGAACGACACCATTATTCCCGTAACCATTTCGCTAGGACTAGCCAGCAAGGTGGGCGCAGAAATTCCCACGGTCGAGGAAATGATTGCCGAAAGCGACAAGTTGCTTTATATTGCCAAGGAAGGCGGCCGCAACCAAGTGGCCACTGCATAAAACTTCGTTTTTTTGGGGAATATTTTGAGCCACTTCACACGTTCTCAAAATATTTCTCACTTTTTATTAAAAATTGTTATATTGTAGATGTGAACAAGTTTATAGACATCTACCAATTTACTCTTTTCCGCAAATACCTGGAAGAATACCAGGCGGCCCGCATGCAGGCGGAGCCTCATTTCACCCGCACAGAAATATGCAACTTGCTAGGGCTCGAAAAGACCCGCAGTTACTTTGCCGACGTTTTGCGCGGTAAAAAAGTCAGCCCCCGCATGGTGGCGAAGTTCATCGAGGTGCTTGAACTCGACAAGAAAGAGGCGAAATACTTCGAGACCATGGTCAAACTGGACCAGGCGAAGAACGACACCCTCCGCAAAGCCTACATGGACGAACTTCTGGCGCAGCACCCGAATCCGCAGCACATACTGAACACGGACGCCTACGAATACTACAACCACTGGTACAACAGCGCGTTGTTTGCCATCCTCGATGCGATGGACGTGGACGACGACTTGACACCCGTGCAAAAGCGAATTTTCCCGAAAGTGACGCTCGGCAAACTGAAAGACTCGCTCGAACTCCTGGAACGTCTCGGTCTCGCCCGCAAAAACGAACAAGGCTACTGGAAACCCACCAAGGAATCCATATCGAGCGGCCCCTACAACAACGCCGAACTCGTGAAGCAGTACCAGTTGCAATGCTTTGAACTTTCGAAGCAGGCACTGATTACACCGCCCAAGGCTGCGAACGTGATGAGCACTCTCACCTTCAGCATTTCAAGCGACGCCTACAAGAAGTTGGAGGCGGAACTGCAGGAATTCAAGGCAAAGGCACGACGCATCATCAGTGGAGATCGGAAAAAAGCCGATGGCGTGTACCAGTTGAACATGCACTTGTTCCCGAATTTGGAAAAATGATTGTTGGATGGGAGTTTGAGATGAAAAGCATTAAATTCATTGGATTTTTTTTCATATGCCTGTTAGCGGCGTGCAGTGACAGCAGCACAAACACCGCAGGCGTTTTAAGCGAAACCGAATCTGGGGAAACTGCATCTACAGTCACCCTCAGCGGTTCCCTTTACTATTACGACCTTTTAAGTCAAAGGAATTATTCGGGCACCATAGTGGCCCTTACCCGAGTCGCCAACGGACGCACAACTTTGATTGACTCCACGACAACCGATAGCACGGGCAATTTCACTTTCGTAAATGCTCCCACCGACGGTTACGGCATAGTCGCAACGCTCAAAAAAAGCGACAGCACCTTTGCAAGTTTTTATCCTTTGACTCCGGAAAACTACAATAAAGACTCCACCCTGTACATTGAAATCGCCCCTGCCGCAACAATTATGCTTTCGCCGCATTACAACGGCCTTTCTGTCGGCGACACCATTTGCATCACCGGCATGCTCTCCTGCACCACCATCACGAACCAAAACAAGGACGACAAATTCATTGAAATTTCGGGCATTCCCGCCACTAGAAACGGGCCCACCTCCACGAGCATTACTCAAATAGAAATCGCCAACAAGAACGGTGTAAGGAACGTCCAAGTAGATTGGAATTTGACAATCAACGGAACACTAGTCATTGACGACAATGTTCTGGCAAAAATTGACAAAGAAACAATCATCACGCTTCCAAAGATAGACGAAATGGATTCCTTAAGCGACAAGACTTTGGATTCCCTGATTGTCCCAGTATTCCTCACAAGCGACCACATCGTAAGTTACACACACGACAACGGCTTCATGGACGAAAACAATTCCGTTCTTCCCTGGGTATTCGGTTACGACCATTCCTATAATCCAGACAATTCCATAAGCAACTATAAAAGCGTAATTTTCGTTACCATTCCTAGCATCAAGGCAAGCGCCACCATCAAGGAACTTTACGGTGAACCCGGATCCATCAACGTCAATCCCGACAGCAGAATCCGCCTATTCAGCGACATCGATGTCAACGACACCATCCATAACTACAGAGCGATCGAAGCGCTCCGCGAAGCAGAAATCTTCACCGAAGACAGCAGTTTCGCCTTCGGGTTCTGGATTACCCTGGACGGAGAAAGCCTAACCGAAAACAATAACGTACTTCTTTCTTCCAAGTCGAGCGACGGCAAAATGGGTTTTGAGATTCGCCAATGCGAAAATGAAAAACAATCCCTTTGCACACGAATCTACAACGGCCAGGACACCTCCAGTACAGACAACATAGAATTCGGGGAAGCCAAGATTCTGGACGGGGAACAGCATTACTATTCCGTGGTCATCCACAAAAAGCATTTGGACATTGGCGCCGACGGCAAAAGTATACGTTCCACCGATTTAAAACTGGCCGACAAATTCTACGAGCTCAAAGGATTGCTCCCAGGAGAACACGTTCTCACCCACTTCACGCTCTATTCCTTTGGAGATTTTATCCGCAAAGCAGATGACAAAAACTGGGAACGTCTCAAAGCATGGCAACGAGCCTTCTACGAATTGCAAAAAAATGCGATGGAAACCACTTTTGACAATTATTTGAAACTTTAATCCAAATTTTTGGACCGCAAGTTTTTATATTGATTCACATGAAGAAACTGGTCCACGATTCAACCAAATGTCTCAAGTGCGCAGGATGCGTCGGTCTCTGCCCCCAGATGGCCCTCGACATGTACGGCCTTGACCTGCAAATTGACCACGAAAAGTGCACCCGCTGCGGGCTTTGCACTAGAGGTTGCCCCGTGGGCGCCCTCCACATTACGGAGGTAAACGATGCTCAGTAACACTTACGACGTTGTGGTGATTGGCGCAGGCCCGGGCGGCTGTGTCGCCGCGAGAAACCTCGCCCGTGAAGGCCACAAGGTTCTGCTTCTGGAAAAACGCGAACGCGTGGGCTACCCTGTGCGTTGCGGCGAAGCGAGCACGACTCTCGAAGATTTGCAGACTTATGGTCCGATTGACGAAAGTTGCATCGAGAGCATCATCAACGGCCTGTTCATTTACGGGCCCGACGGCGTAAACATCGAAGTTCCGAAACCGGGCACGGGCATCATGTTGAACCGTGAGAAATTCGACCCGTGGCTCGCCAAGTTGGCAGTGGACGACGGCGCTGAACTCGTGACAGCGGCCCGAGCGGAATTCGTGGGCGACGTGCAGGGGGATTCCCGCATGGTACGCGTGGTTCTCGGAAAAGGGAACGGCGACGGAAGCGTCACGGAAACCGGAACCCAGGAAATCTTTGCGAAAATGGTAATTGCCGCCGACGGCGTGGAAAGTCGCATCGGCCGCATGGTCGGCTTGAACTGCGGACAAAAGCCCGGATGCACCTGCACCGGCGTGGATATCCAAGTCGAGGGCATTTTGACGAAGCCAGACTACCTCACCTTCTGGCAAGGACACGACTTCATCAACGACGGCTACATCTGGAGTTTCCCGAAGCAGAAATCCAACGTCACGAACTTCGGCGCAGGTTTCCTCGTACCGAAGGCAGGGCTACCGAACATTTACGACGTAACGATGGAATGGCTCAACAAGCTGTTCCCGGGCGCGAAAGTCAACCACGTGGTTGGCGGGCTCGTGCCTGTTTCGAGTACACTTGAAAATTATACGTTGGACCGCTTTGCCCTGGTGGGCGACGCCGCCCATCATACGAACCCGCTTACAGGCGGCGGCATCGCGGCCGCTATGCGCGCCGGACGGTTTTGTGCCGAAACCGTGCACCAGGGCCTCTGCTGCGCCGACCTGAGCCACAACTTCCTTAAAGCATACGAAAAACGCTGCTACAACCACTTCGGCAAAGGACACGATTTCCAGTTGAAGTTCCGCAAGTTCCTGCTTGCGCTGAACAAACCCGAGCAAGTGGATCTGTACCACGTGCTGCAGGCTTTCGCCTTGAGCGGCTACAAAAAGACAGCCTTCCTCAAGACTCCGCTGCAGACAGCGAAGTACCTCATAAAGTTCGCAAAGTTCAAAGGTTAAATCGGCAACTAAAACAGTTTCCCGACATCGGTTTCTGCAAGAATCCGATTGTAGATAATGCGCTTGCCGACAACTCCATCGGTCGCGCACTTTACGTTTACAGGAGGCTTTAAGACGCTCGCCACCAAGTGGGCGGCCACAACCTCAGCAAGCACCGGACGCAAGCGGACAGGAACAAACTGCAGATGACGACCGAAAAGCCACTGCATGAACTCTTCGCCAAAGCGACGATCCCTGTGTTTTCCCAGCAAAAGCGAAGGCCTCACCAAGGTCAGAGTTTCAAAGCCCATCATAGTAAGGCCGTCTTCGAGCATTCCTTTTAGGCGGTTATAAAAGAAAGGCGAATGCATGTTAGCCCCCATGGCGCTTACACACAGGAAGTTCTTTACACCGCATTTTTTTGCAATGGCAGCACAAGTGAGCGGAAGCCTTGCATCCACACGTTCCTGTTCCGCCTTGGAACCCGCCTGTTTGATTGTCGTTCCTAAACAGCAAATCACAGCGTCGCAGCCCGTAAAACCCGAGCACAGTTTTTTTCGAGTTTCACTATCCGCACTGACATTCGCAAAGTCCACAACCTCAAAATCCAGTTTTGATGAACCTTCCAGAATCCCCATTGACGCAAGACTGGGGCTTTCGTCGGTACCCGGCAGCCTTCGCACCGGACAATACACACAAACAACCTGGTTCAAGCGAGCCAGGAGTTTCAATACATTTTTTCCAACAAGACCGGTAGAGCCTAGAACCGCGACCTTCATTATTCGACAGCCACGGCCTCGTCTTCGGGACAAGTAGAAGTGGATTTGGTCGCACCGATCCAGCCAACTTCGTAACCACGAACCGGGTACAACGAAACAACACCGGCTTCGTCCTTAACAACCGCAATTCCAGACATGTAGTTCGCCCAACGTTTACTTTCATAGAATTTCAAATCTATGGTCCTGTTGGTGGCATACACAATCAGAGGTTCAATCAGAACGTCGTGGGTTATCAAGAAACTTACGCGTTTCCAGTTATCCATGTTATCAAGGACAATTTCCTTGACAAATTGGTTTCCACGAGGCATGATATCGTAAACATAATCGGCGATATTCTGCGCAACGTATTTATTCGTAACTTCCGCCCCGTAAATGAACTGGGACATGTTCTTCCAGGAGCCTCCTCGACTGCCGACAAGGTCATCGAAACTAGACTGGGGAACCTTCAGGAAATAACTTCCATTAATGGCATCCCAAGGAACCACTTCTGCCGTTTCCCCTCGGCCCGCAGCAATGTTGCTTGCCGTTTCGCGGGTACGGATAAAGTCTGTTGATGTATAATAGAAGGGTTCATCGCCGCCAATATCTTTGCCCAAAGTCTGAGCATGGGCGATGCCTTCGGCTGTCAGTTTGGATTCCTGACTTTCGCAGGACTGGCGCTCGGAATGGCGAAGGACAAAAGCGATTTTGCTTGTTGCAGGAATTGCCTTGTATACATCGGCAACATAATAAAAGCCGTCTTCATCGGGAGTTGCCGATATGGGAACCGCCGCATAGGCAAGTTCTGTCGGGTACACAACAGGTTCGCTAGGCACAGAAGCGGAGGAGGCGACAACAGGATCCGCAGATGACAGACTCGGATCCACCACGGTCGAAGAAGATGTCGTAACCGTCTCCGTAGGTACTGTTGCCGACGAGACTCCTACATCCGGAGTACCAACATCGGAGGATGATGCGGGTACGGTATTCGTTGCGGAATTTTGATTTTCGGGAGCCGTAGACGAATCATCGCCACAACCGGCCCAAAAGGCAAGCAGCGAAACGGAAGCAACACACTTGATAAATTTAACGACGGAGGTCTTGTTCATAGGGTTCCTCTTTTTTTATTCAACTAAAGTACAATCTAATATTTTCCATCAAATCAACCCGTAAAACTTTATGAACCTTGCGGCAGATTCAATGGAATTGTGATTTTCATAACAAACAAGGCTTTTACAGGACTATGTAGCCCAATTCAACACGCCACGACGCGTAAATTTTTCTAAACTTGCATATGAAAATATTAAACCCTAACCCATAGGAAATCTTATGGCAAAAGCAGCAAAAAAAGCCCTTGAAGCACCGGTGCTCGGTACCGATGCAGACGCATTCCGCAAGGCCTTTACCGACCACATCAACCACACTCTCGCACGCAGTAACGATACCGTTACCGACCACGAAAAGTTCCTGGCCGTAGCATACGCCGTGCGCGACCGTCTGGTGGACCGCTGGATCAAGACCCAGAATACCTACTACGAAAAGGATGTCAAGCGCGTCTATTACCTGTCCCTTGAATTCCTTATTGGCCGCACCCTCGGGAACTCCGTTCTGAACCTCGACGTCGAAAGCGCCGTCACGGAAGCCCTCGACGAAATCGGCATGACCCTGGAAGAACTCCGCGAACAGGAAGTCGACGCAGGTCTCGGCAACGGTGGCCTCGGCCGCCTCGCTGCCTGCTTCCTCGACTCCATGGCAACGCTCGAACTCCCCGCCACCGGCATGGGCATCCGCTACGAATACGGCATGTTCAGCCAGAAAATCGTGAACGGCGAACAGGAAGAACAGCCGGACAACTGGCTGCGCCTCCCGAACCCGTGGGAAATTGCACGTCCGGCTAACGCCATCAAGGTTCCGTTCTACGGCTACGTGGTCAGCTGGCAAGACGACAAGGGCAAACTCCGCAACCGTTGGGAAACCAAGGACTACGTGCTCGCCCTCCCGTACGACACTCCGATTCCGGGTTACAAGAACAACACCGTGAACAACCTGCGCCTCTGGAGCGCGAAGTCCACCGACGACTTCGGCCTCAGCTACTTCAACAACGGTGACTACATCGCCGCCGTGCAGGACATGGAACTTTCCGAAACAATCTCCAAGGTTCTGTACCCGAACGATTCCTCCATGAACGGCAAGGAACTGCGCCTCAAGCAACAGTACTTCCTCTGCTCCGCTTCCCTGCAGGATATCATCAACCGCTTCAAGAAACTCCACAACAACGACTGGAAGCTCTTCCCCGAAAAGGTCGCCATCCAGCTGAACGATACGCACCCGGCAATCTCCATCGCCGAAATGATGCGCATCTTGCTCGACATCGAAGACATGGAATGGGACGAAGCCTGGGACATCGTCACGAAGACTTTCGCCTACACGAACCACACCCTGATGCCGGAAGCCCTCGAAAAGTGGCCTGTCAGCCTGTTCGAAAAATTGCTGCCGCGTCACCTCCAGATTATCTACGAAATCAACGCACGCTTCCTCCGCATGGTCAGCATGAAGTGGCCCGGCGACAACGCTCGCCTCGCCCGCATGAGCCTCATCGAAGAAGGCGGCTGCAAGATGGTCCGCATGGCTTACCTCTCCATCGTGGGTTCGTTTGCCGTGAATGGCGTGGCCGCTTTGCACAGCGACCTCCTCAAGACTACGCTCTTCAAGGACTTCTACGAACTGTGGCCCGAAAAGTTCAACAACAAGACGAACGGTGTCACGCCGCGTCGCTGGGTCCGCAAGGCAAACCCCGCCATGAGCGAACTCATCACCTCCAAGATCGGCGAATCCTGGGTCAAGGACCTGGACGATCTGAAGAAACTCGAAAAGTTCGCTAAGGACGCGGCCTTCCAGAAACAGTTCATGGCCGTGAAAAAGCAGAACAAGGAACGCTTGGCAAAGTACCTCAAGGATACACAGGGCGTGGAACTCGACACCAACATGTTCTTTGACGTGCAGGTGAAGCGCATCCACGAATACAAGCGCCAGCTCTTGAACATCCTTCACGCCATCCACCTGTACATCCAGTTGAAGGACGGCAAGGAAATCATGCCGCGCACCATCATGATCGGTGGTAAGAGCGCTCCGGGCTACTGGATGGCCAAGCAGATTATTCGTCTTGCAAACGCCGTCGCCGCCATCATCGACGCCGACCCGGTCTGCAAGGGCAAGCTCAAGATGGTGTTCCTCGAGAACTACCGCGTGTCCTTCGCCGAAAAGATTATTCCGGCAGCCGACCTCTCCGAACAGATTTCTACCGCCGGTACCGAAGCTTCCGGTACGGGTAACATGAAGTTCGCCCTGAACGGCGCGCTCACCATCGGTACGCTCGATGGCGCCAACGTCGAAATGAAGGAAGAAGTCGGCGACGAGAACATCTTCATCTTCGGCCTCACCGTCGAAGAAGTGACCGACCTTTTGGCCAAGGGTTACCGTCCGCGCGACTTCTACGAGAAGGACGACGACCTGCGCCGCGTGATTGACCTCATCGGTTCCGGCTTCTTCAGCCCGGATCGTCCGGACCTGTTCAAGCACATTGCAGACAAACTCCTCACCCACGACCCGTACATGCTCTGCGCAGACTTCCGCAGTTACGTGGACATGCAGAAGAAGGTCGCCGAGGAATACTTGAACAAGAAGACCTGGGCAGAAAAGGCCATCTTGAACGTCGCTCGCATGGGCAAGTTCAGTTCCGACCGTACCATCAAGCAGTACGCCGAAGAAATCTGGAACGCCAAGGCCTGCCCGATTAAGCTGTAGTGAGGTATGAGGTCGGTCACATACGTTCCCTTTGAGGTATGAGGCCGCGCCTTTGGCGCTTTGAGAAAAGTTAGGCGTTCTGCGCAAATATGAAAAGGTCCGCGATAAATTCGCGGGCTTTTTTGATTTGTCTTTAGCACAAAGAGGCTATTTTCACGGCATCTGCAGAAACCTGTGCCAGACGACGTCCCCAATCCCGGTAAACGCCAGACAGCAATTTCAAGAAGAACCGCTGTTCATTGTCCAGAGAATCCGAGGAATGCACTACTTCGCCATTCTTTTGATGACGAGCCAGGCTGATGATAAACTCTGCGTCCGGGAATTCTGCCGTTACGTTTCGAACATCCTTTTCGCTATTCCTGTCTACATAGAAATAAGCCTGCACGCCGGCATATTCTCCACGAGCCACCTTTAGTGAAATTCGGGCCATATCCCCCTTGTCACCAAGTTCATGTTCGTCAACATCTATATTTTCGTACTTGAACAGAGTCAAGAATAAACTAAGGTCGTGCACAAGCATGTCCAAGGCCACATTCACGTCGCGGCAACGTTCACTATACGTGTGTTCCCTGCGGAAGCGAAGATTTACATTTTGACTCGACTTGTATTCAGCCAGGACTTCCTTGAATTCATCCACAAAACGTTTGCGGAAATTCAGGAATAAAGGATTGAAGCACTCCGACTGAGCCACAAAGAGAAGAGTGTCGTTTGCCTCGGCCAAATCAACAAGCGATTGAGCCTCCTCGCCTGTTACGGCAAGCGGCTTTTCAACAAAGACCGGGACCTTGCGCTCCAAGCAGATTTTCACGTATTGATAATGAGTTCTTGCCGGAGAAGCGACAACGACAAAATCGGGGTTTTCACCATCCAGAAAAGATTCGTCTTGTGAATCCACTATTTTAGAAAAAGAGACATCACAAGTTTCGAAACGTTCCTTGTGACGTTTACCCATGGTTCCAAGCCCTATCAGTATTGCATTCAGTTGAGTCATAAATAGATTCAATCAAAATGTAATACAAAACAACAGAAAAGAAAGAATATTTTTTTCTTTCCTTCAAATTAGCGTTGACATATTGTAAATTATTTTCTCAACTTCGGAAATTTTTCCGTCAGAAAGCATACAAAAAGCGTATTTGTACCCATCGTGCAAGTCGTACTCGTCAAAAACGTACTCCGGATGTTCGCCTCCGTGCAACAACAGGACTCCATTTTCATTCAAACGCAACGTGAATTTGTCTGGTGAAAGCGACAATCCAAGGCCGGTCACTTTCATATAGCACTCCTTAAGCGTCCAAAGCCTATAAAAAGCCGCAGTCCTTTCCTGTTCCGTCGTGAAACTTCCTATCCAGGCAGATTCCTCGGGCATAAAGAAGCGTTCAGCCAAATCTCCGCGATTTTTTTCAATCCGTTCCACATCGCAGCCCACTTCATGAGGCGACACAATGCACATGGCGCGCATATCCGAATGCGAAAGATTGAAGTGGATTCCAAAGCAATTTGCAAAACGCGGTTTTTCATTTTCGCCATACACGACAAACTCATCGGCCCCGGCAACGCCAAAATCCTCGCAGGCTTGTCGAAGCAAGAGTCCAACGCCCAAAGACTGAGCGCGGTTTTTCTGGAATTTAAAACGCATCGCCTTTTCACGCCTATAAGCGGGGACCCGCATAAGTAATTTTTCAAAAATCGCCGGATCCATCAAAGGCGAAACATCAGCAATGTAGACTTTCGTATTCATGAAACACCACAAATATAATCTCTTTTGCCGATTGCACGACTTAAATACAGCACAAGTGGCATTCCAATGTTTTATATTTATCGAAGAGGCAAAGATTATGGAAGTCAAAAAGACAAACGTTGCGCGAATCCTGGACCGCATGAAAATCGCCTACGACCTTATCCCGTACAAGGTGGACGAAACCGACCTCGGCGCGCAGCACGTGGCCGACAGCCTCGGCGAAGACATCAATCAAGTATTCAAGACAATTCTCGTGCACGGCGACAAAATCGGCTACCTGATGTGCGTCGTCCCCGGCAACCTGGAAGTGGACTTGAAAGGGGCGGCAAAAGTCAGCGGCAACAAGAAAATCGACACCGTCCCGCTCAAGGATTTAACGCCGCTCACCGGCTACATCCGCGGCGGATGCAGTCCTCTCGGCCTCAAGAAGAACTTCCCGATATTCATCCACGAAACGGCGAACAACTTCCCGTACATTTACGTAAGCGCGGGCGAACGCGGCCTGCAGTTGAAAATCGCGCCCGCCGACCTGGTGAAAGCCTGCCGCGCTACCGTAGGCGTCATCGCGAGAGTCCCGCCCGAAGTGCCGGTGGATTAACAGGAGACTAAGGACATGCGCCGCCGTTACGGAATTTTCGCATTCATCACCGCCGCACTTGCAGCGAGCCTCGCCGCCTGCGGAGACGACTCCGCAAGCGCAAACGGGGATGCCGATGCAAGTACAGGCGTCGCCAAGGCGGACACCGTCTACGTCACCGTCAGGGATACCGTTTACATCCCGGCCTCTGGCGCATCGACAAGCGGTTCTTCCGAGTCCGCCGACTCATCGTCCAGCTTCGTTGCAGAATCCACAAGTTCTTCCCCTACGGACACCATCGCTTCCAGCAGTTCCGCGGGCGGTGTCACAGCGAGCAGCGACGCGACGTCATCCAGTTCCGCGGGCAGTGACACAGAACTCAACCCGAAGCCCTTCTGGAACGACGAATTCGATGGGACCGCCCTCGACGATTCCAAGTGGGGCTACAACATCGGCACTGGCGACAACGGCTGGGGCAACGGCGAATGGGAATACTACACCGACCGCGCAGAAAACGTCTATGTGAAGGACGGTCTTCTCCATATCCGTGCGAACATCGAAACCAACGCCGACGACATCGCCAATAAATTCGGCGGTCAAAAATACACCTCGGCCCGCATCATCACGCAAAACAAGTTCACATTCGCCTACGGCACCGTCGAAGCGCGCATAGCCCTCCCTGCAGGCAAGGGAATTTGGCCCGCCTTCTGGATGCTCGGCGAGAACATAGACAAAGTAAGTTGGCCCGCCTGCGGTGAAATCGACATCATCGAAGCCATCAACGACGAAAACGTCATATACGGCACCCACCACTGGGCGCACGAAGGAACTCACGCCCAGTACGGCAACAGCACCAAGCAGCATTTTGACGGCCACTATGACTTGGACATTACCGAATTCCACGTCTACAAAATGACGTGGGACAAGAACGCAATTTCCATGTACGTCGACGATTTCATGTACCAGAAAATCGACATCGCGGATGTCGCCGGCGAGATGGGGACATTCCACAAGCCGTTCTTCTTCATCTTGAACGTCGCCGTGGGCGGTTCCTGGCCGGGCTTTGACATCGACGATGCGCAGTTCCCGACCGAAATGCAAGTGGACTACATCAGAGTTTATAAGTAAGATTCTACAAAATTGAGTAACCCTAGACAAAGCTCACCACGAGCTTTTTGCCAACCGCCTTCGCAAAGCGGTCGAGCATTGCGACACTTACGTTGGACGTGGGCTTTTGCAAACATAAATCCACAGCTCTTCAGCAATTTTATCATCTCTTTGGCATTCATAAAATACACACTCAATATTTATTTTACAGATCCAAGCAAAAAAATCAATCCTCGTAAATTTCAACGTGTTTGCCCCACGCGAAAGCCTTTTGGCACATCGGCGTCAAAAAGTCGCTCTTGAAACCAAACCAGTACGCATGATGGTCCGTACACATCGCGGCCCAATGCGCGCAGAAGCGAGCTGTAGCTTCGGTGTGATGTTTTCGGTTGAAGCACGAAACCACAAGCAAACGTCCATCAAGAAATGCCTGCAAATGAACGTCCGTGTACTGGAATGGCAACCGGCACCCGCGAAACCATACGGCCTTACCGCCATTCGCAAGTACCAAATTCAAAATTTCACGTTCCGCATCTGAGTGGAAAGTTCCAATTACGCAATGGCGCAGGCGTCCATGTTCACTGGCCCACTGCTCCAGCTGGTAATTTCCATGCACGTTCACCGTCTGCGAAGCAAACACACTGATGCGCGTCGCAGGGATCGTAGTCCAAAGGCGCAAATTTCCTTCGCACTTCGTTCCAATCAATTTCATCTTCTTCATATTTTCTCCTTGTTTATGGCCTTGTCCGGCACATAGTCAAACAGTTTTGCGCAATGTCTCTCGTACACCACCACGCTTTTTGCATAAAAAAAGACCGCCCGCGCACAAGCGCAGCGATCTATCAATACGAGATGTACTTAAAATATACAAACTTTTGCAATATCTAAACCCACTTTCAAAGAGAATTGTCTGTAGACAACGATTTTGGGTGGCGCTACACGAAATTTCTTTTGCATTTTTCATAAAAAACATTAAATTTACTATCGGTGTAAAAAAAGGTTTGGAATTATGAAAAATTTACTGGGCCCGGCCCTTGTCTTGTCCCTTGGACTCTCCCTTTCATCCGCTGCAGAATCCCTGCTCGCATTCCCCACAGCCGAGGGTTTCGGCCGCTACACTTTGGGCATCCGCGCCGCAAGCGCTCCCGAAGTTTACCACGTCACGAATCTGGACGATTCCGGCGCAGGTTCCCTGAGAGACGCCGTCAGCAAAGACGGCCGCATCGTTGTTTTCGACGTCAGCGGAATTATCAAGCTGAAGAGCACGCTTGTTTTCAAGGGCAATTCCATCATCGCAGGGCAAACCGCGCCAGGCGACGGCGTCGTAGTTTACGGCGACCGCGTTTCTTTTTCAGGCGCAAAGAATTTGATTATCCGTCACATGCGTTTCCGCATGGGTAAAGGAGCTCCGAGCGGCAAGAAGGACGCTGCAGGCGTCGCAAACGGCACCGACATGATTTTCGACCACCTGTCCATCAGCTGGGGCCGCGACGAGACATTCTCCATCAGCTGGGACAACAAGGGAAACAAGCCCGCGAACATCACCATCCAGAATTCCATTATCGGCCAGGGGCTTCACGACCACTCCTGCGGAGGCCTGATACAGACCGATGGCGGAGTCACGCTTTTTCGCAACTTGTACATCGACAACAAGACCCGCAACCCGAAGGTCAAAGGTCTGAACCAGTTCGTAAACAACGTTGTCTATAACTGGGGCGGTGGCGGTGGCTACATCATGGGCGATTCCGAAGGCGACTCCTGGGCGACTGTCGAAGACAACTACTTCATTGGCGGCCCCAATTCCAGCGGAACATCCGCATTCACCCGCGGCACGCAGACTTTCCAGATTTACCAGAAGGGCAATTACATTGACGCCGACGGAAACGGACAATTGGGCGGCACCCTCGCCGCTACGGAATCCGACGGATCCTTCTACGGCTCTAAAATTGTGGCTGCTCCCGACAAATTCGCGAACCTGCCGCAACCCTTCGCCACCATCACACAGCAGACTTCCGCCAAGGAAGCCTACGACTACATCGTCAAAGAAGTCGGAGCCTCCTTCCCCGTCCGCGACGAAGTGGACAAGTACATGATAGGCGAACTCACCTCCCTCGGCAAAAAAGGCGCCATCATTTCTGACGAAGCGAGTCTAGGCATTACAAATGTCGTAGGCAACTTCAAGAGCGGCACAAAAACCGACTCCGACAAAGACGGCATTCCCGACGAATGGGAAGAAAAGATGGGCCTCGACAAAGACGACGCCAGTGACGCATTGAAGAAGGACGCCTCCGGCTACCTGAACATCGAAATCTACCTGAACGGCTTGGTGGACGGATACACTCCCGTTGAAAAGTCGATTGAAACGCCGACCGACACATCAATCGTAACGCCCGCGGACACATCCGCGGACAGTTCCGAAATCGAAACTCCCGCAGATAGCATCGACACTTCCGCCGCACTGACTAGAAGCATGCAAATCGCGCGCAAGAGCGGGCTCGCCACGGTCCATGTGTTCAACCACCTGGGTCAAAGAATCGCCATCCGCCAAGTCTACGTAACGGAAGGCCAAAAGATTTCAATTCCCGGCATGCCAAAGAACAGCATCTACGTAGTGAAGTAAAGAAGCCTCAAAATAAGTCACGCCTATGGCTCCACCCAAAGGTCCGGATGCCATATTTCAATATTCTTTAAAGTCTGCACCAAAGGAATCACCGTGCGATTTACAGCGTCAATTAAGACGATAAAGGAACGCTGTATTCCATCGGAACTTATCGTGCCCACCAAATAGCCACTTCTGTTCATCCATTCCGTATCTGCGAAAACATAACCAAAGAGACACTTGATGGACGAAACAAGGGTTCCCGTCGTATCCATAAAGAACAAGTACTCATGCCACTCATAATTGCCCTTTCCTGTAAATTCACGTCCCATCCGACCAGTTGCATCCAAAAAAGCAATCATCGCGCTAGAATCTCTCGCCAGGGAAACATTACACACCTGCTCCCCATTGTATAAAACAGCATTCACGGAATCGGAATCCCGAACAAAGTGAGTCATCAGCAAGGAACTCCCCGTCACGGCAAATGAATTGTCAAAAGACACTCCTCCGTTGAAAGCCCTGTTGAATATTTTTTGAGGTGTTCCAAACCGGCCGCCCACAAAAGGCACCTGCCACGTAGAAGAAGTCAGCCATTTTTCATTTGTATTTGTTCCCGAATAACTGACATACGCAATCGCCGTATCCCCATTTTCCAGGACCTTCCAACGCGGAATGGTCGCGCTCTCAACATTCAACTTAATAAGTGTCGAATCGGCATTCAAGTCCAACACGTACAATTCCGCATCATGAGAATTGCCTTCGTAAGTTGTAGAAAAGGCTAGTTTACTCCCATCAGGAGAATACTGAGGATGATAGACTTCCACACCAAAAGACAGACTTTCAAGATGGATTGAATCATTTTTCACATCGGCAAGGACGAGACTTCCCGTAGTTTCGTTCCTGAATGCGAATTTTATATGCGACGTACCAAATACGCTTTGCAGATTCTTCGCTTTCATAAACAGCCTATACGCACGGACATCGGATTCTTCGTATTCCGCCAGTTCGTCAAACGACTCTTCCGGCACCTCGATTTCTTCCGGCACAGAATCATCGACGACCGTCACGGAATCCTGCGACTGTGAAGCCATTTTTCCAAGAGTATCTATCACACTCTTTTGCGAGTCCACCACGCTTTTCAAGGAATCGAGACTATTGTTGGCGGCAGACACAGCCGTCATCACGGAATCAAGCACTTTCCTTGTAGAATCTACGATCCGCCCTATGGAATCCAACGTCGAATCAACGGCATTCCATCGGATTGCCACGCTATCCTCTGCACTGGAAGAACAGACCTCTTGGGAAGAGGAACTGTTTACAACAGTTTCAACATTTGTAGAACTATCCGAACAGCCGTACAAAAGGACAAACGCAACGCATAAGCAATTAAAAAAAAGCCTCTTCATCTAACCCCAATCTTAATTTCCCCCAAATATACCTAAAATGCTCAATAAAAATCTTTTTTCTCAAGCATTCCTGCGACTCTCGCCCTACGCAGTTGTCGTCTCTCGTCTATTTTTCTATCTTGCGGCTCACCGTCAGATGTCGTATTTCTGCGGAACCGGGCAAGAACTGCCCAAAAAAGGAAATTATTATGTCTCAAATCAACCTCACCATGCCCGATGGCAGCGTACGTACCGTTGAATCTGGCACCACCGGCCTCGAAATCGCAAAGAGCATTTCTGAAGGCCTCGCACGCAAGGCTCTCGGCGT
>JAZLMK010000038.1:0-44722 GCA_045598645.1 Fibrobacter sp.
AAGACAAGGAGCGACTACATGACTTTTGAAGCAATGCTTGAAGAAGAACGCGATGAAGGTCGCAAGGAAGAACGCCTTTTAGCTGATGCCGAAAAGCTTGAGTCTGCAAGGGCTATGCTTGCGGAAGGCGATTCGATGGAAAAAGTTTGTCGAGTGTTGAAACTTTCGGAAGCTCAAATCAAGACTCTTTAAGACTTTTACCACAGGGACCCAAAGACAAGGAGCGACTACATGACTCTTGAAGCAAAGCTTGAAGAAGATCGTGATGAAGGCTCCCGATTCTTTTTCTAACTTTCGTGCCATGAACCATTCCATTAGCGAAAAGCTTTTTGCAGAAGCCAAGACTTTGATGCCGGGCGGCGTGAACAGCCCGGTCCGTGCCTACAGTAACGTGGGGGCCGTTCCTCCGTTCATCGCCCGCGCGAAGGGCTGTCACATCTTTGATGTGGACGGCAACGAATATGTGGATTACGTGGGCAGTTGGGGCCCGATGATGCTCGGCCACGCCCATGACGCGGTCATCAAGGCGGTGGCGGCGACGGCCGAAAACGGTCTCAGCTTCGGCGCTCCGTGCGGCCTGGAATCGGAACTGGCGAAACTCGTGATGAGCCTTGTTCCGAGTGTCGAGATGATTCGCATGGTGAACAGCGGCACCGAGGCGACCATGAGCGCCATCCGTGCGGCTCGTGGCTTTACCGGCCGCGACAAGATTATCAAGTTCGAGGGCTGCTACCACGGCCACAGCGATAGCCTCCTCATCAAGGCGGGCTCCGGCATGCTCACGACGGGCAAACCTAGCAGCAAGGGCGTTCCGGCCGACCTCGCGAAGTACACTTTGACGCTCCAGTACAACGACGTGGCGGGCGTCCGCGAAACGTTCAACAAGATTGGCGATGAAATCGCGGGCGTGATTGTGGAACCTGTCGCGGGCAATATGGGCGTCGTCCCTGCGAAGCCCGAATTCTTGCAGGCGCTTTCCGAAGAAACCAAGAAGCATGGCGCCCTTTTGATTGTGGACGAAGTGATGACGGGATTCCGCGTGGGCATCCATTGCGCGCAAGGTTTGTACGGCATCAAGCCGGACCTCACCACGTTCGGGAAAATCATTGGCGGCGGCATGCCGGTGGGCGCTTATGGCGGTCGCCTGGATGTGATGCAGCAGATTGCTCCCTTGGGCGGCATTTACCAGGCGGGAACTTTGTCCGGGAATCCGGTCGCGATGGCGGCGGGCCTTGCCACAATGCGTGAACTCAGCGGCAATCCTGAACATTACGTGCGCGCCGAACGTTCCACGACGAACTTGCTCAATGGCTTCAAGGACGCGGCCGCTTCTGCGGGGATTCCGCTCACCGCGAACCAGGTGGGCTCCATGGGCTGCATCTTCTTTACCGAAGGCCCCGTGCAGTGCTTCGCCGATGTGCAAAAGTCCGACTTGGAACTGTTCCGCAGGTACTTCCTCGGGATGCTTGACGAAGGCATTTACTTGGCCCCGAGCCAGTTCGAAGCGATTTTCGTGAGTTCCGCCCACACCGACGCCGACATCGACCGCACTATCGAGGCCGCCCGCAAGGTGATGAAGAGCTTGTAAATCGCTCTTTTTCTATTTTGCGATAGACGCTGTTAATTTCAAGGATTTTCTATGATCGTATCTTGGATGACCACCAACAAGTGCAACCTGACATGCAAACACTGCTACCAGAATGCTGGCGATACGCGTTCCCGCGAACTCACGACCGCCGAGGGGCACAAACTCATCGACGAGATTGCGAAGGCAGGCTTCAAGATCATGATATTTAGCGGCGGCGAACCGATGACGCGCCCGGATATCGTGGAACTGGTGGAACATGCGTCCAAGGTAGGGCTCCGCCCGGTGTTCGGAACGAACGGCACCATGATTACGCCGGAACTTGCGGCGAGCCTCAAGAAGGCGGGCGCCATGGCCATGGGCATAAGCATCGACAGCATCGACCCGAAGCGCCACAACGATTTCCGCGGGCTCGACAACGCTTTTGAACTCACCATGCAGGGAATCGAGAACTGCAAGGCGGCAGGCCTCCCGTTCCAGATTCACACGACGATCATGGACTGGAACATGGGCGAGATTTTCGACATCATGGATTGGGTGAAGGCGATTGGCGCCGTAAACCATCAGATTTTCTTCCTCATCCCTGTCGGTCGCGGCAAGGAAATCGAGGACCACGCCCTGCATGTGGCCGAATACGAAAAGCTTTTGCGCGGCATCATGGAAAAGAGCCGCACTTTGGGAATCCCCGTGAAGCCCACTTGCGCCCCGCAGTTTTTGCGCATCGCGGATCAGCTCGGCATCAAGACGCGCTACAGCCGCGGCTGCCTCGCTGGACTCGACTACTGCATCGTGAATCCGGTCGGCATCGTGCGCCCGTGCGCCTACATGCTCGAAGACGCGGGCGACGTTCACGATACGCCGTTCGACGAAATCTGGGCGAACGCCGAAGTGTTCAAGAAACTCCGCACCAAGGCCTACGAAGGCGCTTGCGGCAAGTGCAAGTTCAATGACCGCTGCGGCGGTTGCCGTGCCCGCGCCGCCTACTACCACGACGGCGACTACATGCAAGAAGACAACAACTGCGCTTACGGAAGGGGCTTGTAGCGGTTATGTGCAGCGACGATGTCCAGCGTGCCGACGACGAACGCTTTATGCGCATGGCTTTGCGCGAGGCGATGAAGGCTTTCGACGAAAAGGAAATCCCCATCGGTTGCGTCATCGTGAAGGATGGCGTCGTGATAGGGAAGGGCTACAACCAGGTGGAGACCATGAAGGATGCCACCGCCCACGCTGAAATCATCGCGATTGGGACTGCGGCGAGCAAACTTGATAACTGGCGCCTGGATGGCTGTACTTTGTATGTAACGCTCGAGCCGTGCCCGATGTGCGCGGGGGCGATTCTCAACAGTCGCGTGGACCGTGTGGTTTACGGTTCCCCGGATACCCGTTTCGGCGGTTGTGGCACGACCATCGACGTGATTACCGGGAATGCCCTTAAGAGGGCGGTCCAGGTGACCGGCGGGGTGCTTGCCGAGGAATGCCTTGGGACCTTGAAGGCGTTTTTCCAGCAGATGCGCCTCGAAAAGGGCGATACGGGCGCAAAGCCCGCGGGTAATTACTAAATTTCTTGCATGGATTTTGTCAAAATTTGCGCTGCTTCGGCGGCTATTGCTTTATTGTGTTCTTGCGACAGCAAAGATGTTTCTTTGGCTTTTAACACACAGAACGCTCCTGTCCAAAAGTTTACCATCGAAGCGAACATGAACGTGTTCGCTCCGCAGGATTCCATGAACGTGACTCCGGAATCCATGGAAACCCATTTGAACGCCCATACGACCTTGACTCAGACGGTCTCCTTCGATAATGGTTCCGCTCGCTTTGAAATGAAAATCGATACGGTGTCGTACAAGAGCGATAAGCGCTCGGTGGAAGATTACCGTTACATCGAGAAATATCTTTCCACGCAACATTTCCAGTTCAAAATGGCTGGCGATGGTGCTATGAGCGACCCCTCCGTAGAGGATATGGCGCTGCAGCCGGGAACCGAGGAACTCAACCTGATGAAACTGTTCATGAAGATTCAGCCCGTGCTTCCTGGAGGTCCGGTCAAACTGGGCGAAGTTTGGGAACGCCCTGTGGAAATCCCGACGAACGGCCATTCTACAACGGTTTACAAGTCCTTTAAACTCGAGGATGTGTACCTGCACGACGGCATGCAGATGGCTAAAATCGGTATGAACGTGAAATACAAGGAAGTTGCGGATTCTACGTCGGACGTGCGCATGGAAAGCGAAGGTTTTATCGTGGGTACGGGTTCCATTCTCTTCAACATCACGCAGGGTGTGATTGTGAACGGTTCCTTGGAACTTTCGGGCCACTTGAACATTCACGACATTGTGGCGTCCCAGATTCTCCCGAACATGCATGTGATTCAAAAGATTAAACTGAGGGGCGAAATTGAACAGGCTCAGTAAGATTGCCCTTTTAGGGACCTTTGCCGCAGTCGCTTTTGCAGGCGAAATGCCTTTCCCGCAGGTGGAAAACGGCAAGGTGGCTTTGTTGGAGAAGGACAGTCCCTATATCCTGGAACAGGGCGTGGTTCTCAGTTCACAGGATACTTTCGAAGTGGAGGCCGGGGTGACGGTCCTGATGGGGGAGTACGCCAAACTCATGCTCCGTGGCCCCGTGAAGATTGCGGGAACCGAGGACAAACCGGTTTCGTTCCGCAGCGCCGATTCCACTGAAAGTTGGAATGGAGTTCACTTCGTTTCTAGCAGCAAGCCCTTTGAAATAAAGAACATGGTGGTGGAGAATGCCTTCCGCAATACGGTATTCCGTGCCCGGGGCATTTTCGAGAACGTGAAGTTCGTGAACAACTACTACGGCCTGTGGATTGACGACGCCCCCGAGGTGTTCCTCAGTCGTTGCGGTTTTACCAGGAACCGCTTTGCCCTTTCTGTTCGTGCAAGCAAGGTGCTGGCAGCCGACACCAAGGTGAGTAATAATGTCTATGGCTTGTACATCGAAGAGGGCGGCAATTTCGACGGCGACCTTGGACTTGTCAAGGATAATCTGGAGGCCGATGTTCGCAAGGAAAGCGACGAGATGGCAAGCCAGGGCAAGCGTGTGAGCCGCAATGTGTGGCAGCGCATTGAAACTGGGTTTTAATGGGGTAGGCCGTGCAGGAAGCATTTCGTAGATCCATCCGAAAAATGACGGGGGCAAGCGTCCGCTTGAACGTTCGCCCGAATCGTTCGGCTATGGTGGCGACGCTTTCGCAATCCATGATGGTCACGTGGTCCATCGCCCTATTTGAACATTTGGACGCCATGCTCAACAACCGCGAAGAGGCCGTGGGTGGTGGCGAACTGATCAGTTATAGCGAAACGGCCTGGAAACTCTGCGATTCCGGGTTCGTGCAGATTACCGAGGCGGCGAACAAGCTGTACGACGAGTTCCGCGCTAAGTGGATGCAGCGTTTTTCGACCGACGAAGTTTTGCGCTTGCTTTTGGAAGGCGGCGATTTCCTGGTGCACGACGAAGAGAAGGGCTGGGCCCTTACCGTGAAGAACAACAAGCAGGACATCAACGCCTTTTATTCGGCGACAATTCACTTGCTGGTGAGCGACGCCGAGCCGCTATTTGTGCGCATGCATGGCCGCGTGATGCAGTTGCAGGAAAAACTTTGCAAGTACTGGCATAGCGAGAGCGCCGTGGATGCGGTCAGCAAACTCTTGCCTTGCCTGGAATCCAGTTTGCGTGAAAAGGAAAATGCGATGATTGTTTCGCTTCGCATGTCCTTGAATCAGCTGGCGAAAAAGCGTTTTGCGGCGGCCTTCTCTGCCAAGACCCAGCCACATTACTACACGACGGCATCTGCTTGCGCCCGTAACGTTGGTCGCTACTGGAATCCGCACTACGCATACGAGAACGGCTTTTTGGCCTTTACTGACGATTTTTGCGACTACGCTCGCGGGCTTACCCTCCAGATAATCGAGTGGTACCGCGACAAGTGGTCGCTGTTCCTTCGCGGCTTCAACCGCGGGCAACTTAACTTGTTCGAAACAATGGGCTTGGAGAGGCCCCAAATTCAATTGTAAGGTAAACTATGAAGAACGCTTTCAATTCCGTATTATTGCTCACGATAGTTGGCTTTGCCGTGCTGGTTGCCGGAGCCTTCTATTTTGGCGCACCGCTCTTCGGTTGGATCATTATGATCGCCATCTTTGCCGTGTTCCTTACGGAGCAACTTTTGGCCTTGAGCAAAATCAAGCGGGTGAACGCCGAAGAGGAATTGATTGCAAATTGCAAGAACCGTAGAACCTTTGCGCTTTCCGGCGATAGCGTCGTGGCGAGCCGTTTGAACTTGGCTCGCACTCTTATGCAAAAGGGCATTCGTCTGGATTCTCCCATCGCCTTCGAAGTGCTCACCAACAGTTCCAATGTTACGGTCCCCCGCAGTTCCAGCGGTACGGTGATTCTCCTTGGCCTCATGGGTACGTTCTTCGGCCTTATGGCTTCGGTGGCGACTGCCGGTAGCGCCATCGACAATACGACAACCCAGGGCACGCTTGATACCATCCAGGTGCTTTTCCAGAACATGAAGGGCATTTTCGGTACAAGCCTTTGCGGTTTGTTCGCTGCCTTGATTTTGAATGCGAGCCGCAACCTGCTCATTGCGAAGCGCGATTCCTTCATGGCCGACTTGGACGGCCTCACGTTGGATATGCAGGGCGAAAATTCCGGTTCCGAAGAACAGGAGAAGAGCGAAATTGAGCGCTTGTTTACGCTCGTTTCCAGGAACTTGGACAGCGTGGTGAATTCCGTGCAGTCTGGACTTCTTGGCGTTGTAGACAAGGTTGGGGCCGAACTTTCGAGCACCACGTCGAAACTGACGACGGAATTTTCCCTGGCGGCCAAGAACATGGGCGATTCCATGTCGGGGGCGTTTACTCCGATGGAACAGAGCGTGAAGGCGCTTTCCTCAAGCGTCGAAGCGATTCCTGCAAAAATCGAAGACAAGTTGGGCGCAATTTCCAGTTCCCTGGAAAGCGGTCTCGGAAGCATTTCCGCTGGCGTCAAGGCCGGGCTCGAAAATGTTACCTCTGCTGCATCCAAGGATATTTCCGCCTCTGTCACGGAACAGGTCAAGCAGTCCAACGTGCAGTGGAACGAATTCATGCAGCGTCTCGAAGAAAAGACCGCTTCCAATGTGGATGCCCAGAAGGAAGGCCTCGAAACGCTCAAGACCGTTGCCCTCCAGGTGGCCGAAAAGGCCCAGGCCGGTTCTGCGGAACTCAGCCAGTCCGTTTCCGAAAAACTGGGCGCTCTCTCCAACGATATACTTGGAGCTTTCCAGAAACTTTCCGAAACCTCCGCGACGCTTTTGGAAGCCCAGAAGGCGCTTACCGAAAGCATCGACAACCGCGTGGTCAAAGAGAAAGAGGCAACCGACGCCCTTGGCGGAAACATCGTGGAAACCGCGGAACTTATGCGCGTGAACCAATCGGAACTCAGCGCCAACCTGGAAATGCTCCGCAGCGCTCTCGAAACGATTCTCGAAAAACTCAGTGGCGATACGGCGGAACAGGCCGAAGAAGACAACTTTGTGGAACACTTGAACCAGTCCCTGGAAGCCTTCCACGAACGAGCCAGCGAAGTGCTTATGGAAAACGCCGTCAAGACTCAGGAAATTTTGCTGGAAGTCATGGAACAGGCCCAGCGTGTCCAGATTTCTGCTCAGCAGCCTAAGGTGGAGGGCTAGGTAAATGCGATTCCGTCGCGAAGAAAACAACAATCCCTGGATGGCCTATACGGACTTGGGCGTGGCCCTTGTTTCGCTGTTCATCCTTGCGTTTGTGGCGATGGCGACCCTCAAGGAGCAAAAGGCCGAAGACCTTACCCGCACCGAAGAAGAAGTGCTGAGTTGCCAAGAGGAAATGCGCAAGATTGCCTCGGAACGCAACGCGCTTTTGTCCCGTAGCCTCAAGTCTTCTATCGAGAAGGGGCTTATCGCTTTGGAAGATGGTAAAATCCAGATCCAGGCGAGTTTCCTTTTCCCGATTAACGGCGCCGATTTGACTCCGGAAGGTGTTCGCGTTATCGAAGGCATCAGCAAGGGCCTTTTGGACGTTCTCGGAGAGTCCGATGTCATCATGGTGAGCGGCTTTACCGATGACGTCCCGTTCAAGGATTCCAAGCATCCGTATTACACCAACTGGAACCTATCTACCGAACGCGCTGTGAACGTTGTCAAGACTTTGATTCAGCAAGGTTTCCCGCCGGATCGTCTTTTTGCCGCTGGCTTCGGTGAATTCCAGCCGAAGTACCCGAACGACAGCGAGGAACATCGCCGTTTGAACCGTCGCGTGGAAATTGGTGTGACTCCGCTCCAGAAAATGGACGATTCCAAGAAGGATGATGCCGCGAACAATCCCAAGTTGGCAAAAAAGGGCAAGTAGGGTAGAATGCAAGAACGCATAGACAACATTCGCCAAAGTGTCGATGACATTCGCAAGTCGGGCAAGTTGCCCCACTGGCGTATGGTCTATGCCGATTCTTTGCTGACACGAGCCCAGGAGTATGTGGCGGTTGACCGACTGCCCGAGGCTTCCCGCGTGCTCGATAAACTCGACCGCTGGCTCAAAACGCATACGCCCGCCGCCGACAACAGTGCCCGCGACGAAGTGCAACCCATGGTGTTTTGGAATGCCAAACTCCTTACTGGCGTGGTGGAACAGTTGCGCAAGACGCTTACCGCCAAGGTCATGCTTGTGCCAGCCACGGAACGCGAGGCCATCAACCGTCGCCTCAAAATCGTGGAACAGTGGATTGCGGAATCCCGCTTTTTGGACGCTCACGATGAACTTTTGGCCATGCGTTCGGCCCTGATAGCACGTTTGCGCCGCAGTTACCGCGCCCGCATTGCCGCCGTATCTGCTTACCAGCATGGCAATTACAGCCAGCCGGCAGGTACGCTTGTGGGCTTGTACAATGCCCAGCATACTCTCGAAGAAACTTTCCACATTGTGGGTGAGCGAGACCCGATTTGGATTGAGGACTTTCTGGAAATCTACAACGATTTGTTCCGCATCGTAGAACGTCTTGTACCGCAGGATAAAAAGTAGTCAAGAAACCTGCATCATCCTCGCGCATCGGTCCACAAGACGTCATCCTCGTGCATCAAAGATGCACGGGGAACCAGTTCCGCGTCTAGTAACCAGCAATCGCTTTGGCGAAATTCTTGTTTACTTCTTGAATTTCTTGATTATCGCAGCGGCCTTCACGAACTGCTGCTTGACGCTCTTGGGGCCCGTGCCGCCTTCAATATTCCTGCGGCTGATGCTATACTCGAACGTGAGCGTCTTCTTCATGCGCTTCACGTCCGGCACGCCGGCGCTTGCCCAGGCCTCGTCGCTCAAATCCGTGAATTCCAGGCCTTGGCGGGCGGCTTCGCCGACCAGGGAACCTACCACGTGGTGGGCGTCGCGGAACGGCACTCCGGCTTCAACAAGCAGGTCCGCGAGGTCGGTCGCCAAAAGCGCCGGCAGCATCTTCTTTTCCATCTTGTCGAAGTTGAAGCGAGCGCTTTCCAACGCTTCCTTCATCACGCGCAAAATCACCTTCACGTTGTGAACGCTGTCGAACACCGGTTCCTTGTCTTCTTGCAAGTCGCGGCTGTAGCTCAGCGGAGCTCCCTTCGCGAGCGTGAACATCGCGGCGAAGTTCCCGAGCATGCGGCCCGACTTTCCGCGGATGAGCTCCATGGAATCCGGATTCTTCTTCTGCGGCATCATCGAACTTCCGCTGCTGAAGGCGTCGTGAAGCGTGAGGTAGCCGAACTCGCTCGTGCTCCAGTTCACAAAGTCTTCCGCATAGCGGCTCATCGTGTTCGCCACAATCGCCAAGTCCGCGTTGAATTCGAGCATCATGTCGCGGTGACTCACCGCATCAATGCTATTCGGGCTCACGTCCTTGAAACCTAGCGCCTCCGCCACCAGCGCGCGGTGGTAGGGGAACGCGGAACCCGCCATGGCGCCACTGCCAAGCGGCAACTGGCTGTGCAGTTCCAAAAAGTTGTCGAGGCGCTTCACGTCGCGCGAAACCGCGAAGAACATGCTCATCAAATAATGACTAAAGTAAATCGGCTGCGCCTGCTGCAAGTGCGTGTAGCCCGGCATCATCTTGCCAAAATACTTCTTGGCGAGGTCCAGGACCGTCTCCATCAGGCTCACCTCGAGCTCGCGGATTTCGGCCGCGCGATGACGCATGTAAAGCTTGAAGTCCGTGCAGACCTGGTCGTTGCGGCTACGCCCCGTGTGAATTTTTTTGCCGAGCGCACCAATACGTTCGGTGAGCACGCGTTCCACCGCCATGTGGATGTCCTCGTCGCTCTCCTGCCACAGGTTCTTGCCCGCGCGGTAGTCCTTCAAAATGCCCTCGAGACCATCGCAAATCTTCTTGTAGTCCGCCTTCGAAAGCACGCCCGATTCCACAAGCCCCTTGCCGTGACCGATGCTCCCCTGGATGTCCTCCTCGATGAGCTCCGCGTCGAACTGCAAACTGAAACTTAAATCGACCATGCTCTGCGCCATGCCGCTTGCGAAGCGTCCGGTCCACATGTTTGTCTGAGTACCTTTTTTAGCCGTAGACGTTGCAGCAGCCTTGGAATTCTTTGCCATAGATAAAACCTCTTTATTCTTTTTTCGCGGAAAAAATAGAAATTATTGCAGCCTCTTTTCCACTTCTGCAATAATCTTGTCGCGTTCGCCGCACCAGTTCGGGGCGATGAGCATTTCGCTCGGGCTTTCGCCGCTGAACCGTTCGATGGCGGTTTCCGGGCCTATGATTTTTATCATCTCGGCTACGGCGTCGCAGTATTCCTCGAATTCCAAAAGTTTGATTTCGCCTGCGCTGTAATCCTGCGCCATCACGGTCCCCACTACAATGTGGAGCGGGTGAATCTTGACTGCGGCGAGGTTCAGGTCGCGAACCACTTGCGCAGTGTGCTTAAAATCTTCCATCGTCTCGTTCGGGAGGCCGACAATCACGTGCGTTGTGACGGTGAGGCCTGCCGCCTGGCAGCGCTTGACCGCGTCCTCGAATTCCGCGTGCGTGTGCCTGCGGTTGATGGCCGCGAGCGTGAGGTCGTTCGCCGTCTGCAAACCGATTTCCACGATGATTGGCTTTTTGCGGTTCTTTTCGGCCAAGTAGGCGATTTTGTCGTCTTCGAGGCAGTCGGGGCGCGTGCCGATGGCAAGGCCTGCGATTTCTTTATGCGCAATAATCGGGTCGATAATCCCGCGCAGGTGCTCGAGCGGCGCATGCGTATTCGTGTACGGCTGCAGGTAGGCGAGAATCCCTGCGTTCGGGTATTTTTCCCTGAGTTTCGGGACGAACTTTTCGAGCTGCTCTTGGATGCTAACTTTCGCCTGGTCAAAGACGGGGCTGAAACTGCGGTTGTTGCAGTAACTGCAACCCGAAAAACTCTTTGTGCCGTCCAGGTTCGGGCAACTCATGCCGCCATTCAGCGGGAGCTTGCGCACCTTGAGGTAGTTCGGGAACAGTTTCAAAAGCAGGTCGCGGTAAGGTGTGTAATGCATACCCTTAAATTACAAATATTTAAAGAGCGTTAAAAAATTAAAGAACAATTGATACACTTTTTGCCTGTTTTCGCTTTTGTTTCCCTCGTAATGCGCTTTTAAGTTTTTATATATTCGCAAAGATTAAGAGGTTATTATGAATTTTTCGAGATTTTTTGCCGGTCTGGCGACTTTGGCGGCTTTGGCGGCTGTTCCCTCCTTTGCGCAGAACGTGCTGACCAATGGCGATATGTCGTACGGTGACGGCGGCTGGTATTTGTGGAACAATCCCGATGGCCCGGCCGTTGTGGAAACAAAGATTGGCGAGATGGGCTTGGGCGTGGATGGTTCCGAAGGTGCCAAGGTGGTGGTGAAGGAACTCCCCAAGATTTGGTGGGGCCTCCAGTTGCAGCCGCCCAAGTGGCTTGCCGATTCCGCCTACTATAAACTCACTTTCAAGGCTAAAGGCAATATGCCTATCAATGCCGTAGTGCAGGGCGGCCCTCCGGACTACCGTCAAAAGGAAAGCGGTAGTTTCCAACTGACCGACAAGTGGCAGACATTCTCCATGACGTTCCTTGCCGACCAGAAAGGCTACGGCTTGAACAACGTGACGTTTCACGTTGGCTTGCAAAAGGGCTGGCTCCAGATGGACGACGTGGAAATCGAAAAGATGGGCGATATGGATACCGCCTGGTATGCCTCCGCCGACGCCCGAATCGACAGCATCCGCAAGGTTGATTTCACCGTGAAGGCGAATCCTGGCGAAAAGGTGAGCGTCAAGTTGGTGCGCCATGCGTTCCCGTTTGGCACGGCTTTGAACTTGCAGACCGACGACAAGCGCGACAGCATTGAAAACTGGTACAAGGCCGAGGCCAAGAAGTTGTTCTGGTACGCCGTGAGCGAAAACCAGTTCAAGTGGCCCGAGTATGAACCCAAAAAAGGCAAACTCCTCAAAAAGGAAATGCAGCGCTACGTTGACTTTACGCAGGAAAACGGCTGGAAACTTCGCGGGCACGCTATCATGTGGGGCCATCAGGGCTACGGCTTCGACAAGCACTATTCCAACCCCAGTTCCCCCAAGCAGTGCAAGGACTTCGCCAAGTATCTCAAGGCCCGCATCGATCGCGACTTGGCCGAATACAAGGGCAAGATTGTGGAATACGACGTTTGGAACGAGCCTCTCCACGAATCCTACACGTTCAACACTTGCGGCTGGGGCATTCTGGACAGCGCCTTTATATGGGCTCACAAGGCCGACCCGCAGGCGAAACTTTACCTGAATGAATACAACGTTGTTGCAGCAGGGGAGACCGACCGTTATTTCAGCCTCATCCAGGGCATGCTCAAGCGCAAGGTCCCTATACATGGAATCGGCGTGCAGTGCCACTACAACCTGCGCCCTGTGGTTCCTGGCCTTATCAAGGAACGCCTGGACAAACTCGCTTCTCTCGGTCTCCCGATCAAGGTCACCGAATTCGACGTGGGGGACTGGCAGGTCGGCATGAACGACTCCGAAGAGGTGCAGGCTCAGAAGTTCGAGACTTTCATTCGTTCCGCTTTCAGCCACCCGGCCGTGAATGGCATTGTGCTGTGGGGCTTCTGGGATTACCGTCACTGGGTGAAGAACGGCGGAATCGTGGCTGGCGACGGTCGCGAAAAGCCCGCCGCCAAGCGCGTGTACGACTTGTGGCACAAGGTGTGGACTACCGAGGCTACCGCCGTGGCCGACGAAAGCGGCGTCGCCAAGTTCCGCGGTTTCAAGGGCAAGTACCAGGTGACCGTGAACGGCAAGACAAGTGAACTCGAGGTCAAGTAGTTCTATGAAGAAGTCTCTTCCGGGTATACTGCTTTTGATTGCCATGCCCTGTTCTGTAATGGCTTTCATAAAAGTCGAGGCGTTGAGCGGATCCGACATTTTGGGGCTGCTCGCGGCCCTTAGCGTCTATGCCGTTGTTATCGCCATCGTAGCTTTTCTCTTTGGCCATAAAAATCCATCTGCAAGGTAATCTATGTCTATTGAAGAACGTTCCACTATCGTATTTGCCACCGGGGTCGGTCGCATCAAAGAAGAGAAACCCAAGGCCGAGCGCCCCCAGGGCGATGGAGTCGTCCGTATCCAACTCAAGAGGCTCGGCGGCGGCAAAATGGCAAGCGTGGTGACAGGCCTCCCTATGGACGAGGATGAACTCAAGGATTACGCCCGCGTTCTCAAGCAGAAGTGCGGCGTGGGCGGCTCCGTGAAGGACTTCAATATCGAAATCCAGGGCGACAAGCGCAACATCCTCAAGGCGGAAATCGAGAAAAAAGGTCTCGTTGTCAAACTTGCCGGCGGCTAGTCCGCGCTTTTGCTGCGATAAAATCCCTATACGCGGCCCCTCGGGGCCGTTTTTTTTCATGTTCCCATAAAACTTGATTATATTTATAGCGGAATAGGAATGAAAATTATGAATCATGCTATTAAAGTTGGCTTATGTTTGCTCGCCGCGGCTTCTGTTTTTGCTTCGGCCGAAGATAAAGTTACTCGCTATTTCGACTGCTGGATGGAAAACGTCGGCCGCGTGGATGCTGCCGAGTTGGAACGTCTTGGAGTAAAGACCTTTGGCGAGGCCTGGCTTTGCGGCTGCTTCAATATCGAAGAAAAGGAAGCCGACGAATGGGGCGAGGGCGGAGTCAAGGTGACCAAGGTCTGGGACCTGCCTCAGTTCGAAGTCATGAAGTGCAAGGGCAAAAAATGCGGTGAAGATAGTGAAGAGTTCAACCGCAACCTCGACCTCTGCGTAGACCATTTGAACAGTTCCGGCTTTACGCTCGCCGACTTCGGAGAGGGCAAGAAGGTCCACGACGCCGTGGCACAGAAGTTCAAGGACAACAAGAAGCCGACCGCGTTCGGTACCTATTTTGAAGAACGGAAGAACCGCCTTGACAGCATTTCTTGTTTCTTCCAGTATCATGAACGTCCCGACGCACCTCGCATGCTGGATTGGAACCGTCCAGGCGTGTTCAGCATTTCGGGTCTCCCCGAAAAACTCCTGCCCGATGCCATCGGTCGTTTTTACGATTACAGCGATGTCCGCTGCAAGGACGGCAACAAGTGGTCAGGATTCCTGGTGAACGGATATCTTGAAAACGAAATGGGCGTAGACAGCGAAGGCAAGTTCCATGGGCGTGAAGTCGGTTACGGCAACGACCCCAATTTGCCCATGCGCCAAGGCAAGGAATTCGGCAAGGTCCTGTTCACAACCGAGTACGTCCATGGCAACAAGACCGGCGTCTCCAGGTTCTACCGCTACAGCGCCATCGATAACCTGAGCGTGAAGGACCCCAAGGCTCTCAAGAAGATGCAGCCCTACTACTTCTTGCATTTGGAAGTCCCTTACAAGATGGGCGCAATCCACGGCATGGTGAACATGTTCTCGCAGAAGGGCTTCCTGATGGCGGAAATCCCGTACTGGGACAACGAAATCCATGGACGCGTTACCGTCCACTATCCTTTTGTACAAGATAAAAAAGCCATTGAAAAGTCCGACAAGCGCGAACTCAAGCGCATCTCCAAACTTCCTGGCAAAAAGCGTCAGCAGGCCATGGAGAACTTCGAGAAGATGAAAGCCGAACGCGACAAAATCAAGGAAAAGTTAAATATCGACTTCAAGAAGGGACAGTTGAACGGCCCTGTCGATCTTGGCTATTCCTTCGGCAATTACCGCGAAGGAAAACTTGAAGGCAAGTACATGACATTCGATGTGACAGAACGCTGCTACGAATGGATTCCAGTAAACGGTATCGAAGGTACCGATCCGTCCAGGAGCAATATGGCGTGCCTTATTGAAAAGGGCGAAAAGAAAAGCTGGGGTACATTCCACAATGGCGAACTCCAAGGCCTCATGGAATGCGCGAACGGCATCAAGGGCAAAGAAAACGTGGACTGTGACCACGCCTATTGATTCGGTTGAAAATCCTCGAGGGTTTTCCTATATTTGCGGTCGCGTGCGAAAGCATTTGCATGCTTGGTTAGTTTAACAGGATAAAACGACTCCCTCCTAAGGAGTAGCTTCGCGTTCGAGTCGCGAACCGAGTATTTAAGAGCCTCGACAGTGTTGTCGCAGGCTCTTTTTTGATGAGTTCCGCTTATTTTTGCTATTTTTGCATTGTGCAAAAGAAATTTATTATTCTCATAGTTGTTTTTGGTTTATTGCTGCTGTTGCCGTTTAGCGTGCAGGCGGTAGCGGACTTGCGCGGAGAAAAGCGCTTTTTGTGTTTTGACATTTTCAAGGACGTGGTCTACACGCCGTTCAAGCGTGAAACGGCCATCAAGACGGCTGCCGCCTCCCTGGATTCCGCTTGGAGGGCTTCTCGGGAATCCGTTGCTGCAGGTGGCGAAGTCGGTGAGTCGCTGGAAGGTGCCATTGGAGCCCTTTCCGATTTGGAAAGCGCCGTTTTGACGGTGAATTCCTTTGCGGAATTGGATTCTTCCGAATCGGCATACAAGCGTTTGAAATCGGCGGACACGTTGCTTGCCGCTCTTGAAGACGAACCGGAAAGTTTCCCTGCTGTAGATTCGTGCATCAAGGCGTTGACGGCTGAATTCGGCAGTTTCTCGCTGGTGCGCGCGTTCCTTGACGTAAAGCATTACGGCATTTGGACGAGCCGCTACTTGCGTGCGTTCGAAAACAAGGTCGAGGACGAAAATGCGCTTGTGCTTGCCGTGCGTCCGAAATACCAGCTTGCCGTATGGAAGATTTTCAACGACCCAGGCGAGAAGGTCGTGCTTGGCAAGAATCCCTCTCGTCTTTCGTCTGACCCCTGGCTCTACTACCGTCAGGATGTTGAATTCCTGGTGCAGCCGTCGCCGCTTGACGTGCGCAGCGCAAAACTCGACAATCCGATTTCTGCAATTTCAAAATTCCGCGACCAGTTGAAAGCGAAGGGCGTGGAACTCCTGGTGGTGATTGTTCCTGGCAAGCCGAGCATCTACCCGGAACGCTTGACGGGAGCCGCGTTAAATGGCGCGAACGGGCGGAACGCGAACGGGCGAAATACGCCTGCGTTCGGTCACGGCAAACGAATCTTGGATAGCCTCGCCGCACTTGGTTTCAACACCGTCGACCTTTACACTCCTCTTTGGGCCGCCAAGGCTGACGATGCAAAATTGGGCGCCCTTTACCTGAACGACGACACGCACTGGACTCCGCGAGGTGCGGAACTTGCTGCTCGAGAAATTTCTGCGAAGGTGCGCAAAATGGCTGATGCGGGAGTCGTGGATGTTGGCGCCGAAAGCGTGGATTACGTGGCCGTGGATTCCGTGGCGGACCGCATGGGCGACATTGGCGAAATGAGCGGACTCAACAAATTCAACGTTTTCAAGGCGCAGCAGGTGACGGGCCATGTGGTTTATGAACAGGTGATTTCTGAACGTGATTCCGTGACAATCGATACGAACCGTACGCCTTTTAAAGACGATTTTAGAAAATCAAAAATTTTAATTCTTGGTGACAGCTTCAGTAGAATTTACCAAACCGATTCGCCCGTGAATGCGGGCTGGATTGCGCACTTCGCCCGTGAAATGAAACGCCCCGTGGCAAGTATCGTAAGCGATGGCGGTGCAAGTACGCTCGTGCGCGAAAAACTCGCCCGCAAGGCTGGCGTTCTCAAAGGCAAAAAGCTCCTGATTTGGGAGTTCGTCGAGCGCGACCTCCGCTTTGGCGCCGAGGGCTGGAAAACGGTCGATTTAGGAAAGTGAGGATTTATGGCTAGGCATGGAACGCCCACTCCGGGGCAGGCGATTTTGGAAGGCATTGAATGGCTCAAGATGGACAAGGCTGAGTTTGCACGTCGTCTTGGCGTTTCTGACGAACTTCTTGAAAAACTTATTGACGGAACGCAGCCGATTACCAAGGAACTCGCCGAATCGCTGGAATCCGTGACAGGGAGTCCCGCCGCCTACTGGAAAATGCTCGAAAGCAAGGCCCGCAAAGTTTAGGTTTGATTCATGAATATTAAAGACGCTGTAAATTGCATGTGTGAACTCGCGAAGGGCGAGGCGGAACAGTTCGATGTCATTGCATCCAATTCCCATTCCGAGGGCCTCTCGGTTTTCCAGGGCCAGGTGCAGAATACCGAAATCTCTGATTCCGTCGGTCTCGGCGTGCGCGTTATCAAGGATGGCCATCCGGGTTACGCCCACACGGAACGCCTGACCAGGGAAGCCATCGGCCAGACATTGAAGGATGCCCTTTGCCACACGCAGTGGACCGAAAAAATCGACATCCAGTTGCCCACGGCAGTTCCTGTCCCGTCCTGCGAATCCAACTACAATCCGGGTCTTGAATCTTTGGACCTTGCGCAGATGAAGGACTTTTGCATCGAACTGGAAAAGGCGACTTTTGCGAAGTCCAAGGAAATCGAAAACATCCCGTACCTGGGCGCCGACATGGAAAACGATTATTCCATCGTGGCGAACAATACGGGCCTCTTTTACGAGTTCCGCTCCAATTCCGCATCGGCGGGGGCTGGCGCAGTGGCCTGCCGCGATGGCGTCAAGAAACTCGGCAACTTCGTGAAATCCGGCCGTGACTGGAGCAAGTTCAGCATCGACGAAATCGCAAGCAAGACGGCGCAGTACGCCACCGAACTTTTTGGCGCCAAGAAAATCGAAGGCGGCAAGATTCCCGTGGTGCTTTCCGAGCGCATCGCCGCACGCTTTTTAGGGATGTACGAATCGCCCTTCGTGGCCGAAGCCATGCAGAAGGGAATGTCCCGCCTTGCCGGCAAGGAAGGCGAGCAGATTGCGAGCAAGGAATTCTCCATCTGGAACGATCCCGTTGGCGATATTTTCCAGCACAAACTTTACATCGATTCCGAAGGTTGCCCCACAAAGCAAGTGAAAGTGGTGGACCAGGGCGTGTTTACCTCGGCCCTGTACAACCTTGAAACCGCATCGAAGGCCGGCGTAAAGACTACCGGCAACGGCGCCCGCAGTTTCGGCAGCAAGATGGCGACATCTTTCTACAACTACCTGGTCCCCGCCGGGAAACTCACGACTGCGGAACTTTTGAAACTTTTCCCCAAGTGCCTTTTCGTGGTCCGCCTCGAAGGCAACTCCGGCTGCAATGCCGTGAGCGGTGAACTGAGTATCGGCGCGCATGGATTCTGGTGCGAAAACGGCCAGATAGTGCATCCGGTCGATGGCGTGACGCTCAGCGGCAACTTCTTTGACATCATCAAGAATGTTGTGGCTGTGGGCAATGAATACCGCGACCCGTTCGCCAGTTACATGGTGCCCGCTCTCGCTGTGAGCGAACTCAGCGTCAGCAATTAGTTGTTGGTCGTTATTATATAACTAAAGCCGTAAATGGCGTGCGAGGAGGAGTCCGTCTTCCCAAGAAAGTATACCAAGTTGCAGCTTTTGTCAATACGGGCACATTTTGGAAACGGGAATGGGAACGCTTCTTTTAGTGAATCGGCTGGTTCTCCTGTGAACGAAAAGTTTCCTGACTGGTCGCATGCTCCTAGGTTTTCGCGCAGCATTTTTTCGGCGGTTGCTTTTTTCACGTTGTAGTCGAAATACTCTTCGTGCGATTTCTTGTAACTGACGAAAGATCCATTTGGATCATTGCGGATTTTAATAAGAGGAGTGCCGCATGACCATACTCATTGTTAAATTACCTAAAACAAAAGGAAAATAACAATGTCATATACCCACTATAACGAAGAAATGCGGCTTCAAACTATAAAATTGGTCTTGAAAGGAGACAAGTCTGCAGCGAAGATTGCCAAGGATCTAGGGATTAACCAGAACACGGTCAGCCGCTGGGTCAAGGAATATAGAAAACAGAACAACCTTCCGACCTACGAGGAAGAGCGTAGGATTCGTAATGGATTGGTACAGCTTTACATAAGTGTGAAATCATCTCTTAAAAAATCAACCAATCCAATCCAGTTGCTGTGATTTCAAGCAGTCTTTTTCGCCTTGTACTGGCGTACCAGTAACACGATAAGCCAGGTAAGGCCGGCAAGGAACATCAAACTGCAAAGCGTCTGGCCGCGGCTCATGCCAAAGAGGTCTATGCGTCCGAGGTGGGCGTCCGGACGGCGGAAAAATTCGATGAAGAAGCGGAAAATCCCGTAACCCATCAAGTAGAGGCAGGGCATCTTGTCTTTGAGCAGCGGAATCTTGCGCAGGAACCAGAGTGCAAAGAACAATCCGACACCTTCAAAAAGCATTTCGTACAACTGAGAAGGGTGGTGCAAAATCGGGTTCGTGACTGGACTATCGTGGGCAAGCGGGAACCACATCCCGATGGGGCTTGTGGTCACTTCGCCAAAGAGTTCGCCGTTGATGAAGTTTCCCCAGCGTCCCCAAGTGTAGGCAAGCGGCGCTGCCAAAAAACAAAGGTTGAGGGTCTTCCACAAGTCCATCTTGTTCTTCTTGATGCCAATGATGGTAAATGCGATTCCGAGAATGAGGCCGCCATGGTAACTCATGCCGGCGATGCCCGAGAAATGGTAGCCTAGGGCGTCGTGCGTGAGCGGCAAAATGATTTCGGAAGGGTTCGAGAGATAGTAACTGGCCTTGTAAAAGAAGACGTAGCCCAGGCGAGCGCCAATCAAGATGCCTGCGATAATCCAGGTGAAAAGGCTGTCGAACTGGTCCTTGGTGTAACCCATGTTCTCTTTCTTGTTGATTTTCCACATGGTGAGGTATGCGGTGACGAATGCGAATATGTACATCACACCATACCAGCGAACCGGGAAACTGCCCAATTGGATTGCAGTTCCGTCAAAGTAGGTCGGTATAAGGTTCCACCAGGACAATTCCATATTATTTACTCCAAAGATTTTGGTGTGCCCAATAATTTATAATCATTGCGACGACTTGACAAGCGGGCTGCGAGCGGTAGCCTTGCAAATCGTGTACTTGCATTACCACGACGACAATCGATTTTTCCAGATGATCCTTGCTTTGCGCAAAACCCATGAACCATTCGTAGCGACCGTACGGGTCGTGGCCGTCTAGCGAACCGGTTTTTCCGCCTATGGTTAGCGCGTTGAAATTCTTGCGGGCCATGTTGCGGGTTGAGATATGCTTGCGTGCGGTGCCGTTTGTGACCGAGCGGATCATGGCTTCACGGAGACCGTAGTAGGTGTTTTCGCTGAACTTTCCCACGTCAAGTGCGATTTTGCTCTTGGGGGCGAATCCGTCCAGGTTGCTTGCCCAAGGGATTTCCAGTGGCTTCTTGGTGAGCACGGCGCGCACTTGTGCTGCGGCCTGCAGCGGCGAAAGCGTGGTGGCCTCGGTAAAGCCGCAGCTAGCTTCGGCGAGTCCGTAACCGGTGTCGGGAGGGGCGAAACTGGAACGGCTCGGCGTGCCGCCCGGGAAGTTCATGTTGTAGCCCAGATTGCGAGCCGCGTTCTTTAGTTTTGCGGCCCCTACGTTCATGCCGATAATGGCGAGGGGCGGGTTGGCGGACTTGGCGTAGGCGTCCTGCATTTCCATGGTGGGGCCGGTGTAGTTTTCCTTGACGCGCAGTTGGCTCTTGTACAGGTGGTGTGCCGCGCCAATCATGGGGATGGGTGTGTTGAGCGAGTATCGGTTGCTTTCCATGGCGGCGGCGATGGTAATCGTCTTTGCGAGGGAGGCTGCAGGGAATGTGCTTCGGCTTATGTAGTCGGGGCTGTTCTGGACTTTGTAGTCCTTGGTTTCGCCCCAGGCGAGAATTTCGTTGCTAGCGGGATCGACGACCAAAATCGCGCTGTGCATGGGCTTGAATCGGCGTAGCATGTTGTCGATTTTTTCGGCAAGGAAAACATCCTTTTGATTTTTGATATGGACGGAGTCCACTACCTCGATTTCGGGCGGCACTTCGGGTGTCACGGCGGCGGTGATGGTGGCTTGGGTGTTGGCGAGGTCGGTTGTGTCGGGAGGGGCGTCGGTGAACGATTCCGTACGGACAGCTTTTGCTGTGGCCGTGCTTGTTGTGTCGGATGCGCCCTGTTCCATGTCGGGGGCGCTCGCCGCTTGTTCGGGGGCCTTTGTGGTCGATACGATTTCTTCGGGTTCAGCGTTTTCTTCGTCGCTTCCGAAAATGCATGAACCGATTAATGCGCAAAGAGCGATGAAAATAAGGGCGGCGATGCAGCGGTTACGCATGCGTTCTTTGTAGGGGCGTCTATTTTGAGGGTCGTAATAATACTTGGACATGGAATCTACTTGAAAATCGTTTTGCGGTAGTAGGCGAGTTCGGCGATACTCTCGCGAATGTCGCTCAGGGCGGAATGGCACTTGTCTTTTTGGAATTCGGGGAGGTCCGGGTACCAGCGGAAAGTCAGTTCCTTGATGGAACTCACGTCAATGTTCCTATAGCAAAGCCAGTTCGAAATCTCGGGCATGTACTTGTACAGAAAACGCCTGTCCTGCGTGATGGAATTGCCGCACAGGATGTTTTTTGTCTTTTCGGTAAAAGGCTTGATGAACCTGAGCGTTTCCTGCTCGGCGTCGGCGAGGGTGTATCGTGAATGTCGACAACGGTCTACGAGTCCGCTTGCGTTGTGGTGCTTCGTGTTCCATTCATCCATGCTTTCGAAAATGTTTTCGCTTTGGTGGATGGCGATAACAGGACCTTCGGCGAGCACGTTCAAGTCACCATCGGTGACGATGGTCGCGATTTCAAGAATCACGTCTTTTTCGGGATTGAGTCCAGACATTTCCAGATCCATCCACACCAAATTCCTAGAGTGCTTTGCCATATGGCGAAAAGATAGAATTTTTAGTGGTTAGTGTCGTGGCTGAAAGGCAAAAATATCGTCATGGCGATTGGAAAAATGCCCACCAATATCAATATTTCGTTAAAAGTTGTCACTAAATTATGCTTTTTCCCAATTTAGTGACATGTTTATTAGTTTGTGCGTAATGAAATAACGATGCGCCATGCTTTTTGTAAGCGTGAATTGTCACTAAAATGCTGTTTTTATGATTTTGGTGACAATTTTTTTGAGCCGTTTTGCTTTAAACAGGGTTAAAATTGTTAATTTGTGTGTAATTTTTGTCACTAAATTCGATTTTTTATCAATTTGGTGACACAAAATCGCAAAATGGTAGTTGAAAGATGGCTAATCCGCCATAAATTTCTTACCTCATGCCTCAAAGTGAACGAAGTGACCGGCCCCAGGGCGAAGCGACCTCATATCTTTTTCTATATTTCCACGCCGTGGAAAACGTTGTCGTCACAGGAATGGGCTGCGTTTCGTCTTTGGGAAATTTCCCGGATGAACTTTGGCGGAATTTGCTTTTGGGCAAGTCCGGTGTCGCGTCTATCCAGCGTTTTGACGTAAGCGCCTTCACTTCGCAGATTGCGGGTGAGGTTCGTGATTTTCCGCCTAGCGAGTTTTGCACCAAGCGCGATCAAACGCGCTTTTCCCGCTATGTCCAGTATGCGGTTTTTGCCGCCCAGCAAGCGCTGCGCAATGCAAAAGTCGATCCGTCGGCCGAAAATCCTTCTCGCTCCGGAGTGATTATCGGTTCGAGCATAGGAGGGATGAAACATTACTACGAAGCCTCCGTCACGTTATCGACGCGTGGCCCGAATCGTGTGTCCCCGTTCTTTATACCTATGGCAATCGTGAATATGGCTTCGGGCGAGGTCTGCAATCGTCTGGGCTGGATGGGGCCGAGTTATTCTGTGACTTCGGCTTGCGCTACGAGCAACCATTCCATAGCGAGCGCAGTAGACCAGATTCGTCTAGGACGGGCGGACATCATGTTGGCTGGCGGCTCCGACGAGACTGTAAATCCGCTTGGACTAGCCGGGTTCACAAGCATGCATGCGGTAAGCAAGCGAAATGATTCGCCCGAAACAGCGTCGCGCCCCTTCGACGTGGACCGCGATGGTTTTGTGATGGGCGAAGGGGCGGGCGTGCTCGTCCTCGAAAGTGAATCCCATGCACGAGCACGCGGCGCTGAAATTTACGCGCGTGTCGCAGGTACAGGTTTCAGCGCCGACGCTTACCACATTTCCGCCCCTCGCGCCGACGGCAAGGGCGTGCTTTTTGCCATGCAAAGCGCACTTGGCGAATCAAGTCTATCTGTAAAGGACATCGGTTACATCAACGCCCACGGAACATCCACACCGCTCGGCGACATTGCCGAATGTCACGCCATCGAGGAACTTTTCGGTACCCGCTCGTCACTAAAGGTAAATTCTACGAAGTCCATGCTCGGCCATTGCCTGGGGGCTGCTGGTGCACTCGAGGCTATAGCCACGATTTTCTCGCTACAAAGTCAGAAACTTCACGCGACCAGGAACGTGTTCAACCAGGATCCGGAAATTCACCTGGATGTTTGTGCCGATGGCCCTTGCTGTCACAATTTTGATTACGCTATGAGCAACAGTTTCGGCTTTGGCGGCCAAAATTGTGCGATTGTCTTTGCCAGGAATTAGGCTTTAGATGCTTGGATGAAGGTTTTAGGAATTGTAAAAATGAAGGATTGTTCGATACGTACGGTTTATGGCATGACGGCGTCAACAGCTTCTCGCATTTTGACTGTATTGCTGTTCCTGCTTGCAGTGAACTCTTTTGCCGCTCCTGGCGACCCGTATACCTGGCGCGATTCCACTTGGGATTACCGTAGCGAAGATTCCACCGATATCGCGGCGAATGTCTCTGTGCCCAAGGTGGCTGCCGTGGCGTCGTTGACTCTGATTGCCTATGGCGCCGCTTACTGGCTCGTGTTCGAGAAGGGCTGGTGGGACGACGAACGCAGCCATTTCCATTTCGAGAACGATTTTGACTACGCCTTGAACCTGGACAAGTTCGGCCATTTCGCGGCGGGCGTCATGCTGGGCGAGGGCTTTTACGAAGGATACCGCTGGGCGGGAACAAGTGAATTCCATGCTTATCTTTTTGCCGGCCTTTCCGCCATGATGACGCATGTGGCGATTGATGTCAAGGACGGATATTCTCCGGAATGGGGCTTCAGTATTTTTGACGTTCTCAGCGGAACGCTTGGCGGCTTTTTGCCAATGGCCGAACGCTATATTCCTGTTTTCAAGTATGTAGACCTCAAGTGGAGTTACTGGATTAATACCAAGGCCTACTACCGCCAGAGCGATACCGGAATCTTCACCGACGATTACGTGAACCAGACGTTCTGGGCCTCGTTCAAGCCCTATCGCTTGCTGCCTGCCGCCGCCCGCCAGTATTACCCGAGTTGGCTCGCCGTTGCCGCAGGCTTAAGCATCGACGAAAAAGTCTTTACCCACGAACCGCACCCTCGCCGTGAAGTTTACATCGCCTTGGATTACGACTTGGAAGCATTTAGACCGCAAAGCCGCATGGCCCGCCAGGTCATCAAGTTCTTGAATTATTTTAAACTTCCGGCACCTGCCGTGCAAGTCTACCCGGAATTCAACTGGTTCCTGTTGTACCCCATTAAGTTCTAGTTTGTTATTGAAATTTTGAGTAAACTTTTTGCTGTGTGACGGAAAATTTGTAAAATGGCTGAAATTGAAAATTTTCTCTCTGTTGCTGAGAACCTGGCCCGCAAGGCCGGCGACCTCTGCCTTGAACTTCAAAAGAACTTGGGCGATGTCAAGTACAAGTCTGTAAAGGACGTGGTTACCATTGCCGACGTATCCAGCGAAAAATTGATTGTCGAGGGGCTTCGTGCTGCATTCCCGACCCATTCCATCCGCACAGAAGAGGCTGGCGTAATCGAGGGCTCAGATCCTCGTTACCATTGGATTATCGATCCCGTTGACGGCACGGTAAACTTTAGCCGCGGCATTCCCCTTTGGGGAATTTCCATCGCCCTCCATTTCGAAGGCAAGCCGCTCGTTGCTTGCGTGAATCTTCCGAAACTTGGCGAACTGTATACGGCGGCTCGTGGTCGGGGAACCTTTATGAACGGCAGGCCTGTCCACGTGAGTGGGGAATCCAATCCGACCCATGCCATCGTGAGCAACGGTGATTTCAACGTGGGCGAGGCGGCGAAAATCAACGCCAGCAATTCCAAAAATTTTGCCCGCGAGGCTGAAACTTTCGAACGAGTCAAGTGCTTGGGCTCCGCCGTTATCGAAGGTTGTTTTACCGCTTGTGGCCGTATCGATTGTTTTGTGATGACCATGAGTTATCCGTGGGATATTGCCGCCATTGCACTTCTTGTCGAAGAGGCGGGGGGCAGGTCGACGCACATAGACGGGTCTCCCATGCGCTTTGTTGATGCGGAACAGGTCATTTTTAGCAACGGATTGTTGCATGAAACTCTTGTGAAGACGGTGAATTAGGGGCAAATTGAAAAAAAAGTCTTTTTTTAGAGGCTTTTTGTAAGTTTGCAAACGTTGAAAGAATACATATGACTACATTTGTGACTGTAGTCACAAAAATATATCCAAAAGGAGATATAATGAAATCCATGAAACTTTCGGCCGTTGTTCTCGGCCTTGCTGCCGCCAGCATTTTTGCTGCTCCTGCAGCCGCACCTGCTGCTGCCGCTCCGGCTGCCGCTCCTGCCGCTGAAGCCCCGAAGGCTGAAGCTCCGAAGGCCGAAGCCGCCGCTCCGGCTGCCGCTCCTGCCGCCGAAGCTCCGAAGGCTGAAGAAGCCAAGGCCGAAGCCGCCGCTCCGGCTGCCGCTCCTGCCGCCGAAGCCCCGAAGGCCGAAGAAGCCAAGGCCGAAGCCGCCCCTGCCGCAGCCCCTGCCGCCGAAGCCCCGAAGGCCGAAGAAGCCAAGGCCGAAGCTGCCGCCCCTGCCGCAGCCCCTGCCGCCGAAGCCCCGAAGGCCGAAGAAGCCAAGGCCGAAGCCGCTGCAGAACCTTCTGCCGAAGAAGAAAGCCTGGAATTCACGATTTCCGGCGAAGTTGAAGTGGATGCCTACGCTTATGGCTACAACTCCCATCGCAGGTTCAAGCACTCGCTGTCTTCTACCTTCGACTTGAACTTCGATGTGAAGTTTAACGAAAATTGGTCTGCCTTCGTGGGTATCGAAGGTGACGATCTCAATTCCAATCCCGATATCTACTTCAATGGTGCCTATGTTCAGTACGCCAATAGTCTCCTTGCTGTAAAACTCGGTGACATGACCTATTCCGAAGGTGCTCTCAACTACTACCGCTTTGACGATCCTGCAGTCGCTGCTGTCGGCATGGTCGAACAGAACATGCGCGGTGTTGAACTGAGTATCAAGGGTCTCCAGGTTGCCGTAGGCTTCTCTGCCGATGAAGGCACTGCCGACTACATGACTCCGTATGCTACCGAAGACGCAGCCTACTTTGGTCACATTGCTTACGACTTTGAGTTTGCGGGCCAGAAGGTTCGTCCGTTCGTTGACTACAAGGGCTACGACTTCGGCGATGTGAACAAACTGCATGCCGGTGTCGACATGAACTTCTCCATTCTCAACCTCCTCGACATTCATGCTATCTATGCTATGTCCGACGACATGGCCTTCAAGGCCGAACCGGTCGTCAGCCACTCCTTTGCAATTGAACCGACCCTCACCAAGGGCATCTTCTCTTTGACGGGTTCCGTGTTCTATGCTCTGCTGGCCGACAATCTTGACCGCGCTTCTGCAATCGATATGCCGGAACGCTTCTACATCTATGCAGAACCTTCCATCCAGTTCACCGAATCCTTCAAGGTCGGCATTATGGGTGAATACCACACCAATACCTTGGACAAGGATAACGATGAAAACGAATTCGGTTACTGCGGTCCGAAGATCTACTTCAACCCGACCAAGAACATCTCCATGGACGTGTTCGGAGCCATCATCCTTCCGCTGGGTGACGGTGACGGTACCGGTACTCTCATCAACTACAAAAAGGATGACGAATACCTCTTCGACGCCGGTGCTGAAGTTCTCTTCAACTTCTAGTAATTTGCTAGGCTGAATATGGAGTCCCGGCTCGATGGAGTCGGGGCTTTTTTAGGTCTCATTAGAGGTGCCTTTTACTAAATTTTCGATATGATTTTGCAGAACATAAAAAAACGCATAACCTTGAATTTTTCAACGGAATTGGTTTATGCTTTGTCGTTGTTCGTTCTTCTGCTGGTCTCCTTTGCTGTGATTGTTTGCAAACTGGGAGGCGACAGCCCGAATGTAAAGACTGTAAGTGTCTATATCGTATATCTTGTTTCGGTTGTTTCCATAACCAGACTTTTGAAAATGGTCTTGAACCTGTTCTCGCCGAAACTGAGTTCGGTGTACGAAATCGTAGTTCATGTTTGTGTTTATGTTCTGTCCGTAGTGTCCATTTTTTTGATTGTGTTTTTCAATACCATGTTCGACTATGGCGTCATGCAGTTGATAAATGGCACGAACGGTACGGAATGCATTGAATTTTTGCAGACATACGTGTTGACGCTTCCTTCGTTGCTTGTTTTTTTCCTTTTTGCTCTTTTTTTGACTGCCGAAATTTTTGTGCGTCGGTGGATTAGACTCCGGGGCAAAACTCCAAGTGCCTTATATCTCGTGATTTTTATCGCACTCAGTATTCCCTTCGCGTTTTATGTCAAGGCGTTCTCGGGGTCTGCAAAAGGGAACTTTGATTTTGTCAACCGCACAAGCGAAAAGTTGTTGACGTACGATCCCATTTTTGCAATCCAGAATACGTATCTGCAATTCAACGCGATGAGCGGCATCTCGAAAGTCGTCGCCGATAACCAAAGAAACTTGACGGCCACTTGCGATGACGAAGAGCCTACGAATATTGTGCTTGTTATCGGCGAATCATTTAACAAGTACCATTCGCAATTGTACGGCTACGTGAACGCCACTAATCCGCTATTGGCCAAGTTGCAGCAGGACAGCAGTCTGTTCGTGTTCACCGATGCCGTCGCAACTTACAATAGGACGGCGACGGCAATTCAAAACATGATGTCTACCGTGGCGTACACCGACACGACGGACTGGTACAATGGACCTTTGTTCCCTTCCATTTTCAGGGCCGCCGGATACAATGTCAACTTCATCAGCAATTCCTTTGCTCTTTCTGGTTTGACGACGTACTACCGCTCCGAGGCTTTCTATTTGTGCGATGGCGTTGTTTCGAAACAAATATTCAATTACCAGAATTCACATGTGACCAAGTACGATCACGAGTTGATAGACAACTATCGCCAAGTTAGAAACGACTTGGAAAAGGAAAGCAATCTGGTCATATTCCAGTTGATGGGGCAGCACGTGGATGCCTCCAAGCGCTTTCCTCCGGAGTTCGGCAAGTTCTCAGTTAGCGATATAAAACGTCCAAAATTGACGGAGGCGGAAAAACAGTATATCGCCAATTATGACAACGCCACATATTACAACGATAAGGTCATAAATGACATTATTGAAATGTATAGCGGCACAAGCAGCGTTGTTGTTTACTTGTCCGATCACGGTGACGAAGTGTACGATGTCAGAAACAAGGTCGGTCGCAGTTATAACGTGAGCGCAAGCGAAAAGGAAATCCTCCATTGCCAAATTGACGTTCCGATGGTGGTTTATGTTTCTCCGAAGTTTAAGGAAAAGCATCCTGACAAGGTCGAAAAAATAAAGTCAGCCGTCGACAAGAAGTTCACTGCCGACGGGCTTCCGCACATGCTTCTGGATTTGGGAAGTGTCTCGACTCCCTTCTACGATGAAAAACAGGATGTGCTGTCCGAAAAGTACTCCAAGAACCGCCGTGTCCTGGATGGCCTGGATTATGACAAAATCATGGGCGACGGCAAGTTCGGCATCAGTTACGGCTTTTAATGGCTGCCTTTTTTTGCAGGGAAAATTACAGCGGGATGTTCCCGTGCTTTTTCCAGAGTCGTGCTTTCTTCTTGTTCTTTAGGTACTCGAATGCCGTTGCGAGTCGGTCGCGCACGGTTTCAGGTGCGATGACTTCGTCGATATAGCCGTTCTCTGCGGCGATGTAGGGGTTCAAGTACTTCTTTTCGTAATCGCTGATGAGTTTTGCACGGATGGCTTGCGCTTCTTCGGGCTTGGCGGCGGCAATCTCCTTGCGGTGGAGAATGTCCACGGCACCTTCGGCGCCCATCACTGCGAGTTGCGCGATGGGGAGTGCGAATACGTAGTCGGCACCCAGGTTCTTGCTGTTCATGGCGATATAGGCGCCGCCGTATGCCTTGCGCAAAATCAAGGTCACGCGAGGGACGGTTGCGTCGGCGTAGGCGTACAGGAGTTTTGCTCCGTGGCGGATGATTCCGTTGTGTTCCTGCTTGGTGCCGGGCATGTAGCCGGGAACGTCTTCGAGCGTGAGCAGGGGGATGTTGAAGCAGTCGCAGAAACGTACGAAACGGCTGGCCTTGTCGCTAGCGTCCACGTCGAGGGAGCCTGCGAGAACCTTGGGCTGGTTTGCGATTACGCCGATGACGCTACCATCCAAACGGATAAAGCCGATGACCACGTTCTTTGCGAAATCCGGCTGGATTTCAAGGAACGAGCCCTTGTCGGCGAAGCAGTTGATGACGTCGCGTACGTCGTAGGCCTTCTTGAAGTTGTCCGGGACGATTTCTTCGATTTTCTTGGATTCGTCGATGGGCTTTGTCGCGATGTCGCTTGGCTTTTCGGTGTTGCTCTGCGGCAGGTACTTCAAAAGTTCGCGAACGCCTTCCAGGCATTCCTTGTCGTCTTTACGTACAAAGTGTGCCACGCCCGATTTCGTGGAATGTATTCCGGCTCCGCCAAGTTGCTCGGGCGTTACGACTTCCGCGGTGACCGCTTTCACGACGCCCGGGCCCGTGATGAACATCTGGCTTGTCTTTTCGGTCATGAAGATGAAGTCGGTAATGGCGGGGGAGTAGCAGGCTCCGCCGGCACATGGGCCGAGAATCACTGAAATCTGCGGAATGATTCCGGAGGCGAGCGTGTTGCGGGTGAAAATGCCGCTGTAGCCGTCCAGGGAGCATACGCCTTCTTCGATACGGGCGCCGCCACCGTCGTTGATGCTCACAAACGGAGCCATGGATTGGAGAGCGAGGTCCATCACTTGGCAAATCTTCTTGGCGTGTGCGGACCCCAGGGAGCCTCCGCTTACGGTAAAGTCCTGGGAGGCGGCATAGACGGTCTTGCCGTTCACCTTGCCGTAACCAGTCACAACGCCGTCACCGAAGATTCTCTTGCTTTCGGGCAAATCGAGACTTTGACTCTTGCGCAGAGCGCCGATTTCGCGGAAAGTGCCCTTGTCGAACAAAATTTCCAGGCGTTCGCGTGCAGTGAGTTTGCCTTGGGCGTGCTGCTTTTCTATACGGGCTTCGCCGCCACCGGCCTTGGCCTTTTCGTTGTATTCGTTAAGTGTTTTAACGTATGCTTTTTCCCACATGGTGCTGCCTGTTTATGCAATGGATTTTTGAATTCTCTTGATTAACTTTGTCAAAACGATGCCCGGTCCCACTTCGTTAAATTCAGTGGCGCCGTCGTTAATCATGTTCAGTACGGTCTGCGTCCAGCGTACCGGTGCGGTAAGCTGTGCCAAAAGGTTCGCCTTGATTTCTGCAGGGTTCGTATGCGGCTTGGCGTCAACATTCTGGTAGACGGGACAGATGGGTTGCCTGAATTCGGTTTCTTCGATGGCCTTTGCGAGTTCTTCACGGGCGCTTTCCATGAGAGGAGAGTGGAATGCGCCGCCCACGGCGAGCTTGGTGACGCCCTTTACCTTTCCAGTGAGCGCTTCGCTGACTTTTGCGACGCCTTCCGCGGTTCCAGAAATCACGACTTGGCCGGGGCTGTTGTAGTTGGCGGGTACGACAGTGGTGTCCTTGACCGAGGCGCAGGCTTCCTCTACGAGTTCGTCGGCTCCGCCGATGACGGCTGCCATGGAGCCTGGGGCCTTTTCGCAGGCTTCTTGCATGGCGAAGGCTCGCTTTGCCACGAGCGAAAGTCCAGATTCAAAACTGATGGCGCCTGTAGCGGTAAGTGCCGAAAATTCACCCAGGGAATGCCCTGCCGCCATGTCGGGCTTGAATTCGTCGCCCATCACCTTTGCTTTGGCTACGGAGAGGAGGAAAACTGCTGGCTGCGTCACCTTGGTTTGCTTAAGGTCGTCTTCGGTCCCGTTGAACATGATATCGCATATGTCGAAACCGAGAATTTCGTTGGCCTTGAGAAACATCGCCTTGATTTCATCGTTGCTATCGAATAAATCCTTTCCCATTCCGGGGAATTGGGAGCCTTGACCAGGAAAAACGAATGACTTCATTGTGAACCTTCTTTTTTAACACCGCAAATTTAGCAAATAATCATTTTTTTCATAGTTTTTTTGCAAAAAAAGCCAGGAATTATTTTTGATGTTGAAATTCCTTGGCTGGCTGCGTCTTTTTATCCCGAAAAACGTATTTTTTGTCGGTTTTGCCCCTTTTGATGGTTTGATAATGCGTAAATTTTTCTATAATTGAGCCCAAAATTTCAACCTAGAAGAGGATACAATGGAAGAAGTAAAAAACAAACTCAAGGAATTCTTTATGTCCGACCTTGGCGTTGATGGTGACGTGCTCAATTTCGACACGGCTCTCTTCGGCGACGAAATCGGTCTCGACTCTGTGGATTCCCTCGAAATTATCTCTTTCGTCGACGATACCTTCGGTGTTTCCATGACCGGTGTCGACAAGGAAAACTTCCAGAGCATCGATACCATCGCTGCATTCATCGAAAAGAACAAGGCTTAATCAGTCTTTTTTTTAGTTAACCGGAATATCTATGACACCAAACGATTGCCGTTGTGTGGTTACCGGTCTTGGCGTTATTTGCGCCATCGGTAACAATGTTGAAGAAACTTGGAAAAATGCCCTGAATTCCGTTTCGGGCATCCATAAGACCACATCTTTGGACACCAAGGACTGCTACGCAGACCTTGCCGCCGAAGTCAATTGCGATACCTTGGACGATATCGATTCTCCTAACGAGAAGGATCGTGCCTCCAAACTTTGCATCAAGGCCGCCAAGGAAGCTCTTCAGGATGCGAACCTCGGCAATTTCAACGACGACCAGCGCGTAAGCGTGATTATCGGAAGTTGCGTGGGTGGAGTTTTGAGTATCGAGGAATACTACCAGCATGGCAAGAATCCTGCGGAGATTGCGAAAATGCCCATTGCGGCAATCGCCTCGCAAGTAGCGGAGACCTGCGGTGCCGGTGGTATCGTCACGAACGTCGGAAACGCCTGCGCGGCAGGTACGATTTCCATCGCCATCGCCTGTGACTTGATTCGTGCCGGCAAAGCCGACGTGGTCATTGCCGGTGGTGCCGACTCTTTCGCCTCCGTGCCGTATTCCGGATTCCTTTCGCTCCACGCCCTCGACGAGAACGGCTGTTCTCCGTTTAACCGCTGCAGCGGCATCACGCTCGGCGAAGGTGCGGGCATCGTTATTGTTGAATCTTTCGAGCATGCCCAGAAACGCGGTGCCAAGCAGTACTGCGAAGTGCTGGGTGCAGGCGTGACAAGCGACGCCCACCACATTACCGCTCCCCGCGAAGACGGCCTTTGCCTCACCGAGGCGATGAACCGCGCAGTGAGGAACTCCGGCATCCAGAAGAGCGACATCGGTTACTTGAACGCTCACGGTACCGGTACCGGCAAGAACGACAATGCCGAAATCAACGCCTTCAACAATTTCTTCGCCAATGAAAACCCGACCTTGAGTGTCAGTTCCACCAAGGTGATGACTGGCCACTGCCTGGGTGCCGCCGGCGCCATCGAAGCCGTGTTCAGCATCAAGGCCCTCACGACGAATACCGTGCTCCCGACTCTTGGCTATTCCGCCGAGCAGTCCGCCGCCCTCAAGGAGAAGGTTGGCAGCATGGACTACGTGCAGAACGTTCCCAAGTCCAAGGAACTCAACTGCGTCATGAGTAACAATGTGGCCTTCGGCGGTACGAACGCGAGCATCGTGTTCAGCAAGCAGCCGGGCAACGTCCAGAGCCAGACCGCCAAGTCCAAGAAGATTGTCGTGACGGGTATCGGCGTCGTGAGCCCGGTGGGCAACAGCAAGGAAGCCTACCTGGAAGCCGTCAAGAATGGCGCAAAGCCCAAAAGCGCAAGCGTGCATTCCACGGTCACGAACGACGACTACAAGGAACTGGGCATCAAGATGGCCTTCTACCGCAAGCTCGACAACCTCGGCCAACTCCAGACGGTTTCGGGCGTGCGCGCACTCAAGGATGCGAACTTTGCGGTCACCGAAGATAACGCGAACGACATCGGCATCATCGTCGGTACGAGTGAAGGCGGTCTCGGTTCCACTTACGATTTCGAGGAACTCATTGCCGAAACGGGCAATGCCGGCGGAAGCGCCTTCAAGTTCCCCCATACAGTTTATAATGCAGCCGGCGGCTACCTTTCCATCTGCTCCGGCATCAAGGGTTATGGCGTGACTATCACCACCGGTCCGGTCTCCGGCCTCGACAGCATCGGCTACTCCATGAACGTGATTCACGATGGTCAGGAACAGGCCATGATGGCGACCGGTACCGACGAGAACATTCCCGTGATTACCGAACTTGCCCAGAAGTTGAACGTCGCCGCCGATTCCGTGGTGGAACCCTATGCCGGCTCCAACGGCTTCGTGGTGGGCGATGGCAGCGTATCCATCATCATGGAAACCGAAGAATATGCGAAGAGCCGCGGTGCGAAGGTCTACTGCGAAATTCTCGGCTACGGCAACGGCCGCAAGAACGTGAAGTTCGGCACTGTGGAAGGTTCCGGAGAAGCTCTCGACAACGCCATCAACGCAGCCCTCAAGGATGCTGGCGTTTCTGCAAATGAAATCGACGCCGTGTGCGGTTTCGCCAATGGCCAGAAGGTCGTGGACGACATCGAAAAGGCCTCTTATGCTCGAGTATTTGACGATAAACTCGCTTCCATGCCGCTGTTCCAGGTCAAGGAACACGTGGGCGAGGGCCGTGCCGCCAGTGCGACTCTTGCCGCAGCACAGGCCGCCCTCATGCTCAATGGCGAACTCGCGAGCGAAAGCGCCTACTTCGTTTCTGCCGACGGTTCTGTTTCCAAGAAAAAAGTCGAGACATCTTCTTTCAAGAAGGTTCTCGTGACAGCCTTCTCCGCCGGCGGTTCTTACAGTGCTGTCGTGCTTGGCAAGTAATTAGAGTTTAAAAGAAAAGGAGAATGGACATGAAAGTTGCAATTGTTACAGGAGCCTCCAAGGGAATCGGCAAGGCCTGCGCCCTGCGCCTTGCTCGTGATGGCTACACCACGGTGATCAACTACTCCAGTTCCGACGAAGCCGCCCTCCAGACTCTCGACCAGATCAAGGCCGAAGGCGGCGACGGCATGGTCTACAAGGCGAACGTTTCCGTCCTTGCCGAAGTCAAGGCCATGGTTCGCGATGTTTTCAAGGCTTACGGTCGCATCGACGTGCTCGTGAACAATGCGGGCATCGTTCGTGACGAATACCTTTTGATGATGAACCCGGATACCGTCGACAAGTGCTTCAACCTGAACGTGAAGGGCTACCTTTACTGTGCACAGGCTGTCGCCCTCAAGATGTTCAAGCAGAAGTCCGGCGTCATCGTGAACATGTCCTCTGTTTCTTCCAAGTTCGCGCTCCCCGGCCAGGCTGTTTACAGTGCCACCAAGGGTGCGGTGAACTCCATGACCCAGACTCTCGCCAAGGAACTCGGCGGTTACGGCATCCGCGTGAACGCTGTCGCTCCGGGCTTTATCTCTACCGAAATGATCGAAGCCATTCCCGAAGAAACCCGCAAGGGCTACGTGGAACGCGTCCCTCTCAAGCGCTTCGGTACCGCCGACGAAGTGGCGAACCTCGTTTCTGCCATTGTTTCTGACCAGTTCGCCTACGTGACCGGTCAAGTCTTCGTGATGGATGGAGGCCTCTCCCTGTGAGTACCATGAACATTTACGAAATCAGCGAAAGGATTGCTCAGCGCCCGCCTTTCCAGATGATTGAAAAGGTGACGGAACTCGTTCCGAACGAATCCGCCACGGGCATCAAGAACGTCTGCGTGAACGAGCCCTACTTCATGGGCCATTTCCCTGGCACTCCGATTATGCCGGGCGTTCTCATTGTCGAAAGTTGCGCTCAACTTTGCTCCCTCGTCATCGAGCACAAGCCCGAAGACCTGGACGATAAACTCTATGTGCTTTTGAAGATAGACGGCTTCAAGTTCGTGAAGCCCGTGATTCCCGGCGACCAGTTGGAAATCACCGTGAACAAGACTAAGGGAGGCGGCGTCATCGTCGGTTTCGATTGCGTTGTCAAGGTCAACGGAAACCTTCATGCCAAGGGTTCCCTCACGTTTACTTCAATCCCCAAAGATTCCCTGGGTAAATGAAACAGATTCTAGACTTGCCGATGATGGCCGTTGTGTACCTCTGCGAGGTGTTTGTGCGCATTTATTTCGCACTGATTATCCGCCCGCAGGTGGTCTACACGGATTCTTCAGTAAAAAAACTGAAGTTCAGCGAGCCGTCCATCGTTATTTTGAATCATACGACCATGCTGGACCCGCTCCTGATCATGGCGCTCGTCCGCAGGCCAAGGAACATCCTTGTGGCCAAGGACCAGTACGAACTTCCGTATTTCCATTGGATTTTAAAGCGCTTCAAGGCGATTCCTATCGACCGCTTCGACCCGTGGGACACCAGTTGGCTCGCTCCCACTAAAAAGGCTTTGGCGAACGGCAGTTCCATCATCATTTTCCCCGAGGGCAAGTGCCGTGAAGACGGCCTCTTGAACGAATTCAAGTCGGGATTCGCCATGCTTGCCCGCAGTACGGGCGCGCCGGTCGTGTCCGTCGCCTTCGATGGAATTTACAAGTTCGGTCATCGCACCCAGGTGCGTGTCGGCAGTGCCGAAAAGATAGAACGCGTGAAGGGCGTTTCTTCGTCCGACTATCTGGCCGAAAAGAGCGAGTACTTCAGGCAGAAAATTTGGAGCCTCAAGCAATTGGCGCTGGGGAAGACGGGTGAGGTCCTGCCGCCGCCTTCCGAGACTCCGGCCGAGGTCGTGAAAGCGGAGGAGTCCAAGTGAAGATTGGATTAGCGCTAGAAGGCGGCTCCCGCCAGACGATTTTTACCGCAGGTGTTCTCGATGCCATGATGGACGAGAACCTCGATTTTTCGTACTACGCCGGAGTGAGCGCAGGCTGCCATGCGGCCATGAACTACATCACCCGCCAGCGCGGAAGGTTCCGCTACATCATTCAGCCCACCAAGATTCAAAAGGGCAAGGATCACGCCAATGTGATTCTTGACGGAGTGCAAAAAGAATGTCACGCACTTCACTTTGAATCCGCTTATGGCGACATCCCGTTCGACTTCGACACGTTCTTCAACGCCAGGGTGGAGTGCGAATTCGGCGCCACCTGCTGCGAAACGGGCCGCATGGAATTTTTCCAGGAACGCAGCGATAAAAAGCGTTTGCTGAACATTGTGAGTGCAAGTTGCGCGCTCCCCATGGTGTTCCCGATCGTTCCCGTAGATGGCAAGCACTATGCCGACGGTTGCGTGGCGGACCCCATTCCGTACAACCGCGCCTTTGAGAAGGGCTGCGACAAGGTTCTTGTCGTTTCGACGCATTTCCCGGGCGAGACCGTTACGGATTTCCGCAAGTACCGCATGATCTTGAATCCTTTGTTCAAGAGCAAGTACCCGGATTTTTTCAAGGTGCTCATGGTTCGCTTCAAGCGCTACGAGCGCAAGTTCCGCGAAATGGAACAACTGGAAAAGTCTGGCAAGCTTCTTATCTTGCGCCCGGAACGCGATTTGTGCGGACTCTTCGAGACGGAACGTGAAAAACTCGACGACTCCTACAACATGGGCTTCGAATACGCCGCCCGCCGCATGGACGAAATCAAGGCTTTCATGGAAGTCTAGGCTTCGGTCGGCGCAATTAGGTTCTACAAAAGTACCCTGCATGATGTAAATAAATTTTTACAAAGTATGAAGGTATCAAAAAGTTACAAAAATGTCAGTTTTTAAAATCGGCATTTTTTTTGTTTTTTGCAAAAATCACTGAAAACGGGGGCGGAAACCTTACAAAAAACATAACCTACAAAAATGTCGTAAATATGAGTTTTTTGCCGAATTTTGCACAAATAATGCGTTTTTTGTTATCTTTACAACATAAACATTCAACTTCTCAATGGAGATACAAAAATGGCAATTCAGAACGCCTACCTTCAGAAAGTATACGACAAAGTTGTCGCAACCAACCCCGGCGAAGACCTGTTCCATCAGGCTGTCCGCGAATTCCTAGAATCCATGGACCCGGTCCTTGCCAAGGATCCTTCCTACGAAACCAACGGCATCATCGACCGTCTCGTGGAACCGGAACGCATCATCATCTTCCGCGTGCCTTGGGTTGACGACAAGGGCGTTCTCCAGGTGAACCGTGGCTACCGCGTGCAGTTCAACTCCGCCATCGGCCCGTACAAGGGCGGTATCCGCTTCCGTAACAACGTGAACCTCTCCATGCTCAAGTTCCTCGGTTTCGAACAGACCTTCAAGAACAGCTTGACGACTCTCCCCATGGGTGGCGGCAAGGGCGGTTCCGACTTCGACCCGAAGGGCAAGAGCGACAACGAAGTGATGCACTTCTGCCAGTCCTTCATGACCGAACTCTGCAAGCACATCGGTGCCGATACCGACGTGCCGGCTGGTGACCAGGGTACGGGCGCTCGCGAAATTGGCTACATGTTCGGCCAGTACAAGCGCATCCGCAACGAATTCGTCGGCGTTCTCACCGGCAAGGGCCTCTCCTACGGTGGTTCTCTCGCCCGTACGCAGGCTACCGGTTACGGCCTCTGCTACTTCACTCGCGAAATGCTCAAGGACTTGAAGAACGAAACTTTCGAAGGCAAGACTGTTGTCATCTCCGGTTCCGGTAACGTCGCTACCTTCGCCTGCGAAAAGGCTACCTCCTTCGGCGCCAAGGTTGTCGCTATGTCCGACTCCGATGGCTTCATCTTCGACCCGAACGGCATCAAGCTCGACATCGTCCAGGAAATCAAGGGCCGCCGCGGCCGTATCAAGGAATACGCCGACAAGGTCGCCGGTTCCAGCTACACCGAAGGTTCCTCCAACATCTGGAAGACCAAGTGCGATATCGCTCTTCCGTGCGCAACGCAGAACGAACTCGACCTCGAAGGTGCCAAGGCCCTTATCGCTAACGGCGTGTTCGCCGTTGCCGAAGGTGCCAACATGCCGTCTACTCCAGAAGCTATCGAAGCCTTCCAGAAGGCTGGCGTGCTCTTTGGACCTGCCAAGGCCTCCAACGCCGGTGGCGTGGCTACCTCTGGTCTCGAAATGAGCCAGAACTCCGAACGTCTCTCCTGGACATTCGAAGAAGTGGACGCCAAGCTCGAAGGTATCATGAAGAACATCTACGCTGCCGCAAGTGGCGCCGCCAAGGAATACGGTCATGCTGGTAACCTCGTCATGGGTGCCAACATCGCTGGCTTCAAGAAGGTTGCCGACGCCATGAAGTGGCAGGGCGCAGTGTAATTAATAGTTATTAATTATGAATTATGAATTACTAGAGATGCGGTTGACGAACTAAAATCTCATAACTAGTAACCAATAACTCATAACTATTTAATACCCCGTTCTACATTCGTGTACGAAAAGGTCTCCGGTTTTCCGGAGGCTTTTTTTATGCGTTTTGCGATGGTCCAATTTAGAATAGTTGTTTTTAGAGTAAACAAAAACTTACATTTTTCTTTTCTTTATATATAAAAACCTTATTTTTAGAAAAAATGACTAACTTTGGCGACTATGGTATATGGAGTGGTTTAAGGAAAAGTGTTTGGTTATGAGATTATTTGACGAACACGCAATTTTGCGTTTTGCCATATTGCTCGCGTGTCTTTTGTTCGCGGCATTTATTCCTGATATTCTTGATTTCGCGGATAGCGTTGTCGGCTTTGTGCCGTATTTTGTGGCTATCGTGTTTTTGGCCTACGTTTCCTTTTTTTACAAGTTCCCTACAGCGGGAAACCGTAAAAAAATGCGCAACGACGTGGAAATCCCCGAGACGGTCGCCGCGGAACCGACCCGTGACTACGAAAAGGATCTTATCGAAAAGGATGAAATGTTCCAGATGCTTGTGGACGTTTCTACCGATGGTTTCTGGACTTTTGACGTGCCTACGGGGAAGGTTTACTGGTCCAACCGCGTGGCGAAATTGCTTGGAATCGAGGCTTCCAAGGTTTCCGATAGTTTTGAGACGCTCAAGTCATGCGTGATGGAGTCCGACTGGAATACGTTCCGTTCCGAAATGGAAAAGTCCCTTGGCGAAAACAAGCCCTTCTCTGTTGCGCTCCGTCTTTTGGCTCAAACAGAAAACGCCAAGGAGATTGCTGTAAGCGGCCGTCCTCAGTTTAACGAGGAAGGCAGGCCCATTCGCGTCATCGGTTCTATCGGCGGTTCGATGGACAAGGTCTCCATGGAACGGCAGAGTTACTTCTACGCTTATCAGGACGCCCTCACCGGTGTGTTCAATCGCAAGTACTTTTTGGAAAAACTCAAGTCGGATATCGACCTGGCCGCCAAGCGCCCGGACTGCACCTTTGCTGTCGCCCTGCTTGACATCGATAGTTTTGGCGCCATCAATGCTTCGTTCTCCACGAACGTCGGCGACAATGTCTTGCGGATTGTGTCGGACCGTATCAAGAGCAGTTGCCGCGACAATGACTGCGTGGCTCGAATCGGCCCCGACGTGTTTGCCGTGATTTTGCATAACGTGCAGGGTGCGGGTGAAAACGTTGACCTGATGCCCATTGTGCGCAGGCTACACAACAACGTGAAAACTCCCATCCAGTTGGACGGCCGTGAACTGTACATCAGCGTATCCATGGCAGTGGTCGTGAATCGCGATGTGGATTGTGTAGAGGACATCATGGCGAACGCCAATGCAGTCCTGCGCGATTTGAAGAAAAATGGCGAGCATGGCAATATCCAGTTCTTCTCTGGTGGAATCCGCGAAAAGGCCATGAAGTTGTACAAACTGGAGTACGAAATCCGCAGGGCTATCCAGGCGAAGGAATTCATCCTGATGTACCAGCCCATCGTGGACATCGGCGCGAGCGATACCATTATAGGCTTCGAGGCTCTGGTGCGTTGGAACAATACGGACCAGGGAATCATTTCCCCGGCGGATTTCATCCCGATAGCCGAAGAGACCGGCCTTATTGTGCCTATAGGCGCGCAGATTCTGAAAATGGCCTGCGAGCAGACTAAAAAATGGGTGGACCTGGGCTACGAGAATATCAAGGTGGCCGTAAATTTCAGCGCGAAGCAGTTCGCCATCGACAATATGGTCGATTACGTACGCCAGGTACTCGCCGAAACCCATCTGAACCCCAAGAACCTGAAACTCGAAATCACCGAGTACACGGCCATGTGCGAAGTCGAAAAGACCATCGACATCATGCGCGATTTGTCCAACATGGGCCTGCAGATTTCCATCGACGATTTCGGCACGGGTTACAGCAGTCTTTCGTACCTAAAGCGCTATCCGATTCACACTCTCAAGATGGACAAGTCCTTTATCGACCATGTGGCCGAAGACGACGAAGACGCCTGTTTTGCAAGGATGGTAATCGGTATCGCGAAGTCCCTTGGCCTCGACCTCATTGCCGAAGGCGTGGAAACCCGAGAACAGTTGGAATTCCTGCGCAGGGAGGGATGCCGCCAGATTCAGGGATTCTACTTCAGCAAGCCTTTGAATCCGGAAGATGCCTTGGCGTACTTGGCGGATCACTATGGAAAGGCCGTGGCGCCCGTGGCCGAAGAAGTTTCCGCTTAGGAAGTGAAACAGCGCCTTTTTGTGCGATTGAAACTGTGCGTTTTTGTGCGATTGAAACAGCGCGGCGCCTAGATGCCGTAGCAATTTCTGGTGTTTTCGCGACAGTGCCGGTAGAGTTCCTCTACGGGCACGTTTTTCGTTTGGGCGAGTTGTTGCGCAATGTAGGGAATGTAACCCGAGTGGCACGGCTTTCCGCGGAAAGGAACGGGCGCCATGTAAGGGGCGTCGGTTTCTAAAAGCATTTGGCTTAGGGGGGTGAGGGCCGCTGCGTCGCGTACGTTCTGTGCGCTCTTGAAAGTGACGATTCCTGTGAACCCGATGAAAATGTTGGCGTCGAGCGCCAGAAGTTGCGATGCGAATTCCGGCGAGCCGGTGAAACAGTGGACATGGACGTTTATGCCGTGCAAATCGGCTGCACGGAGAACGGCGAGCGCATCGTCGTCGGCTTCGCGCAGGTGTAGCACCAGCGGTTTTCCGCTCTTGACGCCCAGTTCCAGGTGGCGCTCGAACAACTTCACCTGCTCGGTCCTGTGCTCCAGGTCGTAATGGTAGTCGAGCCCGAATTCCCCGCAGGCGACGCATTTCGGGTACTTGAGAAATTCAAGCATGCACGCCTCGTCTTCGGCGGTTTCCGTAAGCACGTATTCCGGATGGATTCCGTACGCGGCGTAGACGAACGGGTATTTTTCACTGAGTTCTTTGGCTTGCTCAAAATCGTCGGGGTTACAGGCGACGTTTATGAACGCATCAGGCATGCGTACCAGGGTTTCTTTGGCATCTTTCGGGCTGCTCCAGCGACTTGCCGCTGTATTTTGAAAAGTTTCCTGCTCTTGCGCAGAAGTTGCTGTTTTTTCTGCATTCCGGAGTCGTTCAAAAAGCTTGTCCAAACTTTCTCCGGAAAATTCCTCGTAAGCATTGAGATGGCAATGTGTATCTATGAACATAAACTTAGTGGTTAGTGGTTAGAATTTAGAGATTAGAGGCTAGGGGTTAGTTACTCGGCTTCGCCGTCTTATTTCATCTTTCGTCTATCATCTAAATCACACCTCATACCTCCAGCGCAGCGCCTTCAAAGGCCGAAGGCCGTGCTCACACCTCATACCTCACACCTCATACCTGACCTCGACGATTTCATAGGTGACGGTGCCGCGGGGGACGTTCACCTGGATGGTGTCGCCAGTCTTTTTGCCTTTCAGAGCTTCGCCGATGGGTGACTTCATGCTGATGCGGCCCTTAAGCGGGTCGATTTCCTTTTCGCCTACGATGGTGTATTCCTTGGGGCGTTTCGTCTTGATGTCGACCATCTTGATTTTGGCGCCTAGGCGGATGGATCCGTCTTCGGGGGCCAAAATTTCTACAATCTTCGCGCCGTCCAAAATGCGGTCCAGTTCCCGGAGGCGGCGGTCGATTTCGCGTACGCGCATGCGGCCATAAGTGTATGCTGCGTTTTCGCTGCGGTCACCCTCGGCGGCGGCGGCCTGCACCTGGTTGATCATGGCGGGGCGTTCGACGTACTTGAGTTGTTCCCATTCGGCCTTGAACTTTTCGAAGCCTTCTTTTGAAATCAAATGTTGCATGGTGCAAATGTAGAATAATCTTTAAAGGAGGGGAAAATCCCAAAAAAGTGTCTTTGTGTAGTTTGGGGGGCTTTTTTGCGTTTTATCACTTTTTTGAATAATGCACCTTATTTGCGCCTTGTAAAATAACTAAATTTGGCGCGTATGAAAATTCTGGAAAAAATTGAAAGCATCCCGAAACGCAGGCAGGAATCCAAGTACAAGCGCCTGAGTCGTATCTATTACAATCGCATGTTCCCTCGTCGCCAGGACGCCTTGAAAGTCGCGTGGTCGGTGTTCGTTGGTGTCTTTATCGGAATTTGGCCGACACTCGGCGTCGCCATCATTTTGACGGTTACAATCTGCGCTCTGTTTCGCTTACCCAAAGTGCCCGGTGTCATTGCCGACTTTGTCGCGAATCCTGTAACCCAGTTTGGTTTTTTCTATCCGGGTGGATACCTTATCGGCTGCAAGATTTACCATCCTGCAGCAATAACGTTCGATTTCCTGGGCGAATTTGAAAGAATGTCCATGCGCAACTGCGGCGTGATTATCAAGAATCTTTGGGTGAATGCCTCCGACCACCTGATTGCTTTCATGATAGGTATTACAATCATGGCTGCTTTCTGGGGTTTTGTGTTCTTTTTTATCGCCTATTTCGTGGTAAGTTACCGAAAGAAAAAGTGGATGGCTGCCAAAACTGGCTATATTCACAACTTGATTGCAGAAGACGAAGCTTTAATCAAAGAATCTCACAAAGGAAAGAAACCTATGATGCACATCTACCCGTTCAAGGCTCTGCGTCCGGTCAACCCGGCCGAAGCCGAGACGATTTCCGCCCTCCCGTACGACGTGATGAACCGCGCCGAAGCGAAGGCCATGGCCGAGGGCCTGCCTCATTCCTACCTGCGCGTGACCCGTGCGGAATTGGAACTTGATGACAGCGTCGACGCATACGACCCGAAGGTCTATGCCCACGCTCGTGCAAACCTCGACAAAATGATTGCCGACGGTGTGATTGCCCACGACAAGAAGGATTGCCTGTACGTTTACCGCCAGACGATGAACGGCCGTGAACAGTACGGCTTGGTCTGCTGCGTTCCCGCCGCCGACTACTTCAACGGCATTATCAAGAAGCACGAACTTACTCGCGCCGACAAGGAAGAAGACCGTCTGCGCCATGTGCTCGATACGAATGCCAATACCGGTCCGGTGTTCCTCACTTACCGCGACCAGGGTCAGTTTGACCTGTTTGGTGCCGTTACCAAGCGCGCTCCGGTCTATGACTTTGTCTCCAAGGGCGACGGCTTTGGCCACACGGTCTGGATTATTGATGACGATGCTGAAATCGCCGCCATCCGCAAGAGCTTCGAAGCGATTCCGGTCTCTTACATCGCTGACGGTCACCACCGTAGTGCTGCCGGTGCCCGCGCCGCGAGCTACCGCGCCGAACAGAACCCGAAGAACACTGGCGACGAGGAATACAATCGTTACCTCGCCATCCTCTTCCCGAGCACCCAGCTCAAGATCTTGGACTATAACCGCGTGCTCAAGACCCTGAATGGCCGCACTCCGGATGAACTCATGGCCGAAATGGAAAAGGTGTTCGACGTAGCCCCGCTCGCCGAAATGCAGAGCCCCGCGAAGCAGAACCAGGTGAACTTCTACATGGCGGGCAAGTGGTACGCTTGCACGTTCAAGGACAAGTTCCTCAAGAACTTGGGCCCGGTCGACAGCCTCGACGTGGCTCTCCTCCAGAAGCTCATCTTGAAGCCGCTTTTCGACGTGGACGATCCGCGTACCTCCAAGAACATCGACTTCGTCGGTGGCATCCGCGGTCTCGGCGAACTCGTGAAGCGCGTGGATAGCGGTGAATGCGCCTGCGCGTTTGCCATGTACCCGACGACTCTCGACCAGCTCATGAACATCGCCGACGCCGGCGAAATCATGCCGCCCAAGAGCACTTGGTTCGAACCGAAGCTCCGCGACGGTCTCCTGGTCCACACGCTCGACTAGTTTTTCGTTCGCTTTGGGCGAAAATCTTTTAAAAAGGCATACTATTTGGCTGCGAAATGCGAAATAGTATGCCTTTTTTTGTATAAAGTAATGACTTTTGACAGTGGAATGAGGTCTTTGGGCATACTATTTGACTGTTTTTGGGTGGCGGTTTCAAGTCGTCAATGCAACACAGGCATGATTCGATAGTCTTGTAAAACAAAAGAGCCTCCCGTAAGGGAGGCTGTCTAAAGTTTCTACTTTGCACTTTCGAACCACCAAAAGTTGCAAATGGAACATCTAGACG
>JAZLMK010000039.1:0-33672 GCA_045598645.1 Fibrobacter sp.
AAGCCGCACTGCAACATCGGCACCATCGGCCACGTTGACCACGGTAAGACTACCCTGACCGCTGCAATCTGCACCACCCTCGCCGCTAAGGGCCTGGCTGCTGCAAAGCGTTTCGACGAAATCGACAACGCTCCCGAAGAAAAGGCACGTGGTATCACGATTAATACTTCTCACGTCGAATACACCTCCGCTGCACGTCACTACGCTCACGTTGACTGCCCGGGCCATGCTGACTATGTCAAGAACATGGTGACTGGTGCTGCCCAGATGGACGGCGCAATCCTCGTTGTTGCTGCTACCGACGGTCCCATGCCCCAGACTCGTGAACACATCCTGCTCGCACACCAGGTCGGCGTGCCCAAGATCGTTGTTTTCATGAACAAGGTTGACATGGTTGACGACGTCGAACTCCTCGACCTGGTCGAAATGGAAGTTCGCGAACTGCTCTCCAAGTACGAATTTGACGGCGACGACACCCCGATCGTCCGCGGCTCTGCACTCAAGGCCCTCGAAGGCGACGCAGAATACCAGGACAAGATCATGGAACTCATGGAAGCATGCGACACCTACATTCCGCTGCCTGCCCGTGAAACCGAAAAGCCCTTCCTGATGCCTATCGAAGACGTGTTCACCATCACCGGTCGTGGCACCGTTGCTACCGGTCGTATCGAACGCGGCGTCGTTCACCTGAACGACAAGGTCGAACGCGTCGGCCTCGGCGAAACCACCGAATACGTGGTTACCGGTGTTGAAATGTTCCGCAAGCTCCTCGACGACGCCCAGGCAGGCGACAACGTTGGTCTCCTCCTCCGCGGTGCAGAAAAGAAGGACATCAGCCGTGGCCAGGTTCTGGCTGCTCCGAAGTCCGTGACTCCGCACACTGAATTCAAGGCTGAAATCTACGTTCTGACCAAGGACGAAGGTGGCCGCCATACTCCGTTCATGAACGGCTATCGTCCCCAGTTCTATTTCCGCACCACCGACGTTACCGGTACTATCAAGCTTCCGGAAGGTGTCGAAATGGTGACCCCGGGTGACACCGTGACTATCCACACCACTCTGATCGCTCCCATCGCTATGGAAAAGCAGCTCCGCTTTGCTATCCGCGAAGGTGGCCGTACCGTTGGTGCTGGCTCCGTAACCGAAATCATCAAGTAATCGGATAATAAAATGCCAAGAGAACTCATCGTGCTTGAATGCACAGAATGCAATCAGCGCAACTATGATTGCGACAAGAATAAGCGTCTTCATCCTTCCCGCGTGGAATATAAGAAGTTCTGCCCGTTCTGCCGCAAGCATACCGTTCACAAGGAAACCAAGTAAGGATTCTGAATAGGTCGGTAGCTCAATTGGTAGAGTCACGGTCTCCAAAACCGTTGGTTGGGGGTTCGAGTCCCTCCCGACCTGCTCAAATTCCGGAGTCATCATGCGTAAGATTCAGCAATATGTTAAGGAGTCCATCCAGGAACTGAAAAAGGTTACCTGGCCCACTTGGGAAGAACTCAAGGGATCCACTCTCGTTGTGATGCTTTTCAGCGTCATTATGGGTTGCTATATTGCCGGTCTCGATGTGGGTCTGTCCTGGATCGTTGACAAGATCATGGGAGCCTAGTACTATGAAAAGATGGTACGCTATCCATACTTTTTCCGGTCAGGAAAACAACATCAAGAAGCACATCGAGCAGATGATTGAGCGCGAAGGCGTTCAAGACAAGTTTGGTCAGATTATCGTCCCGACCCGCGAAGTTGTAAGCAACGTTCGCGGTCGTCGTCGTACATCGACCCAACTTCTGTTTCCTGCTTATATCGTTATTGAAATGGAGCTGGACGAGCTCACCCAGCACCTGGTGTCCGCTATCAATGGCGTCACCCATTTCGCCGGAATGACACGCGCTTCTCGTGTCCCTATTCCGCTTCAACAGAGCGAGGTCGATCGTCTTTTGGGAGTTGATCCTGAAACTTCCACCGAAGGCGAGATCCAAATCCCGTACGAAATTGGCGAAAATGTCCGCATCAAGGAAGGTCCTTTCAAGGACTTTGTGGGCGTCGTAGACGAAATCATGGAAGACAAGACCAAGATCAAGGTCATGGTCACTGTTTTCGGTCGTTCTACGCCTGTCGAACTCGCCTTCAACCAGGTCGAGTCCGCCGACGCATAATAGTATAGTACGGTTTTTGCAACGGAGATAATAAAGTGGCAAAGAAAATCACAGGTTATATTAAGCTCCAGATTCCCGGTGGTGCAGCTAATCCGGCTCCTCCGGTAGGTCCGGCCCTTGGTCAGAAGGGCGTGAACATCATGGAGTTCTGCAAGCAGTTTAACGCCAAGACTCAAGACGCCAAGGGTATGCTTACCCCGGTGGTCATTACTGTCTATGCAGATAAGAGCTTTACCTTCATCACGAAGGTTCCGCCGGTTCCGGTCCTCATCAAGAAGGCCATCGGCATTGAGAGTGGTTCTGGTACTCCCAACCGTAAGAAGGTTGGCAAGATTACCAAGGCCAAGATCCAGGAAATCGCCCAAAAGAAGATGCCGGATCTAAATACAATCGACCTCGAAGCCGCTATGCGCATGGTTGCGGGCACTGCTCGTTCCATGGGTGTCGAAGTGGTTGACTGAGGCAGGTAATTCACCGTTACGTATCTGACAGGAAAATTTCATGTTCAGAGGAAAAAAATACAAAAAGATTGCTGAATCCATTGATAGTACCAAGGCGTACGATCTGAAGGAAGCAATCGAAATACTCAAAAAGTCCGAATTGAAGTTCGACCAGACGGTCGAAGTACACTTCAATCTCGGTGTGGACCCAAAACATTCCGACCAAGTGGTTCGTGGCACTGTTGTGCTGCCGCATGGTACCGGTCGCAAGGTCCGCGTTCTCGTCTTTTGCAAGGACAATAATATTGAAGCTGCAACTGGCGCTGGCGCAGATTACGCTGGTGGTGCTGACTTGGTTCAGAAGATTCAGGAAGGCTGGCTGGATTTCGACGCCGTCGTTGCTACTCCCGACATGATGCCGGTGATTAGTAAGGTGGCCCGTGTCCTCGGTCCTCGTGGTATGATGCCGAGCCCCAAGGCTGGTACTGTGACCGTTAACGTGGCACAGACCGTCAAGGAACTCAAGGCCGGTAAGATTCAGTACCGCGTTGACAAGGGCTCCAACGTCCACGCTCCTGTTGGCAAACTCTCCTTCACTGCCGATCAGTTGGTTGAAAATACCAAGGCTGTTATCGACTCTGTCGTGAAGAACAAGCCGCAATCTTCTAAGGGCACTTACATCAAGAGCCTCACTTTGACGGCTACGATGGCCCCGGGCATCAAACTTGATATGGCACTGACACGATAGGAGATACCATGAAAGCTGTAGTTAAAAAACAACAGACCGTGGATGCCCTCGTTGAATCTTTCAAGGATGCTACCGCCGTCTACCTGCTCAATTACCAGGGCATAACTGTCGAAAAGGACAATGCCCTCCGCAAGGCTCTCTCCGCAAAGGGTGTCAAGTACCATGCTGTGAAGAATACTCTTCTCAAGCGCGTACTCGCTGCTCTCAAGGTCGAAGGTCTCGACGACAAGCTGACTGGAGCTACCTCCATCATGGTCGGCTTCGAAGAAGACCCGCTTCTGCCCGCTCGCGAAATTGAAGCATTCCACAAAGCTAACCCCGATTTCTTGGTTGCCAAGAGCGTATTCCTTGATGGCAAGGCTATGCCTGGCTCCGAAGTCGTGAACCTCTCCAAGATCCCGGATCGCAAGGGCATGATCGCTCAGATCGTCGCTATCGCTCTCGGACCTGGTTCCACGATTGCCGGTCAGATCAAGACCCTCCAGGAAAAACTGGAAAAAGAATCGGGTTCCGAAGCTGCTCCTGAAGCCGCACCGGAAGCTTAACAACAAACCACAAACCAAAACTTTTAAACGGAATAATCGGAGAAACACATCATGGCAACTGATATCAAGGCATTGGGCGATCAAATTGTTGGTCTTACCCTTCTCGAAGCCAAGGCTTTGGCTGACTACCTTAAAGAAACCCACGGCATCGAAGCCGCTGCTGGTGGCGCTGTAGTTATGGCAGCCGCTGCTGCTCCTGCTGAAGAAGCCAAGACCGAATTCGACGTCATCCTCGCCGAAGCACCGGCCGCTGACAAGAAGATGGGCGTTCTTAAGGAAGTTCGTGCTATCACTGGCGCCTCCCTCGGCGACGCTAAGAAGATGGTCGAAACCGCCGGCAGCGTCATCAAGGAAGCTATGCCGAAGGCTGACGCCGAAGCTCTTAAGAAGAAACTCGAAGAACTCGGAGCAAAGGTTACTCTTAAGTAATGCTCTCAGTTCTCTGAACTGCTCTTACCAATCGCCTGCACGCGAGTGCGGGCTTTTGGTGTTTTTTACTAATTAGGCTCTTCTTCACCGGATGAGGTATTTCTAATGACTACGGAGCGAAAAAGCTATTCCTCCAACAGGTTCCAACTGGAACTTCCGTATTTGATTGAAGTCCAGAAGGCTTCCTACGAGCAATTCCTGCAAAAGGACATTCCTCAAGAAAAGAGATTGACGGTCGGCCTGGAACGCGTGTTCAAGGACATTTTCCCGATTACTGATCCCAATGGGCTTTATTCCCTGGAATACGAAAGGTATAGTTTCGGTATTCCGAAATACAGCATCCCCGAATGCCGCGAACGTGGGCTCACATACAGCATGGAGCTCTACGCTACTCTCGCACTCCGCGTGTTCGAGAAAGACGGCGAAGACACCCGCCTCAAGGAAGAAGTCAAGAACGAAGTCTTGATCTGCGATCTTCCTATCATGACTGAAAACGGTACGTTCATCGTCAATGGCGCTGAACGCGTTGTCGTTTCCCAGTTGCATCGTTCCTACGGTGTGAGTTTTGACGAAGAACTCCAGCCCAATGGCCGCTCCGACTACAAGAGCCGCATTATTCCGCACCGCGGTGCTTGGGTGGAATTCAACACCGAAGGCGATATCCTTTACCTGATCATCGACCGCAAGAAAAAGATTGCTGCAACGGCTATGCTCCGCAGCATCGGTTTCGAAACGACTCAGGACATTTTGAACCTCTTCTACAAGAAGACCGAAGAAGTCAACGTTGCAGAAGAAGCTGAAAAGTTTAATGACGACGGTGTATGTGTCCTCATGGACCGCATCATTTTCAAGGACGTTATCGACGAATCTACCGGTGAAGTAATTGTCGAAGCCAACACCGTCATCGACGAAAAGAAGTTGGAACGTCTCCGTGAAAGCAGCGTCGAAACGATTACGCTTCTTTCCAAGGAAGAAGAGAACCTGCTTATCCACTACACACTTGCAGCCGATAAGACCAGGTCCCGCGAAGAAGCTCTCCGCTCCATCTACTCTGTCACGCACCAGCAGCAGGACGAAGCTCCGAACCTGCAGGCTGCCGAAAACTACTTTGATGGCCTGTTCCTGAACGACCCGCGCAAGTACGACTTGGGCGAAGTTGGCCGTTACCGCCTCAACATGAAGGTGTACACCCAGGCTATTCTCGCCACCCTCAAGGATGTTGCCGAACGTTTCGGTCTTGGCGATGTCAAGATGCCGTCTGTGACCCAGATGACCATGACGAAGACCGACTTCCTCGCCATCATCGAATACATGGTGGGCCTCTACAACGGCGACGATGGCTACGCTCTCGACGATATCGACCACTTGGGCAACCGTCGTACTCGTTCCGTCGGCGAACTTCTCGCAAACCAGATTTCTGTTGGCCTCAGCCGCATGAGCCGCGTAATCCGCGAGAACCTTTCCCTCCACAACGAAGACGAACAGACCACTCCGCGCGATCTCGTGAATACTCGCATGGTCTCCTCTGTTGTGCAGGCGTTCTTCGGTTCCAGCCAACTTTCCCAGTTCATGGACCAGATGAACCCGCTTTCTGAACTTACTCACAAGCGTCGTCTTTCTGCTCTTGGTCCTGGTGGTCTTTCCCGCGAACGCGCAGGCTTCGAAGTCCGTGACGTGCACTACACGCACTATGGTCGTCTCTGCCCGATCGAAACTCCGGAAGGCCCGAACATCGGTCTTATCAACTCCCTCGCTTCTTACGCTGTGGTGAACCACTTCGGCTTCATCGAAACCCCGTACCGCATTGTGGGTCTCGTTGACTTCAAGGATGCTAACGGCAACGCTTGCCAGTTCCCCGAAGAAAAGTGGCACTTTGGCATTTACAAGGGCTTTGTGCATGACCCGCACCTGTTTGTGCAGTTGACCCTTTCCCAGAAGGAAATGGACAGCGTCCGCATGAACCTCGACAACCGTCAGCGCGACTTGTTCGATAGCTTTGTGAACAAGGTATTCCAGGTCAAGGCTGCCGACGGCAGCACCATGTTCGTGAAGAACGGCTCCGTTGTCGATGACTTCAACGGCAAGGCCGACTACGTTCAGGTGGGCGACGTTGTTGAACAGGTCGTTTCTGACTTCATCACGTACCTCACTGCCGACGAAGAAGATTCCTTCAAGGTGGCTCCGGCTTCTACCGAACTCACCGACGACAATCGTTTCGTCGAAGAGTACGTCATTGTTCGCGACAAGAGCGAATACCCGCACATTCTCCGTCAAGACAGCATCGCCATCGGCGACACCGACGTCGACCACATCGACCTTATGGACGTGGCCCCGATGCAGATCGTGTCCGTGGCCGCAGGCCTCATTCCGTTCCTCGAACACGATGACGCCAACCGTGCCTTGATGGGTTCCAACATGCAGCGCCAGGCTGTGCCTCTGCTCCGCGCCGAAGCCCCTGTCGTGGGTACCGGCCTGGAACGTCGCGCAGCTCTCGACTCGGGTACTGTCGTCCGTGCCAAGCACGACGGTAAGGTGACCTTCGTCGACGCCTGCCACGTGACCGTGCAACGCGGTAACATGGTGAACGGCAATTTCGAACCGCTCACGGGTCTTGGTGAAAACTACGAATTCCTGGGCAAGGATCCGATTGACGAATACGTTCTTCGCAAGTTCGAACGTAGTAACCAGGATTCCTGCATCAACCAGAAGCCCATCGTGAACGTGGGTGACTTCGTCAAGGCTGGCGACGTGCTTGCCGACGGCGTCTCTACCGATCACGGCGAACTGGCTCTCGGTAAGAACATTTTGATCGGCTTCCTCCCGTGGAACGGTTACAACTACGAAGACGCCGTCATTATTTCCGAAGAACTCGCTATCAAGGATACCTTCACTTCCATCCATATCGAAGAATACGAAATGGAAGTCCGCGATACGAAGCGCGGTCCGGAAGAACTCACTCGCGAAATCCCGAACGTCGGCGAAGATGCTCTCCGCAACTTGGACGAAAACGGCGTGATCCGCGTTGGTGCCGAAGTCGGTCCGGACGATATCCTCGTCGGTAAGGTCACCCCGAAGGGTGAAACCGAACTTTCTCCGGAAGAACGTTTGCTCCGCGCCATCTTCGGCGAAAAGGCCGGCGATGTACGCGATTCTTCTCTCAAGGCTCCTCCGGGAATGAAGGGCGTGGTTCTCGAAACCCGCATCTTCAGCAAGAAGGACAAGGCTGACAAGAAGAGCAAGGAAAAGGATCTCGAAACTATCGAACAGATCCGTTCCAACTTCCAAACTCAAATCGACAAGATCAAGGAATCGTGCCGTGAACATTTGTTCGAACTCCTGGGCGGCAAGGCTGCCGGCAAGGTGATGGACAACGAAACCCACGAACTCCTTATCCGCGAAGGCCAGATTTACAACGAACAGAACCTCGCTTACATCGATGTGACCAAGGTTTCCCCGATGTCCACCTTCGTGGTGGGCGATGAAGACCTCCAGGACCGCGTGCTGAGCCTCGTGCTTGTCGCCCGCGACAACCTCGATACCCTTACCCGCACCATGGAAAAGGAAATCGACAAGGTCACCAAGGGCGACGAACTCAAGCCGGGCGTTCTCAAGAGCGTCAAGGTGTACATCGCCAAGAAGCGTTGCCTCTCTATCGGTGACAAGATGGCAGGTCGCCACGGTAACAAGGGTTGCGTCGCAAAGATTGTTCCGGTCGAAGATATGCCGTTCACCGAAGACGGTCGTCCGCTCCAGATTCTTCTGAACCCGATGGGCGTGCCTTCCCGTATGAACATCGGTCAGGTGCTTGAAGTTCACCTTGGCTGGGCTGCAAAGACTCTTGGCTTCAAGGTCTCTACGCCTGTGTTCGACGGTGCCAAGTTCGAGGATATCTGCAAGGAACTCGAAAAGGCTTACCAGAAGAACCCCATTGTCAACTACGAAATGGATCCGGATAACGACAAGATTATCGGTAAGGCAAAGCTTTTCGATGGCAAGACCGGCGAAGCCCTGTTGAACCCGGTGACTATCGGTTACATGTACTACCTCAAGCTCGGTCACTTGGTGGACGACAAGATCCACGCTCGTTCTATCGGTAGTTACGCTCTCGTTACCCAGCAGCCACTTGGCGGTAAGAGCCAGTTCGGTGGCCAGCGCTTCGGTGAAATGGAAGTGTGGGCTATGGAAGCTTACGGTGCCGCTTACACGCTGCAGGAACTCCTCACCGTCAAGAGTGACGATGTGCAGGGCCGTTCCCAGGTGTACGATGCCATTGTCCATGGCAAGAACACCCCGAAGCCGGGTATCCCCGAATCCTTCAACGTTATGATCCGCGAAGTTCATTCTTTGGGCCTCGATATTGAGACCACTGGAGATAAGTAATATGTCCGAAGAAATGATGGAAATTCAAGAAAATTCCGGCGACATTTCGATTCATCTCGCCGCTCCGGACCTGATCCGCTACTGGTCTTATGGTGAAGTCACCAAGCCCGAAACGATCAACTACCGTTCCTTCAAGCCCGAAAAGGATGGTCTTTTCTGCGAAAAGATCTTTGGACCTGTCAAGAACTGGGAATGCAACTGCGGTAAGTTCAAGCGCGTGCGCTACAAGGGCGTTATCTGCGACCGTTGCGGCGTGGAAGTGACTCACTCCAAGGTGCGTCGCGAACGCATGGGCCATATCGAACTCGCTATTCCTCTGGCTCACATTTGGTTCGTGCGCAACCAGCCTTGCGTCATCGGCGCTCTCCTCGGCCTCAACACCAAGGATTTGGAACAGGTTATCTACTACGAACGTTACGTGGTGATTGATGCCGGCGATACCGACCTCAAGGAAAACACCCTCATCGACGAAGCCACCTACCAGGACCTCGTCGCCGAAGACCGTAAGTTCGACGCCAAGATGGGTGCTTCTGCCATCAAGCAGTTGCTCGACCGCTTGGACCTCGCCAAACTTTCTGCCGACCTCCGCCTGCAGGCCACTTCCAAGTCCCGCACCAAGGTGGACGAAGCCATCAAGCGTCTCAAGATCGTTGATGCCTTCCGCAAGTCCCAGATGGAAAGTTTCCGCAACTACTACAACAACCCGGACGGCTCCCGCGATTCCGGCAAGGCATGGCTCAAGGGCCTCGCCGAAGCCATCGCCGAATTCAAGGCCGATTACGAAGCCAAGCACGGCGAATTCGTGCTGGCCGACGCCTACGAAGAATTCCGCCGCAAGTACCCGAACGAAGTTCGCCTGCTCGCCAACCAGCCGTCTTGGATGATTCTCGATGTTCTTCCGGTCATTCCGCCCGACCTGCGCCCGCTCGTCCCGCTGGAAGGTGGCCGCTTTGCAACGTCCGACTTGAACGAACTTTATCGTCGCGTTATTAACCGTAATAACCGCTTGAAAAAACTCATCGATATCCGTGCCCCTAACGTGATTCTCTGCAACGAAAAGCGTATGTTGCAGGAAGCCGTCGACCAGTTGTTCGATGGTGGCCGTCGCGTGGCCCGCGCAGGTGCTTCTCGTCCGCAGAAGAGCCTCGCCGAACTCCTGAAGGGTAAGCAGGGCCGCTTCCGTATGAACCTCCTCGGTAAGCGTGTTGACTACTCCGGCCGTTCCGTCATTGTGGTGGGCCCGGAACTCAAGATGCACCAGTGCGGTCTCCCGAAGCGTATGGCCTTGGAACTGTACAAGCCGTTCATCATCCAGCGCTTGGAAGAAGATGGCATCGTGTACACCCTCAAGTCCGCCAAGAAGTACGTGGACGCCGAACGCCCTGAAGTTTGGGACATCCTCGAAGAAATTATCGAAGACCATCCGGTGATGTTGAACCGCGCTCCGACGCTTCACCGCCTCGGTATCCAGGCGTTCTACCCGAAACTTATCGAAGGTAATGCCATCCGCCTGCACCCGCTCGTCTGTACAGCATTCAACGCTGACTTCGACGGTGACCAGATGGCTGTGCACCTTCCGCTCAGTTTCGAAACGCAGTTGGAATGCCGTGTCTTGATGCTGTCTTCCAACAACATTCTTCACCCGGCATCCGGTCAGCCGATTGCTGTGCCGGGCCAGGACATTGTGCTTGGTCTGTACTACCTTACCAAGCCGCGTCCGGGTCGCAAGGGCGAGGGCATGCACTTCTACGATCCGGCCGAAGCCATCCGCGCTTACGAAAACGGTGTCGTGGACCTGAACGCCAACGTGTTCCTGAAACTCCCTGCAGGTCGCAAGATCTACATGGGCGCTCTCGAAAAGGCATGCACCTGCGTTCGCGAAATTGCCGACGACAATGGCAACATCGAAGTCGATGTCAAGGCCGGTGAAAAGATCAAGTTCCTCACCCTTAAGGAACCGAACGTAATCAAGACCACCGTCGGCCGTATCATCTTCAACGAATTTGTTCCGAATGAACTTGGCTTTGCCAACGAAACCTTCGGCAAGAAGGTCATCGCCAAGTCCATTGACGATCTTTACCGCCGTACCGGTAACCGCGTGACGGTCGACTACTTGGACGACCTCAAGGAAAATGGTTACAAGTGGGCTACCCGCGCTGGTTCTTCTGTGGCTATCGCCGAAATGGTGATTCCGGAAGAAAAGCAGTCCATGCTCGACGCCGCCACCGAAAAGGTGAACGAAATCCGTTCCCTCTACGAAGACGGTGTGATTACCGACGGTGAACGTTATAACCAGATCATCGACGTGTGGTCCAAGACTACGGCGGATGTCGCTGCCAAGCAGTGGGATTTGCTCAGCCACGACCGCGATGGCTTCAACCCCGTTTACATGATGGCTGACTCTGGCGCTCGTGGTAGCCGCCAGCAGATTATGCAGCTGTCCGGTATGCGTGGTCTTATGCAGAAGCCTATCAAGCAACTCGGTGGTCAGGAAGTTATTGAAAACCCGATTAAGTCCTGCTTCCGTGAAGGCTTGAACGTGATGGAATACTTCATTTCGTCTCACGGTGCTCGTAAGGGTTTGGCCGATACTGCTCTTAAGACGGCTGACGCTGGTTACCTTACCCGTCGTCTTGTGGACGTGGGCCAGGACCTCGTGATTACCGAGGCCGACTGCGGCACCACGAACGGTATCGAAGTTTCCGCTTTCAAGGACGGTGACGACACCGTGATTCCTCTGGAAGAACGTCTCCTGGGCCGCGCCCCTGTCGAAGACATCAAGCACCCGGTTACGGGCGAAGTGATTGTCAAGGCTGGCGAACTGGTTACCGAACGTGACCTCCCGAAGATCAGCGCCACCGGTCTGGAACACATCAAGATGCGTTCCGTGCTTACCTGTGATTCCCGCACTGGCGTTTGCTCCAAGTGCTACGGCCGTATGCTGGCTTCCGGTCGCCCGGTTGACCTCGGCGAATCCGTGGGTGTGCTCGCTGCACAGTCCATCGGTGAACCGGGTACTCAGCTTACCCTCCGTACGTTCCACATTGGTGGTGCTTCCTCCCGCTTGACTGTTGAAAACAACAAGAAGGCTCTCGTGGATGGCCGCGTGGAACTCGAACAGGTCGAAACTGTGGTCCACGAAGGTCAGAAGATTGTGACCAGCCGTATGGGCGAATTGGTCATCTTCGACACGACTGGCATTAACAAGGGTCGTTACCAGATTCCGTACGGTGCTATCATGCACGTCGAGAACAACGCAGCCGTCAAGACCGGCGACGTGATGTTCGAATGGGATCCGTATAACAGCCCGATTATTACCAATGTGGCCGGTAAGATTAAGCTTGTCGACCTCGTTGAAAACAAGACTTTCCGCATTGAAAAGGACGAAAACACCGAAGTCGAAACGTGGATTGTGATTAGCGAAAAGCACGGCAGCAGCGGCAAGCAGCTCCGTCCGGCTATCACGGTCCTTGATGCCGCCGGCACCAAGGTCGGTAACTCCATGCTTCCTGACGGTGCCATTCTGACTGTCAAGGATGGCGATGTCGTTACTGTCGGTTCCACGGTTGCAAAGCTTCCGCGTGCCGCTGGTAAGACCCGCGACATTACCGGTGGTCTTCCGCGCGTGGCTGAATTGTTCGAAGCCCGCCGCCCGAAGAACACCGCAGTCCTCGCTCCTATCGATGGCCTCGTCGCCATGGGTAACGAAGTTCGCGGAAACCAAGAAGTTATTATCAAGATGGACGACCAAGAAGCGAAGGTGCTGGTTCCGCGTGGCGTTCATCTGGCGGTCAACGAAGGTGACCGTGTCCGCGCTGGTCAGAAGATCAGTGAAGGTAGTGCAGACCCGCACGACATCCTCGCAATCCTCGGACCCGAAGAGGTCCAGCGTCACTTGGTGAACGAAATCCAGGCGGTTTACCGCTTGCAAGGTGTGGCTATCGCTGATAAGCACATCGAATGTATCGTTCGTCAGATGATGCGTAAGGTTCGCATCAAGGATTCGGGCGACTCCGAACTGCTCCCGGGCGAAGAAATCTCCAAGGCACGTCTGCGCACTGAAAACGACCGCCTGGTCGAACAGGGCAAGACTCCGGCGACCTTCACGCCGATGCTCCTTGGTATCACGAAGGCTTCCTTGGCAACAGACAGTTTCATCTCTGCCTGCTCGTTCCAGGAAACCACCAAGATCCTTACCCGCGCTTCTATCGAAGGGCAGGTTGACCCGCTCATGGGCCTTAAGGAAAACGTGATTATGGGTCGTCTGATTCCGTGCGGTACCGGTGCCCGCCACCTGAGGAACGTTCAGGTGCTCGATGCCGACGCCGAAGCAGAAGAACGCGCTCGTTTGCAAAATGTACAGGCAAATCATTTCGAAGCCGATAGCGGTATCCAGATGCTGGACAACGAAATTGGCGTTTCCGACGAGGAAGATGCGGATTAATTTGCGTAAGTACTTGAAAAACTTGGAAAAAGAACTATATTTGCACTCCAAAATCTAGGAGATTAAATAGTGCCTACTATTCAACAGCTCGTCCGTAACGGACGTGAACAAATCAGCAACAAGACCGCTTCCGTGGCCTTGAAGTCTTGCCCGCAAAAGCGTGGCGTTTGCACCCGTGTGTACACCAGCACCCCGAAGAAGCCGAACTCTGCTCTTCGTAAGATTGCTCGTGTTCGCCTTTCCAACAAGATGGAAGTCACCGCTTACATCCCCGGCGAAGGCCACAACCTCCAGGAACACTCCATCGTGCTCATCCGCGGTGGTCGTGTGAAGGACGTTCCGGGTGTTCGTTACCACATCATTCGTGGCGCCCTGGATACCCAGGCCGTCAACGGTCGTCAGAACGGTCGTTCCAAGTATGGTGTTAAGAAAAAAGGCGCCGCACCGGCAAAGAAGTAAGGAGTTAAAATATGTCTAGAAGAAGAAAGGCTCTCCATCGCTCCATCCTCCCGGATCCGCGTTACAAGTCCACTCTCGTTACCGAACTCGTCGGCGTTGTCCTGAAGCAGGGCAAGAAGACCATCGCTGAACAGATTGTCTACACTGCTCTCGAAACTCTCGACAAGAAGGTCGAAGGCAAGGAAACTCCGCTCGAAAAGTTCGAAGCCTGCCTTGAAAACATCAAGCCGCGTCTCGAAGTCAAGTCCCGTCGTATCGGTGGTGCAAACTACCAGGTTCCGATGGAAGTCGCTCCGGACCGCGCCAAGGCTCTTGCCCTCCGCTGGCTCCTCGACGCTGCCCGCAACCGCAATGAACCGAACATGGCTCAGCGCCTTGCCGCAGAACTCGTTGCTGCCAAGGCTGGTGAAGGCAACGCTGTCCGCAAGAAGAACGATACGCACAAGATGGCCGAAGCCAACAAGGCTTTCGCCCACTTCCGTTTCTAATTCTTGCGATAGTAAAGAATATCCTAGAAGAAAAGGTTCCACTTTTCAGTGGAACCTTTTCTTTTGTAGTATCCTAGAGTAGCACGTAAGGTAAGTGTCGCATGTTGCTGGTATCTGATATCGGAATTGTTTTGTTTAGGTTTTTCGTATATTGGTGATTGCTTCAGGCTAAAAAAAGATGATGAAAATTTTAACGAGCTCCATTCTATTTTTACTGTTATCCATGCTTTTTTCGGGATGCTGCATGTCGCCCGAAAGGCGTGCCTACGAGGCTCATGAAAAGTCTGTGGAGAAAGATCGCCTACACAAGCGAGCCTTGTTCCAACAGACGAAGGATGGACTGGATGCTGACTCCACCTACGCCTTGCTGAATAAGGCCTACGAACTCTACAGGTTCAACTTGTCTGAAGATGAAGATCTGGCTTTTAACGATAGCGTGGAATTGCTTGCTCGTCCTTTCTTTGAAAAATGGAAACAGCGCTCTGATTTGACCTGCGCTGCATCTGCTGCCCAGGGGCCCGTTGCAGACGAGTTAAGGGCTATTTACTTGGCTCTGTATAAACCAGGTGGGTGTTCTGACCGAAACGCGCAATTCTCTTTGTACTTTGCAGAACAAGTGGATGTTGTGTACAAAGTAATTTCTGCTGGAGGTTTTGAGGAATTAGAGGCTTACGTTAAAAAGATTGATTGTTATTATGAAAAATGTCCAGTGGCGAGCAATCTGTGTGTTGTAGCGGATTCCTTGAATCTGAATAGACTCTTGATGACCGAGACCGATAAGTATGCTTTGGATGTATTTATGGAGCTTGAGTCTCCCTGGAGTTACGAAAACAATCTCCTGAAAAAGAAGTTTCTAGGCAACATTATTCCTGTTAGCGACTTGACTCCTAATGGCGTTCCGATGTATGGAAATGAGGGACTACTTAAGGTGACTGGAATATATGTGAATGAAAATAGAGACTTGGCTCTTGTTGAGGGCTATTCTATTACGATGGATAGATTTTACCTACGAAAAGAGAACGGATCCTGGTGCGTAGTAAAAAATGAAATCATTGGATGGTTCTAGGTATGTGTGGTACGAGTAGGTGAATTTTTTGTGTGCTTTTTCACACTCATTTCCTTCACTCTTTATCACAAACATTTCCACAATTATTCTATATTACGAATAGTTGAATTTTTTCACTCTAACCAAAGGTCAAATAAAATGGCTTCTAAAATTAAGTCCGTTGTTGCCCGCCAGATCCTCGACTCTCGCGGCAATCCCTCCCTCGAAGTTGATGTTACCCTCGAAAACGGTGTGACCGGTCACGCCGCTGTTCCGAGTGGTGCTTCCACCGGTGAACGCGAAGCTTGCGAACTCCGCGACGGTGACAAGAAGACTTACCTCGGCAAGGGCACCCTTACCGCTGTTAAGAACGTCAACACCAAGATCGCTAAGAAGCTCGTCGGCATGGATCCGTCCAAGCAGGTCGAAGTCGATGACGCTATGATCGCTCTCGACGGCAACCGCATGCTCAAGAACAAGCTCGGTGCAAACGCCATCCTCGGTGTTTCCATGGCTGTGTGCGTTGCTGCTGCTAAGGACGCTGGCCTTCCGCTGTACCAGTACATCGCCAAGATGCACGGCACCAAGAAGCTCACCCTCCCGTGCCCGATGTGCAACGTGATTAACGGTGGTGCTCACTCCTCCGCTCCGATCGACTTCCAGGAATTCATGATCGCTCCGGTTGGCGCCAAGACTTTCTCCAAGGGTCTCCAGATGGTGACCGAAATCTTCCACGCTCTCAAGGCTGTCCTCAAGAAGGGCGGCTTCGACACCACCGTTGGTGACGAAGGCGGCTTCGCTCCGGGCGTTAGCATCAAGAAGGCCAAGAACAAGTTCGGTTACGAAATCACTGGCGTGATGACTCTCGAAAAGGCTCTCGATGCTCTCAAGGCTGCAACCACCAATGCCGGTTACAAGTTCGGTACCGACATCAAGATTGCTCTCGACGTTGCTTCTTCTGAATTCTGCGACAAGAACACCAAGAAGGGCAAGCCGGAAACCTACACGTTCTTCAAGTCCACCGGCAAGACCCTCAAGTCCGCCGACATGGTGAAGTACTACGAAAAGATCATCGACAAGTATTCCATCTTCTCCATCGAAGACGGTCTCGATGAAGCTGACTGGGCTGGCTGGAAGGTCATGACCGACAAGCTCGGTGGCAAGCTCAACCTCGTCGGTGACGACCTGTTCGTTACCAACCCGACCATCTTCGACGAAGGCATCAAGGCCGGCATCGCTAACGCTATCCTCATCAAGGTGAACCAGGTGGGTTCCGTGTCCGAAACTCTCGCCGCCATCAAGCGCGCTCAGAACGAAGGCAATGCTCCGATCGTTTCTCACCGCTCTGGCGAAACCGAAGACACCTTCATTGCTGACCTCGCCGTCGGTACTGCCGCTGGCCAGATCAAGACAGGTTCTCTCTCCCGTACGGACCGCGTTTGCAAGTACAACCGCCTCCTCCGCATCGAAGAAGAACTCGGCAAGGCTGCTGTTTATGCCGGTGACCCGCGCAAGGCTTGCAAGGCTGCAAAGCCGGCTTGCAAGAAGTGCGCCTGCAAAAAGTCCAAGTAAGGTGAGCGAAGCGCGAGTGCTTGCACTCGCAATTCCGAACCGATTGGACTGCGTCACGTAGTGACGCCAGTAATTTTTAACTCTGTTAGAAATTGAAGAGAGCCCTGACGAAAGTCGGGGCTTCCTTGTTTTGAACAAACTAATCTTGTTGTTTTGCAGATAAATTTGTGCACTTGTTTGTAAAATTTTGGAAAGGGACTTCGCGGATGCGGCTGTTGAGATGTCGTGGAGATTGGCGGATAAGTCCATTTAAACGTCATTTTTGTAAATGTTTGTAAACATTTTGTTCGAAAACGCGGCGGCGGCAGGGCTTTTGGACCGCTGCTGTTGTTTTCATAAACGCTTTTTTTTGTAGGACAAGGCTTTTTTTGTGGAATAATCTATATTAGAACGTGATTTTCATTAAAAAGTCGTAAATAGGCTTACTATAAGAGGATACACATGATTGGAATGAAATCTATTCTCAAGGGCGTTGTCGTAGTGTCGGCAACTAGCGCACTCTTTGGTTGCGGTGGCGGCGAGCAGCAGCAGGCTGCCGATGGCGCACTTCCGCGCCAGCAGACTCTTTACTTGTCTGGCCAGCAGTGGGGTGCTCCTGCAACATTCAACCCGCTTGCCGAAAGCTGGATGGCCGCATGGCCGGTCGGCGGTCGCTTCAACCTGATGTACGAACCGCTGGTTACCTACAATACCTTGAACGGTAAGATTGAACCGCTTCTCGGTACTTTGGTCGAAGAACTTTCCAACAACGACAGCGTCGTGGTCGATTTGAACCCGGCTGCCAAGTGGAGCGACGGTGTCCGCGTGAGTTCCGCCGACGTGAAGTTCATCTTCTCCAAGGGCTCCATCAACACCACCGAACAGATTTCCGACATCCATGTCGACACTCTCAAGGCCGAACCGGCAGCCCAGGACGCCCCGATTACCGAACGCATTTCCTTCATCGTGGCCAAGGACAAGCGCAACAACCCGCTTTCCGTGCGTGACCTTCTCCAGGCCATCCGTATTGCTCCGGCCCACGTGTTCGAAAAGCTTCTTGCCGAAAACAACAACAACCTTGACGAAGTCAAGAAACTCATGATCGACAAGAACCCGGTGGTTTCCGGTCCGTACAACCTCAAGGACTACTCCGCCAACAAGATCATTCTTGAACGTCGTGATGACTACTGGGGCAACGCCGCTCTCCATAACGGTCAGCTCCCCGCACCTAAGTACGTGGTTCACCCGATTTACAAGAGCAACGACGCCAACACCATCGCCCTTAGCGACGGTAGCCTCGACGCTTCCATGAGCTTCGTTACCCGCATTTGGGAAAAGAAGCGCAATGGCGTTCACACTTGGTTCGACGATGCTCCGTACTTCGCTCCGGGTGCCATGCCGATGATGATGATCAACACCATGAAGGAACCGCTTAACGACAAGCGCTTCCGCCGTGCCTTGGCCACCGCTATCGACTACAACTCCATCCGCCAGTTCGCCGTGTCCAACTACACGACTCCGCTTCAGCCGGGCCTGATCATGCCGACGAACCTCGAAGGCAAGTACATCAACGCCGAAGACCAGAAGATTGGCGCAAACCTTTCCATCAACGACGAAGCCGAACGCCTCAACACTGTTAAGGCTATGCTTACCGAAGCCGGTTACAAGTCCGTGTTCAACAACGACGGTTCCTTGGACCACATGGAAAACGCCAAGGGCGAAAAGATCCCGACTTTGTTCATAACCTCTCCTGCCGGTTGGACCGACTGGGAATCCATCGTTTCCATCGCTGTCGAAGGCATGCGTAAGGCCGGTATCGACGTTCGTGAAGGTTTCGTGGATGGCGGTCAGTACTGGCCTGCCATGGGTTCCGGCAACTTCGACCTCATCATGCACAAGCCGCAGGCCGACGTTTCTCCGTCCCTCCCGTGGAGCCGTTTCAACGAAGTCATGTCTTCTCGTGACTGGCAGCCGCTTGGCGCCTGGGCCGGTAATAACATCGGTCGTTACAACCAGCCGGGCACTCCGGAATTCCGTCCGGAAGTCGACCAGCTCTTGAACGCAATTCCCTTGATGACCGACGCCGAAGAAATCGCCAAGGCCTATCGTGAATTGAACAAGATCTTCATGGAAGACCAGCCCGCTATTCCGCTGGCCTACCTCCCTGAACAGTACTACGAATTTAGCGAACGCGTTTGGACCAACTGGCCCTCCGAAAAGAACGCCTACGCTCCTGCCCAGTTGCCCTGGATTGCCTCCGGTACCAAGGTTCTCTGGAACTTGAAGCTCGCTAAGTAATAAAAAACAAAAAGGATCAAAAGGATCATAAATGCTTAAACAGTATCCAATGCTCCGCTATGTTCTGCAGAAGGCGTTCTGGTATCTCCTGACGTTCGTTGTTGCCGTGGCGATCAACTTTACGTTGCCCCGCCTTGGTGAAAACAACCCTGTGGACATCATCATGGGTAAGGCCGCTCAGGGCCTTTCCCCTGACCAGGCTAAGCTCAAGAAAGAAACGCTGCTCAAGGCCTTCGGTATGGCCGAACTGGACGATCAGGGCAACGTTGTTTACGAACCTGAGGTTGACGCCAATGGCCAAATGGTCACGACGAAGGTGCCTAAACTCGACGAGAATGGCGCTCCGGTCTTGAAGACCGTCAAGGTCGTCGATGCCGATGGTAACCCGGTCATGGCCGAACGCCAGGCTGTCGATTCTACCGGCGCTCCTTTGTTCGAAACGAAGCCGGTGCTCGACGAAAAGGGCAAGCCTGTGATGGTGAAGGATTCCGTGACCAAGAAGAAGGTCGAAAAGACGGAACAGATTGCCGTGATGGAAACCTTCCAGCAGGAACGCCAGGATACTGTTATGGTTGACCAGGTGGTCCTCAAGAAAGATCCGAAACTCGCTTCCGGACTTTCCCAATTCTTCGTGTACATCGGCAACGTGTTCAAGGGCGACCTCGGTCTCTCTTACAGCCAGTACCCGAAGCCGGTGATCACGATTATCAAGGAATCCCTCCCGTGGACTCTCGCTATCCAGGCTCCGACTATTATCCTCGGTTGGATCATTGGTAACCTTCTCGGTGCCTTTGCTGCCTACAAGCGCGGAATCTTCGACAAGGTGTTCTTCCCCTGCGCCATGTTCCTTAACGGCGTGCCGTTCTTCGTGTTCGGTATGCTTCTCGTGGCTCTCTTCTCCATCACACTCGGTTGGTTCCCGGCCATGGGCGCCTACAGCCCCGATATCCCGGAACTCACCTTCAGTTGGAACAGCATCAAGAGCCTCGGGTTCTACTACATCCTTCCGTTCTTCTCGGTGTTCCCGATTCTTCTTTCTGGCCAGGCAACGGGTATGCGTTCCATGTCCATTTACGAACTCGGCACCGACTACATGAAGTACGCCAAGTGGCTTGGACTTCGTGAAGGCAAGATCATCAGTTACGTGTTCCGCAACGCTATGCTCCCGCAGCTCACTGGCCTCGCCCAGTCTCTCGGTTCCATGGTGGGCGGCGCCCTCATTACCGAAATGATCTTCTCTTACCCCGGCCTCGGTATGGCCATGCTCACTGCAATCCAGCAGAACGACTACGCTACCATCCAGGGTTGCACCTTGATGATTTCTACCTGCGTGCTCGTCGCGAACTTCGCAGTTGACGTTTTGATCGCAGTCTTCGACCCGCGTGTCAAGGCCGGTCTCCAGATGGGAGGTAAGTAATCATGGGTAAACTTCTTAGAAACCTTCTCAAGTCCCCGATGTTCGTCATCGGCGTGTCGATTTTCATCATTACGTTGTTGATTGCACTCTTCGGACCGCTCTTCTATCACGTGGACATCAATGCCCGCGACATGATGGCTGGTCCGTATGCTGGCTCTAGCCCCGACCACCTGCTCGGAACCGACCACCTCGGCCGCGACTACGTGTCGCTCTTGATTGCCGGTCTCCGTTCCTCGCTCTATGTGGGTCTCGTCGCCGGTATCATCGCAACGACTATCGGTGTGCTTATCGGCTTGTTCGGCGGTTTCCGCGGCGGCTGGGTTGACGAAGTGTTGAACATGCTCACCAACATCTTCATCGTTATCCCGCAGTTCGTGATTCTCGTTCTTATCAGTTCCGCTGTTAAGGACGGTCGCTCCCTCACCTTGATTGGCCTCATCATTGGTCTTACCGCTTGGAGTTGGTCTGCCCGTGCCGTTCGCGCCCAGGCATCTTCCCTCCGTAGCCGCGACCATATCGCATTGGCCCGTATCAACGGTGCAAGCACGCTCACGATTGTTTTGAAGCATGTGCTTCCGTATTTGCTTTCCTACGTGTTCATGGTGTTCATCATGCAGGTGTCCTCCGGTATTCTTTCCGAAGCCTCCATCTCCATGATTGGCCTTGGTCCTCTGGATTCCACGAGCCTCGGCATCATCCTGAACCAGGCTAAGGACAACGGCGCCCTCTCCGGCGGTATCTGGATTGCCTTCCTCCCGGCAACCATCATTATCACCCTGACGGTGTTCGCCCTCTACCTGATCAATACTTCCATGGAAGGCGTCTTTAACCCGCGTCTGCGCAAGTAAGAGGTAACGAAATGTCTGATAATGTTTTTGAAGTAGAAAACCTCAGCCTTTATTACCTTGGCCGCTTTGGCGACAAGACTCATGCCGTCACGAACGTTTCGTTCTCCATGAAGCAGGGCGAAATCCTCGGTATCGCCGGTGAATCCGGTTGCGGTAAGTCCACCCTCGTTTCGGGCCTCATGGGTATGTGCATTCCGCCCCTCTACCCCGAAGGCAAGAGCGACGTGCGCGTCAAGAATGGCGACAAGATGGAATCCTTGATGAACCGCAAGATCGAAGACGTTCGCGCTAACGTCCTCGCTCAGAAGGTTTCCATGATTCCGCAGGGCGCATTCAACGCTTTGAACCCGGTTCGCAAGATCAAGGATATTGCTGCCGACGTTATCGCTGCCCACCAGCAGCCTGGCAAGAAACTGGACCACAAGGAAATCTACGACCGCCTTTGCGAACGTTTCGACCTTTTCGGAATGGACACGAAGCGCGTGCTGGATTCCTATCCGATTCAGTTGACCGCCGGTGAACGCCAGCGTTCCGTGATCGGTATTTCCACTTTGCTCAACCCGCAGATGGTGATTGCCGACGAACCGACTTCCGCTCTGGACGTTTCCACCCAGAAGGAAGTGATCAAGATGATCTTTGACCTTTTGGACAAGGGCATCTTCAGTACCATGATCTTCATTACCCACGAACTTCCGCTATTGTACCACGTGGCCGACAATATCGCCATCATGTACGCCGGTGAATTCGTGGAAAAGGGTACCGCCGAACAGGTCGTCAAGGACCCGCGTCATCCGTACACCCAGGCCCTCATGGGCGCTATGCTCAGTACCGAAGCCAGCCAGCGCGGTCGTCATCCGGTGGCTATCGAAGGTGCTCCTCCTAGCCTCAAGAAGGAAATTGTGGGCTGCCGCTTTGCCCCGCGTTGCAGCAAGGCCTGCCCCGACTGCAAGAAGAATACCCAGAATCTCCGCATTGTCGGCGATCGTGATGTGAGGTGCGATTATGCTAAGTAATAAACCCGTTGTTTTTTCTGCTAAGCGCATCAGCAAGGATTTTGGTGCCGGCAAGTCTTTGAAGACTGCCGTGAAGGATGTCTCCTTCGACATTTACGACGAAGAATTCATCTCCATCGTGGGCGGTTCCGGTTGCGGAAAGTCCGTGCTCGCCAAGATTATGCTTGGCCTGTACCAGCCGACCCGCGGCCAGTTCCTTTACCGCGATCACAGAATCACGAACCTCAAGAACCACTGGAACGAAGTCCAGTCCGTGTTCCAGGACCCGTTCGGATGCTTCAACCAGTTCTTTACAATCCGTAGCCAACTGGAAGACGCCCTGAACATCCTCAAGGACAAGCCCTCCAAGGAAGAAGTCCGCCGCCGCGTGGACGAAGGCCTTTTGGCTGTGAACGTGACTCCTGCCGACATCGAAGGCAAGTACCCGTTCGAACTTTCCGGTGGCCAGATGCAGCGTATGTTGCTCGCCCGCATTTTCGCCCTTCGTCCGAAGGTGCTGATTGCCGACGAAGCCACTTCCATGGTGGACGCCTGCGTGCGCGCCAACATCCTCGATTACCTCCGCAAGTTGAAAGACGAACTGAAGATGACCGTGGTGTTCGTGACTCACGATATCGGCCTCGCCAACTACGTTTCCGACCGTATCTTCATCATGCACGATGGCAAGATTGTGAACCAGGGTACTCCTGCAGAAGTGCTGGACAATACCACTGAACCGCACACCTTGCGCTTGCTCGACGATATCCCCGAAGTCCACAAGACCGAATGGATCAAGAACAGCCATCGTTCCAAGAAGTAAGTCGAACTACTTGAAAAGTTAAAATCCCGGTTCCGGATGGAATCGGGGTTTTTGTTTTCTTCTGAAAACGCAAAATCGTTGATTTTCCATTTTTTTTCGGCAAGATTAGATATATTCAAACTATGATTAAGTTTAATTCTGCATTTTTGACTGTTTTTGGTGCCGGCGCTCTTGTCGCCACGGCATCCGCCATTCCTCTTGCAAACCAGCTGGGCTTTACTCCCGATGCCGAGAAGACGGTGATTATCCCGGGGAACGATGCGAATCCGGTGGAGGTTCGCGACTTGAACGGCAAAACCGTGCTCAAGATGCCTGCCGCCATGGTGGGCGAGTGGGAGTTCAGTGGCGAAGAGACGCAGGTGTACGATATTTCTGCAGTGAAGACTCCGGGCAGTTACCGTTTGTTCCGCAATGGAGAGTACTTGGGGAATCCGATTACTGTTGCCCCGGATGTCTACGAAGACTTGACGAAGGCGGCTCTGAAGTGGTTCTATTTCCAGCGCGCGGGCATGGCGCTCGAACCGCAGTACGCGGGCAAGTGGGCGCGAGCCGCTGGCCACAAGGACGACAAGGTGGTCGTGTATGGGACCGACGCCGCTACTGCAGCGACTGTCGCGAAGGATGCCGGCAAGCCTGCCCCTAAAAAAACGAAGGCGCAGTACATCAAGTCGCCCATGGGCTGGTACGATGCCGGTGATTATGGCAAGTACATTGTGAATTCGGGGATTACGGTATGGACGCTCCTTGCGCTTTACGAGGAATTCACGCCCTATATGGACTCGCTCCGCTGGAACATTCCGCGCAAGTTCGAAAAACTCCCGGCGATTCTCGAAGAGGTTCGCTACAATCTGGACTGGATGCTTACCATGCAGGACAAGGACGGCGGTGTCTACCACAAGGTTTCGAGCCTCAATTTTTGCGGGAGTATCGCCCCCGAAAGTGACGGGGCCACGCGTTACGCCATCATCAAGAACGTGACGGCGTCGCTCGACTTTGCGGGTGTCATGGCGCAGGCGAGTACGGTTTATTCGAAATTCGACAAGGCCTACGCCGACAAGATGCTCAAGGCGGCCGAAAAGGCCTATGCGTGGGCGAAAAAGAACCCGACGGCTTTTTACAAGCAGCCGAGCGATGTGCAGACTGGCAGTTATGCGCCTGGCGATGAAAATGGCAAGGATGAATTCCGTTTTGCCGCCGCTGAACTCTTTGCCGCCTTGACGAAGTCGGGTAACGCTGCCAAGGCGGCTCCCTACTTGGCCGACCTCAAGGCGAATCCGTTTACGCCCAATGGCGCCTGGTGGGGTGACATGAACATGATTGCCGCCTTCCGCGTGGCCATGGATTCCGCTGCATTTGCTGGTACAGGCGATGACGGTAAGGCCCTCGTGGAGGATGCCCGTAAAACCGTATTGAACGAGGCCAACAATTTGCGTGCCGTGGGCGATACGAGCGCTTACCGCTTACCCGCTTTCCCGTGGAGTTGGAACTGGGGCAGCAACAGCGCCATGGCGAATAACGGCATGGTTCTGGTTCACGCCTATTTGCTTACGGGCGACAGGAGCTATTTGGATGGCGCCCAGCAGGACTTGGACTACCTCCTGGGCAAGAACCCGATGGAAATCAGTTACGTGACGGGATTCGGCTACCGCAGTGCAAGGAATCCGCACCACCGCCCGAGCGAAAGCGACTTCGTGGACGACCCGGTGCCCGGGATGCTTGTGGGCGGCCCGCATTTGGGCAAGCAGGATATCGACCTGAACGGCACGGAGCACTGGAAGTGCCCGAACTACGCCGCAGCCGACAAGCCTGCGCTCGCTTATCTGGACAACCGCTGCAGTTACGCAACGAACGAGGTGGCTATCAACTGGAATGCTCCTCTCGCGTATCTGGCAGGGGCGTTACAGGCCATTTACAATGCAGGCGTAAAGCCCGCCGCTGCGACGGGTGTTGCGGCCCCTGCATTGAAATTTGAAAAAAAGTGATACTTTTCCCAAAAAAATAGCATATATTTGTAGTACCTATTGTAGTAACCAAGGGTTACTGCCGTAGGGGTGTGTAAAGGGTTGTTTGGGTCTGCGGTTTGTCTAATCGACAAAACCGAATTTTTCCAGGTACTTTTTTATGTCCCTCGCAGAACCTATACTTGGGATAGGTGAAAAAAAGAGGGATTCTATGTTTGGAAAAATATCGCGGCGTGTCCGCACTTCTTTGGCCGTTTTAGGCCTTTTTGCTGGGTTCAGCTTCTCGCAGGATGTGCTTTACCCGGATATGTTCTCGCTTTCCGATGTCCAGTTGCTGGGCGGTGTCCTTAAGGACCGTCAGGACTTGAACGTGGAAACGCTTTTGTCTTATGATACAGACCGCCTTCTGGCTCCGTTCTACGAAGAGGCCGGCATGAAGCCGAAGGCGACGAAGTTCCCGAACTGGGCGGGGCTTGACGGGCATGTGCTTGGCCACTACTTGAGCGCCCTTGCGATGCATTACGCCGACAATGCCGATGTGCAGGTGAAGGAGCGCCTGGACTACATCATCAAGGAACTCAAGACCATCCAGGACCAGAATTCGAAGGACAATAACTTCAAGGGCTACATCAGCGGCGTGCCGAACGGCAAGGCCATGTGGCTCAAGATGAAGAACGGCGATGCCGGCGCCCAGAACGGCTATTGGGTGCCGTGGTACAACATCCATAAGCTTTACGCGGGCTTGCGCGACGCCTACGTTTATGCGGGCGTAGAGCAGGCGAAGACGATGTTCTTGGCCCTTTGCGACTGGGGCATCACCATCACGAACGGCCTGAACGATTCCAAGATGGAATCCATGCTCGGCACGGAACACGGTGGCATGCCCGAAGTCTATGCCGACGCCTACGAACTCACCAAGGATTCCAAGTACTTGACCGCCGCCAAGAAGTGGTCGCACAAGTGGCTCTTGAACGCCATGGCGGCAGGGAACGACAACTTGACGAACGTGCATGCCAATACGCAGGTTCCGAAGGTCGTCGGTTTTGCCCGCGTGGCTGAGTTGAGCGGCGACCAGACATACGTGAAGGGCGCTGATTTCTTCTGGCAGCGCGTTGTGCACAACAGGAGCATCGCGATTGGCGGCAACAGCATCTCGGAACATTTCCCGGACTTGAACAACCACAAGAAGTACACCGAGGAGCGCGAAGGACCGGAATCGTGCAACACCTACAACATGCTCAAGTTGACGGAACGCCTGTTCGCGATGAAGCACGATGCCGACTATGCGGATTTCTACGAACGTGCGCTTTTCAACCATATTCTTTCGACAATCCACCCGGAACACGGCGGCTACGTTTACTTCACTCCGGCACGCCCGCGCCATTACCGGGTATATTCCAAGGTGAATGCGGGTATGTGGTGTTGCGTGGGTTCTGGCATGGAAAACCCTGCGAAGTACAGCCAGTTCATTTATACCAAGGCGAAGGATACTTTGTTTGTAAACCTGTTTGCCGCATCGAACCTCAGTTGGAAAGACAAGAGTGTTTCCATCAAGCAGGAGACGGAATTCCCGAAGGGTGAATCCTCCAAGTTCACCGTGACGGGCGGCGGCTCATTTGAATTCATGGTGCGTCATCCGTACTGGGTCAAGGAAGACGCCTTCAAGGTGATTGTGAACGGCGATACCGTGGTTTCCAAGTCCAAGCCGTCGAGTTACGTTTCGGCGGGCAAGTCCTGGAAATCGGGCGACAAGATTGAGGTGCTTTACCCGATGTACACGCATGTGGAGGATTTGCCGGGAGTCTCGGATTACGTGGCGCTTCTGCACGGGCCGATAGTGCTTAGCGCAAAGACCGGGACTGCGAACCTGAACGGCCTTGTCGCCGATGACGGCCGCTGGAGCCATATCGCTTCGGGTGCGCTTGAACCTTTGGACCAGGCTCCGATGCTTGCAAGCAAGAAGGAAGATATTCCTTCCAAGTTGGAGCCTGTGAAGGGCGAACCCTTGCACTTCAGGGCGCCGTACTTGTTTGCCGCACAGAAGGACGCAAGCCTCTTGCTGCAGCCCTTCTACGAAGTGCATGACGCTCGCTACATGATGTACTGGATGGTGCTTACCGATCCGTCCATTTTGGAAAAACTCCAGAAGGAACAGGAAGCGGCCATCGCTCTCGACGAAAAGACGGTCGACAAGGTGGCTCCCGGCGAGCAGCAGCCCGAAGTGGACCACAAGATGAAAACGGAGAATACTTCATCGGGTACGGCGAACGGGGAATTTTACCGCGATGCGGGCAAGTGCAATGCGGGTGACGGTGGCTACATCAGTTACGAACTCGAGACGAACAGCGAGGATTCCTTGAGCCTCATGGTGCGCTATTGGGGTAACGAAGGCTGCAAGCGTGAATTCGATATCCTGATCGACGGCGAAAAACTCGTGACCGAGAGCATTACCGACAAGTGGAAGGTGAACGAGTTCAAGAACGTGACTTACCCGATTCCCGACAGCATGGTGAAGGGCAAGAAGATCGTGACCGTGATGTTCAAGGCGGGTGCCGGGAGCATGGCAGGCGGAATTTACAGCGTGCGTCTCCTACGCAACAAGCCGAAGCCGGAACCGGTTGAAACGCTTGGAATTGCGGGTGCTGCCAAGAATGCCGCAAAATCCGTGCCTGGGTTCCGTGCCCGCGCTACCAGCGAACTGCTTGAAGTAGAGGCCGATTTCCCGTTGCAGGGGAGTCTCTCGCTCAAGATTTTCAGCCTTGATGGTAGACTGGTGAAATCCCGGAATCTTGAGGCTGGCCAGAAGTCCTTCAATATCGGGATTTCCGAACTTGGCAAGGGAGCCTACATTCTGCGCATCATGCAGGGCGGCGACGTGTACAGTAGCGCCATTTTCTCGAAAATGGGCGGAATGTAGGAAAGGACTTTTATTATACACATCCTATGACAACAAAAGGTGGGGTTTTCCCCGCCTTTTTTGTGTTTGCCGGAGTGTTCGCCTTTGAAATTCTTGTATATATTCAAAATATGAGCATGGTTAGGAATGTTTTTTCGTGTATCGCGGTGGCGGGCGCTGTCGCAGGTTTTTGTGGTTTTGCAGAGGCGGCGGAAAATGCGCAGGGCCTTGTGCTGCAAAACTTGGACTACACGGACCACTTGCAGACGCTCCCGAATTACGACCGCGGGTTTTACTATTCGCAGGCGCTCCACATCAAGGTGAGCGGCACGAAGCCGATTGAAAAGCCTTACGGCAAGTTGCTGCACCTGCGTGCGGACATCGCGGAATTCAGTAGCCAGGCGTGGATGGGCGTCGATACGACGGGCGGCAAGCGCGATACCACCTGGGGCAAGTCGCAGGACTTGACGGAAGACGCGCTGAATGTTTTGCAGACAACGTTTGACAATGTCCGCAATTTTGGCGGGAAGGTGATTGTGCGCATCTGTTACGACCCGTGGTTTGATGGGCATTCGAACACCACGCCGGAACACAAGTGGGTGATGCGGCATATCGAGCAGCTGGCGCCTGTGCTTTCGAAGAACGTAGATGTAATCGTGGCGCTCGAGATGGGCATGCACGGAGCCTTTGGCGAGATGCACAGCGATACGGCGATTACGTACCCGCGCGTGGCCGAGGCAGTGAACAAGATGCTGCAATTGACGCCTCCGGAACTCAAGATTCTAACCCGCACGGGGAACTATTCCGCGGCGGTTCTCGGCTTCGAAAACTGGGGCGTGGATTTTCATATCGACGGAGACGTGTTCAAGCAGATTGCCGAAGCGAAGGGCGACACCATGTACCGTGTGGGAATGTTCAACGATGGCTACCTTGGAACGCAGTACGATTACGGCACCTGGGGCGCCGATTGCAAGACTTCCATCTGCCGCGAGGAGGGCGTCGCCTGGCTCGAGAAGTACAGCATCAACACGCCTTACGGCGGCGAGGCGGTGGAAACGGCAAGTGGCTACGAGGTTATCAATACGCCGGAATTCCTGGCGCACGAAGGCTTCCGCACGCATACGAGCTATTTGAATTTGCACTGGAACAACAACGTGATTGATCGCTGGAAGGCCGCCCACTTTAGCGGCAAGGACTACGAATACGACGGCACGAAAATCGATACCCTGACTGGCTTCAAGTTCATTGACGACCATCTTGGGTACCGCTTTGTACTGCGTGAATCGTGGCTGCCCGATACGGTGTTTGCGGGTGAAAAATTGAAGGGCAAGTTGAAAATCCAGAACGTGGGATTTGGAAACCTGACCCAGAAAAGAAACGCGAAGCTTTATTTCGTTACGGATGAATGCGAGTCGGAAACGTTGTCCGAGGATGGTAAATCAATCCTCTCTCATGAAGAATTGAAAAATGTTGATTTCAGGGATGTCCATAGCCGCACAATCAAGGTGGAAAATGGCGATACCACAATGACTTTTGACGGTACAAACGAAATTGACTTTGAAGTCGAAGTGCCTCAAAAGCCGGGTTCGTTCTCCTTGTACTTGCTTGTGGATGATGTTTATTTTGCCAATGAAATGGACACCCTTGTCCATCCTGTTTCGCCGAATGCGGTTCCTCTGGGCTCGTTCTTCTTGACGTCGAAGAAAAATAGCGCCGCGATTCCCGGCGGTCGTGCCTTGAAGCGGAATAAACCCGCAATTCGCGTGGAACGTGCCGACCAGAAAATCCAGATTCGCGATTCTCGGGCCCTTCGTGATGGAACCCGCGACGGGCGTGGCGACAGGATCTTCCGCGTGAACGGCAGCTTGCTGAAATCGAAGTAATGTTATAGCTGATGAACTTCAACTACCAGGAAGAAATTGGGGAAACAAAGATCTTTTGTTACAATTTGACGGAAAAATTTGTATATTTCCGTTGATATGCTACATCTAGAATACATAAGAAAATTGCTTGGCGAAAATAAAGGGTATATCACTGCATCCTGTTGTCGAGATAGCGGAATGTCCACGGTTTACCTAAACCGCATGGTGAAGCGAAATGAAATTGAGCCAGTAGCACGAGGCTTGTACAAGCAAGTTGATGTGGCCTGGGACGATTTCTTTATCTACCAGTACCTAAATCCGAAAGCCGTATTTTCTTACGAGACGGCGCTTGCGTTGCATGGGGTTTCAGATAAAGTATTTTCGCAAATGAATGTGACTGTTCCCCGTCATGTCAAGATTCGTAAAGATTCCAATGTGATTGCACATTACGAAAGGGATGAGCAATATTCTTTGGGCATCATGTCCATTGCGACGCCTTGCGGCAATCGGGTTAACGTCTACAACCTCGAAAAAACACTTTGCGATTTTATCAAGCACAGGTCGTCGATGGATCCCGAGGAGTATGTGAAATTTCTTCGTTTTTATGCGGCTTCTTCTAGTAAAGACCTTGCCTTGCTTGGGGCTTATGCGACTGCGATGGGGATTTCCGAGAAGGTTCGGAGCGCCTTGGAGGTTCTGCTGTGAATAAGAATAAATTAAGGCAGGTGTGCCAAGACAAGGCACGGCAATTGAACTTGCCGTTTAATTCAGTGTACACGTGTTACTTTCTTGAACATGTTTTGAGAAAAGTTGCAACTAGCAGGTATAATGGAAATTTTTTGTTCAAGGGCGGGTTCCTGTTGTCGAATATCGTTGGCGTGTCAAATAGAACGACCAAGGACGTAGATTTCTCCCTGAATAATGCGGCGTTGACGAAAGATAATGTTTTAAGAATGTTCAAGGAAATTCTCGAGTCTACGGAAGATGAGATAAAAACATCGGTAGAAAAGATTGAACCTATAAGGGAAGAAGACGAATATGGTGGTTTTCGTCTAATGATTCTCTGCAGGTTTGAAAACATTCGTGTCGTGTTGCCTGTTGATATTGCAACAGGCGATGTTGTAACCCCGGCTCCTGTGGAGTATGCCTATAAAAGTATGTTTGGTGAGCCTTTCACCCTTCCGTCGTATACGGTACAAACTATTGTGGCTGAAAAACTGCAGACTCTTTATAAGAGGGGCTTGTTCAATAGCCGCTGTAAGGATTTTTACGATCTTTATCTTTTGTACAAAACACAAAAGGATGATTTTGACAGTGAAGTCCTTTTGACGGCATGCAAAAATACTTTTGAAAATCGCCAGACGGAATTATCTTTTGATGCGATAGTTGATTTACTTGAGACGATAAAGAACGATGCTGGTTTGGTTACAAGGTGGAATGCGTTTGCAAGGCGTAATGCTTATGCTTCGGATTTAACGTTTGCAGATGTTGTTGATGAAATCCGTAATATTGTAGATAGACTTAAGTAGCGATAAGGGAATAATGCAGTTCCTTCCGCATTGTCACTGCGAGGCCGTAGGCCGCGGCAGTCCATTGCATTCCTCCTTGCCTACGGAAAATACTACTAAGGCTTTTTTGAATCCGTCCGGAGTTTTGAATATATTTATAAGTGATTAACGGTATGCACCTATATGCTTTGCGGGCTGAACGGATGATGTTGGAGGTTTGATTATGATGAATAGGATTTGCGGCTTGTTTGCAGGGACTGTGCTTGCGCTTGTGTGCGGCGGGATGCTGGCAGGGTGCAGCGACTTGAACAGGGAATGGGGGCCGATTGAATGGTCTGAATATCGTGATGGGGAAAAAGTTGTTGGCTTTATAGATGATAGTCTGGTGATTGTGAGCGATTGGCGCTCGTGGTCTCAGGAGCAAGAAGGTTATGTGACTGACGGTGGAACGCGTGGTGGCAGAGGACATACTAGATTGCGCGTTTTTAACTATAGGGTGCAGGAAGATGGTCCTCGTTGGACTGATTCCTTGGATAATGATTATTATGAGTACGCTCGAGGGCAAGTGGCTGATTCGATAATATGGGGGTCTGAATCAGGGTCAATCTCTTTTTGGAAACTGGGTGAAAAGCCTTTTGTTGTTAAATATGTTGTGCAAAAAAAAGTTGTCAAGAAGTTTTCCAAGTAAAACGTTTAAGAATTTGGAATGACGGTCTGTTTTTTGTGCAAGGCCCTTTGAATGCTGATGGGGACAGTTGCCAGTATGCCGTTTTGGATACGACGAAAAAGACTCTTACATACAAACGGCTTGATAATGATTTGGAATGGATTCAGAAGTGCGATGACGTAAGGGCCTGGGATGAGGATGTATACTGCTTTATGCCCGGAGAACATGCATTTGAAGGAAGACTTTTACGAAATGGAAATGATACTGTTGATGTTCCTGTAGAATTTACTATTGGAGATTTTTTGGGGAATGTTTTACGCCCAAATGCTTATTTGTGTGATTTCATTGGAGATAAGGTTGATTGCTTGGATGTTGAATGGCGAGGTGGCTTGAAATTTTATCGCGGTGATGAAGTTGTTGTGGAGTATTAATAATTAGGGTTGGATAAACTATGAAAAAACTTATTTTATTAGTGATGGTCTTGACTATCACATGCTGGGCTACACCCAAACCAATGGAATCCATTGAAAACTATAACGTCCTTATGGTCCATGGTGCATATGGCACGGATAAGGGCGTGTCAGAAAATGGGGAATATCTTTCTTCTTATGAAGATTCGATATTTTGGGGCGATGCGACTGGATTAAAGCAAAGCAGCGCCAAGTTCTGCCAATGAAAATACCTTGAATAAGGTAAAATGAAAACGAAAAAGTTAGACGCGTCTAACTTTTTACAGACATAAAGTTAGCCTGGGCTAACTTTTGCGTTTATGGCAATTTTTCGAGAATCGCGTCGGTGGTCAAAAGTTCCGGCAATACGAATTGCTTGCCTGCGTCGCCGTGCGGGTAGATGGCGTAGGCGGGGACTCCCGACTTGCCCATGCTCTTGAGGAGGGCGTTCACTTCGGGTGTTTCGCGGGTCCAGTCGGCCTTGACTCGGGCGACTCCCGCGCTGTCCATTTTGCGGAGGAATTCGGAACCGGAGAGCACGGCGGCTTCGTTCGCCTTGCAGGTGAGGCACCAGTCGGCGGTGACGTCGATGAACACGGTGCGTCCGGACTTGGCGAAGTCCGCGACGAGTTTTTCGCTGTAGCGGTACCAGCCGCCTTCGAGCATCTGCTCGCTTGCGCGGGCTTCAAAACGTTCCGTGACGACGGCTTCGTACTTCGGGCCAAGCAGGGCGAACCAGAGTGCCGCAAGAACGACTGCAGAAATGGCGAATGCGCCGACTTCGCGGGCAAAGGCCGCTCCCGGCGGGGCGATTTTCCCGATGGCGAAACTGCAGGCGATGGAAATCGCGGCGACGATTGCAAACAGGGCAACGCCAGTGCTTCCGGCCTGTTCGCTCACTACCCACAGGAGCCAGGCAACGGTCGCGAGGAGGAGTACGCCCATGACTTTTTGGAGCGTGACCATCCAGGCGCCCGGTTTCGGGAGGATGTTCAAAATGGCAGGGAAGGCGCTCACGAGCAGGTAGGGGGCGGCAAGGCCGACGCCCGCCGCGGTAAAGAACAGGAACAATACGGGCGTCGTCGCGGTGAACGCGAAGCCCATGGCGGTGCCGAGCAAAGGCGCGGAGCACGGTGTGCTTAAGAGTACGAGAAGCGCTCCTGTGAAGAACGCGCCGCCAAGGCCTGCCTTGCTCCCCGCCTCGTCCATTTTCGTCGTGGCGCCCCACGGGAGCCATACCTCGAAAACGCCGAAGAAACTCATCGC
>JAZLMK010000040.1:0-2075 GCA_045598645.1 Fibrobacter sp.
ATGTACTTTTGACCATAACGTTTTGTTTTTGTTTGTTTTGTGGTAATTACAAAGTAAAAACAAAACGGGCAGGCTCTTCGTCTGAGGAACCTGCCATTTTTATTTTTGGCTATATTTTTTTACCGGACACTAATAAAAAAATATAAAGCAACCCTTGCAACAGGGGACCTCCTTTTGACATATTGGAAATCAAAGGAGGCTTATATGAACAGTACCGAAACCATGATTGGGTTCCTGATTATCGTCGTTCTCGTACTCGCCTTTGTGGGCAATGCATAGAGCCGACGAAAAAGCCCCCGTATCGGGGGCTTGAATTTTATCGCACGTTCACGCGTACCGTCTGGTTGTTTACGCGAACAACGTAACTTCCAGGCTTCACAAGGTCTATGCGCTGGGTCGCATTGTCGATGACACCGCGAGCCGCGATTCTGCCACGCATATCGAAGACGACCACGGAGGAGCCCTTCTTCGCGTTGGTGATTTCAAGCGTACGGCCGTTGGCAACGACACTGAAATGCGGTGCTGCAGCAGCAAACAAACCGGTTGCGGCATCCACAAAGTTCGCCTTGTACGAACCGTCATCAGTCTTCGTCCAAGATTCAAACGTGTAAGTAATACCGTCTTCAACATAGTCGGCAGGGATGACGCCATTAAGCGCCCTGCGGATGGACTTGTCTGCGGATTCAGAATACACGACAATCAACAGGCCCTTAGTTCCATTGACTTCGTAGACGACTTCCTTCTGGATCATCGCATAGAACTTCTTGTTTCCGAATTCCTTCTCGGTGATAACCTTCACCCTAGTACCGAGGCCATTGGGCTTTGTATACCATCCCTTGAAATCCCAGGAATCATCGCCGTCAATATAGGCTTCCGGAAGTTTAGTGCGTTCACCATAAGAATACTTTCTTATGTCCTTAGACAAAGCGGCGGTGGCGGGCATGTCGTAGGCAATCTTGTATTCGCGGCCCTTATGCGTGAATACCGGAGTAACCTTGCCCGTTTGCGCGTTGTATTCGTACTTTTCGAATTCGTAGGTGTACATGTAATCATCAGGCTTCGTGGGGTCCTCAATTCCAGCAGAACGGATTGCATCCGTGGTCTTCTGATCAATGCTGTCCTTAACATCATTGTTGTCGATAACCACTTGGATGGTATCTTCGCCAATAATGATATCAAGAGTCTTGGCAAAGAACGGATAGATGGTAACCGTATTCTCTTCTTCGGCATCAATCTTGGTCACTTCAGGAGCAATGCCGTCTTCATTTTCAAACCAGCCCGTAAAGTGCCATGCGGTATCGACGGCGCCGTTGGAATCCACAACCACAGAACCAGGCAGCGGAGAAGTTTCTTCGCCGTAAGTGTGATCGATGGACTTGCCATCTTCCGTACAATTTTCAGCACCGGTAGCGCCAGCAGTACAAACCAGTTCCACATTTTCCGGAAGTTTCACATCAACAACCGGATTGATGGCAAAGGAGCCGTTCTGCACAGTCACTTCGTAATTGTCGTTCGCTGTGTAGGTTGCCACAATTACGCCGACATAGGAACCGACAGATTCGTCCGTGCCGCTACGGACGTAGGCGATCGTACCGAGGTCGGTCGTTGCGACGAGGCCGTCGACAGAGCCGGTGAAGGTCGGGTCGTTTTCGCCGTATGTCTTTTCGGCGGAGGCGACGGTAATCGTAGCGAGCTTCTTGCCGATGGTGAACGTCGCCGGTTCGTAGGTCACGCTGTAGTTGCCCTGCGAGGCTTCGCCGCTTGCAGTGATCGTGTACGTGCCCACATTTTCGCCGGTTGCGCGGGTAACCGTGCGAGCAATCAATGTTTCGGATTCGCCAGTCACGAGGCCTTCAACAGAACTCGTGAGTTCCGGGTCGGCTTCGCCGTAAGTCTTCTGGGCGGCATCGGCCTTCACGACGACTGCCTTCGGGGTCACCTTCAACGTGTAGCTTGTGGTAGCGTCATCGTAGTTCGAGTTCACGGCCTTCACGGACACGGTAACTTCGCCAACATCCTTGATGGTCGGGGCTGTCGTGCTCCAGTCGCCTTCGCCGACCTTGTAGCTGACTGTG
>JAZLMK010000041.1:0-2197 GCA_045598645.1 Fibrobacter sp.
ATGATCGGTCAGGAAGCCGTGAACGTTGCAGAGACCTTCTGGCAGCGTCTCTCTTTCACTGGCGTCTGCCTCTCCAAGATGGATGGCGACACCCGCGGCGGTGCGGCCCTCAGCATCAAGAAGATGACGGGCGTGCCCATTTGCTTCATCGGTGTTGGCGAAAAACTCCCGGATATCGACCTGTTCCACCCAGACCGCATGGCAAGCCGAATTCTCGGCATGGGCGACGTAGTCTCCCTCGTAGAAAAGGCGCAACAGGTCATCGACGAAAAAGACGCGAAGGACTTGAAGAAGAAAATCCTCAACAACACGTTCGACCTGAACGACTTCTTGAACCAACTCCGCACCATCAAGAAACTCGGGCGCATCAAGGACATTTTGAGTCTCATCCCGGGCCTCAACAAACTTCCGCTGGACCAGATTGACGAAAAGCAACTCGTGTACGTGGAAGCTGTGCTCAGTTCCATGACGCCCAAGGAACGCAAAAAGCCGGACATCATCGACGGCAGCCGCAAGGCCCGCATCGCAAAAGGTTCCGGCACCGAAATCGGCCGCGTGAACGCTGTGCTCAAGCAGTACGAAGGCATGAAAGAAATGTTCAAGAAGGTGGGTGCGTTCGCTAAAAAGCAAAACAACGGCGCTCCGGTCGGTTCAAACTACACCCCGCCCAAAGTCAAGAAAAAACGAAAGTAGTGGCTAGTGGGGGGCTGCGCCGCGTTGTAAAAAAGCGCCTCCGGCGCCATTACCATTCTGCTTACAAAAAAAGCGACCTTCAAGGCCGCTTTTTTTCAAAGACACTCAGAGTTTCCTCCTATAGGTGCCCTTAGTTTTTTTCACCTAGCTTGACGTCGCAATTGGTCACCAGGCCGTCTGCAGAACTATCGCAATCTTTGGATATTGATGGATCTGCGCCAACATCAAGGACCTTGATTTTCTGCCATTCTGTTACCGAGGTGATTTCAATTTCATCTTTCACGTTCTTATAAACTTCCAGGATAACGTCCTTCGTTTCGCCTTCGGAAACTTCAAGTTCGCACATGAACCTGTAATTCATGCCGGCGACAACCTGCTTGGAAACCTTCGTCGGATTCACGAACGTGGAATCGGAAAGTTTATTTGCCTTTTCAAAGACATCCATATCGTCTTCGGTCAATTCTTCGTAGTCACCAAAGCAACCTTCGCAAAGATCATCCAATTCATCGAGATCAAGACCCTTGATGATATCGTCGACAGGCTCAAGTTCCAGTTCTTCGACGCTTGTAATGGTCACATTGCCATCTAGGTCTTTGTAAACCGTAAGAGTCACCATTTTAGCGATATGCTGCGTTTGGTCTTCTGTTTTTGCATCAGGTTCTTGCAATCCGCACATGAACTTGTAATTCATGCCGGCGACAACCTGCTTGGAAACCTTCGTCGGATTCACGAACGTGGAATCGGAAAGTTTATTCGCCTTTTCAAAGACATCCATATCGTCTTCGGTCAATTCTTCGTAGTCTCCAAAGCAGCCGTCACAGCCCTCGTCGGATTTTTTCCCATCATCGTCGGATTCTTCGTCTTCAGCCTCGAATTCGACTTTGCTTTCAAAGAGGACCTCGCCATCAGCATCCGTGACAAGGGTGAGCTGCACAGGTTTATCGGAACTCGGAAGCGGTTCGAACACGGTAAGTACGACGTCCTTAGTTTCCTTGCCGTCCTTGATGCTGCACTGGAACTTATAATTCGTACCTGCGACAATCTGGGTCGATACGCTATCGCAAGTCACAGACTCATAGTCCGAACCCTTGACAGCGGCCTTCAAAACTTCTTCGGCATCGTCGTCAATTGCCGAGAATTTTCCAAAGTTGCCGGACTTGCCCCCATTATCATCTATTTTTTCAATGTCTTCGGCACTAGGAGATGACGAACTATCATCGGAACAGCCGACAAACGTCAACGCCAAGCACAACGAAAACGCAGCAACCAATTCTTTCTTCATGCAAATCTCCCTTTTTAGTTATTTGACATCATGTTTTTCATAAATATATACAAACATTCGTCCTTGTCAAAAAATAGTTACAAAAAAAGTGACCCACCGGCGTAGCCGGTGGTTCTTCATATACGGGCGTAGCCCTAGGATGCTAGCCGCGTGCAAGGGCACGCACGGTAATCTGCCACCTGCGGAAGTCCTTACTTGGCCGCCCGTAAACGGGCACTACTT